>JAGWLG010000031.1 GCA_028864975.1 Thermoplasmata archaeon | reverse complement strand
GGACACGTTCAACTACATCCCGGCCCCCTACTTCGCCGTCGACTCCGCGAAGGGGTTCACGGTGAAGTGCTCGCGCCTTCCCTCGAGCCCCCCGCTCCCCGGGCCCTGCAGCGCGACGCCCCAGTTCGGCCCGTTGGGCTCGCTCAACCAGGGGGTCGGGTGGGCTTGGCCGGACAACACGATGTACCTGGGCGACAGCTGGTCCGTGAGCTTTGACGTGATTGCCCAGCCGAACTACCCGAACACTCTGCTCAAGCTCCAGGTCCCGCTGGACTCGTGTCTGCCCCCCGGTCCGGGTGGTGGGCCCTGGTCGAACGCCTGCAAGCCGATCCCGGGGAGCGGACCCGCCTCGTACACCAGCATGGAGTATGTCACGTATGCCGGGTCGCAGCTCTCCCCCGCCCAGTCCTTCCCTCCGGCGTTCGTGACCGTGCTCGGGGTCGACCCGGTGAATGTCACCCTCTCCGTGAGCGAGACCGTTGGGGAAGTGCCCTTCGATCCTCAGTTTCAGGCCGTGGCTTCCGCGGGGACGGCTCCGTTCCAGTTCCACTTCGAATTCGGGGACGGCGGAAAGCTCTCCCTCTCCTCGAACAACCTCTCGGTCGGGCCGGTCGGGTACACCTACTCCACCCCGGGCTCGTACAACGTCTCGCTCGTGACCTGGGACGCCGTAGGACACAACTTCTCGATCCCGGTCCTCCAGATACACGCCGTCTCCGCCCTGAACGCGAGCCTGGCCGCCTTCCAGAACGGGGCTGTCGTACCTCCGGGAACGACCCTGCTCGGGAGTGGCGCTCTCTCCTTCTCGGTCCTGCACGATGGGGGTTGGGGGCCGTATGCGGTGGACTGGTTCGTCAACGGGACCTGGATGGCCAACACCCTCGGACTTTGGAACTACACGGCCGCACCTGGAGAGAACTGCACCATCCGGGCCGTGCTCTCCGACGCTCTGGGCGAGACAACCACCATGGTACGGTCATTCTCGATCCTTCCCGTGCCGTCGGGAGGCCCTCCGCCGCCGCCTCTCACGGTGGCGCTGTTCGCGAACCGCACCGAGCTCCCCGCCGGAGAGAACGTGACCCTGGTCGGCTCCGCCAGCGGAGGGCGGGCGCCTTTCACATGGACCTGGTCCCTGGGGTCGGTGATGACGTCGACGACCCTTCCCATGATCAGCGCCACCCTCTCCACACCCGGGAACGTTACCGCCGAGCTGATCGTCGAGGACACCGACAACAAGACCGCGGTGAGCAACACGCTCACGATCTGGGTGACCGCCCTCGGCGGGCAGTCGACCGGAGGAGGGAAGCTTCAGTCTCCTTCGGATCCGTCGGGAGGTCACGTCCCTCCGTCCCCTCCGGCGCCTACGCTCCCGTTCTCCCCCTGGGCGCCATGGCTCTCGCTCCTCCTGGTGCTCACCTCGGCGTACGTCTCGATCATGCTCGGTGGGCTCTGGCTCGACCGTGTCCCGCCGCGGCCACGCTCCTCGGTTCGTGGGAACCGCCTCGAGGAGAGATCGAGGATGGACCGACGTGGGCCTCATGTTCCTCTCGCACGTCGGCCTTCATGGCACCCTTAAATACGAAGCCCGTTCTGATTTGCTTCGCCGAACGAGGGACCTTCGGGTCCAGCTCGTCCGGGGCGCCCGTACGTTACGCCGGGGATGCGTGAACCGGCGAATCCATGAGGCGCCACAGATGGCCCGGAAGGGGCGTGGAGCCCCGAGAAACCCCCCGCAGGGATGCGGGGTGCCCTCTCGGGACCGACAGGGGAAGGCGAAAAGACGCGACCGAGACCGAAAGGTCTCGATGTGGTTAGCAGTCAGTCCGAAAGCTGTACAAACCCTTCCGACCGATCGTGGTCGGAAGAAACTCAAATACAAATCCGGTTGATCCTGCCGGCGGGTACCGCTATTGGAGTTCGCTTAAGCCATGCGAGTCGAGAGGTGCAAGACCTCGGCGTACTGCTCAGTAACACGCGGACAATCTGCCCTCGGGCGGGGGATAATCCCGGGAAACTGGGAATAATACCCCATAGCCGTTCCGTGATGGAAGGCTGGGACGGCGAAAGCTCTGGCGCCCGAGGATGGGTCTGCGGCGTATCAGGTCGTAGGGGGTGTCACGGACCCCCTAGCCGAAGACGCGTACGGGCTTTGAGAGAAGTTGCCCGGAGATGGGTTCTGAGACATGAACCCAGGTCCTACGGGACGCAGCAGGCGCGAAACCTCCACAATGTGGGCAACCACGATGGGGGAACTCCAAGTGTATGCACTTTGTGCATTCTGTTCCCGAGCCTAAAAAGCTCGAGAAGTAAGGGCCGGGTAAGACGGGTGCCAGCCGCCGCGGTAATACCCGCGGCCCGAGTGGTACTCATTATTATTGAGTCTAAAGCGTCCGTAGCCGGCCGGGTAAATCCCTGGGTAAATCGGGCGGCTCAACCGTCCGACCTCCAGGGACACTGCTCGGCTTGGGATCGGGAGAGGGAGATGGTACTTCTTGGGTAGGGGTAAAATCCTGTAATCCGAGGGGGACCACCAGTGGCGAAGGCGATCTCCTAGAACGAATCCGACGGTGAGGGACGAAGCCCTAGGGCGCAAACGGGATTAGATACCCCGGTAGTCTAGGGTGTAAACGCTGCAGATTTGGTGTCGGGGGTCCTGTGGGGGCTCCCGGTGCCGGAGCGAAGGTGTTAAATCTGCCACTTGGGGAGTACGGCCGCAAGGCTGAAACTTAAAGGAATTGGCGGGGGAGCACCGCAACGGGAGGAGCGTGCGGTTCAATTGGATTCAACGCCGGAAAACTCACCGGGAGCGACGGAAGTATGAAGGCCAGCCTGAAGAGCTTGCTCGATCTTCCGAGAGGTGGTGCATGGCCGTCGACAGTTCGTACCGTAAGGCGTTCTGTTAAGTCAGATAACGAACGAGACCCTCGCCTTCAGTCGCAACTCCGGGAGCGATCCCGGGGGCACACTGAAGGGATCGCCGTTGCTAAAACGGAGGAAGGAGAGGTCTACGGTAGGTCCGTATGCCCCGAATCTCCCGGGCAACACGCGCGCTACAAAGGCTGGGACAATGGGTTCCGACCCCGTAAGGGGGAGGCAATCTCGAAACCCAGTCGTAGTCTGGACTGAGGGCTGTAACTCGCCCTCACGAAAATGGATTCCGTAGTAATCGCGAGTCAACATCTCGCGGTGAATATGCCCCTGCTCCTTGCACACACCGCCCGTCAAGTCATCCGAGTTGGGCCTGAGTGAGGGTGACCCCTTGGGGTCGTTCGAACTTAGGTTCAGCAAGGGGGACTAAGTCGTAACAAGGTATCTGTAGGGGAACCTGCAGATGGATCACCTCCTAACAACGTCTCGTACAGAGGCGTTCGTTTCAGACGGAACGACCGCTAGCCGCGTCTTGGCGCCTTCCCCGTCCCTTCCGGGTCATCCTTTCTTTCTACCACATTTTTGGTAACTACCCGCTCATTATATACTTCGAAAAGCTCGTACCGGCGTGGCCGGCGTCGCGCGGACCCACCCGCTACCGCGGCACGGAGCGCTCTCGCCTAGGGTCGAGCTCGCCGCTCGAAAGCTCGCCGCCGGCGAGCCGGTGCTCGTCTTCGATGCCCCCAGCCGCGAGGGGGAGACCGACCTGGTCCAGCTCGCGGAGCGCGTCACCCCCGAAGCCGTCGAGCGGCTCCGCCGTGAGGCGGGGGGGTTCATCTGCGTCACCTTCCCCGACGAGCTCCGAAGGCGGCTGGGGCTCCCCTTCCTCTCCGACCTGTATCGAGCGCAGCCGGACGGTCAGAGCGTCCTCCCCCACCTCGTCCCCGAGACCTTCAAGTACGACCGCAGGAGCCCCTTTGGGATCCTCGTGAACCACCGCGAGACCTACACCGGCATCCCCGACGCGGACCGTGCGCTCACCATCCGCGCGCTCGGGCAATTCGTTCGGGACGGCCCCTCGCTCTCGGACAGCGAGCTCCGAGAGCGCTTCCTCCGCGAGTTCCAGGCCCCGGGCCACGTGGCCCTCCTCCACCCCGCGGCGCAGCTGCTGCGCGAGCGACGGGGGCACACCGAGCTCTCGGGCACCCTGGCCGAGCTGGCCGGCGTCCCTGCGGCCCTCGTGCTTTGCGAGATGCTCGGTCGGGATGGTCGGGCCCTCCCCCCGAAGGCCGCCGAAGCGGTCGCGAAGCGGCACGGCTGGGCCTTTGTCGAAGGCGAAGAGATCGTCGAGGCTTGGTCCCGATGGTCCGCGTGATGGCCACGGGGGTCTTCGACCTCCTCCATCCGGGGCACCTCTACTTCCTGACCCAGTCGAGGAAGCTGGGCGACGAGCTCGTCGTCGTCGTGGCGCGCGACCGCACGGCCTCGCGTCTCAAGCGGCAGCCCATCCTCCCGGAGGAGATGCGACGGGAGATGGTGGAGGCCCTCAAGCCAGTCGACCGGGCCCTCCTGGGCTCGCTCACCGACATCTACCACACCGTCGAAGAGGTCAAACCGGACATCATCGCCCTGGGGTACGACCAGCACTTCGACGAGGCCGAGGTCGAGCGGGAATGCGCCCGAAGAGGGCTCAAGGTCCGCGTCGTCCGCCTGGGGGAGCTCCCCCACGACCTGCTCGGGACGCGGCAGATCATGGACCGGATCCTCGACCGGCACGCGGCAGGGGGCCGTCGCGACCGGACCGAGACCAGGGGAGAGGGGGGACCTTGAGGACCGTAGGGGTCGTGGACACGACCTTCTCCCGCGTCAACATGGGACAGATCGCCATCGAGGCGCTCCGAGCGCTCGAGCCCAAGCTCGGGATCGAGCGCACCACGGTCCCGGGGATCAAGGACCTGCCCGTGGCCGTCCGCCGCATGTTCCGAGAGAAAAGCTCCGACCTGGTCATGGCCCTCGGGATGCCGGGGAAAGCCGAGGTGGACAAGGTGTGCGCCCACGAAGCGTCCCAGGGGCTGATGCAGGTGGGGATCCTCGAGATGCGTCCCATCCTCGAGGTCTTCGTCCACATGGACGAGGCCAAGGACGACAAGGAGTTGGCCTGGCTCGCCCGCCGTCGGACCGAGGAACACGCCGAGAACGCCTACCTCATGCTCTTCCACCCCGAGAAGATGGTCGAGCGGGCCGGCCAGGGGCTCCGCCAGGGATTCCCCGACGCGGGACCGATCGCCGAGCCCTGACCTGGGGGTCGCGCAGGCGAAGCACAGGGGAGGAGGGTCGCGCTTGCCACCGTCACGGACGCACCGGCCGGCCCCCGCCCAAGCTCTCGACGGTCGCGGCGTGCGTCTCGCCATTGTGGCGAGCGAGTACCATCCGGAGATCCTCGAACGGATGGTGGAGGATGCACGGCGACAGGCCCGACAGCTGGGTTCGCACGTCGTCGCCACGGTCCGGGTCCCCGGGACCTACGACATCCCCCTCGCCGTCCAGCGCCTCCTCGCGCGAAAGGACGTGGATGCCGCGGTCGCCCTGGGCGCGGTGCTCCAGGGCGAGACCGACCACGACCAGGTGATCATGTACGCGACCACGAAGACGCTCCAGGAGCTCTCGCTCGCTCGCTCGAAGCCCGTCGGCCTCGGCATCACCGGGCCGGGCGAGACCCGGAAGCAGGCGCTCGCGCGCGTCGACCGCGCAGGGGGCGCGGTCCGCGCCGTCGTGGCGATGGTCCAACGGCTGCGCCCGCTCCGTCCCAGACGCTGACGCTGGGCCTCTCCGAAGGCATTTTTAGCCCTCAACAGCGTGATAGTCCCGCATGGGTGAGGGTCAGGCCGACCCGACGCGACGTGGCGGCGTTCGGACCGCCCTCCGCTGGGTGCTCCTGGCCGGCGCGCTCATCTTCCTTCTCCTTCCTCTCCCCCCGTCGCATCCTATCTCAGGCAGCGCTCGACCTTCGGCTCCAGGCCCTTCGCTTTCGCCTTCGCTCATGGCTCCCGCCATGACCTCCAAGCAGCTCCCGACCGTCAGCGGCGCGGGGGGCGGCGGGTGGGGGAGCTGCCCCTGTCCTTGGGTCTGGACCAACATCACCTCCCAGGTCTCGGGCTCGCCGGGACCTCGAGCCTACGCTGGCACGGCGTGGACGCCCCCCACCGCCGGTCCCGCGAAGGTGGTCCTTCAAGGCGGGAGCCATGGCAGCGCGGTCAGCGGCCCCACCTGGGCCTACACGAGCTCGACCTGGTCCCAGATCTACTCGCGGCGCGACCCCGCCTACCTGGTGGGGGCGTCGATGCTCGACGACCCCTCGCTGGGAGGGTTCCTCCTCTTCGGGGGCCTCAACGCTTCCCGCTCCCCCGCCGCCCTGTCCGCCTCGACGTACGTCTACTGGCCGGGGAACCAGACCTGGGAGAACTTGAGCGCGGCCCAGGTCCCATCCCCCTCTCCGAGGTACTTCGCGTCGGCCGCTTTCGACACCTCCTCGGGGGATGTCGTGCTCTACGGAGGATGCGACCACCTGTGGACCGGCTCGTGCATCACTTCGGATTCCGACACCTGGGTGTTCACGAGCGGCCAGTGGCAGAACGTCACCTCCTCGGTGACCGGCGCTCCTCCGCCCGCCCTCTGGAGGTCAGGCTTCACCAACAACTCCAGCGGCAGCGACCTTCTGCTGGTCGACGGCATCAGCTGCGTCGCCAGCTCCTGCTCGCTGCAGAACGGGAGCTGGACGTTCTACGCCTCCACGTACCAGTGGAAGTCCCACCCCGGACCCCCGACCGCTCCGCGGTTCGACGAAGGCCTCGCCTGGGACACCCCAGCGGGGGGCGACGTGCTCTTCGGTGGGTGCACGGCGGCAAGCGGTAGCGGCTGCACGACCTACGTGCACGACACGTGGCTCTACAAGGGCGGCTCCTGGCTCCGGCTCTTCGACCCGAGCTCGCCTTCCGCCCGTGGCGGGACGGCCCTGAGCTTCGATGCCAGCGACGGCTACCTGCTGCTGTACGGGGGATGCAGCGCGGCGGGCTGTCCGCTCGGCGACACCTGGACGCTCTCGCCCCCCCCCAAGATCGTCCCGGCCGTGAACTTCCGCCCCAACCCGGGAAGCCCCGGGGTGCTCGAGCACCTCTACGGCAACGCGACCGGGGGGGTCCCGCCCTACACTTCGTGGACCTGGTACGAGAATGGGAACCCTATCGGCTCGACCGAGAACACGAGCTGGACGCCAGGCGCCTCAGGGTCCTACACCATCACGCTCTACGTGCGCGACCAGAACGGGGCCCTGGGCGGCATCAACACGACCCTCTTCGTCCAGCCCATCTCGTACTCCGCCTACCTCTCCGCGTCCCCCTCCTCCGGGTCCGCTCCGCTCTCGGTGAACCTCTACCTGAGCTTCTCGGGGACTCCCCCCTCGCAACCTTCGGGGCAGGTCTGCTTCGGCGACGGGAGCCCGTGCACGCTCTCGACGGTGTTCATGAACGCCTCCCTGGCCTTCCCTCACACCTACGCTGCCCCGGGCAACTATGTCCCCTGGGGGTGGGTGAACGCCTCCTCGCAGTCGGTGGCCGCGCACACCTACGTCAACGCGACGGGCCCCCTCGCGGCCTCCGCCACGGCGCTCATCGTTCGGACCGACATCGGACGGAACGTCCCGTTCAATGGCACCGCCGAGAACGGCACGCCAGCGTACGTGTGGCACTGGGACTTCGGCGACGGGACCTCGGCCGCGACCGAGAACCCGATCCACGCGTACTCGAGCGCGGGCAACTACACCGCCATCCTGAACGTCACGGACCAGAGCGGGACCTCCCGCGCGACGGACCGGGCCACGATCGAGATCGACCGACCGTTGGGCCTCTCGCTCTCCTACAGCGCGAACGATGTCCACCCTGGGACCGCGGTCAGCGTCACGGCAGGCCCCTGGGGCGGCAACGCGACGGTGAGCCCCAGCCCCCAGAACCTCGGATACTCCCTGGCCTGGTCCGTGAACAACAGCCCTCCCGCATGCGACTGCGTGGTGGAGTGGTTCTACCCTCACGGCGCAGGGACGATCCACCTCAACGTCACCGCGACGGACGAAGAGCAGGTCAACGCGACGGTGCCCGGAGCGATCTTCGTCCTGCCGAACGCGACCTCCTCCTCTCCCCTCACGGTCTCGGTCGCTCTACCATCGGGGCCCCTCCAAAATGGCACGTCCGAGACCGCGACGGCGACGGTGGGGAACGGGACCGCTCCGTTCCTGTTCAATTGGAGCTTGAACGGGACCGGGTTCGTCAAGGGCTCGACCGCCTCTATCACCCTGTGGGCGCCCTCGCACGGTGGCAGCTACTTCCTGACCGTCAACGTCACGGACTCGAGCGCTCCCGCCGAGTTCGCTTCGGCACGGGCCACCGTGAACGTGGTGTGGAGCGACCGTGCGCCGCCGCTGTTGGCCACGCTGAGCGTGAGCTCGACCCACGTCACCACCGTCCAGATGCTCTGGCTCAACGCCAGCGCCTCGGGCGGCAGCCCCGCCTACGAGTATGCCTGGGCCGTGAACGCCTCGGGAGGCGGTGGAGGCTACGTCAACCTGACCTCGACCCCCCGGTCCGCCTCTTCGTTCTCTCTCGTGGTCCAGAACGGCGGGGTCTACCAGTATGTCGCGTGGGTCACCGACGGTGCGGGAGCCGTTGCGCGGTCCTCCCCGGTCTCCGTGACGGTCGCCTACGCGCCAGGTCAAGGGACCCCCTTGGTCGCCGCCCTCACCCCGGGCTCCAGCTCGATAAAGGCGGGGGACTCGGTCTCCTTGACCGCCTCGGCCACGGGAGGCAGCGCGCCCTACTCCTACCTCTTCCAAGTGAACGGTACGGGGACCGGCAGTTTCGTCACGGTGGGAGGCTGCGCCACGACCTCGTTCCAGTGCGTGGTGACGTTGGTCCATTCCGGAACGTACCACTTCGTGGTCGTCGTGACCGATTCGGCCTCGCGAACGGCGACGAGCACGCCCGTTCAGGTCGTCGTCAACGCCCCCACGTCCGCCGGTCCCACCTCGAAAGGCCTGGGAGCCCTGGGGCTCCTGCTTCTGCTCGTGTTGATCATCGTGGTCGCGCTCCTGGGGATCCTCTACCTTCGCAGACGCCGGTCCGCCCGGGCCGCACTCCCACGGACCCCCGATTCCAAGCCAGCCACATCGCTCGGCGGTGAGGGCGTAGCCCCTTCCCCGTCGACCGTCGCATCCGCTCCGGAACCCGTTGGGGCTTCGGCGGCGAACGCGGGGCCGTCCCCTTCCCCCTCCCTCTCTCCCTCACCCACGATCGCAGCGTCGGAGACCCTCCCTACATCGGGTCCCTCCGCCGCAGCCGGAGCGGCTCCCGCGGCCGCCGCCACGACCGAGCCTGCGCCCTATGACGAAGGGACCGAGGAGCCCGGACGCGAGGAGACCTGGGTCGAGGAGCCCCCGGCGGAGCGCTCGCCGGCGCCGGTGCGAACTTCCGCCACCCCCCTGCCCGCGGTCTCACCTCCCCCCAAGCCCTCGGTGTCGCCCCCTGCGGCTCGGGCCCCCTCCTCGGTGAAGGCCGCTCCGACCGCGGCCTCGGCCGCCCCCGCGTCCACGCCCAAGCTCAGCGTCAAGCCGAAGGGCCCCGCATGGCCCATGGTCCCGCTGACCGTCGTGGAGGCGAAGGACCCCGCGTCGTTCTGGGAGATGGTCGCAGGGAGCGGGCTGGACCGCACGAAGCTCCTGGTCTTCTCGCTGGAGGCCCCGGGGTCCATCGCGGCCACCTACGGGCTGGTGGGGGCGACGCTCTGGCGCATCTCGCGAACGGAGGGGGAGGAGAACCTCGCTCCCGGGGATGTGGACCGGATGGGGGACCTCATCGAGCGCCACTTCTCGAAGGGCTCCGGCCGTGCCGTGGTCCTCCGGGGGATCGAACGGATCATCGATAGTGCGGGTCTTCGCAGCGCGGTTCGGCTGATCGAGGTCGCGAGGGAGGTCGGGGAGGAGACGCGGGGGGCCGTGCTCGTCCATCTCAATCCCGACAACGTCCAGGTCAACGAGCGGCGTCAGCTCGAGGAAGGGGCCAAGATCGTCCGCCTTCTATCCTCCTCGAAGATCAGCGTCGACGAGGAGAACTGAGGTCCTCGAGAAGACGCCCAGGTCTCGCTCGGTCCCGACCGGAGGTCGAGGTCCTGGCCCCACCAAACCTTGATGGTCGCGTCCACCGTCCTGGATTTGCCGAAGGACCCTGGAGGAGACCCCGATGGCGACGGCGCGCGGATGGGCGACCAACGACCTTCCGGGCCCCGCGAAGCCAAACGCGCGACAGCTCCCAGATCTCCCGATCCCTCCGCGTTCGCCCGCAGGGCCTTCGCGTCCCGGCGTCCCTCCGGCAAACCCTTCGTTAGGAGGCTCCGCCGCACCATCTCCACCCCCTCGGCACTCGGGCCATCGATCTCATGAGAGATCGCAAAGGGGCCCCTTCGCGGCTCCGGAGCAACCGCTCGTCTCCTCGTTCCTGGTCTGGGGCAGCGACCGGGAGCTGGTGAACCGGAGCGCCCGTCGTCTTGCCCGCTGGATGGACGTCGAGTATCTCTGGGTCCCGCTCGCGGTGGAGACGCGTAAGACCGCCCCTACAGAGGTCGGGGTCGATCGATCCTCCGGCCCCGAGGAGGGCAGGGCCCCCAAACGGACGGCTGCCCCCGAAGACAAAGGCTCCGCGGATGGAGCGATCCAGCGCGTCGTCCATCAGGGGGCGCACGGCGAGAGCCTCGCCCATCTTCGCGCAGAGCTCCAGGTGCCGAGCGTACTACAGGAGCTGGTGGGAGGACTTCGCAAGGTCTCTCCGTTCCGCGTGGTGGTCCTGGCGAACGGCGACCGGGTCGAAGGGCTCGACCCCTGGGCGCGGGGATCGACCGGGCCGATGCTCCGGGCGCTGAACGAGCTGGGGGTCACTCTCGTCCTGACCTGGTCGGGACCTCCCGGCTCCTCGGCCCCCGAGTTCACCTACACCCTCCGGGCACCGGCCTTCGAGCCGAGCGGTGGGCTGGGCGGAACGATGGTGTGCGAGCGTGGCCGAGGGCATGGTATGTGCCTGGTTCGGACCATCTTCCCGGACCACCTGGTCATCTGCAAAGCTAGGCTCGAACCCGCTCGCTACCATTCCCTGCCCCAAGGCACCTCGGCGGAGTGTCCCTTGGACCGCCCCGCGGCGGGCCGATAGCCACCGGTCGAGGTCGGCGGCCGCCTTCGAGAGTGCCGCGGGCCGGACTTGAACCAGCGGCCTGCAGATCTTCAGTCTGCCGCTCTCCCAACTGAGCTACCGCGGCGGTCGGGCGGGCCAATTCGGGCTCGGGGATAAAGGAAGCGCCTACGGCGCTCGAGCGGCAGGTCCCCCTTGCGTTCCCTCAGAAAGCCCAGGTCCGTACCCCGTTCGGGAACCAATTGAAGTACGAGGACCGGGGTAAAGTAGGTCGAAGCTCGCGAGGCCCCTCGGACGAGCGGCACGGAAAGGATGTCGGGCACCGTTTATCCCGCCTACGAGGGGGCTCCCCCTCCCGCCGTGAGTTCGAGCGGTACGTCTTGGTCGAGCCCTGGCGCGGGAAGCGGTGGGCCCTTCTCGCCTCCGCCTCCCCGGTCCTTCCGACGGGCGAGGCGCCGAGGACACCGACTGGGCGTCCTCATGGTCACCGTCGGCGTCATGGCGATAGGTCTGGGCATCCTCCTCTTCGGGATCGGGTCGTACTTGGAGAACAGCGCGGAGTGGAACGCGCCAGGGCGCTGCTTCCGAGGGTACTGCGGCGGGAGCCAGGGCTACTACGAACAGTATAGCAACGCGACCAACCTCACCTACTTCGGCATGTCGGTCGCGGGTGCCGGAGTGATCGTCCTCGGGATCGGGGTGGGTCTGAACACGGCTGCGCGCTTCGAACAGTACGACAACTTGACGCGCTCCTCGCCGTAGCGCGAAGCCTCGGGGTTCGGCGGGGAAGGCTGCCCCTCTCCGGCCCGCCGGGCTGCCACATGGGTCGGAGACCCGGGAGCCGCACGACGGCCCGTCGGCGCGAGCGGAGGGAGGCGCGACCCCTCTCAACCTCCAGCACTTGGCCCATCATAGGTTGGTCGGCCCGGGGCTCCCGAAGGCGAGCCGACCGGTGTGAAGTCCGGGACGACCTCTAGAACCGGACCCGCGGGAATCCGTGGCCACGCCGTGTGCGGCCGCGCTCGCGCGCGCCTGCGCGCGCCCACGCGCGTTCGGGGCTCCGAGAGAGGAAAGAAGGCCCCTCGCGCCCGCCTCCTCTTTATTTCCCCCCCGGAACCTGTAAGGGCCCGTGCGCACCCTCGTCACGACGGAGAAGTTCTCCACGGCCTTGAGGATCGCAGTGGTCCTCTCCGACGGCAAGATGGAGCGGGAGCGCCGTGGCCCCGTGGGCATCTTCCGCTTCCACCGCGACGATGGAGAGTGGGAGGTCGTCGGCCTCCGGGGGCATATCGTCGAGCTGGACTATTCGAAGGACCTCGCCACCTGGGACCTCGCGACCCTGCCCAAGCTCCTGGAAGCGACCCCCCACCGGAGCGTGACGGAGCAGGCGATCGTGGAAGCCCTGCGCTCGCTCGCTCCCCGCTGCGACCGGGTCATCCTCGCGACCGACTGGGACCGCGAGGGCGAGGTCATCGCGGCCGAGTGTTTGGAGATCCTCCACGACGTCAACCCCCATCTCGCGGTGAAGCGCGCGCAGTACAGCGCTCTCACGCGCTCGGAGATCGAGGGGTCGTTCGCGAACCTCAAGGAGCTCGACCGGAACCTGGCGGACGCCGGGCTCGCCCGGCAGCATGTGGACCTGATGTGGGGGGCGCTCCTCACCCGCTATCTGACCCTCACCTCGCAAGGCGGCGGAGGTCGGGGGGCGGGCTCCCAAGGGGGGGGCTTCCTCTCGGTGGGCCGGGTCCAGACCCCGACCCTGGCGCTGCTCGTGGAGCGGGACCAGGAGATCAAGAACTTCGTCCCTCAACCCTACTGGAACCTCTACGCGGACGGGAAGAAGAACGACACGACGTTCCGCATGCAGCACACCCACGGGGCCTTCTTCGACCGGCCGGAGGTGGAGAAGCTCCTGGAGCGGCTCCAGAAGGAGCGGGAGGCGAAGGTGAGCTCCTTCAAGGAGGAGGAGCGAGCGCTGCGCCCTCCGGTCCCCTTCAACACCACGCTCTTCGTCGCGGAAGCGACCAAGATCGGGTTCGGGGCCTCTCAAGCGATGCGGGTCGCCGAGGACCTCTACACCTCGGGGATCATCAGCTATCCCCGTACGGACAACACCGTCTACCCGCACACCCTCGGCATCCGGGGCATCGTCGAGAAACTGCAAGCAGGCGCCTTCGAGAAGGAAGCCACGCTCTGCCTTTCGCAGGAAAAGATGCGTCCCACCCGGGGTCGGACCGAGACGACGGACCACCCTCCGATCTATCCGACGGCCGCCGCGGACCCCAAGAAGCTGCGGGGGGACCGGGCGCAGATCTACGAGCTCATCGCGCGGAGGTTCCTCGCGACGGTTGGCCCGGAAGGACGGGGGCGTGGACGGAGCGCCGAGCTCACCGTGGGAGGCGAGCCGTTCAAGGCGGACGGGTTCCACCTTCTCGACCCTGGATGGTACAAGATCTACCCCTACATGCGGCCCCCGGACGAGGTGGAGCTCCCTGTCCTCGCCCCCGAAGCGAAGGTCCCGCTCGAGCGGGTCTACACCACCGAGGAGAAGACCCTCCCTCCCCGCCGCTTCGGGCAGGGGAGCCTCGTCCAGGAGATGGAGAAGCTGGGCCTGGGGACGAAGTCGACGCGGCACGAGGTGATCCAGAAGCTCCTGGACCGGCACTACATCCAGGCGCGCGGTCTCGAACCGACCACGAGCGGCGTTGCGGTCACCGACGCGCTGAGGGCCCACGCCTCGTTCGTGACCAAGCCCGACATGACGGCCCAGCTCGAGAAGGAGATGGACTCGATCGCCCAGGGCACGAAGCCGCTCAAGGACGTGGTGGAGGAGTCGCGCTCCATGCTCCGAGAGGTCTACGACGTCCTCCAGAAGAACGCCCCTGGCATACGGGCCACGCTCACGAGCGCCCTCGACGCCCAGCACTTCGTCGGCCCCTGCCCGAAATGCGGGGGGTCGCTCAGCATGCGCCGCTCCCAGAAGGGCTCGCGCTGGGTCCAGTGCGCGAACAATCCCGCCACCTGCACGGCGAGCTACGCGCTCCCGGCGGCAGGGTTCATCGAGCCGTCCCCGGAGCTGTGCACCCTCTGCAAGACGCCGAAGGTGCGGATCACGTTCCGGGGCCAGCGCCCCGCGCTCTACTGCATCGAGCCGCTGTGCGAGGAGCACAAGAAGGCCTTCCAGATCGGAACGTGCTCCTCCTGCGGGCGGCCGCTCAACATCCGCTACTCGTTCAAGGGGAACCGGTTCGTGGGGTGCTCGGGGTGGCCGCAGTGCAAGGTCAGCTATCCGCTTCCCCAGCGCGGTCACCTCGACAAGGACCACGCGCCCTGCGAGGTCTGCCGCGCGCCCATCGTCACGGCAGTGGAGAAGGGACGCCCCCCATGGACCCTGTGCATCAACCCGGAGTGCCCCACGCGGAAGGGGGCTTCCCCGTACGCCCCGCATCCGGCGGCCAAGCCGGTGCCGGGGGTCTCGACGACCGAGGCGGCTGCTGCCGCCCCCCTATCCTCGGCTCCAATCCCCGCCTCCGTCCCAGCGCCTGCTTCCGCTCCGTCCTCGGCGCCAGGGACCGCGACCGCGACCGCGAAGCCCCGCAAGGCCCGTGCCCCTGCGAAGCCCCGAGCTCCTCGCGCGGCCCCCGCCACCTCCTCCCCCTCGGGGCGAAAGCGTTCCGCGGGGAAGGCCGCGACCATGGCTTCGGAAGGCGCCGAGGCGACCGAAGAGGCCGCCCCCGCGACCGCGCGGGGTCGTGGTCGGTCGAAGCGGACGAACGGCGAAGCGACCGCCTCGGGGAACTGACGGTTTCAGCACCCCCGCCGCCGTAAATACCGCCCCCCACCTTGGGCCTCCGTGTCCAAGGTACGCCGCCGCATCGACCAGATGGACTCCCGCACGCTCGAACGGGAGGCCAAGAAGGGACGCGTCCTGATCCTCCCCGTCGGTGCGCTCGAGGCCCACGGCCCCCACCTCCCGCTCGCCTCCGACATGATCCAGGCGGAGGCCACCGCGCTCGCCCTCTCCGACCGCATCGACGCCCTCGTGGCGCCTGGACTTCCCTACGGGATCTGCCCCGGGACCCGACGGTTCCCGGGCACCGTTTCGCACTCGATCGAGACCCTCGCCGAGACCGTGCACGAGCTCCTCGAGGAGTTCTACCGCTTCGGGTTCCGCCGCGTCCTGATCCTCTCGGGACACGGGGCCGGCAACCACATGGCCGCGCTCCGGGAAGGGGCGACGCACTCGCTCGACCACCACCCGAACGACCTCAAGGTCGCCTGCCTGTGCGACTACGAGTTCGTCTACGAGCTGCGCGGAAAGGAGGCCCCGCAGGGGGATGGGCACGGCGGACTGCTCGAGACCTCCCGTGTGATGGCGCTCGCCCCCCAACTCGTGGGCAGCGCGCGTCCGAAGGTCGACTACAACGTGCCGCCCTCCCTGGTCGGCCCGGTCACCGAGGAGCACTGGTCCGAGAGCGTCATCGGCGACACCACCGAAGCTTCCCCCGAGCTGGGGGAGAAGGTCCAGGCCTACGTGCTCGACCGCCTCGAGGAGACGGTCCGCAAGGCCCTGCCCCCTTAGGGGGACCAGGAGCGGAGGGACCCATGGGCGAAGGGAACATCATCGTACGCGGGGCCCGTCAGCACAACCTGAAGAACGTCACCCTGGAGATCCCTCGGAACAAGTTCGTCGTGATCACCGGCGTGAGCGGGTCGGGAAAGAGCTCGCTCGCCTTCGACACCCTCTACGCCGAGGGCCAGCGGCGCTACATCGAGAGCCTCTCGGCCTACGCCCGGCAGTTCTTGGGGCAGATGGACAAGCCCGAGGTGGACTCGATCGACGGCCTTTCCCCCGCCATCGCCATCGAGCAGCGGGCAGGGAGCCGCAATCCCCGCTCCACGGTCGGGACGGTGACCGAGGTCCACGACTACCTTCGGCTCCTCTTCGCCCGTATCGGGGTCCCGCACTGCCCGAAGCATGGGGTCGAGATCACCCCGCAGAGCGTCGACCGCATCGTGAGCTCGATCCAGGCCTCGCTCCGGGGACAGAAGGTGGAGGTCATCGCCCCCGTCCTGCGCGGCAAGAAGGGGGAGCACCGAGACCTTCTCGAGGACCTGCGCCGACAGGGCTTTCGACGTGTCCTGGTCGACGGGGTCGAATCCCGCCTCGGGACCACGACGATCAAGCTCGAGAAGAACAAGAAGCACACCATCGAGGCCGTGGTCGACGCCTTCGTCGCGTCCGAGGACGAGGCGAGCCGGCTCTCCGAGGCGATCGAGCTGGGGCAGCGCCTGGGGGGCGGCGTGATCTACATCGGGCGCCCCGACGGCAGCCGAACCACCTACTCCCTAGCGCGTGCCTGCCCTTCGTGCGGGTTCTCGCTCGAGGAGCTCGAGCCGAGGCTCTTCTCCTTCAACGCTCCGTTCGGGGCCTGTCGCGGCTGCTCGGGGATCGGAGCGACGCTCCACGCCGACCCGGGGCTCATCCTCCGCCACCCGGACCGCCCGGTCACCGGCGGGGCCTTCTCCGTCGCGGGGATCCCGGTCTGCGAGGACTGCCTGCGCCGCCTCTGCCGCCACTTCCACTTCGACCCCTCGAAACCCGTCTCCTCGATGCCCGAGCGGGCGAAGCAAGCGCTGCTCTACGGCGCACCGGAGGGCATCGCCGTCCACTGGCACTGCCGCCACCTGCTTCGCGAAGGGGTCGCGAACGTCATCGAGCGGCGGTTCAAGGAGACCAAGAGCTCGGGGATGCGCGACTACTACATGGACTTCATGACCTTCACCCCGTGCCACGACTGCGGCGGGAAGCGTCTCAAGCCCGAGGTGCTCGCTGTCACCGTCCGCGATCGCTCCATCGCCGCCGTCAGCGCGATGAGCGTCGAGGAGTCGCTGCGCTTCTTCCGCACCCTCGCCCCCACGGACAGGGAGCGCACCATCGTCGGCCAGGTGGTGAAGGAGATCCTCTCCCGGCTCGGGTTCCTGGAGAACGTCGGGCTCACCTACTTGACCCTCGACCGCGCCGCCGGCACGCTCTCGGGCGGCGAAGCGGAGCGCATCTCCCTCGCGACGCAGATCGGGAGCGGGCTCGTGGGCGTCCTCTACATCCTGGACGAACCTTCGATCGGGCTCCACCCGCGCGACCATGACCGCCTCTTGAGCACGCTCGCCTCGCTGCGGGACCTGGGGAACACCGTGGTGGTCGTCGAGCATGACGAGGCGACGATGCGGCACTCGGACTGGCTCATCGACCTGGGCCCGGGAGCAGGAGTGCATGGAGGGGAGCTGCTCTTCGCGGGGCCCCCTTCCGACGTGGGGAAGGCCGAGCGCTCGCTCACCGCCGACTACCTCCTGGGGCGACGCGCGATCCCGCTCCCCGCCCGGCGAGAACGGGGGAAGGGCCTCTCCCTGGAGGTCCACGGCGCCCGTGAGAACAACCTCAAGGGGATCCAAGTGAAGTTCCCGCTGGGGACGCTAACGGGAGTGAGCGGCGTCTCCGGCAGCGGAAAGAGCACCCTCGTCCAGGAGATCCTCTACAAGGCCCTGCGCCGGGCGCTCGGCCTGGGAGGTCCGCCACCCGGGAAGCACGACTACCTCCAGGGCGTCGATCACCTGGACCGGGTGCTGATGATCGACCAGTCCCCGATCGGGCGGACCCCGAGGAGCAATCCCGCGACCTACACGGGCCTCTTCACCCCCATCCGAGAGCTCTTCGCCCAGCTTCCCGAGGCACAGGCCCGCGGGTTCGCCCCAGGAAGGTTCTCCTTCAACGTCGCCGGCGGCCGTTGCGAGGCGTGCGAGGGGGACGGCATCATCCGCCACGAGATGCACTTCCTGCCCGACGTCTACGTCGTCTGCGAGGTCTGCCACGGGAAGCGGTTCAACCAGGAGACCCTCGCGGTGGCCTACAAGGGCAAGAACGTCGCCGACGTGCTCAAGATGACCGTCGACGAAGCGCTCGCGTTCTTCGCCGCGCACCCTCGCATCCACGCCCGCCTCCAGCTCCTCTCGGACGTGGGGCTGGGCTACGTCGAGCTCGGGCAGAGCGCGACCACGCTCTCGGGCGGCGAGGCGCAGAGGATCAAGATCGCCTTCGAGCTCTCCAAGGTCCCTACGGGAAAGACTCTCTACCTCCTGGACGAGCCGACCACGGGCCTCCACTTCGACGATGTCCGCCGCCTGCTCGAGGTCCTCTTCCGCCTGCGAGAGAGCGGGAACACGGTGGTCGTCATCGAGCACAACCTGGACGTGCTGAAGTCGGCCGACTGGTTGATCGACCTGGGACCCGAAGGGGGCGACAAGGGCGGCGAGCTCGTGGCCGCCGGTACCCCGGAAGAGGTCGCGAAGGTCGCCGCCTCCCACACGGGGAGGTTCCTGCGCCCGCTGCTCTCCTCACGGACGCGGAACTCGGTGTCGACGGCGGGAGGTCGCGCGACCGGCCTGCCCGCGATGCGTCGGTGAGCGTGGGCCATGGCCCCCTCCGGCCCCGAGCCACCGACCCCGGAACTCCCCCGAGGACCGAACCAGCCCGGGGTCTACCTGTTCAAAGCGAAGGACGGCTCCGTCCTCTACATCGGCAAGGCCCGTAACCTTCGCAAGCGGGTGACGGACCACCTGCGCTTGCAGACCGACAAGGACGGCTACATCACCTCGCAGTCGGAGAACGTCGAGTTCCTCCCCACCCGCAACGAGCGGGAAGCGCTCCTGCTCGAGGCCCATCTGATCCGCCTGTACCAGCCTCGGTACAACGTCATCTTCCGCGACGACAAGAGCTACCCCTACCTCGCCCTCACCGAGGGGGAGGAGGTCCCCCGGGTCTACTTCGTACGGAGGCCCAAGCGGGAGAGGGGCACGGCCCTCTTCGGGCCCTACCGGTCCGCGCGGGAGGCCCGCAGCCTGGTCCGCCTGCTCGCGGAGAGCTTCCAGGTCCGGCGGTGCCGGACCCTCCCGAAACGCGCCTGCCTCTACTACCACCTCAAGACCTGCTCCGCCCCCTGCATCGGGGCCATCTCCCTCGAGGAATATCGGCACCAGGTCGAACGGGCCCGTCTCCTGCTCAAGGGAAGGGGGAAGGAGCTGCTCCCCGACCTGGAGCAGGACATGGTCGCAGCCGCCAAAGCGCAGGAGTACGAACGGGCCGCCGTGGTCCGCGATGCGATACGAGGGATCCGAGACCTCGAGGCGCGCCAGCATGTCGTGGACCTGGGGCGGGACCGGACGGACGCCGTCGCGATCGCGCTTCCCACGGACGTCTCGTCCCTCTCGGCGGCCGTCGGGGTCCTGCGCGTGCGCGAGGGAAGCATCGCCGGAGGCGACCCTCACCTCCTCGAGATCCCCGCGGACCTCGAGTCCCCCAGCACCGAGCTGCTCTCCACGTTCCTCCTTCAGTACTATGGCGACGTCCCCGACCCCCCGGCGGAGGTCCTGCTCCCGGAAAACGTCGAGGGGCTCGAAGAGGCGCTCGCCGTCCTGGGGGAGGAACGGGCGATCTCCTTCGTCCGGGCGAAAGCGGGCCGTCCCAAGGAGCTCGTCCAGATGGCCGAGAAGATGGCCCGGGCGCATCTGGACGCCCACGCGAAGCCCTCGGCCCCCGAGCCCGTCCTTCGCTCGCTCATGAGCCTGCTCGAGCTTCCGCGCCTTCCGCGCCACATCGAGGGGGTCGACATCTCCCTGATCCAGGGCACCAACGCGGTGGGCTCCCTCGTGGTCTTCCGCAACGGGGCCCCCTCCAAGGACGATTACCGACGCTTCCGCATCCGCACCGTGGAAGGGACCAACGACTTCGCCATGGTGCATGAGGTGGTGCTCCGACGCTTCCGCCGGCTCCTGGCGGAGGAGGAGAAGCTCCCGGACCTGCTCCTCATCGACGGAGGTCGTGGACAGCTGGACGCGGCCCTTGGCGCCCTTCGGGAGCTCCAGCTCACGAGCGAGGAGGTCCCGATCGCCTCGCTCGCGAAGCAGCACGAGGAGGTCTACCTCCCGGACCTCTCCCGGCCGCTCCGGGCGGACCCCAACGCGCCCCCGATGCTCCTCCTGCGTCACGTCCGGGACGAGTCCCACCGCTTCGCGATCACCTACCACCGTCGCCGGCGTCGGATGGCCCTTCGCGAGGAGATCGACCGTCTCCCGGCAAGCTAGAAGGCGATGTCCGCCCTAGCGCAAAGGATGCGCGTCTCGACCATCTTCTTCGACTTCGGAGGGACGCTCGCCCGCTTGGGCATCGACCCCCACGAGGTGTGGACCACCGTCTGCGACGACTTCTCGCTCGGAGTGACCCAGGAAGCGATCCTGGCGGCGAACCAGGAGGCCGACCGGAGGTTCGCGGGGGAGCTCTTCTCCTACCACGGGCGGACCCGGGAGTTCTGGCGCCTGCGCGACATGTGGGTCCTGGAGCACCTCGGGGTCCAGGACCGAAGGGAGGAGGTGTTCGAAGCGCTCCAGCGGGTCTTCGAGGACCCCACCCAGGTCCATCCCTACCCGGAATCCGTCCGAGTGCTCGAAGCCCTGCGCTCAGCAGGCTACCGCCTGGGCGTGATCTCGAACTTCACCGACCACCTGCTTCCGCTCCTGGAGTTCCACGGTCTCCGACCTTTCTTCGGTTCGGTGACCTACTCCCAAGAGGTCGGGGTGGAGAAGCCCGACGAACAGATCTTCCGCCGAGCCCTAGAGCGATCAGGGAGCCCCCCAGAGGAGGCCGTCCACGTCGGGGATTCGTGGGAGGCCGATGTCGAGGGCGCACGCCGCTCTGGGCTCTCCCCGGTCTGGCTGGACCGCAGCGGAGGAGAGGAACCCAGAGATTGCTCGACCCTCCACGACCTCTCGGGCCTTCGGGGGGTTCTCGAACGGCTGGAGGGTCGCGCCCCGCGACCCTCTTAAGCGAAGGGGGAGGTCGGCCGAACGTGGAACGCGCGTCCCTTCCCGCACCCGCTCGCTCGGTCGCGCTCCGTCTCGACCCGGGGGAGGAGGTGACGGAGCGCCTCTCGCGCGTCGTCATAGATGAGAGGATCGAAGCCGGGTTCGTGACCGTCGGGATCGGCTCGCTCCGCGACACCACGTTGGGGTACTGGGATGGCAAGGCGTACGTGAGGCACGTCCTCTCCGAACCCCACGAACTTCTGACGCTCGCCGGAAGCGTGGCCCGTCTGAAAGGTGAGCCCCATCTCCACCTTCATGCCACGCTCTCGGACAAGGACGGACGGACCTTCGGGGGGCACTTCTTCAGCGGCAAGGTCGCCTACCTGGTCGAGCTGCTGGTCCAGGTCTATCCCACGAAGTTCGGCCGGGCAGAGCGCCCCGACGGTCTCAAGGCCCTGACCTTCGAGTGCCCCTGACCCTCTCGGCACGGACCCTCCGATGGCCGACCCGTCCTCCCACGCCCTGGTGGTCGGCGGGACCGGCATGCTCTACGACGTGTCGTTGAACCTCGCTGCGAGAGGGTACGCCACCTCGGTGATCGCACGGGACCCCGTGCGCCTGGAGGAGCTTCGGGCCCGGGCCGCCGCGGTGGGCGGCCGCATCGAGCCGATGCCGGTCGACTACGGAGAGACCGGGAGTTTGGAGGTGGCCCTTCGAGAGAGGAGGGACCTTCTCGGTCCTCCCGGCCTGGTCGTGGCGTGGGTGCACGGAAGCGCCCCCACCGCGCTCCCCACGCTCGTGCGATGGTTGCGGGAAGAGCAGACCGCGGCCCGGCTGGTCCATGTGGTCGGGAGCGCGGTCGCCGACCCCAGCGCCGACTCGGCGGACGAACTGACCTCAAAGCTCTCCGGCTCCTCCATCCGCCTCCAAACTGTGATCCTGGGGTTCGTCCTCGAAGGCGAGGCAGGAACGCAACGCTCCCGTTGGCTCACCGATCGGGAGATCAGTGCGGGCGTCCTTCGGGCGATCGATTCGGGGTCTCCCCGGTCGATCGTGGGGCAGGTTGAGCCCTGGCACCTTCGTCCGTGATACCCCGCGCTCCCGGGCAGGATCCTTCAGGGCAGAGGTTCGCCGAGGTTCCTCAGGATCTCGCGGTACTGTTCCGGGGTGATCTCTCCCCGAGCATAACGAAGCCCCGCGACCTCCTTCGGCGTGCGCCCGTACCAACCCGGTCCGTGCCCGTAGCCACGGTGCCACCCACCGCGCCCGGCCCAGACGGCTCCCCGGACCACGAAGAAGAACAGCAGGACGAAGAGGAAGAACCCGAAGGGGAAGAAGAAGAACCCGGCGGGCGCGAACGGCGCTCCGCCCCACATGGCCACGTGCCCTGTCGCGACCCACACACCCCAGATGGCGAGCGGAACGAGGAAGAAGAGCCCGAACAGCAGGGGGATGATCCAGAAGTGATGGTGGTGGGGATGGTCCTCGGTCCTCTCGAATCCGCCGACGTTGGAGCTGGTCGCGGTCATGATTTTCGCCTCGTGACCTGGAGGTCGTCGAGGGTACTTGAGCATATCGGATATTCGATATCGAATTAACGATATCCTTATCCGAACCGGTGCCTCGTCAGGATCGCAGGAGCGAACGGAGCACATGTGGCACATGCGTTGGGCGATGCATCACAAGCGGGGGCTGCGGATGTTCGTCCTGAACATCCTCTCTTCGGCCCCTCACAATGGGGTGGAGATCATGGACGAGATCGAGAGCGCGACGCGGGGGTGGTGGCGCCCCTCCCCCGGCTCCATCTACCCCGTGCTCGAGCAGCTCTCCCAGGAGGGTCTCGTTCACAAACTGAACGACGGCCGCTACGAGCTCACGAAGAAGGCCCGCGAAGAGGTCGACGTCCCGTTCGGGCCTTGGGCCCGCCGTCCCCAGTCGCTCGAGGAGATCGTGCAGGAGATCGGGTCCTATGTCTCGTACCTGGAGGACCTGTCCCGGTCCAGCCCCGCGAAGCTTGCTCCCCACCGCAAGGTCCTCCGGGACTACGGTGAACGTCTTTCGAAGATCAGCAGCCCTTAGCGAGGAAGAGCCATGGCCGCGATGAACTGGCTCTCGCGCTGGTCGATCAACCGACGGACGGAGGTCCGGGCGCGTAGAGCACTCGACAAGCTCGGTCCCGAGTTCGCGCTTCCCTCAGGGGCCCGCGTCCTCGAGCTGGGGTCGGGAGGTGGCGGGATGATCGCCCTCCTCCACGAGCGATTCCACCCCGCCCGCCTCGTGGGGACCGATTTCGACCCGGCCCAGGTCGAGGCCGCCCGCAGGTTCCTTTCGGGCCGTTGGGGGTCCCTTCCTTCCAGTGTGGAGCTACGTCAGGCGGATGCGCTCGCGCTGCCCTTCCCCGACCACTCGTTCGACGTTGTCTTCGCGATGATGATGCTCCACCACGTCGAAGAACATGCCGCCCACCGGGGCGGCCTCGTTCGGCGACCCCAGGCCCTACGCGAGGTCCAGCGCGTTCTTCGACCGGGGGGTCAGTTCGTCTATTCCGAGATGTTCCAGCGTCATGGCGTCCGGAAGGTCCTCGAGGAGCTGCGATTCTCCCCTCGCCTGCTGCGGTCGGGATGGCGACAGGACCTCGCCGTGTACTCTTCCCCGGCCTGAGCGTGAGGACGGGCGCGTCGGCGTCTCGCACACCGCCGCACCGTTTCGTCCGTCGATGGCCGAGCGACGGGGACCCAAGCGCGGGCGCAGGGGTTATGAGGCGCCCCTCTCCCCACCCGGTGGAGAGGTACGGGGACATAGGCTAACTTGGCAGACCAGCGGGCTCCAGTCAGGACCGGTCCTTCGGGACCATCCTGAGCAGCACCAACCCTTCACGGGTCAGCGGAGACCTTCCACGAAGGTCGATGACGAGTGACTGGAGCGCGCCAAGGAGAGACCCGCATATCGGGGTTCAAATCCCCGTGTCCCCACTCCACTCCGTGGCGCACGTTGGGCCAATGGGCTCGCGCCGTTGCCTCCGAGAGCAACTCGGAAGGAAGCTCGAGGACCGTCGGGAGGTCTTGGCGAGGAAGGGGGCATGGCGTATGATGTAGGCATTCCCACGAGTGCCACAGTGAGCGCCGCGAGCACCGCCGTGCGCGACCCTAAAGTGGAGGGTGGGCGCGGTCCGTCGCGTCACCCGGACGCGTCCGACGCGGCGGCGCGATGACGCTTCCGTTTCCGCGAGAAGACTGCCGCATCACGGCGAGGGGTAGGCTCCGAGGGTCCCGGGAGAACGCTCACCTGGGACAAGGCGGCTTCCGAGCGGAGACGGAACGAGCAGACCTTGGGAAGTCCGGCGAGGGTACGGGCCTCGAGGGCGTCGACGTGCAGTTCGATCGCCCCCGTCGGGTGGAGAAAGAGGCCCCGTCCGTCGGGGTCCCCCGAGAGGCAAAGGTAGACCCCGGACGGACCTACGTCCACGCACCAGGGTAGTCCGGTCGCGGTCCATCGCGCGAGGAGAGAGGTGAGCACGCGTTCGAGCGGTTCACCCGGTCCCGCTCCCAGGAGGCGTGGGGGCCCAGCAACCTGGTACGGGCCGCAGACGGTCACTTCCACCAAGGAGACCGCGAGGAGCTCCCGGTCGGAAGAGGCGATCTTCTCGGGCCTCGGTCGGCGCAGCTCTTCCTCGAGGACCATCGGGGTCCCCGTCACCCCCCCGGGGTGGGGTTCGGCAAGGAACCGATCGACCGACAGCGACGGGCCGTGGACCACGACGGTCCCTCCCCGCGGTGTGCGCGAGAGGTCGACCACGAGCGCGGGCGGGGGATGGGCGGGGATCCCTTCGGTCGAAAGGTCATGCCCGATCCCTTCGCTCGGGATCCCCGCGGGGTCGACTCGGAGGTCTCCGTGAGGGACGTCGTCCACGAGTTCGTTCGTTCCTGGGCTCGGGGCGTAGGCTGTTCTCGCGGGGGGAGGGGAGGCCAGGAGGCTCGAGACCTCTTGAGCGAGCCGATCGACGGACTCCGGGTCGACCGTGAGTCGCCCTTCGGCCGCCCGAGGCGGAGCGAGCTGCGCTCCCGGGGTGGGGCGAGCCAAGGGACGGGCCAAGGCGGCCGCCGAAGGGGGCGCCGTGGCTGCAACGTTCTGTGTCGCAGGGTCGACACTCGTGCCGGAGTCCCCGACTGCGGAGGCGGGAGAGGCCGTCGCAGGAGGTGCCCGACCCACCGTGACATCGTCAGCCTCGGGAAAGGGGGGGGACTCAGGCGAAGGCCCGGTCGGGACGACGGCTGAGAGGAACGAGCCAGCGAGAGGCGTCTCGGAGGGGGTCACGGAGGTGGGGACCGTGTTCGCCTCGGCAGGCGCGACCGCGACCGGGGGACTCGGAGGGCGAACGACGAAGGTCCCGCTGGTGCGCGCGAGGTGGGGCGAAGAACCTTCCTCTGAGGGGGTGGTCGCGATAGCGCGTGCTCCCACCAGGTTCTTCGGATAGGGGGACGAGAGGCCGTGTGGTCGACGAACGGAACCGCGTTCGTGGGCTGGGCCGAGCACGACCGTGCCTTTCGCCGTCGGAAGGACTGGGACGAGAGTTTCGTTCGGTGCCGGGTGCGGTGGCTCCACCGCCAGAGCCTCCCCCGAGGCGAGGATATCTCCGGGGAAGGCGGGAGCGAAGGCGATGGGGGCTCCCACCGTGGATCGATCGGTTGGCAGGGGCCGGGGCGACTCCTCCCGCGAGCGACGCCGAGATCTTCTCCCTCCTCGAGTCTCGGGCGGTTGGAGGATGACCCCACCCTCGCCGCCAGCGGCCGGTCCCGTCTTGGTTGCGAGGCGGGCGACGAGGCTCTTCCTTCGACGCTTGGCCGCGGGGGGCCGAGGGGTGGCGAGGCCATCATCCACCCTGGGGGTCTCTCCCCCCGAGGGTAGGCTTTCGGTTGGAGTCTGCGGTACCCCCGCGGAGGACGGGGGGAACGGAGGTGCATCTCTCGCGGCGCTGACGACGCCCAGAGGAGGGGGCGAGCGACCTCCCTCCTCGCTCGACGCGGGAACGTTCGAGGAGGGAGATCCGTCCCCGGTCGGGAAAGGCGGGGTTGCTGGGTCGGGGTCCGAGGGACCCCCAGGGGGCACTTCGTCGGTGGACCTCGCGTCCTCAGCGGCCCGCGTCGACCGGTGTTCGCTCATCTGACAAAATGCATCAAGGACCCTCCTTATTCCCCGGTCCTCACAAGTGCGTGACGCCGTTATTTTCCAGTTAGAGGACCCGGTGGCGAGGGCGGGTCCGGACTTTGCGTCCATCCCCACGCCCGACGGTACGATTATGGACCCTGGGCCCTCTCAGAGTCCGTCGCGAGGCGAACGCGTGCCCCTGTGGAACCGAAAGGCGGACACGCCCGATCTTCGCTTCGCACCGACGATCGGCACGAGCCCTCGGGTGCGCGGCCGCCTCGTGCCTGCCCCAGAAGACCACGCAGGTTTCCAGGTGGTCAGGCTTGGGCCGGACCTGCGCAGGGCCTTGGGCGTGGATCTCTCGGACTGCGTGGAAGTGCGAGGGCACCGGAGCACGGTCGCGGTGGTGGATGACTGGCGGGACTCCCCGCCTCCCGTCGGGGGGACCTTGGAGGTCGAGCCCGCGATCTTGAGGAACGCGGAAGCGACGTTGGCGGAAGCCGTCGAGCTTCGGAAGGTGGAGCTCCCCGCGGCCGAGCGCGTTACCATCGCTACCGTCTTCGACGACAACCCGAAGCTGGAACTTGGAGCTTCCGTTGAGGCCTTCGTCGTGAAGGCGATGCTGCGGCGCCCCTACCGGGCGGGGGATGCGTTCGTCGTGCCCGGGGTGATGGTCCTGGGAGGCCGGCTCGTCTTCCTGGTCAAGGAGACGACCCCTCTTGGACCGGTACGCGTGGGACCCAAGTCGCTCGTCACCATCTCGAGTGAGGCGGTCCCCTCGGCGGGACTCGGGGTGGAGGCGATGGCCGAGCACCAGGGGCACACCTCGCTGAGCTCGGTGACCGGAGGAAGGAAGCTCGGCAACGACCTCAATCTCGCGCTCGAGGCCTACCGTCTCCGGGCCGAGAGGTGCGTCCCCCGTGCCCGAACGGCCGCTCTGGCCTGGTGGGAGGAGAGCCAGGCGCGTCTCCGCGAGGTCCGCACCTACTTGGAGGCCGAACAGACGTGGCAGGCGGCGAACGAGGATTGGAGGCGAGCGCACCCTCGCCCTCGCCGCGAGATCGCTTCCGACGAAACGTGGCTCGCGTACGCCGCGGCCGAGGAGGAGTGGGTCGAACAGAGCCGTCCTCCTTTCCTTGCTCTCGACCATCTACGAGGAAGAGCCAAGGCGATGCAAGCGATTCGGACCTGGGCGCGCGCGAACGCCGCGCCGACGCTCGAGGGCACGATCTCGGACCGGGCGCTGGCCGCGAGCGCTAGCCGAGCGATGGTCGCCGCGGTGGAGTTCAGTCTCGAGGACCATCGATGGCGTGAGAGTCTAGCCCGGTGGCGGGCGGCTCATCCCCATCCTCCCTTTCCCCCGGCCGCTCCCGCCTCTCCTTGTCTAGACTGGGAGAAGGAGTTCCACCGATGGGTGGAGACCCACCCTCTCCCGGGGGTCGAGGACGTAGGCCCGGAGGGCACGAAGGGGGGCAGGGCCCTCTGCGAAGAGCGCTGGACGCGCCTCACGGAGAAGTACGGATAGGGCGGACGCGGGATCCGACCGAACCCGAACTGGGAGGTCCGCGGATTGGGTGCAACTGCTCTTGCCCCCATCGGACTGGATTCGGCCTGCCCCACGCCAACGCCGAAGCAGGCCACGGCTGAACGCCTACAGGCCGGGTAGCGGGAACTTCTGGTCAGCAACCTCGCTCTTTCTGACCCTCACACCGTTGGGCCAGCACCGGCAGGGTCTCTTCGCCACGGGCCATGCGGTCCCGCATCGAGCACATACGAATTCGTCCTTCGTGTCGACCCAGATCCGAATGCCCCACCAGCATCCGCACGGCTTGTTCCCCGGGTGCTCCCAGACCTGCCCACAGTTCCTACAAACGAAAGGCATCCGATCACCACGCCCCGCGTGTCTTGGCGCGTTGCACGATCTGGGCCATTACGCTGGGTATCGCCGTTGAGCTGTAGGCCATCACCCTAGCGAAAACCACCTCCTCGTTCCCACCGGCGCTCAACCGCTTCAGTCGCCGGAGGTGGTACGATACCGCGGGCTGCGACACCTGGATGCTCGACGAGATGAGCCGCGACGAGATCTCGTCCTCCGTGAAGCCAAGCCCCCGGAGCATGACGATCTTCCAGAGGGTGTTGGGGTCGACCGCCCGGATCCGATGTCCGAGAGCGCCGCGTTTGGGAGAGCCGCCTGTCATGGGTAGGTCAGAGCACGCATGGAGATGCTGATTAAGTTTTAGGTTATTAGTTAATGGCTATTCAGGATTGGGCTGTACGCACATCATGTGCGACGAACCCATCGGAGCTAGCAGGCTCGGCACGAGCGAGAGGCGCCCATGACCACCGGACACTCCCTTCCGTGGTACTGGGACGGGGTCCCCAAGCCGACGGCCCTCAAGTACCGCCACATGTCCAGCTCGCCGTCATGGGGCGACACGCCTGCGATGGGGGATCTCGTGGTCGAACTCATCCAGCTGGCCTTCTGGATCTTGACCTTGATCCCGTGGTGAGGATCTGGTCCAGTCGGTCCACCGACGTATCGGTGCGCCCACAAGTGGGCGTCAGCGCGGGGGACGTACCTGCACGCGCACAGCCCTGAGCCTCCCTGCTTCCGCTTGAAAGCGGCTCGCGGGCCGCGGACTCACTCGGGTACGGGGCCTTCTCGCCCACCATCTACCGTCCGCGACCGGGAAACAGGCTGTCGTACGCCTTGTGATCGAGTATCTCCAGGACGATCACAAATCGCTCGGAACCCGCGTGGGTGATGGCGTACAGAAGCCGCCAGAAGTCCGGTAGGTCCTCCACGTAGAGGTTCCCAATGCGATACTTTTCGACGAGGGACCGGGGCAGGAATCGCTTTCGGACTACCTCCCCGTGGAGGCAATCCTCCCGCAGAGTCGGTCCAAGTTGACGGACGCGCTTTGCGATCGATTTTTCCCGAGGGTACGTGGCCGAGCTCTCGAGCCTCGAGAGGGTTGCTTGCGCAGACGCCGAGAGGACGACATCCTTGGCCCGGAGGCCCATCAGAGCCTCTTTCCCGAGCGAATGATCTCCAAAAGGGGTTCGGAGGCTGGCGGAACCCAGATGAGTCCCTTGCTCCCCTCCGCGACGCTACCATCCTCACCCAGGAACCCTAGGACCGCATTCAAGCTCTGTCGAGAGGTTGAGTGGCCCCACTCGGAGAGGACGTCGAGAAGCCGATTCCTGCTTATCGGCCCGTCCGCCCTCTGCAGCGCAGCCCGGATGTACTCGATCGTCTCGAGAGTTGGATTGGCCCCCGGGCGGGCGAATTCGGGTCTCGGGACCGGGTGGGCGAGCGCCATAGGGATATACGTATGAACCCCCTCCCCTTAAAGGTTCACCCCCAACGACACACAACTGAGCGATGACCGCTGGGTGGGTGAAACTCCTCTTGCAGCCGGACTCGAAGCGGAATGCACGATGGCACCTTACACCGTGGCATCGTCGAGACAACGAGCAAGAACTGGGTCCCCGGTCCCTCGAGGGGCCGGGGTACCCAAGGGGCAAGGGGTCCGGGGCGATGCTGGGAAGTGGTGCTGCCTTGCACCGCCCCGGTGGAGCTTGAGACCTCCCCCGTGATCCTCCCCCGGCACTTATCGTTTGCAACCCATCCGAACGACGGTAGATGGGTCGCTCTCCACACCTGCTAGTCGTGTCGGACCGATCTGAAGGGTGGGCACGCGGCAACTTGAGCTCGCAGTTCGTCCACTTCTTCGGGCCGGTTCTCTGAATGACCTGGGAAGTGGTGAGCCGTTCCTCCCCCCCCGATCGGGCAGACATCCAGACCACAGGCGCCGAACATCGAGGCACCAACGCAAGATCGCTCCTGAATGCGATAATGGTAAATCCCATCAATTTCATTGGTGCTATCATGAGCACAGGTCGAATGACGAGTATCCCCGTTCACGAGGAGATCCTTCGCGAACTTCAGGCGAGGAAGACCGGGGGGAAGACCTGGGATGTTTTCCTGTCGGAGCTCTTGGAGGAGTATGACCCGCCCGAGTGGTTGGCCGAGTTGGAGGCACGAAGAAAGAAGGGGCGATGGCTCGCTCCGGGAGCGCTCGATCAGGTTCACGTCGACCTGCGGCGTCGCGGAAGGTGAGGGGTGCCGTCCCACTACATCCCCCACGAGAAGGCCAAGGCCGAGTTTGCCAAGCTTCCTCCGGAGATCCGAGAGGAGTTCCTCTACGCGATTCGTGGCCTGCTGTTCCAGCCCTTTCGCCCCGGTCCGGGCTACTGGGTGAAGGAGCTGACCGACCACCCAGGGCTCTGGCGCTTGAGACTCACGACGTTTCGACGTGTTCGCCTGTATTATTCCGTGGACGGAGCCGCTCTCAAGATCTACGGCTTCGGACCCCGGGAAGGATTCTACGCGCGTCTACGCCAGACCGACCGACTGCGGCGATGAGCGGCCCACGGCCGGGCGGTTCGTGCAAGTCGCGATGCACCGATGGTGCAGGCTACGCCCTTGGCGCGGAGTGTCTCCGGTGCCCCCGATCGACCTCGACCAGTGCCCGATCCCTGTCGAGCACAGTCCAACGGAGCGAGTCGCTCTTGTTGAGCCGCATGACCCGTGCGAGATCCTGCTTGAAGTAGGTCCCGAGAGTTCCCCCGCTAGCCTTCGTAACTGAGGTTTCGTAGTCGGCGACTAGCGCCCGAGCTGAGTGCCTCTCGATCAACCCCAACGCGGCCGCGTCGAGCTCAACCGAACCGCACGAGCTGCACTCTGCCCCGGGTAGGTGGGTGATCACGACGAGACGGCCCGGCGTTGCCACCTCGCGCTCGACGCTATTGGTCGTTACCATCCGGCCACCGCAGACTTCGCACTTGCTGACCGACCCTTCCTTGAGGAGGGGTGTAGGCGGGGAGGCCGCGATCGCCTCCCTCACCTGTCGGAGCTGACGGCTGCTGATCTTCGGGATCTCGATCCCTTCAGATTCCTTGCGTTCTTTCATGGTTAGTCTTCTGGGAAGGCCGTGATGATCTTGAGATAGGACCGGTCCGATTGAACAACACAGTAGACGCCGCGACACAGCCCGTGGACTGGCAAGCTGGCCCAACAGACGTAAACCCCGTCAGTGGGCTCTCGATTCCGATCGAGTCGATCTCCAGTTCCAAGCAGAACAACGGCAACTCGTTCTTCGTCGGTGAGTTCAGGATGTTTTTCGCCTGCATGACGGGACACACGGTAGAGTCGCGATTCGATCAGTCTCTTCTTCTCGGATCTCAGCTTCTGGAGGTCTTCAAATACGCGGTTCCTCGGCGAAGGCACGACGCCCCCCTCCCCTCGTTCATCAACGTATACAGTCAGACTATATACGTAAGGCTTTCAGGGCCTCTGGAACTCCGACAGTGTCAACGAACTCCGCGAATGCTCAAGACAGGAGGATGAGGGGCAGGATGGTGTTCTGCCCATGCGTTCAGCTTGAGTTACAAACCTGGGACGACTTGCCTGTTGCACTACACCTAACCTCCGGCAGCAAATCCGCGGGGGTCGCCAAGATCTCCTCGCAGTGCTTCACGAGCTTGGGCTGGAACCCCTCGAGGAGGCTCGTGGAGAGAAGAGGGTAGCGCCACGTCATGGAACGGGCTCGTACCTGGCCATCACTCAGCCGTCGGCGCGACCCTCTCTTCGTGAGAATCGCAGGTTTCTTAGAGGGGGGGCGAGCTCCCTTCCCTCCGGGCCTACACCCGGCTTCGCGACGTTTGGGTAACACGCCGAGGCGGCGCGGAGACTACTACCTCAATTCGAACGTTGGACTGAATGCGGGACAAGTGGCAGGGCGGGGAAACGGTGGACTGAGGTATGGATAGCGCGGGCCGGTGGAGGATCGCCAGGGCGATCTCGGAGGAGGTTCTCCGGGCACGTCGGGAGGACGTTCATGCCATTGGTGTTCACGGTTCCTTGGCCCATGGAGACGATGACGAGTTCTCGGACATCGATCTGGTGGTGGTAACCGAGAGGCCGGTCGACAACCTTCCTTCCGTGGTTCGGCGGGTTGAGGGGGTCATTGTCGACTTTGGAGTAACGACCGCTGATGACTACATGGAGGCCGCCAAGACGCTGACGAGAAAGTGGCCCTTGGATGCCGACCAGTATCTGACTACGCGGGCGCTCCATGACCCTCACCACTGGCACGACAGGCTGCGGGAGGCCCACCGATCGATGATCGAAGGGGCGAAGGCGAGCCGATTCCTAGTGTGCGCCCGCGAGGCCCTACTCGCCGCACTGGCGTACGCCCAGAAAGCAAGGAGGGAGGAGGCGCGAGGAGGATCCGCCGGTGTCGTCGCCCAGTACGTGGGGTCTGCAGCAGTTGAGGTTGCACTTGCTGAGGGGCTGATGGCTCGGACCTACTACCGGAGTTCGGGCGATGCACTCAAGCGCAACAAGCTGGACCAGGTGAGCCTCTCAGAGCTCTTGGATCGTCTGAAGGTAGTCGAAAGTCGACTAGAGGAGGACGGGGTCCGTCTCGACAGCGACCCCCGCAGCCTCTGCGCGGGCTAGACCGACGGGTACTGCACCCGGAGCCCGAGGTAGGTCAAGGAAGGGTTCAGTGTCGAGCCATGGCGGAGTACTCGATTCCACTTGAAGCTCACCGGGATGTTGAAACCGCCCCGACGGTGAAGCGACCGGGAACCTGTCTGCCCCTCGGAATCCCACCAGAGAAGGGCCCCGAGATGGGTGAAGGCGGTGCTGCACGTTGGGTGGTCGAACCTGATCTGGTCGGTGCGGTGAATACCTCACGAGCGCCGACTGCGTTGCGCTCGCTTCTGTCCTTGGTGGAGGCAGCGTGAACTAGGGGAACAAGGAGAGCTGGCGGCCAACACAATTGCGCCTCAGGGTCAACGCTTTACCTCTGGTAAAGCTATTCTACTCGAGCGCGGTATCTGAAGGGATGGCGAAAACCGCGACCGTGAGCTCGAAGGGGCAGATCACTCTCCCCAAGGACCTCCGTGAGAAACATCACCTCATAGAAGGCGAGAAGGTGCTCGTCCTCGACGGTGAGGATGGCGTGGTCATCCGCCATGCGAGGAAGAGCCTCCGCGGCCTCCTCAAGGGCAAGATTGACGGAGATGGCATGGAGCGGGACCTACGAAAGCTCCGGCGGGAGTGGCGGCTATGACGGACGTGGTCATCGACACGGTCGCTCTCATTCGCCACCTGGAAGACAAGCTTCCACCGAAAGCCGACAAGGTGTTTGCGGAGGCCGAGAGAGGACTCGGCACCCTCTTCCTGCCCGAGGTGGCGATGGGGGAGTTTGTGTATCTCGCCCTCAAAGGTCGAGTTGAGACGGACGACCCCCGCGCGTCCGTCGATGAGGTGTTGGACACGATCCGTGGCGAGACCTACATCCGGCTCTCGAACCTAGGTTCGGCTGGTTGGCGCACTTTCGTGGGCCTTCGGATCCCTGAGCTCCATGACAGGATGATCGCAGCCGATGCGGTCAGCCGTCACCTGGCGCTTGTAACAAATGATCCTGAGCTTGAAGGGATCAAGGGCCTCCCATTGATCTGGCGTTGAGTCCTCGATCCCCGAAGATGGCGCCGTTGCTCCGGGCCGTTCGGAGCGCAGCGCGGTGCTGCACCTGACCCAATATCACGCACGGCCACCTTGTTGACGTCGGACATCTCTTACGATGAACGGATTCCGACCGAACCCTCATGAGTGTTCATGGAATCCACTTGGACGGTAGGAAGCTGGCAGACGGGTGACTGGTTCGGCTTCCTTCTTTCCGATTCTCCAGCGTGAGCTATCCCATGATGGCGTGCGTCGAGCCGCAGAGACGAATGAACTCGACGGTTCACGCCGAGAAGCGATAGGCCTTCAGGTCCCGTCCAACTCTGGGAACCGATTGGCCTTCCCGTAAGCAAGCGCCGAGCCCCGCATGGTGACTACACGCTCTCCGTCACGGAGTCTGCCAAGTTGCCCAAGCTGGGCAGGATGAACGTCTGGTCGTCCACCTGAACGCAGCCGAAGTGGGAATCAAATGGTACTTGGAACTAGGATGCGAGTCCTGTTCGCTTTCGCAGGAAGACGATCATGAGCGAGCCATACTGCTCTACGATCTTGGTTTCGTAGTCCGGGCGCCGACCAAGAACCTGCTTCGCGACGCTCTCGCCCTTTTGCCGTGCAGCTCCGCGGGCAAAGAGCACCAAGAGCTCCGGAGAGGTCTTTGTCAGGCGGGTCCATACGTCATTCGCGCGGAGAACATCGTTGTCGGCCTCCTGTATGAAGATGCACAGGCTTATCGACTTGGTCAAGAACTCCTCAATGGCGATGGCAACTCTGGCGGGATCGGCTTTGCTGTCCATAGCTACCGGAATGACCGCGCTCAGGATTCGCGATTGGACTACTTGTGCGATGTGAACTCCGATCTCGCCGTACCTCTTGTAGATGCGCTGACGTAGGGACTGAATGTCCTTCTCCATCGCAGGGTCATCCTGCCATGATCTCATCGTCAGGCCCATCTGGGCAAGAATCCCGTAGTCCTTGTTCCGAACGAACTGTTCGTAGAACTTCCACTCGGCGCTCCTCTTCTGTGCTCTTACTTCAGCGATGTAGTCGCGGCGTCCGATGAACGCGAGCCGCCTATTGACCAACCCAGCTGCGTAGGACTTGACCGAACCTATGGTCCAGGAGACAGCCTCGCCACGTAGCGAGTCTGCGATATCCTTGAGTGGATCGTCCGAGGGAGGGGCGCTCGGCACGGCTCCCTCAGAAGATGTCGCCGTACTCGTCAATGTACCTGGAGATGCTGAGGGGGCTGTCATCGAGGATTACAGGAGGGCTGTTTCCCGGGAGGATGATCATGTTGGAAATCGTAACCGGGAAGCTCGAGTAAGGATCGAGATACTTCTCTCCGCTAGGAGTGAGCACGTGCGTGCCATCGCACCCGTATCCCAACTCCTTCAGCAAAGCCACCTTGAACTCTTTGGGTGCACGAGACAGAGATCGCAATTCCACAAACGTCGGCTTGGAGTTGGCTCCGGTCCCCGAGTTCATGATTCCCCCCAGTGACGCGCTACTCTGATGAAGATTGGTACTCAACCGCGAACCCCGCGGTGCATATATCTGGATTCTATTATCGAGAGCACGGCGGACGCCCCGGCCTCAGAAGGTCCGGAAGTGCAGGGTGTTGCACCTAGATTCGAGAGCCACCGAACCCCGATCCAGACGGCTTCACCTCCCTTTTGGGAGGCCCTACCTGGCATAGACGGCAATGTCGTCTTCGCCGGTGGAGCCACGGGCCGCTTCTTGCCCAGAGTAGCTTTCCATAGTCGCCAACCCGGCGTGCAGCGCTCGGAGCCACGTTTTGCTCGACTCGACCCCCTGAAGCTCGAGCAGCCTTGCAGCCACACGTTCTGAGAGGTAGCAGAATGACTGCGGCGCAGCGCTCACTCCGATGTCGGCGTGAAGTGCAATGCTCCGATCGAATCGCATCGACCGCGAAATCTCTACCGATACCGCAAGAGAACTTCCTCTCAGATAGGAGTCGAACTGTGACCGAGAGATTCCCAGAGTGCTCGATGATCGGGCCCAGGTTGCTGCCGGGGTGTCGCGCCGAATCCTCGCGATCTGGATCGCTCCCGTGATGGCGCTCCGAGGCTTCGTCTCGTAAAGAAATGCGATCTGGGAGGCCCTCGAGGGGCAGTTCCTTCGGAGCTCGGTGCGCTTTGAGCCCGAGTATATTCTCTCTGCGAACTCAGTCTTGATGGAAAAAAGGATTGCTCCGCTCATGCGCTCCTCTCCGCAAGCTGTGGGTGGAGGAGTTTCTGGTCTTCCCGCCTGATGATCAGGCTGGTATCGAGCAGGATGTCCATGTCTGACGTGAGGATGGGGACCATTCTTGAAGCTCACCGGGACATCGAAACCGCATCGACGGTGAGGCGACAGGGAACCGGATTGCCCCTCGGAATGCTTCCAGAAGGGGTCCCCGGACCTGGGTGCAACTTGAGTTGCGCCGAAATGCAGAGGTGCCCGGCGGATACTTGGACCGCCCGGGAGTCCAGAATGCGGCCCCACAGGTTCGATGGGTCCGCCCGAGTCCGACCTCATCAGCGGACCGGCTCTCACTCAGGACGTAGCAGACCATCGCTGAGCGGCTGACTTATCGCCTTCGCCCCAACCGGGCCGCCAAAACTCCTGCCATCTCAGAATCGCATCCGATGTGAACCTCTGGGCAAAAGTCACCCAGTTCGTCAGATCAGTCGCAACCTCTGGGGTGAGCGCGCCCTTTTCCTTGAATTGGGCGAAGTTTCCCGAGAGTGCCTTCTTCCAGTGGGCACACATCTCCTCGTCCGTGCGGCCGAAGGCGGCGAGGACTTCCCATGCCGGCGAGATTACGCCAAAGCCGATCTGGGCGTATGCGCGATACTCCTTGTAATCCAGTCGGAGCTTCAGAACCTCTACCTCGTCGTGCAGCGTACTCACGTATCCAACGATGGCCTGGTGCTTGGGATCCTTGAGCACTGACTCCTCGTGAGCGGAGCCTTTGGCCCAGCTGATGAGTGAGCCCCATATCCGGTGCTGCTCAAGGAACCGGGCGGCCTCAAAACAGGCTATAATGGAATAGACCGCGTCCTCGACTCTCCCTTCGCGCAGCGCCTTCTCGCTCCTCGTGAAGAGGGAGCGGAAGATTGGGTCGTCGAACAGGTTACTAATCGAGATGTGCTCCCAGTCGAGCCCAAAGAGTGCCTTGACCAGTGAACGTATGTTCCTCTGAGCTGCATCCACCTGAACTCGCACCTCGTCCTTTGCAGGGGGGATGGATTGGTGCTGGATAGTGTTCCGCACCTCGTGGATGCGCAAAATCTCCAGTTCGTTGGCGAAGAGAGCGGGAGCAGCTGAGATAGACGGTGTGCCAGCCGTTCCGTAGGCCCGGGACACCGCCGTGAAGAGGCCGCCCAAGTGGAGTTCCGAGTCAGCGCCCGATCCCCTGCCGAACCTGGGTCGTTGTTCGAGAGCCGTTCGGAGCAAAGACTCGATGGTAGCGTCGATCAGTACGATTGCCTCCGCATCTGCGAAGGGAGTGTTCATCGAGAGCAGCCGATCGGCGAGGCTGTAGAGATTACGAGCGTACACGAGGCGTCGGACTAGCCCTTCTGAAGGCGACGTTGAGACAACGGTCAATGGCGCGCAAACCCTCGCTGGTTGGTCATGAGTCTACCCCCCCCCGTACGTGCACCGTCGGGCGAGCACCTCTCACGACAACGTATATCCCTCTAACGGGTTGAGCGAGCGGGTGCGGCGGTGGAACCCAACTTGCTCTACTACGGAGATAACCTCGATGTCCTTCGACGGTACATCAAGGACGAAACCATCGACCTAGTGTACCTTGATCCCCCTTTCAACTCGAACCAGGACTACAACGTCCTCTTCGCTGAGCAGGACGGCTCACGCTCGGCGGCCCAAATCCAGGCGTTCGGCGACACCTGGCGGTGGGATCAGGGCTCGGCGCGCTCCTTCGAGGAGACGGTCGAGAAGGGGGGCAGAGTCGCCGACGTGCTGCAAGCGTTTCGGACGTTCCTGGGCGAGAACGACATGCTCGCATACCTCTCCATGATGGCCCCACGCTTGGTGGAGCTCCGCCGTGTGATGAAGCATACAGCGAGCATCTATCTTCACTGCGACCCGACGGCCAGCCACTACCTCAAGCTCCTGATGGACGCCGTGTTCGGGCCCGAGAACTTCAGAAATGAGATCATCTGGAAGCGGTCAGATGCCCATAGTGACGCCAGGCAAGGCGGGAAGCGCTACGGTCGTATCCATGACGTGATTCTCTTCTATTCAGTCACGGAGGACTGGAGGTTTACGACGCAGTACACGCCTCTGCCTGAGAAAACCGTAGAGAAGTGGTATAGGAATGTTGAGGAGGGCACCGGCCGGTTGTACAACAAGGCGGACATTACGGGACCCGGCGGCGCGGCGAAGGGAAACCCTCACTATGAGTTCCTGGGGGTCACACGCTACTGGCGCTACTCCAAGGAGAGGATGGAGGAACTCTACCGACAGGGTCGGATCGTTCAGGCCTCTCCTGGGTCGGTCCCGTGGCAGAAGCGCTATCTCGACGAGAGCCACGGGGTCGCCCTTCAGGACATTTGGACGGACATCCAGATGCTTCGAGGCATCTCGGGCTCAGAGCGGTTGGGCTTCCCGACTCAGAAACCAGAGGCGTTGCTCGACCGTATCATTCTATCGAGTAGCTCTGAGGGAGATACGATCCTCGATCCGTTCTGTGGGTGTGGCACAACCATTGCCTCTGCCCAGCGCCTGAAGCGACGATGGATCGGCATCGACGTAACACACCTGGCGATCACGCTGATTCGTAGCCGCCTGAACGACGCCTACGGAAAGGAGGTCGCGTACGATGTCAAGGGTGAGCCCCAAGATCTAGGCGGCGCTAGGGCACTTGTCGAGGTGGACAAAGATCGCTATCAGTTCCAGTGGTGGGCGCTCGGGAAAGTAGGCGCACGCCCCGCCGAGTCGGATCAGAAGAAGGGCAGGGACCGGGGCATAGACGGGCGCCTCTACTTCCGCGAGAAGGCTGGGGCTCCGATGAAGTGCATCGTCCTCCAGGTCAAGTCTGGACACGTCTCCTCCGCCCAAGTGCGCGACCTCATCGGGGTAGTGGAGCGAGAGAAAGCTGCCATCGGGGCCTTTCTCACACTGGAAGAACCGACGAGGGACATGCTCACGGAGGCGGCCACAGCGGGCTTCTACCGACCCGAGTACCGGATGGATCCGAATGAGAGGTACCCGAAAGTCCAGATACTCACCATCAAGGACCTACTCGAAGGAAAAGGACTCCAACACCCACACGTGAGGAATGTAACATTCAAGCGGGCACCGAAGGCACAGAAGGCCCCTCGAACGAGCAAGGCACGGAACGGGAAGATGGAGGAGTACGACGCAGAGAAGGCCGGGGATGAGCCGGAGTAGTTTCTACCAAGATGAGCGCGGCAAGTAGTCTCCCAGAAACTCCCATCAAGGTTTTCGTTTCGCACAGTCGCGAGGACAAGGAGGGTCGACTGTTCCTCAACGACGTCTACGCATTGCCGGGCTCTCGCTACCAGCCACTCTACTACCCTGTCCTCGGGCCACGCCCGCCCCACGCTTCATCGATTCTGACCCACTTGCGAGCCTGCCGCGCCGTCGTTGTTCTGCTTTCCCCCGAACTGTCCCTGAAGCCGTGGACGAGATCTTGGGTGGGGTTCGAGGTTGGGGCCGCAGCCATGCTGAACCTGCCGGTTTTCGTGATTGAACCCTCGAACCATCCTGTGGACTTCCCGGTGCCAGGTGTCACGCACTATGCTCAGCGTTCGGCGGAGTCGGATGGCATTGGAACCACCTTCTGGGCTTCGGTCGCAACCGGCTCCTTTGATGCGAAGGATCCGGACCACTGGGACGCCTCCAACGAGGATTGGTGGACCAAAGCGGCAGCGTTCTTCTACAACCTCGGGCAGAAGTACACGAGTCTCAACGGTAGGTTCGAGAGGTTCACATGCCCGAACGACGATTGCCAATCTCCGTACTTCATCGAGAGCGGCCTCAGCTCCAAGGCGTTCCCATGCCCTGCTTGTCGGAAGGGGGTGGCGACGCCGTTTACGGAGCTGAGGCTGTCAGCCGATAAGATGATGGACCAACAGCGGGCAGCGCAGCAGGGGTACCCGAGGTAGACCGAGCTAGAAATCGCCTCCTTGTTTCAAGCGAGGTGCTTCGAGGTCGTGTCTGGGGCGACCCTCTCTTCGCTCGCCCGGTTCAACTGCTGGAGTCGAAAGAGAGCGCCAAGCGTGCAACGGATGTTGCACAGATGATGGCGCTTGTGAGTCTCGCTCTTTCCTCGAATCGCGTTCCCTTCTCAGGCGCCGATCCCGAGCAAGCTGAAGAGAATCCGAGTTGGAGCGTCAGCGCCCGGGTTGCGCTCAAGGAAGGCGGATACCCTCTCTAGGACTCCTTGATATGAAGTGCCCCAGTCTTCGCGAACTAGAGCAGTGGCCGCCATGTGCGCCTCCAACTGGTCATCACCAAGTGCTGAGTCCAGCAGCCTGCCAACCTGAGCCGGGGTTTTCACGGTAGCCCCGGAGAAAGATCGAAGGACCGAGCGTCGTACCACCGGTGAGGCATCCTGCAGCAGAGGAAGCGCGATTTGGTCCTCGACCTGCCCGGCGACGGAGGCGAACAGCGCTGATGCGGCCCAAGCGCGAATGCGTGAGTCGGGTGAGCTGAGGATGGCCTTCACTGAGTCGGCAAATGACCTAGACGCGTTGCTCCCAGGGCGGCGAGCCCAGAGGTAAGTCCATGGTGGGGAATCGTCAAGTTGATAATTAGGATGCAGCCGGATGAGCTCGGCGCAGGCAGAAGCCGCCCGGTCGCATGCCGCTGGCTCAGAACAACCCATAGCGAGACCCTCGATGCCTTCGAGAACTCGATCAAGCCAATCGGCAGAGTCGGAGCCACCAGCTTCCCTCCAAGCCTCAAGGATCTCCAATCCATTCGCGATCAATGTCTCCGGTGCCCGCTCCAACGTTGCCATGCCCAACGCGGCTTCACGAGCCACCGACAAGTCTGCGTCGCGAAGGAGTCGACCCGCGATGTCAAGAATCTTCTGGTTCGGAACCTCGTCTAGCCTCTCGAGTTCCTTGGCGGGGACCAGCCGAACTTCTCGGTCTGCGTCTCCTATCCCAATCTCGAACAGATCACAAATCCCGTCGGGCTCACGTTCTGAGTTCAGGAGGAATCGAAGTGCCCCGGCCCTTACTCGTGCATTGTCCGAGCGGAGAGCCGTCTTACCAAGTTCGAGCGCGGAGGGAAGCGGACTCCTCTCTCTTCCGTCGGCGAGAGCCGTGAGGCCCAAGAGAATCTCAGCCATAGACGACGTATCCGCTGGAGGGTTCGCGAGGGCGACGAGTTCTGCTTGCAACCGAGCCGCCTCAGAGCGCATCGAATCCTTCCCTAGTGCCATCTCCAGCACCCGTGGAGGGCTCGGCCAGCGGGTTCCGTGCTCCACCAACAGATGAAGGTACTCAATAGCGTGCACGCTCCTGAGATCGTCCGCATCGACGACCACGAAATCGAACGTGGAAGAGGGGAATTCTTGTTGTCCCGACATGAGGTCGGTGAGCCTCCGAACCCCGGCGAGACGGGCCTTGATTGCAGCTGCGACTTCGTTTGGTACCTCGAAAGGGTAAGCGACGTTCCTCTCGAAGACGAGAAGAACCGCTCCTGTGCGCATCCTTCGCTGTTCGAACAACCTGAAGAGTTCTGTGGGAATCGACGTGCCCATTTGGGCCTGCCTGACGAGGAGGGCCAAGAGGGCAACCTTTCGGGCGATGTCGTCGGGATACGCGAAGCAAGAGAGGGCTGAATGCCGAATCTTGTCCTGAAGGGAATCGCCAATCGGATCGTCGTCCAATTCCGGGACATGCCCCGGTCGGATAACTCCTAGGAGACGATGGATCCGACCGGAGAGAACATACCAGATCCACTCGTTCTTCGCGGTGAGTGCATCACGGACAAGGTTGGCGACGACCTCATTCCTGACTTCGATCGACACATCCACCTTGTCGCAAAGCATCTCGGCCGCGAGGAGCAGATCCCTGTTGACTACCGACCGAAATGGCGAATCGAGGGCTACGATTGCTCGCACGAAGTTGCTTGCGTGGACTTGAGAGTAGAGGCCCAGATACCCGGCGGCGAGGAGGAAGGACTCGTGCCATCTCGATTCGTGGACCTTGTCCTTTAGCGAGGCGCTGCCATCTTGGGCCCAAACCTCGGTCAGCCTTCGGCCAGCTAGATACTCTCCAAAAGTTGGATGCAGGAAGGAGAACACGGGTTCCCCCAAGACCCGACCTCGCTCCATTAGAAATCCCGTGTGGAGATTAATGGTCTCGAGCACGTGCGTGGCCTCGAGAATCGCCTTTTGTGGTGGTAGACCATCACGCGCAGCTAACGATCTGGACAGAATATCGAGAACCTCGTGCTCTGGCAGCTGAGAGTGACCGCGACCAACCATTTCCCAGGCGACAGGCTCGAGAAGTTGAGTCACCGCCTTAGAGTCAAGGCGTAGTTCTCGATGCCGAAGTGGCCAGTTCTCGAGAAGCGTCTCAGTGGCAATCTGGTAGAGTTCAATCCTCCTGTCAGGTAGCTTCATGCCGCGGTAGTTTACGAGGGCGATGATGGTCAACATCAAGGG
>JAGWLG010000059.1 GCA_028864975.1 Thermoplasmata archaeon | reverse complement strand
ATCTACACCTGCAACGGCGGTCTCAACGACACCTGGACCTACCTCGGCGGAAAGTGGACCCAGCTCTCCATCTCCCACGCCCCCTCTCCCCGCGGGTGGGACCCGATCGCCTATGACGCTGCGGACTCCGAGGTCCTCCTGTTCGGCGGCAGCGCCCCCGGTTACTCGACCCTCGGCGACACCTGGACCTACCACGCGGGGGCTTGGACACAAGTCTTCCCCGCCCTCAGGCCCGAGCCCCGTTTCGACTCCGGCAGCGACGTCGCCTACGATCCTAGTCTCGGCTACGTCGTGGTATACGGTGGGCGTGACAACACGACCCCCCTCTACGACACCTGGGACTTCCACGCCGGCACTTGGACCCTGGTGACCACGACCATCTATCCCCTCAACGGGACCTCGGGAATCACGTACGACGCTTCCGAGGGGGGCATACTCTCTTGGGGTGGGGACGTCGGCAACTCGAACAACAACTTCCTCAACGAGACCTGGATCTACGGGCCCTGGTCGCCCCAAGCCCTCAGTGTGAGCCTGAGCGTGAGCCCCACCACGACCGAAGCGGGATCTCCTGTCCACTTCTCCTCCACGGTAGTCGGGGGCGCAGGAGTGAAGTCCTACGAGTACTCATTCGGCGATGGTGCACGAGCCCAACTTGGTTCAAGTAGCGTTAATCACACCTACCTCACGGTGGGCACCTACACGGCAACTGTGTGGGTCAACGACTCGTACGGCCAGACCGCCCACTCCCAAGTCGGGGTTACCGTCGTTCCTGCGATGACCGTTTCGATTACGGTCTCTCCCAATCCCGCGGTCCTAGGGACACCGGTCAGCTTCGGCTCGAATGTCTTGGGTGGTGTCGGGCCGTACTCCTACTCCTGGAATTTCGGAGACGGCGGTCTGGGAGGCAATCTCGCGAACATCACCCACATCTTCACGACGGATGGACCCTTCACCGTCGTTGTCGCCGTCGAGGACACGACGGGCACGGTCGCATATGGCTCCATCCAGGTTTCGATCCTGCTTCAAGCGACCATTGATGCCAACGTCTCGATCGGTGCTACACCCCTCGTCGTCGGTTTCACCAGCGCGGTTTCGGGTGGAGTCGCGCCGTACACCTATGACTGGAACTTCGGTGACGGGGTGTCCAGCTCTCTCCCGGCGCCTACCCACACGTACACGAGAACGGGCACGTTCAGCGTTCAGTTCCGAGTCTCAGATGCGGCGGGGCACGAAATCTCACGAAACTGGAACGTAACGACTTCGGCCGGCGGCGGGATCCTCTCTGTCTCGGTCGCCGCCAGCCCTCAGCAGTTCTACGTGGGAAATTCGACCAACATCTCTGCCGCAATTTCGGGTGGCCGGGGTGGCTACGTCACGGCCTGGGCGAACATCCCGTCGTGGTGCACAGCGTCCAGCCTCACTATGCTGTCATGCAGGCCGCAGGTGAGCGGCTCTTACACTTTCGAGCTTAGTGTCACCGACGCCTCGGGGGCGACACAATCGGGATCTGTCACGATTCACGTCCTCAAGCCTGGCCAGGGCACCGGACAACCCCCCAACGGACCACTCGCGATCTTTGGGAATCTTACCGCGGACATCATCGTCCTCCTTCTCGTTGCCGTCGTGGTAGCTGTCCTTGCGGTCGCGTACGAAGCGCGCCGTCGGGCGCAGAAGCGGCTTCCCCCGCCACGAATTGGTGGGGCGGTTGCCGCGACATTGCAAGGGTCGAGCGTTGCTGGCGCGCCGGGAGGCTCGCCAGGCGCAGCGGCCACGCGCAGGAACGTCCCCCAGTCTGACGCAGGCGACACTCTGGGAGACATCTTCTAGCCCTTCGCTCCCGGAAAAGCAATCAGGGCATCACAGAGTCGCGGCGGAGCTGCCGCCACCGTTTAGTACGCAGGCGTTAGTCGGCGGGACGATATCAGGAGCGCCCTGAGCTAGAGTGTCCTCCCTGTGTGCGCTGATCATCAATGTGGGCGGTTCACGAGTTCTTCGAAGCGCCTTACTTCGGTGTCTTCACAAAGAAGGGCCGGTGGAGACATCACGAGGAACTTGAAAAGCGTGCGGAACAGCGCTTCATGGCGACTACCCGAGAACTCAATCTCAGCTTGGAGGAGGACCCTCCAGGAAGCTTCCGCAACTACTTCCCAGTCCTTGCTTCCGGAATCTACACCAAGTTCGAGGACTTTGTCCCACGAGGGCTAGTGATTGATGCGGGAGCGTCGGTCGGAGACTACGCGGTGCTCATTGCTAGGAAATATGGTGTCGAGGTTCGCTCGTTCGAGCCAGACGTTCAGAGGTTCGCGACGCTCACGAAGAATGTTGAGCGGAACCAGCTCGCGGCCCGGGTTTCGCCTAAACGGGCGGCCTTGGGATCATCGCTTGGGGTGACCAAGGTCGCCATCGTTCCCCACCACGGGGCGGTGAAGGAGGGGGAAGCAGGCCCTCTCTCTGAGGTCCCCCTTTTGACGGTCGACAGCCTCCATGTCTCCCCGGACATCCTCAAGATAGACGTCGAAGGGATGGAAGTGGAGGTTCTCGAGGGATCCCGAGAGACGATCCGACTTCACCACCCAAAAATCATTATCGAGACCCACTCGAAGGAGCTCCGGAAGCGTGTCACTCGTGACTTGCAGGAGAGTGGTTACCGATTGCGTCACAAGGAGTTCGGTGGCAGGGATGGCTCCGCCCCCTGGATGGATGAGCTCTACAACCTCTTCTTCTCCGCCAACTGAGTATGGCCCAAGAAGATGAATCTCTGTTCGTGAGAGGCTCAGGCACCCTCACGGCATCCGACGCGCGACGATTGCGATGGAGTCCCAGACACGCACGCCTGACCTCATCAGCAATGGATCAAACTTCCGCAGAATCTTGAGCGGGGCGGTCATCAGGGCGGCCCTCGGGGACCCGAACTCGCGGGTCGCCTTCTGACGGAACCGCATGAGCCGCTGCGAAATAGTGCCGATCACCCACTCGGTCTTCTCCACCCTGAATGCGTGGCGTTCGACAATGGACTTCAGACCTTCAGGCGTGTACCCCTCACGAACGTGCCGCCCATCTTCGGGAGGCTCCATGATGCCTCGCGCGCGCAGGGCAGCCATCTCCCGTGCGAAGTCCTCGCGGTAAGCCAGGGCATAAGGAACGATGAGTAGGAGACGGCCGCCGATTTTTGTCTTGCTCGAGAGAGCCGCTACGAGAGCCTCATCATATACGACGTGCTCGAGGGTCTCGAAACAAATCACCTGATCGAACGCCCCAATCTCCAAGTCGTCTAGCCGACGGAGATCCCACGTAATGAATCGCGTGTTCTTGAGACCGAGAATACGGGACCTATACTCTGCGTGACGGTTCTCGCGGTCGTCAATGGAGACCCCAACCGCTTCCGCCCCCCCGTTTACCTGGGCTGCAAACTGGACGCAGACTCCCAGCCCTGATCCCGCGTCGAGTGTTCGAGCCGGTCCGTGTGTCAAGTTCGCTCGAAGCCATCGACACCGGTCGGTCAAAGAGGATTCCTCGACCAGTCGAAGAAAGTTCAGCCCTATCGCTCGCATCATGAGCACCTCCATGGGGTGGTCGAATCGCTCGCTCATGATGTGCTCGGGGCCTCTGCTTCGGAGTGAGCTAGCACTTTCCCCCCGAGGGTGTAGGAACGGGCTTATTGAGATTGATGCCTCCGCCACTTTCGCGATGGCACACCCCGGCCTCGAGCGCGCATGACTGGCAGTCGTCTTCGGGGAGTGCGCTGGGCCCTGCACGAGTTTCTAGCAGAGCCCTACAGCCTACGCAAGTTCCTGACCCGCCAAGGGAGACTAGAGCATCACCGAGTTCTCGAAGACCGGGTGAACCAAGCCGTACTCTCAGAAGCCGCCCGGCTCGGTTTGACGCTCGAACGAGATGGCGGGGGTAGGTACGTCGCCTACTATGGAGCACTCGTCGCGCAAAGCTACACAAAAGTCCCAGGGTTCGAACCCTCCCGAACCGTAATCGATGTGGGCGCACAGTATGGTGACTACGCGCTGCTCAGTGCCAAGAAGTATGGGGCGGACGTCTACGCCTTCGAGCCGCTGCCCGCGAACTTCGCAACTTTAGAACGCAACATTCTCGCGAACCACTTACAGGAGAGCATCCACGCAGCACACAAGGCCGTTGGAAGGAAGCGTGGCACGACCCAGCTTCGTCATTCCGGTGACCTGACACGCCGAGCAGGGGATCAGACCGTGACCGTCGACGTCGTTGCGATTGACGACCTCCAGGTAAGTCCCTCGCTCCTCAAAGTCGATGTTGAAGGAATGGAGATGGAAGTGCTCGAAGGGGCCCGCTCTACGGTCGACCGTTGGTCCCCCAAGATGATCGTGGAGACGCACTCAAAGGTTCTTCGAAGATGCGTCGACAACTTCCTCGGCAACCTTGGATACCGCTGCGTCTTCGTCGATCCGATTCCCCGGAGCCAGCACGAGAAATGGATGGACGAGCAGTCCAATAGGTTCTACCTCAGGGACAGAGCCTCTTCGGAACGCCTCGCATCCACGCAGAGGTCGGCGGACTGAACCGACGTCTCCACAAAATCAGTGAACGATCCCCGCCCCCGCCACCCGTGGCCCCGTGCCCGTCCCCGACAGCTGGAGGACGAATCCCCGGTCTCCCGGGAGGACCACCAACGGGCGGTCGCTCGAGAGCGTGAGCCGGTCGCCGTCCACCTGCTGGATCTTGGCGGGGACGACCTGAAGCCCGACCGATAGGTGGACATGGTCCCCTTCTCCCGCCTTGCCCTTGAAGAAGCGACAGGAGGCATAGCCGGAGATCTCCACCGTGTCCGCGACGCGGAGCGTGTCGTTCGGGGCGAGAACCTCTCCCCGGGAGACCTCTTCCGCCTCGACCCCCTTGAGCGCCAGGCCTACACGGGAACCCGCGCTTGCCTCGGGCACGTCCACGTCGTGGACCTGGATGGACCGGACCTCGACCGACCGCTCGGAGGGATAGAGCCGAAGGCGGTCGTGAACCTTCACCGTTCCGCTCTTCACGACCCCGAGCGCCACGGTCCCGACCCCCTTCACGGGGAAGATGTGGTCCACAGGCACCGCGGCTTCGCCGTCCGCGGACGGGCTCGCCCACCCCTCGACCACGCTCGTGATCGCCTTGGGATCGAGAGGGACGGCAGGGACCTTCTCCAACCTCGTCCCCTTGAGGATCCGACGCACGTCCTCCTCCCCCACCGAGGGCGCGAGGGCGAGGAGACCCTCGGTCTTCCCCGCCAGGTCTGCGGTGACGATGGCCTCCGCTAGGTCGCGTCCCACGGTGTCGACGGCGAGGATCACCTGTCGTCCGATGGCTAGCGAGACCAGGAGCGGGGGGAATTTCTCCGGGAACTGCGTCGGCTCGATGTAGGTGAAGGCCAGGTCTCCTTGCACCCTGTTGTACAGGGTGATGTCCGAGGAGGTCCCCTTCTTCGCGAGGTCCTTGCCAATCTCTTTCGAGCCCAGAAGGCTCACGAGGATGGGGCGTGACATCGATCCTTCGCCTCCTACGCTGCCGTTGGAGGGGAAGGTGTCTCCGACTTAGCCTTGCGGGTCGCGGAGGCGCCTTGGACCCGCAGGACCCCGTCCTTGACGTCCAAGGTGACCTCGGTGCCGTCCCGGATGTCCCCCTCCAAGAGCTTGGTCGTGAGCGGGTCGACCACCAACCTTTGGATGGTCCTGCGGAGCGGACGCGCGCCGAACTCGCTGTCGAACCCGGCCTCAGCGAGCAGCTTCTTCGCCTCGTTCGAGGCCCGGAGCCGTATCCGCCGGTCCTTTAGGCGCGCTTCGACCGCCTGGAGCTGAAGGTCGACGATGCCCTCGATGTCCTTCGAGGTGAGCGAGTGGAAGAGGATCACGTCGTCCACGCGGTTCAGGAACTCCGGGCGGAAGAACGAACGTAGGGCCTTGTCGACCGCGGCGCGCTTCTGGTCCTCCGGGAGCTCGCTCCGGAGGGCTTCCGTTGCAAGGTTGCTGGTCATGATGACCAGGGTGTTCCTCCCATCGACCGTGTGGCCCTTCCCGTCGGTCATGCGGCCTTCGTCCAGGAGCTGGAGCAGGACGTTCATGACCTCGGGGGCCGCCTTTTCGACCTCGTCGAAGAGGATCACCGTGTAGGGGCGGCGGCGTACCGCCTCCGTGAGCTGTCCCCCCTCCTCGTACCCGACGTATCCTGGGGGTGCCCCGATGAGGCGAGCGACGGAGTGCTTCTCCATGTACTCCGACATGTCGATGCGGACCATCGCCTTCGAGTCGTGGAAGAGGAACTCGGCGAGCGTCTGGGCGAGGAAGGTCTTGCCGACACCCGTCGGGCCTAAGAACAGGAAGACCCCCATCGGGCGGTTGGGGTCCGCGAGGCCGCTCCGGGAGCGCCGTACCGCTCGTGCCACGGCCGCGATGGCCTCGTCCTGACCGACAATGCGTTGCTTCAGGGCCGCCTCCATCCCCAGGAGGCGCTGCATCTCCCCCTGCATCATCCGAGCGACTGGGACGCCCGACCACTTCGAGACGACCTGGGCGATGTCCTCCGCGTCCACCTCTTCGTGGAGGAGGTTCTGGTCGGAGGTGCTCGCCTTCTTCGCGCTGCCGGTGATCTTCTCCAAGTTCTTCTGGAGTTCGGGGATCTTCCCGTAGCGGACACGGGCGACCTTCTCCAAGTCCCCTGCGCGCTCGGCCTCCGTCTCCTCGATCTTCGCCTGGTCCAGGAGCTTCCTCACCTGGCGCACCTCATCCACCTTGGCCTTCTCCTTACGCCACCGGGCGAGGAGCTTGTCCTCCTGCTCTCGCAGGTTCGCTAGCTCTCGCTCGAGGCGGGAGAGGCGCTCCTTGCTCGCCGGGTCGCTCTCCTTCTTCAGGGAGACCCTCTCGACCTCCAGCTGGCGGATGCGGCGCACCAATTGATCGACTGCGGGGGGACGCGAGTCCAGGGAAAGGCGAACCATGCTCGCCGCCTCGTCCACAGCATCGATCGCCTTGTCGGGCAGATGGCGGTCGGGGATGTAGCGTGCCGTTAGCGTGGCTGCGGCGACCAGGGCCGAGTCGTGGATCTCGACCCCGTGGTGGAGCTCGTAGCGTTCCTTGAGCCCTCGCAGGATCGAGATGGTGTCCTCGACGGTGGGCTCCTGCACCGGGACGGGTTGGAAGCGCCGCTCGAGCGCAGGGTCCTTCTCGATGTGCTTGCGGTACTCGTCGGTGGTCGTGGCCCCGATGCAGTGGAGCGTGCCCCGGGCTAGCCCCGGCTTGAGGAGGTTCGAGGCGTCCATCGCGCCCCCTTCGGTGGCGCCGGCTCCCACCAGGGTGTGCATCTCGTCGATGAAGAGAACGACCCGACCTTCCGACTTCTCGACCTCCTTGACCACGGCTTTGAGGCGCTCCTCGAACTCCCCCCGGAACTTGCTGCCCGCGAGGAGCGAGCCCATGTCGAGAGCGGCGATGGTCTTCTCCTTGAGGCCCTCGGGGACGTCGCCCTGGACGATGCGCTCGGCAAGGCCCTCGACGATCGCCGTCTTCCCCACGCCGGGGTCCCCGATGAGCACCGGGTTGTTCTTCGTACGCCGTGATAGGATCTGGATGACCCGACGGACCTCGTCGTCGCGGCCGATGACGGGGTCGAGCTGGTGCTCCCGCGCGAGCGCGGTAAGGTCGCGCGAGTACTTTTCGAGGGACTTGAGCTCCTTCTCGTGCTCGCGGCTGTCGACCGTCTGCCCCTGCATCCTGAGGGACTCGAGCGACTTTTCCAGGGCCTGAGCGCGCACTCCTGAGTCCTCGAGCAGGTCCTTCGCGGGGGATCGTTCTTGGAGGAGGCCCAGGAGCAGGTGCTCGACGGCCACGTACCGGTCCTTCCGGGAGTCCGCCGCCTTCTCGGCTGCGGTCAGGACGTTCGTCAGCTCGCGCGAGATGTACTGGTCCGAAGGGGCGACGTGGTCGGCCGTCGGAAGCTGGGCGAGCCGCTCGTCGACCTGGGTCCGTAGCGCGCCGACGGTGACCCCCAGGTGAGCGAGGAGGTCCGGGGCAATTCCCCCCTCCTGTTCTAGGAGGGCGTGGAGGAGGTGGAGAGGTTCCACGCCCTGCTGCCGGGACTCCAGTGCCCCCGAGAAGGCCGCTTCCAGCACGCCGCGGGCTCCTTCGGTCAATCGCTCGAGGCGCACGCCGCAAAATGAGGAGGGTCGCTATTTATCCGTCGCTCCGAGACCATTTCCTCGACTCCGGGGCGCCAAGACGGACGAGGAGGTTTCACCTCGGACGCCCAAGGAGACTCCACCTACCCTGTGCCAGGACCTGCTCGACTGCGGTCTCACGTTACGGTCAGATGGCGGATCTCCGCCACCTTTTGAGGGCCAGAGCCGAGGTGGGAGAGAAGGTCCGAACGAAATAGACCTACTTAAATACTAATTCCGACAATAACGGAATATGTCCCTGACCTACAGCGCAGTGATCGCCGCACGCTTCGGTGAGCGGGAGTTCTCCGCCAAGGACTTGGCGCGCCTCACCGGAAGCGAGCGAGCGGCCAAGCTCCTCTCCGAGCTCAAGCATCGGGGCACCGTGGAAAGGGTGGGCCGAGGACGGTACCGTTGCTTGCGGCCCTCGGATCGGCCGGACCTGAGAGCCACGGAGTGGGCCCGCGTGAGGAGCGCGGTCCTCGAGGGACCGGACCCTAAAGGCTGGACCGGCCCTGCCGCTGTGGAGGTGTGGACGGGGGGTCGTTACCTGGTCGCTCCCCACCCCTTCCTTCGGGTCTTTCATCTTGCGGTCCCCCGAGGAAGGGTCGCCCTCTGGCGGTCCTACCTTCGACGAAGGGGGATCTCCTCCGCCAGCAGGAAGAGGGTGGGCGCGAGCGTGCATCTGACGCCGCGGGAGGAACTCCGCGTCGTTGTCCACCGGGGCGAGCCCGTCATCCCGAGGCGGGAGGTCCTCTCTCTGATCCGGGAGAGCCCGGGAATTTACGCGGACGCGGAGGAACTCGTTGAGGCCTAACGTAGACCCCGCGGTCCGAGAGCGGGGCGTCCTCGCCCTCTTGGATGATTGGCCCTGGAAGCTCGGAGGGGTGCTGATCGGTGGATACGCCCTTGCCGCCTACGATCGCCCCCGCTACTCGGAGGATGTGGATGTCGTGGTCCCGGTTGGTAGGG
>JAGWLG010000058.1 GCA_028864975.1 Thermoplasmata archaeon | reverse complement strand
AGCAGAAAGAACCACACGACATCGATCAGGACGAAGACCACGACGGCCGAACCCAGGATGGCCCCTGGGGAGCGCAACAGGTGGGCGATGAGAAAGAGGACACCCGCGAACGACACGGCCTCCGCGAGCAGGGCCCCGTAGAGCCCGACGAGCTGGTCGGCTGGGAGGGCGTAGCCGGTCTCGAGCAGGTTCAGGGCGTCCAGGAAGAGGAGGGCGCACGCGATGGCGGCCGCCGAGGCGACGACTACCGCAAGATACCGGGAGAGGATGAGCCTCGACCGAGAGATCGGACGGACGAGGATGGACTCCAGCACGCCGGTCGCGCGGTCCCGGGCATAGGTGGCATACCCGGTTTGAATGCCAAGAATGGGGACGAAGAACGCGTAGATCATTCCCATGATCAGGACCACCACGACCGTGTCTTCGCTCGCCTGGGCAGGGGAGCCCGGGGCGCTCAGCACGTCGTAGATGGTCAACGCCACGAGCGCCAGGAGGCTCGTCAGCACGACGAGGACCAGAACCCCGCGGTTGCGGAGCACGCGGAGCACGTCGTAGAAGAAGGGGTTCATCGTGCCTCCTCGATAAGCCGGAAGAAGTACGCTTCGAGGTCCTCGCGTTCGGTATGGAGGTCCGCGACCCGGTACCCTCGCTGAACGAGCGCTTGGTTGACCTCCGCCGGGTCCACCCCCGGAGCGTCCAGGACCAAGGACGACCCCTCCGATACGGCCTTTCCAAGGGAACTCAGGTAATCGAGGGCCCCGGAGTCGGGATTCGAGAGCTTCACCCGCAGCCTCGAGCCCGGGGCTTTCTCCAGCTCCCCGCGCGAGATCAGACGGATGAGCCGCCCTTGGTGGACGAACGCGATACGGTCCGCGAGCTGCTCGATCTCGGTCAGGATGTGCGAGGAGAGGAGGATCGCGCACCCTTGGTGCCTCAGGGAGAGCAAGAGGTTGCGCGAGAATCGGATCCCCTGCGGGTCGAGCCCGTTCAGGAGCTCGTCCAGCAGGAGGTTCTTCGGCTTGCTCAGGAGCGCCGCCGCGAGCGCGAACCGCTTCTTCATGCCCTGGGAGAAGGTCCCGACCCGCTCCCGCTCGTGACCTTCAAGTCCCACACGGGCCAGCAAGAACCGACACCAGTCCCGGGCTTGAGGGCCCTCCATCCGGTGATAGCCCGAGAAGTACTCCAGCAGCTGCAGTGCCCGTCCCTGGGGTTCGAAATTCGGGAACTCCGGGACCCATCCCAATGTCGAGGCTGCACGGATCTTCTCCGCGACAATGTCAAAGCCATCGAGACGCACGGCACCGGACGAAGGAAGCGCGACCCCCGCGGCGACGCGGATCGCGGTGGTCTTCCCCGCGCCGTTGAGTCCGACGAAGCCCACGATCTCTCCGTCGTGGACGCTCAGGCTGAGGTCGCGGAGCGCGGGCTCCCGCTGCGTGGGATACTGCTTGGAGAGCCCCGAGATCTCCAGCACGAGGGACGCAGCCTCCCATCCGGTATAAGGCGCCTAGTCTTACGGGGGCAGGAGCCCAAGACGGCGTCCCAAGGCGACCTTTCTCTGCTCCACGCGTACCGTGGCCTCATCGACCATCTCCTCCCCCAGGCCGATCGCCCCCTTACCGTCGCGGTCCGCCTCCCGGTAGGTGGCGAGCCTCCGGGCCGCGACCTCGAGCTCGTCCTTTGTGGGCGTGAACGCCTGCTGGATCACGTCGATCTGGGAGGGGTGGATCGCCCAGCGGCCGTCGAACCCCATCTGGCGCGAGCGCTCGGCTTCGCGCCGCGTCAGTGCCAGGTCCTTGTACCTCGAGGTGATCCCGTCCAGGGCGAGAAGGCCCGCCGACCTGGCGGCCGCGAGCAAGGCCTGCCTAGGATAGGAGAGGTCGGTGAAGGTGTCCTCTCCAACGAGGGTTCCCACCTCCCCGGCGTAGTCGTAGATGCCGAACAGCAGCGCGGCCATCCGGGGAGAGGCGTGGGCGATCTCCTCCGCGTGCAGAACGCCCCGGGCGGTCTCCACGAGAACCTCGAGACGGAGGCGGCCAAGTTCTAGGCCGGACCTCCACTCCAGCTGGGTCAGCAACCGGTCCACGTAGCGGACCTCCTCGGCCGAGGTGATCTTGGGGAGGACCAGGAGGTCGAGGAACTCCCCCGCCTCCCCCACGACCTCCAGCAGGTCGTCGAGGAAGTAGGGCGTCCCCAGGCCGTTCGAACGGAAGGCGAGGACCTTTCCTGACCAATCCAGGGTCCGAGCAGCCTCGGCCACGATGCCACGCGCGGCGACCTTGCGGCTCGGCGCGCATCCATCCTCGAGGTCCATGAGGACCAGGTCCGCCGAGCTCCCCGCGGCCCGCGTCAGCATCTTGAGGTCGTGACCCGGAGTGCTGAGCTCGCACCTCCGGTAGGGCGGCACCGGGGGGCGGGAGGAAGGCCGAGCGACCACGGTCCTCCGCGACTCACGACAACGGTGGGGCTCCCGAGGAGGGGCCCGGCATCGGGAGCGCCGTGGGAGCCTTGAGGCCACTACGGCCGAGGAAGCCCAGCAACAGCTCGTTGAGCTCCTGGGGCCGCTCTAGGAGGACCATGTGCCCGGTGTTCGCGTAGAGCTTCATTTCCGAACCCAGGATGGACTGCCGAAGGATACGTGCCGAGGTCGGGTCGACGACCCGGTCGTCCATCCCGTGCACCACGAGCGTCGGGAGCTTGATCTTCCCGATGCGAGGCCGAACGTCCCACGTCGCGTTCGCCGCCCCCGAAGGCGCGATCCCCTTGAGATCGCGGCCCCGTTGGCTCTCCTTGAACTTCGCCATCTCGTCGAGATGGGCCAGGAGCCAATCGGGGTGGAAGATATCCCGCATCTCCTGGTCCATATAGGCGTCGAACCCGTCCTTCTGGAACGTTTCCATCCAGCGTCGACCGACCGCGATCGTGTACTTGTCGACGTGCGCGGTCGTCCCGATCAACACGAGCCCCCGGACCCTAGAGGAGTGGTCAAGACCGAGGGCGAGCGCCACGAAGCCCCCCGCACTGAGCCCCACCACCCACGCGGAGGCGACCTGAAGATGGTCGAGAAGGGCTACGACGTCCTTCGCGTGTTCGAAGGGGGGGTAGAGAGGCTCCTTGGGGGGAGCGGACGAACCGTGCCCCTTGAGGTCAGGGATGATCAGACGGAACTTCGAGGAGAGCGCGGCCTTCTGGTACACCCACTCATGGCCATCCCCCCCCAATCCGTGCAGGAGCACGACCGCAGGGCCCTCGCCCACGTCCTCGTAGTGGAACTTCGAGCCCCTGATCTCGGCCTCGGGCACGCTCCAGCGAAGGCCGACGCTATCTAAGCACTTCCGGCACCGAGGCTCGCGAGACGCGCACTTCTCAGTCGGCCTCGGCGGGGAAGGGGTCGGGCAGCTCTCGGCGGAGCTGCGCGACGATCTCAGGGTCCATGCTTTCGAGCGGCACCTCGACGACCAGGGAACTTCCCGCCGACGTCACCCGCTCTCGGACGATCTCGACGAGCCGTACCACGGTGTGCGGCTCGTTCCGGTTCGCCAGATAGTCGAGCCCTTGAAGGAAGACCAGCACGGGGGCCGGCCGCTGCGCGAGGAAGCCCTCGACGATCTCCACGACATGGCCGACCTGTCGAGGCGAGATGATGGACTCTCCCGGCCGGTAGGTGACCGCGAACCAGTGCATCTCGACCTCCGCGAACCCGTACTCCGCCCGCAGTCGACGGGGCGACTCCCGGGTGAATCCCAGCGTTGCGCCGGGAGCCACGTGGGGCGCGAGCTTCGCGAAGAAGTCGCTGCCCTCCGCCACCTCCATGCGGTAGGCGCGGTTCCCCGGGAGCTGGAAGCGGGCGGTTCCTCGAACTTCCGGGCCCCGGCTGGGGAGCATGTCGACACAGAGCTCCCAGCGCCCCTCCTCGAGGGGTCTGAGCTCGCCCTGGACACGGACGCCCAGGATCCCTTCGAAGGCCCCTTCCAAGAACCCGGCCGTGAAGACCGGAGCGCCCTTCTCCCGGCCGGACGGCAGCGGTTCGGCAAGACGCTCAAGGGTCAGTACCCAGTTACGGTGCTCTTCGCCTTCGGGGAGCTCCTCTCGCTCCCTCGGAGAAGACTCCCGGAGCTTGCCAAGGCCCACCTGGGCCCCCAGGTGGCAGACGGTCGCTCCCACGTCGGGCGCATCGGGGTCCAGCACCGCCATGCTGCGCCCGATCCGGCGGCCGAAGAGCCGGAGGATCTCCTCGACGCGAGGAGTGCCGAGGTAGAGCGATAGCGTGCTCCGAAGGAAGGCGACCTCGTCGGCGGGCATGGCCAAGAAGCGCCGGGGACGGGGGGCCGCAGCGGTCTGCGCGGCGGGCGTTCGACCTTCGGGCATGAGCCAGTCCGGTAGCAGCTTCGCAGGTATTAGAGCGGACACGATCGCCTCCTCCTCCCCGAGAAGAATGAAAGCGGGGAGAATCGGTGTGTATACGTATCGGTGTCCTACCAGTTAAGCCTTGGGAAGGCGGCGCACTCGAAGCACTCGGGGAGCGAAGGGAGGCACCGACCCGACCCGGTCGCCCGACCTTGCCCGAGGGCTGAAATACGCTCCAGAAGGTGGCGGCCTCGTCCATGACGAAGGGTATCGTGCTCATGTCCGGTGGGATCGACTCCCCCGTGGCGGCGGATATGGTCCTCTCCCGGGGGCACGACCTGGTCGCGGTCCACATGGACAACCGCCCGTTCACGGACGAGACCCCGCTCGAGAAGGTTCGCGACCACCTCCAGCTCCTCGAGGCGCGGCACGGCCGCCGACTTCCCCTTTACGTGCTCCCCCACGGGAAGACCCAGGTCACCCTCATGCGGAACACGGACCGGCACGTGGGTTGCATCCTCTGCCGTCGCTTCATGTGGAGGTCCGCAGAGAAGATGGCCGAGCGCGAGGGCGCGAGCTTTCTCGTGACCGGTGAGGCCCTGGGCCAGGTCGCGAGCCAAACGCTCTCGAACATGCGTTCTGCCACCGTCGCGGTCCGCCTCCCGATCGTTCGACCGCTCATCGGTTTCGACAAGCACGAGATCGAGGCGCGAGCGAAGGAGCTCGGGACCTATGCCGTCTCGACGAGGCCGGGCCTCTGCTGCCAAGCCGTCCCGGACCGGCCCGCCACGCGCAGCCGGCTGCTCCAAATCCAGGGCGAGGAAGAGAAGATCGACGTCGACAGGATCCTCGAAGAAGTGGTCCGCCACGCGGAGCTCCTGTGAGCTACCGGGCGCTACAGCTCTGCTCCAGTGGGGGAGCGTATGAAGCGCTCCCAGACCGCCCCGTCCAACTGGACCTCGCCGACGTACGCGGGCGGGCCGAACGGGCCGGACGGAAGGTCGTCGATGCCCGGGTGATGCTCATCCTTCCGGGCGAGCCCGAGGTCACCTTGACCCGCGGGGGGAAGATCGTGGTGAAGACCCGCGACGCCGAGGCCGCCCAGAGGAGCTTCCAAGCGATGATCTCCTTGATCGAGAGCCCGACCTCACCGGGCTGAGCTCCGACGGCGTCCCCCGCCGGGGTCAGGGAAGGCCGCAAAGCGCTTATCCAGGGTCATCCTGGCCGGGTCACCGGTCCGGAATCCGTACGGGTTGCGCTGGCCGGGGGAACACACACCATGGAAGAAGTCTGGGTCGCCGGAGCCGCCATGAACAAGTTCGGCAAGATGTCCGAGACGGGCCGAGAGGCTGCCGCCAAGGTCTCCTTGGAGGCGATCCAAGGGGCGGGTCTGCAGCCCAAGGACATCGAGTACACGTTCGTCTCGAACTGTTTCGGGGTCGCGGAACGGCAGGCCCACGTGGGGCCGCTCATCAACACCGCCCTCGGGATCCCCCAGGTCCCCTCGGCGACGATCGAGTCGGCCTGCTCCTCCTCCTCGGCCGCGCTCCACGAGGCCTACGTCCACGTGGCGGGAGGCTTCCTCAACGCGGCCCTTGTCGTAGGCGTGGAGAAGCTCTCGCACATGGAGACCCTGGCCGCGACGAGCTACTTCGCGATGGGATCGGACTACGCGTTCGAGGCGCGGAACGGAGCCACCTTCCCGGGGCTCTACGCGACGCTGGCGAGCGCCCACATGCACAAGTACGGCACCAAGTCCGAGCAGCTCGGGGCCGTGGCGGTCAAGAACCACCAGAACGCCTCGGGGAACCCGCACGCCCACTTCCAGAAGCCGATCTCGATGGACACGTACATGAACTCGGCCCCGATCGCCTGGCCCCTTAAGCTCTACGACTGCTGTCCGTTCTCGGACGGTGCCGCGGCCGTGGTCGTTCTGAACCCGGCGAGGTTCCGGCATGACGTCCCCATCACGCCCGCCGTGATCCGGGCCTCCACGCGCGCAGGAAGCATCGCGGCCCTGCAGGACCGACCGGACCTGACCGCGCTGCCCGCGAGCCACATCGCGGGGGAGAAGGCCTTCAAGCAGGCCAAGGTGAGCCCGAAGGACATCGACTTCTCGGAGGTTCACGATTGCTTCACCATCGCCGAGGTCCTGGCCATGGAGGACCTCGGGTTCTACCCCAAGGGCAAGGCCGCCCAGGCGGCAGCCGAGGGACAGACCGCTGTCGACGGCGCGACCCCGATCAACGTCTCGGGGGGCCTTAAGGCGAAGGGGCACCCGGTGAGCGCCACCGGAGCCGCCCAGGTCGTCGAGGTCTTCGAGCAGTTCAACGGGCATGCCGGTAAGCGGCAAGTGAAGGACCCCCAATGGGCGCTTGCCCACAACGTGGGGGCGACCGGCGGCAGTTGCTCCGTCCACATCTTTGAAAGGAAGTAGGCGAGGGCCGGAAGAGGGAGGAAGCAACATGTCCGCGCAAGTTCAACAGACCCGCCCGGCGACACACGAACCCAAGAAGGGCCCGGTGGCCCCGGCCCACTCGGTCGGAGAGTTCTACAAGGGGTACGAGGAGGAGGGGAAGCTCCTGGGGTACGAGTGCCCCTGCGGGTACAAGACCCTCACCTACATCCTCGAGTGCCCGCGCTGCGGGCGACAGGGGGGCCTGAAGGACACCACGTTCAAGGGAACGGGTACCGTGCTGGCTTTCTCGCTCCAGAACGTCCCGGCCGACGAGTTCGTGAACGACGCTCCGTACGCCTATGCGCTGGTCCAGCTCGAAGAGGGCTCGGTGGTCTCCGGCTGGCTCCCGAACGCCAAGCGCCCGGAGGACCTCAAGATCGGCGACAAGGTCCACTGGGCCAAGTCGTACAAGGTCGGGATGGTCTTCGAGAAGGACTAGGCGGCGGGACCACGTCCCCCGACTTCCGCCTCCGAGGGCGGGGGAGAGCTCGAGGGGCCGGCTCCGGAAGCAGGAGGATCGCCCTTCACCCCATCAGGGCGCTGCCCTCGCCTACGCCTCAGGTAGAAGCCGAGCAGCACGACGGCCACCGCAGCTGCCGCCACCGCGAGGAGGATGGGCAGGAGCAGCGAAGTCGTGGCAGCTGGGGAGTGCGCCGAGGGATTCCCCGAGCTGTTAAGCGGAAGGACCGGGACGAGAAGCCACGCCAGCGCCCTCGATCCGACGAGGTCGCTCGCATTGACCGAGACGTTGTAGGGAGAGCCTCTGGACAGGAGGAACGTGTGCGTGACCTGCGCCCCCGCCGCGGTCGTCCCATCCCCGAACGACCAGAGGATCGAATAGGGTGGAGTTCCTCCGTGGGTGGTGGCGTTGAACGTGAAGACCGTGTCGGGGTCACCCTTCGTTGGGAAGTCCGTGGCCTGAACGGAGAGGGGAGTTCCGGTAGAGGTGACGATGAGTTCGAGGGTGGCATTCACCCCCCGTCCGAAGGCGTCCACAGCGTAGAGCTTCACCAGGTACGTCCCGGGGGCGGAGAACGCGTGGGTCGGGGCGCCGCTCGACGAGGTTCCGCCGTCCCCGAAGGTCCAGCTGTTCGTGAAAGGCGGAGTACCTCCGCTTAGGGCCGCCGTGAAGTTCACGGCCTGACCGACTCGCGGGGCGGCGGGCGCGGCCAGGAGCCGAGCCGCGGGGAGAGGCTCGACGCTGATGTTGATCTCCGCCGTCCCCTGGTCACCCGTTGGGTCGGATACGTTCAGGCGCACCGGATAGAGAGCGGCGGAGGCGTAGAGATGCGAAGGGTCCGAGATCGAGGAGCCCGCACTGCCATCGCCGAACGTCCATGAGTACGAGTAAGGGCTCGAGCCCCCGAGAACGGTCGATGTGAGGGCGATGCTCATCCCGGCGTCGCAGGAAGGGGGTGTCGCGGACATGGTGACCGCGAGTCCGGTCACGACCCTCACCGAGAAGTTGGCGTAGGTCCGGCTCCCGATAGTGTCCGTTGCTACGAACTGGACCCGATAGCTACCCGCCGAGGCATAGGTGTGCTGCCCAGAGGCTGTGCCGGAGGAGCCTCCGTCCCCGAACGTCCACGAGTAGGTGATGGGGAAGGCGCCCCCCTCGGCCGTAGCGTTGTAGGTGAGCGCCCCGCCGACGGGAAGGAGCGAGGGCGAAGCGCTTGCGATGGTTCGAAGAGGAAGGTGCAGCCACTCGAGGTCGCCGAGGTCGGCACCTCCGCCCAGACCTCCAAAGAGCACCCCCATGCCACCCCCGCCTGGTAGTTCGGCCGAAGAGGCGAAGGAACGCGACGGCGGTGCGTTCGAGACGAGCGCGGTCAAGTTCGTCCAAGAGCCCCCCTTCCAGACCCAGGTGAAGGGGCTCAGGACCGGGACTCCGTTCGACGGGACGAAGAGACCTTGCGTGAGCACCAGGCTCTGGTTGACAGCCTCGGCAAGGAGCACCCCCTCGAGCGTTGGCGGAGGCGACGCTGGCGCCGTATTGGTGAGATTGGTCCACGCCCCAGCGCGGAAGACCCAGGTGTCTGAGAGATACGTACGATTGTCGTTGAATCCTCCGAACAGCATCACGCCGTTGTCCCAAGGATCGTCAGCCAGGGAGCTCCATAGCCGCGGAGAGGGTGCGGTCGCCAGCCTTCCCGTCAAGTTCGTCCATCCGGTACCGTTCCAGCTCCAAGTGCCTCCGTTGGGGCCCTTAGCCCAAGCACCGCCGAACAACAGCACCGTGCGGTCGGAGGAGTCTGTGACCATTCCCGGCGCGTAGGTCGCGGGAGGGTTCACGGAAAGGACCGAGGACCTGTTCGTCCACTGCCCGGCTCGGAACGTCCAGGTATCGTTCTCCGTGACCCCGGTGAACTCGGACCCTCCGAAGAGCACGAGCTGCTGCCCTACCAGGTCCCACGCGAACCCGGCGCCGGCGCGGGCCGAGGGATGCGTCGGGCTGCGAGAGGTGATGTTGGTCCAGGTACCGCCAGCGTAGGTCCAAGTGTCGTTGTTCGGATAGCCGTTAGCGAGCGTACCCCCGAACAACACCAGGTATCCGTCGGCGGGGTCGTAGGCCATCGAGGCTGAGTCGAGGGGAGGCGGGGCCGACCCGACCGCCGTCGCAGAGA
>JAGWLG010000007.1 GCA_028864975.1 Thermoplasmata archaeon | reverse complement strand
GGTAGGACCCCCGGTTCCCGGCATGCCCTCCGACGCGCCGCGTGCCTTCCGAGCCTGTCCCTTCCCATCCGGGCCCCAGCCGTTCCAGCACAGCCGCCCTCCACCGCTGCGAGCCTGACCGCCCGCCTCAAGGCGACTCTGTCTGCGAAGACAACAGCCCCGAGGACCTCCGCTGAAGGGCCCCTCCGGGCGACGGGCGCCTTAAGACCTTCGGGTCCCGAGCCATCCTTGCGACCGTACTTCGAAGCGACCTAGGTCGACCGCTCGCACATCTGCACGCTGCTCCTCACCCTCTTTTACCGCAAGACGGACGAGCCCGTCGAGGCGGGCCACATCTACATCCTCCGGGCCCCACTCCACCGTCTCGCGAGGGGGCGGGAGTCCGTCCAATTCAACTCCGACGAGGAGCACGACGCGAAGATCAAGGAGTGGGGCGGGATGAAGGGGTCGCGATTCAGCGCTGCAAGGGGCTCTGTGAGATGCGCCCCGAGCAGCTCTGGGTGGCGACCACGAGCTCGGAGGCACGCGCGATGCTCAAGGTGAACGTCCAACTATCTGCCAAGGCCAATGACCTCTTCGTGGTCCTCATGGGGGGGGGAGGGCGAGCCTCGCCGCAAGTAGATCCAGGACCACGCCGTCGAGGTCACGAACCTCGGAGGGTTACCTGGCGGCCCCACGGCACCCGCAGGGCCCTCCCTCCCGAGAAGAGGCCGGCGAGGCTCGAGGGCGCGGGCGCCACTCACATGAGGCTCACGTAGAGGAGCGTGGTGAAGCAGAGGTCTTGGAGCACCATCATGACCGCGTAGAACCGGTACTCCAGTCCCGGACCGAACCCGAGGCGTAGGGTGTCGAAGACGAAGGGGGACCCGAGCGTGACCGAGGCGAGCAGGGAGGTGAAGGCCAGCGCCAGCCCCAACTGAAAGGGAGCTCGCAGCAGGAGGAACGCCCTCCAATAAATCGACGCCAGGGCCACCAGAAGCGTCACCCGCAGAATCGAAGAGACCGTCACGACATCGAAGGCGAGGGGGAAGTCGGCCGGGGGGTAGCCCAGGCCGGGCGGGAACGAGGCCGGCGCGGGGATGAGCCAGAGCGTGGCGAGCCCGGCGACGGCTCCGACTAGGAGCGTGGCGGCGAAGAAGAGTTTCCCCTGGCGGTCGAGCGATGCGTGCCCGCCCTTTCTCCCTTCCGGTCGGCTCTTGGTTGCGCTCACCTTGGGCGGGCTCTCACCTGCGTTCGCTTCGTTCAAGGATCTCCTCCATGACCTTCCAGTGGTCCTCAAGGGATTGGGAAGGAACGTACACTCGGCCGTAACGGGGCCCGGCCCCGTCCACCAGGTGGTTCTCCGTCAGGATGCGAAGGTGATGCTGGACTGTGCTGTAGTCGAGCGCGAGGTCCTTGCACAACTGGAACGCGTTGCGGGGGCGATCGTGCAGCGCCATCACCACGCGAACCCGGGTGGGGCCCCCGGCGCTGCTCCCAAGTATCCACCAGAGGGACCGGGTGAAGGCGTCCAAGGCTGCCCTCCTGCATCGGTCCGCGGGTCTTTGGCCTTTCGCAGCCCAGGGCCCCTCCCGGGGGAGCGGGGTCGTCGCGTGTTCGAACCGGGAGGAGAGGGTACCTCATTGAAGGATCGCGTCGAGCGGAAGCTCCTCTCCGTGTCCTGGAGAGAGGAACCCCGAGCCTCCTCCGGGCGGAAGCATCTCCGGTGAGAACTGGGACGGCGCCTCGCCGGCGTGCGCCGACGGATGAGGGGCCACGTCCGTTCCGGGGGGCTCCCCCGCAAGTCCGAAGGGGAGGGGTACCGGGTCGTAGAGCAGGATCCTCACGAGCTGGTCCTCCCGGAGGACAGACAGACCCCCTGGAGCCCCCGCGCGGGGCGGGACGGATGGGGGACTCCTCGTCCCTCGGGCGGGGCCCCATACGGGGGGGAGGCTCGCCGGGCCCCGGGCGTCTCCTCGTGGATGAAGGAGACGCTCCTCACGCACTCCGCGAGGACCTCGCGCGCGCGGCTCCCCAGGCGGGAGGTAGCCAGGACATGGACGGGGGGGAGGAGGTCGTAGCTCCTCAGGCATCGAAGCGCGCAGGCCTGCTCCAGGGTCTCAACGTACACCGCGATCACCTCGTCGGAAGAGGGGCGGGAGGCTCTCAGCTGGTCGAGCAGACCTGCCATTGGGACCGGGGCGACGAAGAGCGCCTCGAGCGTGCGCTGGAGCATGCGCTCGACCGCGGGATCGTCGCAGACCACTAGGAAGGGGCGGGCGCGCGGCCCGAGACTTCCGCGCGTGAGCGAGCCGCGACGCCTACCTGAGCGTAGAGGCAGGGGCTCCGGGAGTGTCGCGGCCATGCGAGGGTCGTGAGCCTCCTCAGAAGGCCGTGGAGCGCGCGGAGGTTCAAGGGAATCCACCGAACTCCTTCCGGAATCTCTCCCGAGTCGAAGGACGGGAAGGCGACGACGCGGGGGCGCCGCTCGAAGGAGCGCTTCATGCATGGGGGGTTGCCCCTCCGGCCGGGGAGGTGACCGCTCCCTCGGGGAGAAGGGTCCACGGCGTACGTCGGGGGAAGAGGCGGCAGCTGCGGTCGAGTCGGCAGGTGGCCCCGACCGGCACCCACGTCATGGGGATCGACGAGGCCACCAGCCGCTCGCACCGGAAGCAGTAGACATGGTCGTCCGACTCCCGGCGGGTCTCGGCCTGGCCGCAGGACGGGCAGGCCTCCAGCCCTATGGAGAAGGCGTGGAAATCGCGTTCGTCCGCGCGCACCGGGAGGAACAGTCCCTGGGCGTCCTCGCGGGCGCAGCACTCCGGACAGAAGAGGAAACCCCCGTCGTCGATCTCGCACAGACCCCGCTCGCACACCGGACATCTTCCCAGCGTTCCTGGTTGGTACATGGTCCCCTCCCTCTCTCCCGCAGGCCGCTCAGGCCGCCGCGAGGCCTTCTTCCTCTCGGCGCGGGCGCTCCGAGGCGAGCTCCGTCTGACGACGAGCCGCCGTCCGGGGAACCGGGGGGCGCCGGTCCTCCTGGGCGGGCTCCGGGGCCGCGAAGAGGGAGAAGCCGCTCCCGCAGCCCACGCAGCGGAACAGGACCTCCGCGACCCGGACGGTCTCGAGCCCCCGACAGAGGGGGCAGGGGACCAGGCCGAAAGAGAGGTCCTGCCGGGACTCGCGACCACGGCCCCCTTGCACGCCTGTCTCGGGTTCCCACGGGTCGGGAGCATTCTCTCGCGAACGAGGGCCGTTCCCGAGGGACGAGGGGATTGGAGAAAGGGTTGGGACTTGCGGCGACTCTGTGGGGAGGGGGGGTCGAGCCATGTCAAACTCTCACACACTCCACGCCCCATGGAGTTCATGAGAATCTACTGAACTTCCTCCGGAATCCCTCCGGATGCGCTCGCCAGTTTACCCGCGCTCCTGTCGGAGTTGCCCGCTACGACCGAAAGGGTGAGGGCGCCGGCCCCTCTCCAGGGTCCGGCTGCGTCAGGAGGGCCGTAGCCCCCTTTGCGCGCCGGTCGTGAGCAATTGATGACACGCATGGTTCTGCCCGATGGGCGGAACCAGCAAGAGCGGACGCCTCCGTTCATCGCTTCGGAGGCGCCTCATGGATTAACCCGTACTCGTCGGACTCGACATGCATCGAAAGAGCATCACCGCCGCCGTCCTCGATGGACAGGGGAACCGCATCGACCAGTCCCGGTTCGGAACTCGCGACCAGGAACTGATCGGCTTCTTGGGAAGACTCCCCCGGCCTCAACAGGTCGTTCTGGAGGCATGCAACGTATGGGAGCACTGTTTCGACGCGGCGGCCTCGACCGGGGCGAAGGTTGTCCTGGCTCACCCGTTCAAGACTCGCATCATCTCCCGTGAAAACTCCCCGAGGGCTGTGATTTCTTGGCTTGCATCAGGAACCTCCTGTGCCAGGCGCTCCAGCGCTAGTTGGCTCGTCTCCCGCGCCGCGCCTTCATTGGCTCGCGCTTCCTGCTCCTTCTGGAGGTCCGACCGAGGGCAATCGATCTCCTCGACGAGCTTGCCGAGATTCTCGCGGGAGACAACGACCTCGTCGTCTGGTCCTTCTGGGGCGAGGAGCAAGAACGCGTGCCGAGAGCCCCTTGGTCCCTCGGTGGAGGGTCAAGAGCATCCCGGATGTAACGGAATGTAACAACGGGTCACGATACGGCACGGGTCCGGGCTCGCCCTCAATCAGATCTCGAGGGCGCGTTCATCTCCGTGAACATGTTCGGGCAGTAGATGGACCCACCCCTCCCCGAATCAGGGTACGAAGCCGTTCCGTCCGATGAGGTCGCCCGCGATGATCATTCGCTGGACCTCGTTGGTGCCCTCGAAGATCTCGCTGATGCGCGCATCGCGGTAAGCCCGCTCGATCGGAGTTCCTCGAATGTAGCCGATCCCGCCGTGGATCTGCAATGCTTCGCTGACCGCTTTCGAGGCCCACTCGCTGCCTAGGCACTTGATGACCGCACTGTCGCGCGACTTCTTGAGCCGGTCGCTGCGGGACCACTTCTTGGGGTCGTACCCGATCGAGTCCTGGAACGCAGCCGCCTGGTAGACCATCGTTCGCAGGGCGTGCAGGTGCATCGCCATGTCGGCGAGCTTGAACTGGATCGCCTGGTACTGGATGATCGGCGCGTCGAACTGCATACGGTTGTTCGCGTAGTTGAGCCCGACGTTCAACGAGCCCCAGATCCCGCCGCACGACCCCGCGCCGAGGGAGACGCGTCCCACGTCGAGCGCGGTCATGGCGACGTAGAAGCCCTTCCCGACGCCTCCGATGATGTTCCCCTTGGGTACGGCACAGTTCTCGAAGATGAGCTCCGCGGTGCTGGTGCCGTGCAGCCCCATCTTCTTTTCGCAGCGACCCACTTTGAACCCCTTCGTCCCCTTCTCGACGAGGAAAGCGGTGATCCCGCCGTTCGACCCCAGGTTGGCGTCGTTCGCGGCCATCACGACGATCTGGTCGGCCTCCTTGCCGTTGGTCACGAAGATCTTGTTACCGTTGAGGACCCAGTAGTCGCCTTCCTCCTTCGCCTCGGTCTTGAGCGCACCGGAGTCCGAGCCGCTGTGGGGTTCCGTGAGCGAGAAGCCCATGAGCTTCTCCCCCCGCGCGGCGGGGGCCAGGAACTTCTGCTTCTGCTCCTCGGTACCGTAGTAGAGCAGCGGCGACATGCCGAGCGAAGTGTGGGCGCCCAAGATCGCCGGGTGGGAGGCGTCGAACTTGCCTAGCTCCTCCAGCATGATGCAATAGCCGACCTTGCCCATGCCGAGCCCGCCATATTCTTCGGGGACCGGGACCCCGAAGAACCCGAGGTCCTTCATGCGCTGGACGGTCTTCACGGGGAACTCCTCCTTCTCGTCCATCTCGTCGAGGACGGGGACCATCTCGTCCTGGGCGAACTTCGCAACGGTCTCTCTCAGCGCGTTCTGCTCCTCGGTGAACTTCATCTGGATGGTGGGTGCGCCGTGCTCCATCGTTGCCTCTTCTGCGATCGCCATGGTGGACCTCGCTGACCGACCGAGGGCGGCTCACTTCCCCTTGTACTTGGGGGGGCGCTTCTCGCTGAAGGCGGTGATGCCTTCGGCGAGGTCCTCGGACGGCAGAACCTTCTTCTGGAAGATCTCGGCCTCGCCCTTAAGTCCCTCGGAGAGAGGCTTGGAGAGCCCCTGTCGGATGGCGGCCTTCGCGGCCGAGACCGCGGGGGGCGAGCACTTGGCCCCAATGGTGTGCGCGAGGTCGCGGGCGGCCCTGAGCTCCTGCCCGGCCGGGACGACCTTGTTGACGAGCCCGATCTTGAGGGCCTCCGGCCCAGGGATCATGCTGCCCGTCAGGATCAGCTCGTTCGCCTTCGCGAGCCCGACCAGGCGAGGGAGCCGCTGGGTCCCGCCGTAGGCGGGAATGAGCCCCAGGGTGACCTCAGGGGCGCCGAGCTTGGTCGAGTCGCCCGCGATGCGTATATCCGCCGAGATCGCGAGCTCGAGGCCTCCACCGAGCGCCATGCCATTGACGGCCGCGATCACCGGCTGCGGGAGGGACTCCAGCGCGCTGAACGCCGCATGCCCCCTCTCGACGACCTTCGGGGCTTCCTCGATGAAGTTCCCCGACATCGCCATCGCCGCCATCTCCTTGACGTCAGCCCCGACGCAAAAGTACTGTCCCTCTCCCGTCAGCACGACCGCTCGGACCGTAGGGTCGGCCCCGATCTCCTTGGTCGCCTCGGCAAGCTCCTTGACGAGCGAAGTCGAGAGCGCGTTCATCGGCGGGTTCTTGAGCGAGAGGATGACGACGCCATCCTCCTCCTTCTTCACGTTGATGTGTTCGTACGGCATGGTCGTCCACCCAGATGGTCACTGTCCGCACGGGGAACGAGATTAAAAAGGGACGCACGGCCCGCGCGGGGACCCCTCTAGCGCATAAGCACCCACTTATATTCGAGGTTGCTTATTCTGTACGATGCTCGCCTTTGAGACCCTGGCTGACCCGACCCGAAGGCGGATCCTGGAACTGCTCGCCGAACGGGAGCGCTCCGCCGGGGAGATCCTGAGCAACTTCCACGTGAGCCAGCCCGCCGTCTCCCAGCACCTGCGGAAGCTCCGCGACGCCGGGCTTGTCGAAGTTCGCCAGGACGCCCAGCGTCGGGTGTATCGCATCAATCCGGAGGGCTTTCGCGAGACCGAGGAATGGATGAGCCGTACCCGAGGCGCTTGGAACCGCAGGGTCGCGAGCCTCGAGCGCGAGCTCCGCAGGCGCCTGCCCAGGAGAGGAACGGTCTCATGAGCGCCGCGACCCTCCTTGACCCGGACGGCCGGGTCCAACTGGAGCACGACCTGCCCGCCCCCCCGGAGGTGGTCTGGAAGCACCTCGTGGACCCCGACCTGAGAGCGAAATGGCTAGGCACAGGGACCTTGGACCCCGTCGTGGGCGGACACGTCGACCTTCGGGTCGCCGATGCGAACGGAACGCTCCAGCGGGTGCGTGGCACGGTGACCTTGGTGGAGCGGCCGCGGGTCCTCGAGTGGGTCTGGCGGACCGCCAAAGGCAGTTCCGAGCGCGTTCGGATCGACCTCGACGCCACGACTGCCGGGACGCGGTTCCGACTGGTCCACGACCAAAGCTCGGACCGAATTTCCGCTCCTGGAGTCCTCTTCGGGGGGGCCGCCTTGACAGCGCTCACGGCCTCGATCCTGCACAGCTCGTCTCCTCCGGCCGAGAGGATCAGAACGGAGCCGGCCGCGACGACCATACGCATTCCCCGCCGGTCGCCCTCCCCGTCCTTCTGGCGCAAAGGACCCGTGCTCTGGGTGGCCCTCATGCTCATTGCAGGGGGCGCGGGCGCGGCCGTCTACTTCGAGTATCGGACGGCCCACCTGAGCGGACCGTCGTCCACAGCGTGCAAGGCCTCGCCGTCCTCCTCACCCTTGGGGGAGCCGGGACCTCCGGGCGACTCCGGATGGGAACGGATCACCAGTGCATCCTGTGTCCCCTGGACGACGAGTGGCGTTCCCGTTGTCATGTTCCTCAGCTCCATCGCCTGCCCCTATTGCGATGCTTCGAGCTGGGCGATGGAGGCGTCCGTCCAGAACTTCACCTTCCCAAGTCCGGTGGTCAACATCTTTTCCGGGTTCACCACCTCGTCCCCCACGGACATCTACCCGAACACCCCAGGTCTCAACCTGGCGGGCGACAACAGCACGAGCGCTTTCATCTCCTTCAATGCAGAGATCGGCACGAACCCCACGCAGATCACGATACCAAGCCTCCCGCCCCCCGGGTCGAGCTATGTCAGCTCGTTCGACGCCGGGGGAGGCATCCCGTTCCTGGTCATCGGGGGCATCTTCGTTCACCGAGGCTCCCTGGTCTCGCCCGCGGTCCTGGAATCGAACAGCACTCCCCTTTCTCCCGCGACTGTTGCGAGCGGCATCAACAACTGCGAAGGGAGCATCTCCGCGGGCCCGCTCTGTTCAGGAGTGGTGCTCCCTCAGCTCTTCGTCGAGGCCTATCTCTACAAGGCCGACCTTCTCGCCGGAGTGCAGCCCCCTACGCAGTACATCGGTGGGAACCCCCAGGACCTGGCCATGGTGGAGAACATCGCCTCCACCATTCAGTGAGCTCTTCGGCCCGAAACCTCGGATAGGCCTCTGGGGAGGAGCGTCCCCCTGACGTGAAAAGGTCAACTTGAAACGGCTCGGGGGATGGAGGGAGCCGGCGACACCGGGGATGGAGAAAGAGGGCGGACCGCGGAAGGTCAAGATCGGTCTTGTGCAGACCGCGGTCGGCGAGGACCGCACCGAGAATCTCGAGCGAACGCTTCGGAGGGTCGAGGCCGCAGCCCAGCGTGGGGCGAAGATCGTCTGCCTCCAGGAACTCTTCCGGTCGCTCTACTTCCCACAGCAGGAGCGCGCCGACTTTGCCTCTTGGGCTGAGCCAGCGGATGGCGAGTCCGCACGCGCGCTCTCTGAACTGGCTCGTCAGCGCGAAGTCGCGATCATCGCGCCTATCTTCGAACGGGGCGAGGACGGCAAGCTCTACAACACCGCGGTCGTCCTCGATGCGGACGGCCGCCCGCTCGAGTCCTATCGCAAGCTCCACATTCCCCACGACCCGCTCTTCTGGGAGAAGAACTACTTCGAACCCGGTAACAAGGGTTACCCGGTCTATCGGACCCGCTGGGGGACGTTCTCGGTCCTGATCTGCTACGACCAGTGGTTCCCGGAGGCCGCTCGCATGTCCGCGTTGGCGGGAGCGGAGATCCTGTTCTATCCGACCGCCATCGGTTGGATCAAGGGCCACCGCTCTTCCGACGGCGACTGGCACGACGCCTGGGAGACCGTCATGCGTGCCCACGCCATCGCGAACGGGGTGCATGTGGCCGCGGTGAACCGGGTGGGGGAGGAGGGGAAGCTACGGTTCTGGGGGAGCTCCTTCGTGTGCGGCCCCTTCGGGAAGGTTCTCCGCCGAGCGAGCCCCACGCATGAAGCGACCCTCGTGGTCGAGGTGGACCTCGAGCGCAACCGAAGCATCCAGGAGGGCTGGGGCTTCCTGCGGAACCGGAGACCCGACACGTACGCCCCGTTGGCCCAGGGCATGCCCGCGAGGTCGTAGGTGGCCCCGGCAAGCCTGCGCCCCGCGGTCTCGCCGCGAGAGCTTGGCTACATCCTTCCGGCAGAGTGGGAGCCCCACGAGGCGACCTGGCTCGCTTGGCCGCACGACCCTATCACGTTCCCGGACCGGATCGAGTCCGTGGAGGAGAGCTACGTCAAGATCATCTCCGCCCTCCTACCGGGCGAGCGGGTCGACCTGCTGGTGAAGGACCCGGCGATGCGGGAGCGCGCCCTCTCTCAGCTGAAGAGGTCGGACGTTGATCTCGCGAACCTTCGCACGCACGTCGTCGACTACGCCGACGTGTGGGTCCGCGACTATGCCCCGCTCTTCGTGCAGAACCGCTCGACAGGGAAGCTCGCGGGGATCAAGTGGACGTTCAACGCCTGGGGAGGGAAGTACGAGGGACACAAGGCGGACAACGGGGTCGCGCACCAACTTCGGCCCTCCCTTGGGGTAGATCTTCTCGAGACCGGGTACGTCCTTGAGGGAGGATCGATCGATGTCAACGGTCGAGGCACGCTGCTGACGACGGAGCAATGCCTGCTGAACCCCAACCGGAACGGGAGCGTTGAGAAAGCGAGGGTCGAGCGGCTCCTCTTTGACTTCCTCGGGGCCTCCCATGTGGTCTGGCTGCCCGAAGGGTTGGAGGGTGACGACACCGACGGACACATCGACGACCTCGCGCGCTTCGTCGACCCGACCACGGTCGTCTGCGCGTTCGACGAAGAGGAGTCCGGCACGAACCGAAGGGTGCTCGAGGAGAACTTCGAGAGGCTCCGGAGGGCCGCGGATCAGGACGGGCGGAGTCTCAGGGTCGTCCCGATCCCCATGCCCGGCATTGTCGGCGATGCGGAGGGAAGGCTCCCCGCGAGCTACGCCAACTTCTACATCGCTAACCGTGTCGTGCTCGTGCCGGTGTTCGACCATCCTCACGACGCGGAGGCCCTGCAGGTCCTTCAACGACTCTTCCCAGACCGTCAAGTTCTCGGGGTCCCTTGCAAGGACATGGTCTACGGACTCGGGACGATCCACTGCGCTTCCATGCAGCAGCCAAGCGCTCTTGCATCCTCCTCCCGGAGAGGCTGAGGGGTCCCTGAGGGGGCCGAGGGGAATCGATGAGCCGGCTCGCCGAGGGCGCGGAAGCGGTGGTCACGGCCGAGGACATCCTGGGCGTAAGAGCAGTGCGAAAGCACCGCTTCGTGAAGGGCTACCGCGATCCCGCCTTGGACCAGCGGCTACGGGGCGAGAGGCTCCGTACCGAGGTCCGTCTGCTTCGAGAGGCCCGCAGAGCGGGCATCCGGACCCCAATCGTGCTCGACGTCGAACTCGAAGGCTCCTCGCTCCTCCTGGAGTGGCTCGACGGTCCGACCCTCTCCGAGGTCCTGACGTCGTCGGCGCCGCGGGACGCCACCCGTGCCCGATGCGTGGAACGCTGGGGCCAAGCTCTTGGCAAGCTGCATGCGGCCGGTGTCGCCCATGGCGATCTCACCGCCTCGAACGTTCTTTGGTGCGATGGCGACGTCGCCTTCCTCGACCTCTCTTTGGGCAGTCGATCTCCGGGGATAGAGGAGTTGGGGATCGACCTCCACCTCGTTCGCGAGGACCTCAACACGCTCTGCCCGGACCGGGAGGAGCTCTACGAGAGGTTCCTGACGGGGTATCGGTCGGCGTTCCCGACCGGATGTGCTGCCGTCGAGGCGAGGGCCAAGGAGATCCAGGGTCGAGTGCGTTACTCGTGAGCCGCGCGAGCGGGCCGTCCCGGGTCGGTCACCCGGCGCAGCTCGTCCAGGCCGCGTTTCAGCGCCGGTCCGAGCGACAAGAGCAGGTCGGTCGGAAGCAGGGCATGCGAGACCCTGTCGAAGGCCTCGAGCGATGCCCGGCCCAGCCAGAAGGAAGACAGCCGCGCCGCGGTGTACGGCGAGAGTCCCCGCGCCAGGAGGGAGGTGGAGAGCCCGGCAAGAACGTCGCCGGCCCCTCCGACGACCATGGCGGGGTGATGCGTCCTGTTGAGCTTGTAGCTCTCGCCGTCCGAGATGAGGTCCGTAGGGCCCTTCACGAGCAGCGTCGCCTCGAGGCGACGGGCGTTCCTCCGCACGTCCTCTTCGCTGGGTTCCTCGTAGGCACGCCCCTCGACGTCGGAGAGGTGGACGAACTCCCTTCGGTTCGGGGTGAGGAGGAGCCGATCCGGGGACTGGGCCGCGAAGGGTCGCTGCGCTCTTCGCGGCAACACGCGAAGTCCATCCGCATCGACGGCGCAGCGCATCGAAGGGAGCGCCCAGCCCAACAACCGCTCCACGGCCGTCAAGGTCTCGGGGGCGTCTCCGAGACCGTTCCCCACGAGAAGTGCCGTCGGTCGTATCGATTCCACGAGCTTCTGGAGCGCGGCGGTGTCCTCCGAGGTAAACGCCCTCCCCCTTCCGACCCCCCTCACAATGAGCTCGGGAGAGTACCCTTGAACCGTGTCCTGGATGCCCCCGGGCACGACCACGAAGACCATGTCGGCCCCTCCTCGGAGCGCGCCCATGCCCGCAAGATAGGGGGCGCCGGCGTAGGGGCCTCCTCCCACGACCACGACCCTGCCCGCGTCGCTCTTCCGAACGCTCGGCGGCGGTATGGGGAAGAACGCGAACTCCCCCACCCCCGTCTCTCGATGCGCCTCAGGGGGCATCCCGATCGAGCGGACCGTGACCTCCCCGCAGGCCGAGTTGTCCATCCCCTGCTTGCGGACCTCCAGCGCCACCGTCCAGACCGCGCGGACCGAGAGCGGGCTGCCGAGCCCGGTGGGGAGGTCGACCGAGAGCACCTTCGTTCCGGAGGCCGCCAGAGCCTCCACCGCGCTCTTGTAGGGCTCGCGAGGTTCGCCCTTCCCTCCCGAGCCCAGCATCGCGTCGACGACGACCGGTAGCCCCTTCAGGTCGGAGACCGAAGGAACCCCCTGGCGAACGTACCGGAGGCCCGCGACGAGGTCCCATCGGCGCCGGGCCGCGGCCGTGCGGATCTTGGAGGGCTCTCCCAGGAGCCATACCCGAGGCTGGTACCCCTCGGCCGCGAGGACCGAAGCGGCCGCCAGCCCATCTCCTCCATTGTTCCCTAGGCCGCAGAGGATGCCGACGGGGGACGGCGGCGGGGGGAGGTGGAGCTTCGCCTCCTCGGCGACCACATGACCGGCATTGTCCATGAGGTGGTCGATGGTCATCCCACGGGCGACCGCGTTCGCCTCGAGGACCTCGACCTCCTCGGGGCCGAGGGGGCGGTCGGCCATCTCAGGGTCAGCGTCTCCGGCGCGGTCGCTCGGGCTCGGGCGGCAGGTCGCCGCCGAAGAAGTCCACGGAGGCGGGCAGGATCTTGTGACGCGAGAGGTAGTTCGACTGGGTCCTGCTGTACCGGAAGAGGATGTCGGCCTTCCCTTCCTGGAAACCCCAGGGTCGGATGATGAGGAGGTCCCCCTCCCGGATCCACATCTTCTTCTTCATCTTGCCCGTGATCCGGCCCATGCGAGAGATGTTGTCCTCGCACATCACGCGGATGCGCGCTGCTCCCAGTAGCTGGTTCGAGACCGCGTAGATCTCTCCACGGTCCCGACGCGGGAGCGGGAGCCGGCCGATCTCCTCCCCGCCATCGATGGACTTCATTCCGGGCTCGAGCTTGGCCTCCGGAGGCGCGGGACCGGCCTCCCTCCCCGTCTCGGGGGGTGCCCCTGGTTCTGGAGCGACAGCTTTCTGGGGTGGGGTCCCCTCGTCCGGCACGAGGGCGCCGAACCGGTCGGACTATTTCAAGCGGGGTGTATTCTGGGGAACACCGTCTCCGGGTTCTTCCGGAGGATCCGCTCGCGAGCTTCGTCCGAGAGGCCGCTTTTCTCGAAACGCGACAGATTGTCCAAAACGTCCTTGACCCCAGGACCGGGCCAGTCGCTGCCGAAGAGGACCCGCTCCGAGAGCCGCTCCAGGTCCGGGAAGTAGGTCAGAAGCTTCTCCGGTGGAACTCCCGAGACCTCGAGGTAGACGTTCGAGAACCTGCGACAGAGGAACATCGCCTGCTCGGTCCAGAAAGGGCGGCCGCCGTGCGCGAGCACGATGGTCAGGTCCGGATGGTCGACCGCCACGTCCTCGATCAGCATGGGTTCCGCGAAGCGGTTCCTCGCCCCGGGAAAGATCGAGGTGCCGGTATGGAAGATGATGGGAAGCTTGAGCTCCTGACAGCCTCGATAGAGGGCGGCCAGGCGCTCGTTCGCCCCTCGCTCCGCGAGGTGCTCGTTGGGAGCGAACAGCTGGTGCGGAGGGTGGAGCTTGATCCCGCGGATGCCCTGCTGCTTCAGTTCCCAGAGAGCGCGCAAGGGGTCCGGGTGCCGCCGCGGGTGGACCGACCCGACAGCGATCAACCGTTCAGGGTCGGTCCTGACATATCGGGCCACGAAGTCGTTCGCCTTCTCCGAGTACCCAACGACCTCCGGGCTCACGTAGTTGACCAGGACGGAGCGTTCCACCCCACAGCGGTCCATGTAGGCCAGGAACAGTCGGGGGTCCTCGAGGAACCGTTCGACCTGAGCAAAATCCCGATGGTGGGCCGAGATGGTCTTGCGTGCGGCAGGGAGCATCTCATCAAAGGGGTTGATGTGGACGTGGCAGTCGGTGACGCCCATGGAACGCCCAGGGACCCATGGGGCCTTTTTAAGGCGGAGCTCGAAGCGCCCTTGGAGGGGTACGCCCATGACCTTTGACACGAGGGCGTCTCCCACGGAGCGGCCCACCGCCGTTTCGACTTCTCCGCTCACCGAGGCGGCGCGAGGGGTATCGCGCCCCTAGCGCTCGGAGTGCGTTGGGTCCAAGGTCTGCAGCAGGAGCTTCCCAGGACCGCGCACCCGGAGCGCCTCGTAGCTCATCGCTCTACCCAAGAGGTCCTGGCCGATTGGTTGGTTGAACGCTTCCAACCGGACTGAGTCGTGTTTTAGCAGCACCGCGCCGTGGTCCACGTCGAAGACCTCCGTCGGGGGCAGCTCGAAGCTCTGAATGTTCCCGTGCCCGTGGATGGCGATGGTCCCCGGGCCGGTCAAGCGATCCATCCAGAAGCCGACCATCCTGCCAACCCGACCGGTCCCTTTGACGTAGAAGACATCGTATTTCACTGACGCGCTCGCGAGCAACAACGAATGTTCGGCCACCTCCACCGTCTCGCCAGGGGCGAGCTCGAGGATCCGTACCTCCCCTGGACCGCACCGACTGAAGGCCGCGTACCCTGGGCCGCTGAAGACCTGAAGACGGTAGGGAATCCCACCGATGACCGTGCGCTTCAGGGTGGCGCCGGCTCCCCCCCTGGTGAAAGGACGCATGTGGAAGCGGATGGTCGGGTCGCAGTAGACCAGGATTCCGGCTTCGCAGAACACCTCTTCACCAGGGCTGAGCTGACATAAGATATTGGGAACGTATCCTCCTTGGACCTCGAGCTTCATTCTGCGCTTCCCGCCAACACGTCTCCGCTCTTGAGGAGGGACCGCCCGCTGTGAAGGAGTACCTTCCCTGGCCCCGTGAACTCGACAAGGGAGAAGTAGTGCAGGGGGGGAAAGTCCGGTGGTCCCCCGTAGACCTGGACCTTCATTCGGATTCCCGGCAGAATCGCGACGACGGAGTGTGGGGGGGCCCGGATACGTTCTCCGGGGGCAATATCGAATGAGAGCACGTTGCCCTGGGTCTGGAAAGCGACCAGGCCTGGTCCCGTGATCTGGGCGACCACGAAGTATCCCAGGTCCACCGAGTGAGGGAGAGGATAGCTCGCTACGGAGACCCGGCGGAAGTCTGTCCGGGCATCGCGACCCAGGACCGCGCCACTGTGCAGGTAGAGGCTCTGCCTTGGAGCCAACTCCATCACGCGGACCTCGCCGATTCGCCCCGTCGAGACCGTGGCGGTGCCCGGTCCCTCAAGGACCTCGAAGTACTCCGAGATGTTCCCAATCTCGCCGGGCATCGGCCTCGGGAGCACCAGTTTCAGTCGGTCAACGTTGATACTGGGGTCACGGTACCGAACCGAGCCGATCGGAACGATAGCCCCCTCGTCCTCCGCGATGTCCAAGAGCAGAACCGGCGCCACATCGCCCAGGTGGTCGAACTTCATCCGACGCCCCCGCCGCCTTCGGTTCCCCCTTTCAGCAGGTCGGAGTCGCGATGATGCAGAACCGGGGGGACCTCCTCGAGGTGGTCGACCTTCACGAGGTTCACCTCCCCGTCTGCAGAGCGACACGCCCCGGTCCTTCAATCTCGTACATTTCCTGGGACATCGCGGTCCCGCGCAGCCCTTCCCCTACCTTCTGGATGAAGGGCGTGAGCTTCATCGTCGGGGTCTTGTGGAGGATCGCCCGCTTCTCGCACACGACCTTCTCCCCAGCTTGCAGGTTCATGGTCACGAGGTTCCCATTGGCGTGGATGACGATGTGACCGGGCCCGGTGAACTGGTCCATCCAGATCCCCATTCGGCCCGCCGTACCTGAAACGTAGATGGCCTCGTACCGAACCTCGGCGGTGGCGCAAACTAGTGAGCCCTCCCCCACTTCCAGGGTCTCGCCGTTCTTCAGCTCCAGTTCCCGGAGCTCCCCTACCCCGTCGCGGGAGAAGCTGACCATGCCGGGCCCTTGGAACTCGGTAAGGAAGAAGGGAATCCCCCCCACGGTGTAGCGCTTCGCGGAAGATAGGATTCCGCCGCTCTTGATCGTCTTGCGATCGACCTTCACCGGGGCCTCCTTCCAGAGGACGACCCCATGCTCCGCGTAGACCGCTTCGCCTGGACCGAGGGTGGCGAGGACCGAAGGGACGATCCCGGGCGAAATCTCGAACTTCAGGCTCTCCCCCCCCAGCTCGCCATTCTGTAAGCTTCAGGCCATGACGTACCCGTCGACCACGAGCGCGTTATGGGCCCTCCAGTAGGCACACTTGGCGAACCCATTACGGATGTGCTCGGGTGGATCCTCGCCCCACAGCTCTTACAATCCAACAGTATCAACGGGGCACGACTGACCGTGACCTCGGTTCGCTCATTCGCGGATTCCTCGGGAAGCGGGATGGAGACCTGCCGTCCCCGAAACGCCGGGGACTGAGGGAAGAATCGCCGAGGGTCGAAATAGACCTTACGCCGAGAGGTGATGAGTCACTCGAGGGTCGACTTCCCTCGAGTGACCTGTCAAGTCGAGGAGGTAGCTATAAGACACCGCTTCTCCCATCGAACGGCGATGGGCGTCCCCAGTCCTCCTCCCCTCCCCGGAGTCGCTAGCACCCAGCCACCGACCCCGCCCCCAGGCGCATCGTCCTCGGTCGACCTTTCGGCTTCCCCGGTGCCGCCCGCTCCGGTCATCCCCGAAATCCCACGCCCTTCGACCACCTCGTACACGAAGCTCCCTCGTCTGCTCAAGGCGACGTACATGGTCCAGGGGGAGAAGCTCCTCTGGGAGACCCGGCCTACCCGGTGGTACTACCTTCCGCTCCCCACCCTTATTCTCGTGCTCATCATCGTGCTCGATGCCGTGATCTTCCGGACCGTGTCGGGGGGCCCTTCCTTTCTCCCCGCTCTCCCGGGACCTTTGGGGTCCGCCGCGTCCGGGTCGCTCTTGGCCCACGCGTATGAGATCACGGCCGTGCTCCTCCTCATGCTGGGGGTCATCGATTTCGGGATCCACTGGCTCCGTTACGCGAGCACCGTATACGTGGTCACGAACACCCGGGTCATTCGCCAGAAGGGGATCCTGGGCAAGGACTTCGACGAAGTGCAGCTCCTCCAGATCCGCGGGGTCGACGTCAGCCAGCGCGTGTGGCAGCGCCTTCTGCGCTACGGCATGGTCAAGATCAGCGCGGAGTTCGGCGGCAGCGGGCAGGCCATGGGGAACGAGCAGTGGGCCGGGGTTCCCAAGCCCATCGAGTTCGAGCGGACCATCGAGGAAGGTCAGCAGCGCCTCCGAGGCATCCTCCCCCCCGTGAAGTAAAGACGGACATCGGGCCGGTCGGTTTTATCGCTCCTCCCCTCTCGCCCGAGAGGAGATGGGCGACGACTTCGATGCCATCGTTGTGGGCGCGGGGTTCGCGGGCTGCGCCGCGGCGATCCGGCTCGCCCAAGGGGGAGCGAACACCCTTCTTCTCGAACGAGGGGCCGAACCCGGTACCAAGAACCTCTCCGGCGGCATCTTGTGGGGACACGACCTCGACCCGATCCTGCCGAAATGGCAGGAAGAGATGCCGCTCGAGCGGCACATCATCTCGAAGAGGTTCGGTTTCCTGACGCGAGACAAGGCCCTGAGCTTCGAGTACCGCGACGACAGTTGGGACCGACCGCCCTACAATGCCCACTCGGTCCTTCGCTCACGCACCGATGCGTGGCTGGCCAAGAAGGCAGAGGAAGCGGGCGCCACCTTGGTGAGCGCAGTCCCCGTGGACCGGCTCCACCTCGAGGGCGAGAAGGTCCGGGGCGTGGTCCAGAGCGGGGAGGTCATGACCGCCCCGGTGACGCTCGTGACGGATGGATACAACACGCGTACCACGATAGGTACCTCGATCCGCAAGGGGGATCCGCCCCGGGCGAACTCCGGGCAGCAACGCCTTCCGGAGGACCATAGCGAGGTCGGGGTCAAGGAGGTCTTCTCGATCGACCCGTCGGTCCTCGAGGACCGCTTTGGGGTCGATGGCCTTCAGGGGCGGGCGCAGGAGTGGGTGCTCGGCTTCCTCCCCCCCGGGGTCATGGGCGGGGGCTTTCTCTACACCAACCGCGTCACCTTGTCGCTCGGCATCATCGTCCAGCTGGGGTCGCTCAAGGGACGGGGCATCGCGACACACGAGATCATCGAGCGCTTCAAGCTCCATCCGGCGATCGAGCCCCTGATCCGGGGGGGAGAACTTCTCGAGTACGGGGCGAAGCTGATTCCCGACGGATATTCCTCTCGGCCGGACAAGTTCTGGGGCGATGGCTTCATGATCGCCGGGGACGCGGCGGGGTTCGTCTTCTCGAACGGGATCGTGATCCAGGGCATGAGCTATGCCGCACGTAGCGGGATCCTCGCGGCGGAGACCGCGCTGGAGGCGATCAAGGCCAAGGACTTCTCCGCGCGCGGGCTGGCCTCCTACGGTGAGCGGCTGATCCGCTCGAACGTCCTACCGGACTTTCAGCACTTCGAGGGGATGGACCGCGTCAAATGGAACTCGAGGATCTTCTCGGAGTACCCCGAGATGATGACCGGGGTCTTCCACGATTGGATGACGGCAACTCCGCAAGGCCCGCCCTCGCTCATGAAAGCAGGGCTCTCCAGCGCGCGGGCGGCGATGAAGGTGGGATGGCGCCCCTTGCTCCAAGACCTGGTCGACGCCGCGCGTGAGGTCTGAGCCTTCGCGGTAAGGCGGCAGCACCATATCCCAGGACCCGCCTGCTCCTACCCTGGTGCGTCGTCGTGTCGGAGGGGTCGCGCTTCCATCGCGGGCTTGACGAGCTACGGGAAGGTGGGGCGACCTTGCCTCCTGTCTCCGAGCCCCCCGGAAGCCCCGCTCCTCCTCCGCCCCCTCCACCCCCAGGGTCGGCGCAGCCGATCTCCGAGGCCGTTCGTCGCAAGACGGTTCTGGCGATCGTGGAGGTCGCCAAGCTCCGCCAGAACTCGGCCCTGGTCTGGGCGATCACTTGGGCCCTCTTCCTCGCCCTCCTTGCAGCGGGAGCGGTCGCGGTGGGATCGGAATCGACGAGCCCCGCGAGCGCCGTGGCGAGCGGGATCTGGCTGATCTTTGCGGCGATCCTGCTCCCGGCCGCCGCCTCGATCTTCTTCGGCTGGGCCTCCTCCGATCGGTGGGGGCAAGAATACCGAGAGATTGTGCTGGACCCCTACCGACTGCCGCTCGCCTGGCTACCAGGGGTCAGGGTCGCGAAGGCTGCGTGGAACCGGTCGCGGACCTTCCTTTGGCTCTCCTGGGCCATCGGGCCGGAGATCGTCCTGGGCGCCCTGATCGGGCTCGCCGTAGGGGGGGGAGCGCGGACCTGCACCTCGAACTATGTGCCAGGGAGCGGGTATGTGACCACCTGCACGACCCCAGCATGGGTCTACGCCTTCTACGGGGCCATCATCCTCTCGATCTTGGTCTTCCTTCTGTGCCGCGGATTCCACCATTATTTCTTTGCGAAGAGCGTCTCCGCGGCGGCCGAGCAGCTCACCGAGGAGCCCGGTCCCTCCTCGTGGCAGCGGGACCGTCTCATGTGGGTCCTCGGGGCCTTCGCGGTCCCGCTCGATCCGGTCTTCCTCTACCTCATCACCCTCTTCGCCAGCGCTGCGAGCATCCAGTCCACCCAGAGCGATCTCTGGTACTTCGTCGTCCTCGGCACAGTGGCCATCGCGGGGGTCGTCGCGCTCGGGGCGAGCATCCTCCTCATGGTCGGCTATCGACAGGTCCGCCACTCGGCTTCACGATGGCTCATGGGCCCGGCGGGGCCCTCCGGCATCGCCAAGACCCCGGTGCCCCCCGAGTGGTTCGGCGGCTAGAACACCCCGCGGGGTCCAGGGGCTGAGAAGTTCACCCTACGGACCCGGGGACGACTTCGTCGTGGCGGCGGGCTGTGCGCCGGCCCGTTGAGCGAGGAGAAGTTGCGCGCGGGTGAGGCGGTCGCGCAGCGTCCTCCAGTCCCTGACTTTGAGCGCGGCCTGGGCCTCGTCGAGCAGACGGACGAAATCGGTCTTGTTCCCCCATCCTGGGTCCCATCGACCGAAGGTCTCGTGAAGTTGTTTCATCATCTTCCAGAGCTCCTCCATATCCGGCACCTCCTGGATGTGGTGGAAGACCGCTCGCCGTGCTCGACCGTACGCCTGACGGGCCGGAGCGATGGCGCCCGCATTGAGCGCCTCCCGGGTCTCCGCGACGAGACCCTTGAACCCCCAAGGCGGAGCGGTCCCCACCCTGGCCTCGAGACGATCCAGCCGCTGCCTCAGCCGCTCGAGGACCGTCGCGTACGATACCAGGTAGCGTCCGAGCGAGGCGTAGGCCAGGTCGTGCTCGAACCCTCCCGGGAGGTTGCGGATGAGCGTGAGCCCCGCCTCCAGACGGGCCGCATCGCCCAGATGCGCCCCCACGTGGGCGAACCCGCTGGCCAGGCGGCGGCGATAGACCACTTGTTCCTCCTGGGGGGTGATCTGGGTCAGTTGCCAGCGGGCCCACTGAAGGAGCGCATCGGCCCCGGCAAGATGGCCGTCGCGCGCGCTGACCCGCGCGACATGGATCGCCCCCAAGACCCGCTCCTTGGGTTCCAGCGAGGGGAGGTCGCCCTGGGCCTCTCGCAACAGTCGCTCGCCGGCAAGCAGGTCGCCGACCTCGCGGTAGGCCTTGCCGAGGGAAGCCTGGGCTCGGAGCTTCTGGTGGGGCGTGCCGATCTTCGCCAGCAGCTCCATGCCGCTCTGCAGGAAGGAGCGGTCCCCAGTCTCCTCAGCGTATTCCGCGAGGGTCTCCAACGTGTAGGCCGGGACGTCCCCCTGGAGGGGTGCCGTACCCGCTCGCAAGGGCTCCAAGGCCAGCTCCACGACCGCGCGGGCACGCTCGGGGCGGAAGACCGACAGGTCGACACGCACGGCCGCGCGATCGGCGGCAGCCCGCTCGTTCTCCCCTTGGAACATCTCGCGGATCTTCGGTGGGAAGGCCGCGAAACGGGGGTCGCCCGTCGCTTCGTGGGCCGCCTGGATCGCCGCCGCGGCCTCGAGGATCACGTGGACGCGTTCGTTCGGAGCGACCTGCGCGAGGCGCTGGAGCCCCGTCTCCATCTCCTTCAGGGCTGTGTCCACCGCGCCGACCGCGGCGTGGACCTGCGCGGCGCAGAGCCGGTGGAGGGCCCCCCAGGCCGAATTCCCGAAGGGGTCCTGCCCAGGAGGGATGCGGTCGGCGAGCGGAAGTCCCTTGTCGCCGTCACCCAGCAGGGTCCACCCCATGCCGATCTGCGCGATCAGGGCCTCCCGGATGTCCTCTCGCCCGATCCGGTGGCTCAGCAGGAGCGCGGTCTCGAGAGCGTCCGCGGGCCGGGCCAGGGTGTACTCCCCTTCGGCTGTCGCGGGGGGAGGCGCTACGACCGCCGCGGGCGCCACGTATTCTCCTTAGTCTATCCGGGGGCATAGAGCCTCTGGTACGGGGGCTGGTACGGGGGCTTGAGGACGGACCCGGCCGATGGGGAGCCTCGGTCGCCGGACCGGCCCCCTTGGGCCGCGCTGCCAACGGTCCTAAGGCACCGGGACGCCGCGAGACTTGGCGATGGTCGAGGTCAACGCGGGGAGGATGGTGAGCGCATCCCCTACGACCCCGTAGTTGGCGATCTTGAAGATCGGGGCCGCGGGGTCCTTGTTGATCGCGACGATGCATCGCGAGCTCGACATTCCGACCAGATGCTGGATCGCGCCCGAGATCCCGCAGGCGACGTAGAGGTTCGGGGAGACGACCTTTCCGGTCTGACCGACCTGCTCGGAAGCCGGTCGCCACCCTGCGTCGACGACCGCGCGGGAAGCCCCCACTCCGGCGCCTAGCACCTTCGCGAGGTTCTCGATCAGGACGAAGTTCTCCGGTCCCTTGAGGCCGCGACCCCCCGAGATGATGATGGGAGCTTCGGTCAGCTCGGGAGTGTCTCCCCGGCTCACGACCGTCTTCTCGACCTTGAGGGCGAGCGCCGGTGCTGGGAGCTCCGGGATCGCAACGTTCTCGACCTTCGGCGAGGAGCCGGGCCGAGGCTCGGCCGCGAAGGCGTTCGGACGGAGCGAGACGCAAGGCAGCGCGGGTAGGTCGACCTGGACCGACGCCCGGCCCCCGAAGATCGGGCGCGAAACGACCAGGCCCCCGCCCTCACGTGGCGAGAGCTCGGTCGCGTCGGGAGCCACGGTCCCACCGACCTCGGCCGCCAGTCGCGGAAGCAGCTCTCGCCCCATGGCGGTCGCAGGGGCGAGGACCGCCTTGGGATCGGCGAGCCCCTCGAGCATCTTGGCGGCGACCTTGGAGTAGGCCTGCGCGGAGAATCCCCGGAGCCGAGGGTCGTCGGCCAGAAGGATCCGGTCCGGACCGTAGGCCTTCACGGCCTCGACCACGGCGCCCAAACCGGCGCCCACCAATCCCGCGACGACCTCGCCCCCTCCCGCCTTCGACACGAGGCGCCTCGCTTCCGAGAGGGCCTCGGAGGAGGAGACCTTCAGCGCGCCGTCGCGCTGGTCGGTGAGGACGAGGACATTGAGCGTCAGAGGACCTTCGCCTCCTCACGTAGAAGCTTCACCAGCTTCTCGGCCGCCTCGTCGGGGGTCTGGTACTCGATCATCTTCGCGCCGGTCTTCGGCGGGGGAAGCGCGAAGGAGCGCACGGCACCGGACGCCGGGGCCCCCGGCAGGGCCTGGGCCCTGGTCTGGGCATCCGCGAGGCTCACCTTCGTGAGCGGCTTCTTCCGGGCCTTCAGGATGTTGGGAAGCGTAGGGGTCCGAGGGTCGGCAGCGCCCTTGAGCAGCGAGATCACCGCGGGGAAGGGCCCTTGGAAGTGCTCCTCTCCTCCTTCGACGTACCGATGCATCTTGAGCGTCTTCGTCGCTGCATCTGGGGCGAGCTCGGTCACGAAGGCGTAGCTGGGCAGGCCGAGGAGGGCGCCCAGCGCGCTTCCGACCACCCCGGCCTCGTCGTCCGCGGCCTGTTTCCCCACCATGACGATGTCGTGCGGCAGGGTCTTGATGACCCCCGCGAGGAGGCGGGCCACCGTGAGGGGGTCGAGCAGCGCGTCCGCCGGCGTTTCGATGTGCGTCGCCTCGTCGGCGCCCATGGAGAGAACGTACCGGAGCGCCTCCTCCGCGCGCGGGGGGCCTACCGTGACCACCCGCACCGACTTGGCTCCGCACTTCTCCTTCAGCCGCAGCGCCTCTTCGGCAGCGGCCTCGTCGTAGGTGTTGTTGACGGTGAACTTGACCCCGTCCGGGTCGATCCATTTGCCGTTCGAGGCGGCCCGGAGCCGGGTCTCCGCATCGGGGACGTGCTTGACGCAGACGATGACGTCCATCTCCACCTCCTTCAGGCGAACCGTCGCAGGAACTCTCGGGCGATGACCTGGCGCTGGATCTCGTTCGCGCCTTCGTAGATCTGGCAGAGCTTCGCGTCGCGCAGGTACTTCTCGACGGGATAGTCCTTCATGTAGCCGTACCCGCCGAAGACCTGGATCGCCTCGTCGCAGATCCGCATCGCGGCGTCCGAAGAGAAGCACTTCGCGATCGAGCTCTCGAGGGAAGCGCGATGGCCATGGTCGACCAACCACGCGGAGCGCCAGGTGAGCAGCCGGGAGGCTTCGAGCTCGATGGCCATGTTCGCGAGCTTCGCCGCGATCGCCTGGTGCTGGGCGATCGGCTTCCCGAAGGAGGTGCGCTCCAAGGAATATTTGGCCGCATGGTCGAGGGCGGCCCGCGCGATCCCACAGGCCAGGGCCCCGATGGGGGTTCGCGTGGAATCCAGGGTCATCATGCCTACGCGGAAGCCTTCCCCCTCCTTGCCGAGGAGGTTCTGCTCGGGGACCTTCACGTCCTCGAAGATGACCGTCGCGGTGGAGGAGGCCCGCTGGCCCATCTTGTCCTCCTCCTTCCCGATGGAGAGACCTGGAGAGTCGCGCGGGACGATGAACGCCGTGATCCCCTTGTCCCGCTTCTCCGGGTCCAGGGTCGCGAACACGGTGAAGAGCGAAGCCTGGGGGGCGTTCGTGATGAAGCACTTCTGCCCGTTGAGGACGTAGTGGTCGCCCTTCTTCTCGGCCCGAGTCTTGAGCGCCGCCGCGTCGCTCCCTCCCGATGGCTCGGTGAGACCGAAGGAGGCCAGGTGGTAGTCGGCGCAGAAGGGCTTGAGGATCCGTTCCTTCTGTTCCGGGGTCCCGGCGAGGTTGATCGGCTGGAGCGCGAGGCAGTTGGCGAGGATCGAGGTGGTCATGCCCCCGCAGGCGGCCGCGAGCTCCTCCGCGATGATGCACTGGTCGAGCAGGGCAAGCCCGCTGCCCCCGTACTCCGTTGCGACGTTGAGGTTCATCAGCCCCAGTTCCCAGGCCCGGCGGTAGATGTCCTCGGGGAAGAGCCCCTTCTTGTCGCACTCGGCGGCGCGGGGGGCCATCTCCTCCTTGGCGAACTTGGCGGCAAGAGCTTGCAGCTCCTTCTGCTCGGCCGTGAGCTCGAATCCGATGGGCATGCTATGAACGGTCGGCCGAGCATGGAGGTCTATTTGAACGCTCGCGATTCCTTCTCCCCCGAGGGCGGGCGGCGGCCTTTCGACGCGAGGGCCCACCCCGAGGCAAGGCGTGGTGGAACAGCTGCTGAGGGCGTTCGAGCGGGGGGAGCTCTCCCTGGCGGAAGCGGCCAGGCTCCTCCGAGCAGGGCACCTTCCCGGCGGCCCCCACGCGCGGTTCGACGTGCAACGCACTTCCAGGACCGGGCTGCCCGAGGTCCTGCTCGGAGAAGGAAAGGCGTTGCCGCACTTCGAGGAGCTCCTTCGCGAGCTACACCGGACCCGGGCCGGGGTCCTGCTCTCCAGGCTGACCCCCGGTCAGATGCGGGTCCTCTCCCGACGGCGCCAGGAAGGGTGGGACCTCGACCTTCGTCCCCAGGCGGCCGCCGCGACGCTCCACCCCCGTGAGGTCGAGCGGCCGCTCTCGGGGCGGCGCGCGGCGCTCCTGACCGCCGGTACCGCGGATGCGAGGGTCGCCGAAGAGGTGCGCTGGGTGCTAGAGGCCTTGGGCGGCACCGTGGCCTGCGCCTTCGACGTCGGCGTCGCCGGGCTCCATCGTCTCTCGCGAGCCCTTCCGAGCCTTCGTCGGCGTCGCCCGGGGGTCTACGTGGTCTGCGCCGGGCGGGAGGGCGCGCTCGCCACGGTCGTGGCCGGCCTCGTCGACCGGCCCGTCATCGCCGTGCCCACCTCTCAGGGGTATGGGCGCGGTGGGCGGGGAGAAGGCGCCCTGACGGCGATGTTGCAGTCGTGTGCCCCCATGGCGGTCGTGAACATCGATGCGGGGGTGCCCGCCGCGCTGCTCGCAGCCCAGATCCTGCGACTCTCTACGGAACCGCCGTCCGGTAAGCGCACACGACGCGTCACCCGTCGAAAAGGTCACGGGACTGGGCAACCGTCATAATGGGGCGAGGGGCTGGTGCTCCCGTGCCACCCCGAGGGGGCCTTCTCTCCGAGGAGGAGGAGGGCAAGGAGAAGGAGCTCTGGCAGGGCATCCGCTCGGGTGAACAGAAGCTCCGCGGGATGAAGGAGCGCCGGGCCGAGATGCTCGCGCTGGCCCGCCGGCTCGCCGAGGAGGCGTTCGACCTTCAGAACCGCCGCGGGCCGATCTATCAGGACGTCGAGAAGCTCCACCAGGAGTTCCGGGAGCTCGGCAAGAAGGCCCAGGAGCTCCGCACCGAACGGGAGAAGCTCCGGGCCCGTATCGACGCCCTTCGCATCGAGCTCCGGGAGGAGGGCGAGGGTCACGACCGGCGCAGCCGCCCTCGGCCGGAGCGCCTCATCCAGGAGATCGCGGCGCTGGAGAAGAAGCAACAGACCACCGCGATGCCGCTCAAGGAGGAGAACGCCCTCATCGACCGGATGCGGGAGCTGCGTTCCCAGCTCGGAGAGGCCGAGAAGAACCAGAGCGTGTGGAAGGCCAAGGACGAGACCCTCCTCGGGCTTCGTCAGGAACTGGAGCTCTCGCGAAAGCGCGACGAGGAGATCGGGACCGAGGCCGAGAAGATCTTCCGCCGGAGGGACGAGGCGATGAAGCTCGTCAAAGCCCGGTTGACCGAGGTGGGGCACCTGGTCGCCGAGATCCGGGGCAAGGGGAAGGCCCGGGGGGAGCTGATCGACAAGGTCGACAAGCTCTCGCAGGAGATCCGAGACCTGGAGAAGAACGTCATGGGACTTCTCCACCAATCTCGAGAGAGGAAGACGGAAGCCCGCAAGCTCTTGGACGAGCACAACCGTTCGGTCCGCCAGATGACCCGGAACGAAGAGATGCTCTCTCGCACCGCCGAGGACAACTTGAAGACCCTCTTCAAGAACGGTAAGATCGCCCTCTGAACCCTCCGGGGGAAGAACCCTGCCCTCAGCCTGGACCGCTCCGGGTCGCAGCTCCCAAGGGACCGAAAGCCACGCTCGGAGAGAGGGACGTGCTCAGGCGCGGACCTGCGTTCTGGCGACCGCCCCCGTTCTGTCGCTCGGGGGCCCCGCCGACGCGAGGGTACTACGGTCGGGCTCCGGCCCTGAACGCTCAGTGCGGAGGCAGGATGTCGACCACCGTGATCTCGAAGATCAGCGTCTGTCCCGTGACCTCGGAGTTGAAGTCGAGGGTATACGTCCCCGCGTCCGTGCTCACGCCGGTGAGGTAGTACTGCTGGTTCGAGCTCTGCCAGTCGGTCCCTTGGACCTGTCCAACGTCCTGCGGGGTGAGGTCGTTGACGTACGAGATCGTACCGAGGGGACCGATCGTGTTCGAGACCGCCGTGACCGTGTCGGTCCAGCCGAGCGGGTGGATCTGCTCCCCCACCGTCGGAGTGTACTCGACGACCACCGTCGTCGCGTTGACCGAGAGGACGGTGTCGTTCCATCCCCAATGGGGATCGGTGAAGACGCCCGGCTGGACGGCGACCCCTGAGTAGGTGGAGGAGAACTCGCTCGGGGTGTAGAAGTGGAGCATGGGCACGCTCTGGGTCAACGGGAAGCTCTGGATCTTGGAGAGGTCCGGCAGCCCATAGCCCTGCTTCGGAGGGATCACGGTGGTGATGGTCTGATTGCCGGTCAAGCCCACCATGGCGGTCCAGAACCCCGAGATGAGGCTCGTGTAGGAACCGAAGGATTGCGGTCCGACATGCGCCTTGAGGGGGGTGTACCCGCTCGCCCCCCGGAAGCTGAAGCTGAGCGCCTTCGGCCAGGTCGAATTGTCCCGCGCCACCGAGAGGAGGGAGGTGTCGAACACCTTCCCTTGATCGATGCCGCTGCCGAAGATCCCGACGTAGTTGACCGTCACATTGTCCCCCTCCTTGACGATGAGCGGGTTGGGAGCGGGCTTGGGCTTGAGGACCGTCTGGGTGAGGGCGTAGTACCCTCCCCCTGCCGCGGCAACGAGGATGATCGCAAGGATGATGAACCCCATCCAGGGGAATTTTTCACGCGGGTCGGCCATGGTTCGGTTGAGATCGTGGGCTCAGAATGTCGCTGGTCTCTTCATCGATTCGGCGAGACAGGTGCTCCTCACAGCCCAGGCGGCGCAAACAGGCGGGGGTATAAATGCTCCGAAATCGGCCTCGAGGGCCGTCAGCGGGTCGGAAGCGGCGGAAGGTCTCCGGCAGGGAGGCGCGCACGGCCGGTGAGACGTGAAGCCTCCCGCTCCGCCCGCTCGGCCGCCTCGCCCCCTCCATGGGAACGCTCCCAGCGGGCGATCTCCCGCCAAGCCTCGGCCTGGCCCTCCGGGCCGGAGTAGCGCCGCGCAGCATCGAGCGCGCGCTCGAGGGCTTCCCGGGCGCCCGGCCGGCCTGCGAGCTCGAGGAGCCGTCCCTCGACCCTCGGAAGGTAGGGGCGGAGGTGAGGCTGGAGCTTCCCTTCCTCCCGCCGCACCCGCTCAAGCTCCACCAAGGCCTCGTTCGGTGCCGAGGTCTCTCCCAGCGCCCAGGCGTGGAGCAACCGCGCTTCCCAGAGCTCTTCCGAGAAGTCCCCCTCGCGGCCTCCCTTCTCCGACTCCTCGAGCGAAGCAAGAACCTCCCTCCATCGTCCTTCCGCGGCGTGTACCCAAGCCCACTCGAGCGCGCACCCTTGGAGGACCCGAGGGTAGCCGAAGCGGGTCCCGACGAGCTCCGCATCCTTCAGGGCCTGCCGCGCCCCTTCCAGCTCCCCCAGCTGGACGAGCACCTCCGCAAGATTCGCCTTGGAGGTGCCGTAGCCCTCCATGGCACCCATTTCTAGGAGGCGTGAGGAGGCCTCGCGATAGGCCTCCGCCGCCGCCCGAAGGTTCCCTTCCATGAGCGCCAGGGTCCCCTCGAGCACCCGACCGGTGGCCGCGAGCGCAGGGACCTCGGCCACCGCGGTGAGCGCACGCAACTCCTCGAGCAGCTCGCGCGCCGGGCCCAGTCGTCCCAACATCATGTGGTCCCACCCGAGCTCGTAGAGCAGTCGCCCTCGCTCCCAAGCGGAGGCACCTTCCCCCTGCAGTCCCAGGGACTCCACCCCGGCGGCGATCGCCTCCGCCCACTCGAGTCGCGCCCCCAACACCTCGCATCGTGCGAACGCGAGCTGGGCGCGACGCAGCGGGTCCTGCGAGAGCTTCGATCCCTCGAGCGAACGGGTCAGCTCCTCGAGACGCCGCTCGGCCCGGGGCAGGTCGAAGGAGACGAGGACGTGGACCTCCCTCCAGCCCACCTGCCACCGCATCTCCTCCGTCGGGTGGGCGGTCTCGAGCTGCTTCAACACCCCGAGGGTCTCGCGACGTAGCCGACGAACGAGGAGGCGGTCGACCAACTCCAGCGTTTCCCGAGCGCGCTGCTCGGCGGGTTGAGGGGAGAACGAGAGGAGGTCGAAGTACCACTGGAAGTACCGCTCGGCCGCTGCCGTGGCTCCCGACCGGAGCGCTCGGTCGATCGCATCGCGGACCCATCGAATTCCCTCGAGCGGCTCCCGCGCGTCGTGGAAGAGCCGGGCCACGGTCTCGACCTCGTCCGGGCGCTCAAGGCTCCACCACCGCGCGAGACGGCCCGAGAGGTCCCGCAGGCCACTGGTCTCGGCCTCGCGGAGCACGACCTCCCAGACCAGGTCGTGCGCGAAGCTCCAGGACTCCTCCTCGTCCTCGGGCCCTTGCGGCTGCAGCAGGCTCAGCCGCACGAGGTCTTGACAGGTCGCGGCAAGGTCGCGGTGGGACCGGTCGAGCACCCCGACCAGGGGTTCGAGCTCGAAGGGGCTCCCCAGGAGCGCGGCGGCTTCCAGCAGCTGCAGGTCCGCGGGAAGGACGTGGTCGAGGCGGCTCAGCACGAGACGGCGTAGCGAGGGAGGAAGCGGGAATCGACCCCACCCTCCTCCGACCTTCGGGCTCCCCTCGTCGAGTCCCGCTCCCTGGAGGTGCAACCGTCCGCCCTCGACGACCAACTGATGCTGACGGAGGAGCAGTTCCACGAGCTCCCGTAAGAAGAGCGGGTTCCCGCCGCTGCGGCCGAGCAGCCCTTGGAGGATCTCCCAGCCTTCGGCCCCTTCGAGCGAAGCCTTCGAGACCGATTCGATGACCCGGGAAGCGGCCGAGCCGTCGAGACCGGCGAGAGCGACACGATGAAGGCTGCCTTCCTCGGAGAGCAACGCGAGGGTCCGCTTCCAAAAGGGGTCACCCTCGGGCTCCGACGCTCCCGTTTGCTCGCCCAACGCGACCACGAGGAGACCCCGGATCCCCCCCATCGCCCTCGACAGCAGGTGGAAGGCCCCGATCGACTCCGGGTCGGCCCGCTGCGCATCGTCGAAGAGCAGCGCGACCGGCCGGGCCTGGCTCGCCTTCAGCAGAGCCTGGACGTGACGAAGCAAGGCCAACGCCGGGGGGACGCGCGACAAGGGAGCACCTGTGGAAGGAGGGGCCGAGCGAGCGGGAGAGGGTTCCAGCTTGGCGAAGACCTCTTCGATCTTCGCGAGGGGGGTCCCGTTCCTGTCGGAGAACGACCCTTCCAGGACCGTGAAGTCCGAGGCGCGAAGCGTCTGGGCGAGCCACTTCATGAGGTGGGTCTTTCCGATCCCCGGAGGACCGGACAACAACCAGGTGCCGCCGTGCCCCTCCGCCGCCGAGCTGGCAGCGGAGAGAAGTTCGGCGGACTCCCGCTCTCGACCCATGCAGGGGGAGCGGGCGACCGCCGGGGGGCGCACTCGAGCGGCCATCGCTGGAGGGAGGGACCTCGGCGAAGAAGAACCTGGCGTCAGCCCGGTCGCAGAGGAGCGGGTCCCCCGCGGGCCGCAGGACCCGCGCCCTCCCGTCAGATTGGAGGACCTCTCCCTCCTGCCGGGAGGGCTCGCCGCGTCGCTCAGCTCTCCGACGGAAGCGGCACCTCTCCGTTCCCTGTGAGGCCGGCGGGGGCGTCCGCTGTCGCCGTGACCTTCGCAAGCGCGGAGCGAGCGGTAGTCACGAAGCGTCCGGGGTCCGCTCCCGGGTAGTGGCGCAGAACGCTCCGGGCGTCCCCTGCCCAGCGGGCGGGACATCCCTTGAGAGACGGGCCCACCTCCGCACCGTCGGCTCCAAGAACCTCTTGACAGAGCTCGATGCGGCGCAGGGTGTGCCCGGCGGTCTCTCGGACCCAGTCGGATTCCTCCTGCGCACTGGTCGAGACCAAGAGCTCCGCCCGGATAGAGACCAAGGGGACGCCCTCGCGCCCGAGGAAGAGATGGGGCTTCCCCACGAGGAGCGCGCGGCAGGGGGCACGAGCCTGGCTCAGGAAGGCGGCGGCACGGGGCTGATAGGGACCTGCCGTCACGGAGACTCCTCCCGTGGGGTCGGTGAGACGCGACCTCCACATGGGCACGGTCCCCTCGCCCAACGGCTCGATCTGCGTGAAGGTGCCCACCATGAGCACCCGCCCCACACGAGCACCGAGGGGAGAGAGAACGTGCGTGGCCGCCTTCTCTCCTTCTCCCTTCTCCTGGACCGAGGAGGAAGTGAGCTCGTGGGCAAAGAGCCGCCAAGCGACCTCCCGCGGAGGGACCGCACGAGCGGTCGACGCGGCAGGCTCGGCCTCCTGGCTGCCTGAGGCCCCGGTCGTCATGGACCCTCCGAGGGGAGCGGGGCGATCGTCGGCGACGCTCGGGGAGGCATGGGCGGCGAGGGCCGTCCCATCGGGAGCGAACGGTCGACGAACAACGTCAGCCCCCATGTCCCAGGGACAGGCCTTCCCAGAAGCCGGAGCCTGCGACCGAGGACCCGCTCTTTCAGCCTCTCCTCCACGGCCGAGGCGTCCAACTTCTCCCGGGCGAGCTCGACGGCTCCAGCGAGGTCGAGACCCAGCAACCCCTCGACCGGTCCTCGGGACATTTGAGCGGTGAGGACCCCCGTTCCGTCGTCCACGACCAGTCGGGCGCGGAGGTCCACTTCCCCCTTCTGCGCCCCGTGTGTACGGCAGAGACCCTTCGCGAGGCTGCGGGAGCACTGTGGGCATCGCTGGACGAGCCCGCTCGGGGAGCGTACCTCAACCACGATCCCGTCGACGAGCGTTGGCCCGGGAGCCCCCCCGGCCTCGAGCGACGCGATCTCGACCGGCAGCGCAGCCATCTCGGTGCCGTGGAGGGCACGGCCCTCCTCCGCCGACCTCTCGACCCGAGTCCGCTCGTCCAAGACCAGTTCGGCAGTCCCCCGGAAGGTCCGCAGATGGGCGCCCCTGACCTCGACGTGGGTGTCCTGTTCGAGGGGAAGGTCGGTCCAAGCGGTGAAGGGGATCATCCCAGTCGCGTCGGACATCACTCCCGAGCGGACCGCCCGCTCGCGTTCCCCCACTTTGACCGTCCGATCCTCGACAAAGAGGACCGTGGTCCTCAGGCGGACCCCCTCGTCCCCCGGGCGAAGGTCCCGAACGCTCCGGTCAAGCAGCTCTTCGTCGCGCAGGGGGAGAAGCTCCGCGTCGCTCGCGACCTCCACCTGCGAGCTCCACCCGAAGGAGAGGTCGAGACGGCCCTTCCAGTTCCGCACCCGGGGGTTCGCGACGCGGAGGACCGACCCACGCTCGAGCTCGACCGCCGGGGGGTCCCACCAGCTGAAGCGGAGCGTGGCCGTTCCATCGGACAGCAATCCGGAGAGGACCACGGCCTTTCCACCGCCGCTCTTCCGGGCGACCTCTCGGCGCTCGGAGGTCAGGACCCTCGCCACGATCCGCACGCTGGTCGCTCCCTCCCGAACTTCCCGAAGCCGGAGGTCGACCGGTTCGGATCTTGCGGGCCCCGCCGAACGAGCGGGAGCCTCTCGGTACCGACGCAGCAGCTCCTCCTTCGCCACCACCGGTGGGACATGGTCCAGCTTCACCAGCGCCTCGAGCTCCCTCTGGACGGTCTCCTTCGGGACGCCCAGTCCCCGCACTCCGGCCAATTCCTCGACACACGCCGCGATCTCGTTCTCCATGTCGCTGTCGCCTCCGAACGGCGTCGAGGCGATAATGCGAAGAAAAAGCCGAAGGACATCGACGAGGTGACTGCTAGATGACCTGGGGTCCGCGACGCGCGAGGCTCTAAGTGGACCCGGTCCTCCGGCGGCCGGAAGCGAATGCCGAAGGAAACCTTCTCGCAGCGGTTAGATGTCCTGCTCCGCAAGCAGGGTACCCATCTCTGCGTGGGGCTCGACCCGGACCCCACGAAGCTCCCGCACCCGCTGCACGGCCGACGGACCGCGGACGCCTTGGCCACCTTCGTTGAGGGGATCGTGGAAGCGACCCGGCCCTCCTGCACGGCCTACAAGCTTCAGCTGGCCTCCTTCCTCGCCTTCGGTCCCGAGGGCATCGGAGCCATTCCCGCCGTCGTGCGCCGGATCGGCGAAGGACGGCTCCGCATCTTGGACCTCAAGGCGGGGGACATCCCCAACACCATGGGCCTCTACGCCAAGGCGGTCTTCGAGCGGCTCGGGTTCGATGCCATGACCGTCTCGCCTTTCCTGGGGTGGGAGAGCGTGGAGGCGGTCGCTCAGGACCCGGCCCGCGGGGTCTTCGTGCTCGCCCATACGTCGAACCCCGGAGCTCGCGACCTCCAGGAGCGCTCCGTCGACGGCCGACCGATCTGGGAGGAGCTGCTCCAAGGGATCCGAGAGCGCGCGGGTCGAGGGAACTTGGGCGCGGTGGTCGGGGCGACCTTCCCTGAGGCCCTGGCCACAGCGAGGAAGGTCTTGGGGGAGGATGTGCCACTCCTCGTGCCGGGGGTTGGCAGTCAGGGGGGCGACCTGGAAGCTTCCTTGGCGAACGGACGAGGCAGCGGTGCCGGGGCGATGCTCATCAACAGCTCTCGGGGGATCCTGTTCGCCTCTTCGGGGGACGACTGGAAAGAGGCCGCAAGGGCCGAGGCCACCCGTCTATCGCGCGCCATGGCCGTGCGCGCCCCTTGAGCCCAGGTCCGGGCAGGGACCTTCCTCGACTCACGTCGAGATCGAACGGTAGAGTCGCTCGAGCTGTTCCACAACCACCTGAGCCCGATACTTCGATAGCGCGCTCTCCCGGGCCTTGGCTCCCATGGTCGCCCGACGCGAGGGGTCGGAGAGCAAGGAGGCGCACTTCTTCGCCAGGTCCTCGGCGAGGAGGGGTTCGACGAGGAGGCCGTCGACGCCGTCCTGGATGACCTCACGCACCCCCGGGAGGTCGGCGACGATCGCCGGGCGACCGGAGGCCATGGCCTCGACGATCGCGAGACCGAAGCCTTCCAGGCGGTTCTGGGAAGGAAGGACCACGACCGAGGCCACGGCGTGGTACCGTGGAAGGTCCGCGTCGCTCACGGCCCCCACGAACCTTACGCGTGCGCCCACCTGGTTCGAGTTGGCCATCTCCTCGAGCGCCTCCCGCCGGGGGCCGTCCCCCGCTACGACGAGGAGGGCGTCCTGGGGGAGCTCCGAGAGGGCCAGGATCAGGTCCTCGACCCCCTTGTGAGGGACCAATCGCCCGACGAACAGCACGACCTTCTTCCCTTCGGCCCCCAGGCGCTTGCGCAGCTCCGGGTCGTCCTGTCGAGGCTGGAAGCGGTCGGTGTCCACCAGGGACGGGATGACCGCGATGTCCCGCCCCTGCAGCGCACGGGAGGTCCGGGCGTAGCTCTGGGAGTGGACGATGATCTTCCGCGCCACGTCGAGGGTCGTAGGAAGGAAGATCCTCTCGTAGGCCGCGGTGAGCGCCACGCCGAACGGGGCGTCCATGAAGAGGTCGCAGTGATAGGTGAGACACACGGGGGGACCGCCCGCCTTGAGCGCGCGGGCGGCGAGGTAAGAGGTGACCGGCGGAGGATAGTGCATGTGGACGACCTCGGGGCGAGGGAGCAGGTCCCGAAGGGCCCTGCCCGTCCCTAGCGCGAGCGGCGTGCGGAACACGGTCCCCCGGGAACGGACCCTCCGGACCGTGACCCCTCGGGGGGTGCGTTCGACCTCTGGAAGCTCCGGAGCGTGGCGGCTGGTCAGGACGGTGACCTCGTGCCCGCGCCGGGCGAGCTCCTCCGAGACCATCTCCACGTGGGTCTCGACCCCCCCGACGTGCGGGGCGTAGAAGGGGCAGACCTGAAGGATCCTCACAGCCGGGCGATTCCCCCTCGCGGCCGCCCTTCGGGGCCGCGTCCTGGGGAGACCCCTACGGCGAGGGGCGTAATACGCTCTCGCGGGCCTGCAGGAGGTCGGAAGGGGCGAGAGAGGCGATGTCGACGCCCTTCATCGGCTCCCCGAGCCCTCCGCTCACACGCGCCAGGAGCTCGGCGTCGTCGAAGTGCAGCGAGGCCTCGACGATGGCCCGTGCGGTCTTCTCCGGGTCCTGGGCCTTGAAGATCCCGCTCCCGACGAAGACGCCGTCGACCCCCAGCATCCGGCAGAGCGCGGCGTCCGCCGGGGTGGCGATGCCCCCCGCCGCGAAGTTGACCACCGGAAGCCGCTTGAGCGTCCGCACCTCGCGGACGAGCTCCACGGGCACCCGCTCCCGCTCGGCGAAGGTGAGCATCTGGTCGGTGGACATCCCCTGGAGGGACGCCACGTCATCGTTCATCTGACGAATGTGACGGACCGCCTCCACGACGTTCCCGGTCCCCGCTTCCCCCTTCGTGCGGACCATGGCCGCCCCCTCGTGGATGCGACGGAGGGCCTCGCCCAGGTTCCGGGCCCCGCAGACGAACGGCACGGTGAAGGACCTCTTGTCCACGTGATGGAACGGGTCGGCCGGCGTCAGGACCTCGGATTCGTCCACCATGTCGACGCCGAGCGACTCCAAGATCCGCGCCTCCGCGGTATGCCCGATGCGACATTTCGCCATGACCGGGACCGATACCCGGTCCATGATCGAGCGCACCTTGATCGGGTCGGCCATGCGGGCCACTCCCCCGGAGGCCCGGATGTCTGCGGGGACGCGCTCCAGCGCCATCACCGCGACGGCCCCAGCCTCCTCGGCGATGGAGGCTTGCTCCGGGGTGGTCACGTCCATGATGACCCCGCCCTGCTGCATCCGGGCGAAGCCCCGCTTCAGCCGGTCGGTGCCGGTGACGAAGGATGGCAGTTCCACCATGGCACCGCGGGCAACCTGCCGGCGATATTAGAGAATGCGGTGAACTCCCGACGCCCCTCGAAAACGGGGGACCTATTCCGGTGGGGCGCTCTCAGGCCCCGGCCTGGGCAGGTCCTTCCACGGGGGACGGGTCGGTGCGGGGGAAGCGGCGTACGCTCCGGCGACCGCGAGACTTGGATGCCGCGCGCTGAGTTCGGTCGGGGAGGCGAAACGCTCGAGAGTGGCCACGAACGGCATCCCCCCCTTCCTGGGACGGAGAAGGGTGTGCAGGGCCAACGACCTCGCGCCCGTTGTGCGATAGAGGGTCCAGTGGACCGCGATCAGGGTCGAGCTCGCGCCAGAGGCGAGCTCCTTCGTTTGATCACCCTCGGCGATGCGCTCCCCATCGAGCTCCACCGTCTTGAGCGCCCTCCCGCCGGGGCCGAACTGGCCCACGGGCACCACGAACTTTTCGACCATGGACCGCTCCCTTCTCCCCACCATTGTCGGAGGAGGCGGGGTGGGGGATGAGCGCCCGCTGACCCCGAGGGAAGGGCTGCACCTTGAGGTTACGACCCCCCCGGGCGCGCGAGGGAGGTTTCGTGCGCCCGGGGTCCGACCTGGACCGACTACCAGGACCGGTTCCTTCGGCGGCGCCGTACCTCGCGGAAGGCGATGCCGACGACCACGACGGCCCCGCCGGCCAGCAGCAGGGTGAAGGCCGTGTCCGAGACCGCCCCGAAGTGGAGCGGAGAGAGGCCCCCAAGGCTGTCCAGGAGGGTCTGCGCCTTCTGGGGGGACATCGGGGCCGCGGTCACCGTCTGCCCGCTCACGGGCGTGGCATCGGAGGCGTCGGTCATCTTCTTCTGAGGCGAGTAGAGCGGTCGGTTGGGGGTCGCCGTGGAGGACGAGAGCGCCGTCGCGGCGGGGTGCGCCGAGACCGAGTTCCCGGCCCCTCCGGTGCTCGAGGCGACCGAGGTCGGGACCACGATCAGCCCGTTGTAGAGGATCGCCCCCTGGCCGCCGCCGCCTCCCTGGATCCCGATGACGTAGTCCGTCTCGGAGCCTCCGTCCGGGAAGTAGATCGTCCGCTCGCCCACCACGGTGAACGTGAGCACGAGCTCCCCGTTCCCGTTCGCGCTCTGCTGCCCGTTCTGCTGGAAGGAGAACGGCTGACCGTTCGGGGCCACCCCGCTCGCGGTGATGCTCCAGAGCTCCTGCCCCGTGAACTGTGCGGAGGTGCTGGAGGTCCAGGACTTTCCCACGAAGAGCGGGGCGTCGACGAGGAGCAGGGCGGGCGTGAAGGTCCCCTGGACGTCCGCGGCGACCTGGCCGTGGGCCTGCAGCGAACCCGTCTCGTACTGGACGACGGCGTTCCCCGACGGGTCCGTCGTGATGTTGGGGAAGTTCACCGCGTTGAGCGAGACGTCGACCGTCCGGAAGAACTGCAGGTGCTCGTCGGTGAGAGCGACCGAGCCGTTCGCGTCCGTGGTCAGGTTGAGGAACGCTTGGTAGCGGTCCACGAGCTTCAGGTGGGCCACGAGCGAGACGTTCATCGGGACCAGCGTCACGTTGCTCGAGGGACCGTAGGTCCCCGCCTGGGGGAAGGTCCCGTCGGCGACGACCGAGAGGTCGAGGTCGACGAGCTGTCCGGCCTGGAAGGTCACGTAGGTGGAACCGGGGGCCGGGCTCGTTGCGTTGATGATCGCGTAGGCCGCCCACTGCGCGGAGAGCGACGCCTGGAGGTCGATGTAGGCCCCCTGCGCCGTGAGCCCGCCGCCGGTGAGGAACTGGGAGGCGTTGTACGATCCTTCGAACTCCAAGCTCGCGGTCAGGTTCGCTGCCGCGCCCCACGCCCAGGTCCCGCAGGGGCCGCTACCGCCCCCGCCGTCCGCCGGCACCTGGTCGCCGCCGCTGCCGCCGCAACCTGAGCCGCCATGGTCCGCCGGGACCGCGGAGCCGAGCGGGCTGGCCGCGGCTCCCGACCCCGCGTGCGGGGCTGCGCCGAGCGCCGGGAGCGCCAATGCGAGGAGCAAGAACGGGACCGCGACCAACGTAGGAACTCCTCTCGAACGCCGCCCGCGGCCGGGCCAAGGCCGAACGGAGAGAGCGAGGGTCGTCGAAGGGCGGGGTCTCGGCGGGCTGGATGCTTCGAGGTGCATGGGGCCACCTGAGGTCAGATACCCCCGGGGGGTGGATGGGACCCTACGCACCTGGTAGCCGGTCGAATCTTTCGGGGGGTTTCAAATAGGCGGACCCGAGGGTTCCTTCCGTGGCCGGCAGCGCCGCTCCTCCCGGGGTGGAGGACCCGATCTCGGCGATCTTCGACCTCTCCGACCGGGTGGCGGCGATGGCCCCCACGGCCCGCCGGATGTACTGGGCCAACATGGTCATCGCGCTATTCTGGACCTTCCTGACGCTCATCGTGCTGGTCACCGGCCTCCGCACGAACGCCGTGCTCGCCCTGATCGGCTTCCTCGGGTTCGGTCTAGGGCTCTTCGCGCTCTACCTCCTCCGTGAGACCGATCGCTTCTTCCGGGGCTTCGTGGCCCGGCACCGGACCATCCGCCTCGTGCGGGACGCGGAGCCCATCGTCAAGATCCCGGAGGGAAGGACCCCGATCGAGCGGCTGGCGCACCACTTCTCGACCTCCAATGAAAAGGTGGGGGAAGCGCTCCGGGAGAACCCCGACCGGCTGCGCTATCAGAAGTCCTGGCCCGTGAAGGGCCGGGACGTCAAGTTCGACCTCGCGATCGCCAAACCGGGGGGATTTCGCTGGGGGCTGACCGGAGGAGGTAACCCGGGCTTCGTCCTGCTGGCACGGGTGGGGCCCGAGACCGTTCAGCTCTCCGACCTCCAGCAAATGGAGGTGGACCTACGGGCCATCGCGGGGAGGCTTCCGGGAAGGGTCGCGCGTTGCGTGCTGCTCCGGCCGAAGGGCACGCCCCTCTCGCACGAGGTCTACGAGTACGCGACCGGGCATCCCTCCGTGCTGAGGAAGGGACTCCACAGCTACCGTGTCTCCACGGAGATCGTTACCGAGAACCCGGACGGCACCTACGAGTTCGTGCCGGTCGTCGTGGGCGTCCCGTAGGTCGAGGGACCCGCGGCTCTGCGGACCGTCCGTTCCCCCGCGCTCACGGTTTCGAGGACCGCCGGTTCCCCTCTACTCCGGGCCAAGATAGTGCGGCCGCGGTACGTAGCGCGTGTGGTCCTGCAGTTCCCGCCGATACAAGTCCCGGTAGAACGCATCGTACCGCTTGAGGTGCTCGACCCCCGCGGGAGTGATCCTCACGTCGTATCCCTTCTCGTCCTTTCGGACCTCGGCGAACCCTTCCGCCACGAGGTACTCCAGGACCTTCTCGGTCATGTGCGAGTTCGACCGGATCGCATGCAGGATCTCCTCCTTGCTCAGCCGGGTCGTGAGCGTCGTCAAGGCGTCATGCGCCCGGGCGACGACGTCAGGCTGCTGGAGCTCGAGGTCCAGCTCGGCGAACAGGCGCGCGAGCGCGATGTAGGCATAGATGCGGTACCCCTTGTACCGGCGGTCGGGCACGAGAAGGGTCTACGCCGGGTCGATTATATCTCGGTAGGTCCATTGGTCCGCTCCACGCAGACCTCCCCGGGTCGCTCGAGCGACGGGCCGTTGCCACGGACGGTCGCTCGTGCCCTGCGTCGCCTCGCTCGCGGTCGAGGCGTTCCATCCCCAGTCGCCCTCTTCCTCGGTCTTTCATTGATCCTGAGCCTGGCGCCCACGCCGTTCGGGGCGATGGCCAAGGGGGATTCCTCCCCTCAGGCGTCTAGCCAGCCATCGACCTCCCGCGGCAAGGCGGTGGACGATCCACTCTGGCCCCAAGCGGCTCCGGGCCCTTCGGTGCTCTCTTCGCTCCCCTCCAATTGTACGGCCAACTGGCCCGTGTGGACGAATCTTTCCGTCGGGTTCACAACGGCGATGAACGCCCCTGCGACGCTTGGTGCGTTCTCGGTCTCGCCCTCGGTGCCCGGAGCGCATGAGAGCGTGACGGGCTCCTACCTGAACTGGACGCTGACCGGGCCGCTGAGCTACGGAACCACCTACGTCCTCACGTTGACGCGGGCGGCTCAGGGCGCGTCCGGGACTCCGTTATCGGCCCCCTGGCAGGCGAGCTTCAGCACCGAGCTCTCCAATGTCTACGCGACCCCGCAACCCTCGGGCCTGTGCCCGGTCGCCGGTTCAACGAACGTGCCGCTCGGGGCAAACGTCACGGTGTCGTTCGACGTGGTCATGGACGCTGCGAGCCTCCCTGGGAACTTCTCGATCTATCCGCCGGTCGCCGGGGGACTGGGCGGAGCGGGAGGGCTCACGTTCCACTGGGTGCACACGCACCCGTTCCTGCCGAACACGACCTACCTAGCGAACATCAGTACGGGCGTGGAGAGCGCCCAGGGCGTCCATCTGGCGGGGCCGCTCAACTTTTCCTTCACCACCGGCCCTGCCCCGCCCAAGTCCCCGCCACCCTGCTCCTCCTGCAACACGACGAAGGGTAACTCCTCCTCGTACGTTCGGGGTGCCCTCCTCCTCGTCGGAGGCGCCGCGGTCGTCGTGGCCACCAGCTTCGGGACATGGTTCTTCCTCCGCAGGAGGCGGCACGCTACGGGATCTCCTGTGACCATCGAAGGCACGCGCGACACCTCGAGATGGGGTCCCCGGCCTGAGCCCAAGGACGGCGAGAAGGGCGAAGAGAAGGAGCAGGAGAAAGGGGAGGAAGAGGATGCTCCTCGGTCGGAGGAGGAGCAGGGAGAGGTAGAAGGGGGACACACGCCTGTTCGCTCACGAAAATCGTAGGGGCCTCTCGCCACCAGCCGCGTGCTGGGGGCCCCGCGCGTCGAACCTGGCCGAGAAAGCGGCCCTATCGGGGGGAGTACTCCGAAATCCGTATGAGTCCGTCCAAAAACAAAACGTTCTTCAGCCCCCAGACGGTTGCTTGCTCCCAGTGTCCGCGACGACCCCGGGAACCGAGGGACGCCGGTACCCTCTCGAAGGTACCGCGCTTCGGCTCCTGGTTGGGTCGCTCCTCGCGCTTCTGATCCTTCCCGGCGGCGCTCTCGGCCATGTGTCGGGTCCCGACACCGAGCACGTCGCACCCACCGGAGCCGTCCACGTCGGGCAAGCTACGGAAAGGCTACTTCATCTGCACGAGGCGGCCCTTCCCGACCGCCGGCAAGCGTCGGTGCCGACGTGCGGGGGAGGCGGTAGCGCGTCGCTCGCCTGCTCGGAGGCCACGAAGAGCCTCAGCCCGCCTACGGGGCCGCTGGTCAGCCCGACGTGGACCTCGGTCTGCTCCCCCTGCGCGCCGTTGGGCCGCGAAGGCGCCACGATGGCCTACGACGCGAAGGACGGGTATGTGGTCCTGTTCGGCGGGCTCTACGACTCCACCGCCACCGAACCCATGGATACCTGGACCTACAAGACCGGCACGTGGACGAACATCACGGCCACGGCCTGCGCCTCGGGCTGCCCCACCTCTCGCTTCGACAGCACCATGACCTGGGACGCGAAGGACAACTACCTCGTGCTGTTCGGGGGCACCGAGTACTGGAGCGGGGCCTACTACGGGGACACCTGGAGCTTCTCGGGCGGCATCTGGTCCCAACTCTCGCCCACCTCGCACCCTACCGCGCGGTTCTACGCCGGCCTGGCCTTCGATCAGGCCGACAACTATGTCGTTCTCTTCGGCGGATACGGAGCGTCGGGTGAGGACAGCGACACGTGGACCTTCTCCGGGGGCCAGTGGACCTCGACCGCCGCGACGGGGCCCTCGGCACGCTACGGCGATGGCATGGCCTACGACGCCGCGGACAGCTACGTGGTCATGTTCGGCGGAGAGGACTTCAGCACGGGGACCTTCTTCGCCGACACCTGGAAGTACGTCGGGGGCAGCTGGACCTCGGTCACCTCGGGACTTCCGGCAAAGCGCGCCTTCATCGCCAACATGATGGCGTACGATTCCGCGATCTCGGCGGTCTTGCTCTTCGGAGGGTCTGACAGCTCGCTGAACTCCCTAGGCGACACGTGGACCTTCAGCGGGGGGGCCTGGACCCAGATCACCCCGTCCACCTCCCCTTCGGTGCGTGGAGCCGGCGACCTTAGCGACGACCCCGCGGACGGCACCGCGCTGCAGTTCGACGGATACGATTCCTCCGCCCTCGCAGACACGACGGACGGCTGGTCGTACGACGGGGGCAGCATTGCGCTCACAGCCTCGCTGAGCGCCCTCCCGGCGGCCACGGACGTGGGGAAGTCGGTTCTGTTCTCGGCCACGGCCGCGGGCGGGACCACCCCCTACACCTACGCCGTCCGCTACGGCGACGGGGGGAACTCCGCGTCCTCCACTTCGAGCCACACGTTCAACACGGCTGGGACCTTCACGGCATGGCTCTGGGTCAACGACTCCGCGAGCGGCCGTGCCACGGCGACGGCCGCGGTCACCATCAACCCGCTACCTGTCGCGACCCCCTCCGCCGCGCCCAGCCCAACCGACGTGGGGATCCCCGTGACCTTCTCGGGCGCGGTGACCGGAGGGACCTCCCCCTTCACTTACGCCTGGAGCTTCGGCGACGGCTCTCCCGTGAGCTCGACACAGAATCCCACGCACCCCTACACCGCCGCGGGATCCTTCACCGCACACTTCTGGGCCAACGATTCCGTGGGAGCTTCTGCGACGAACACCGTGGTGGTGGTCGTCAACGCCTTGCCCACCGTCGGGGCAACCGCGAGCCCGACGACCACCGATGTCGGTCTTCCCGTGGCCTTCACCGCCCTCGGCACTGGAGGCACCGCCCCTCTCACGTACGCCTGGGCGTTCGGGGACGGGAGCGCTCCCGGCAGCGGGAGCACGGCAACGCACGCCTACGCTGCGCGTGGTAACTACACGGTGAGGGTCTGGGCCAACGATTCCGCCGGGGGCTCCGCGAGCTCCACGCTCACGATGCTGGTGAACCCCGCCCTATCGACCCCATCGCTCACGCGAACCCCGTCGGTGACGGACGCCGGCCTCTCGGTCGCCTTCTCCGCGTCCTTCTGGGGGGGGACCCCGGCCTACACGACGGCATGGAAGTTCGGTGACGGACAGAGCGGGACCGGTTCCTCGGTCAACCACGCGTTCCTCGGTGCCGGGACCTATGCGGTCTCGTTCTGGGTGAACGACAGCGCGGGCGCCTCGAAGGGTGCCTCGGTGAGCGTCCAGGTCTACCCGGCCCTGGTCCTGGTCTCCTTCACGGGATCGTTCAACGCCGGGGCTCCCAACACCCTTGACGAGGGTCAGGCTCTGAACGCGAGCGTCGTCGTCACGGGGGGAACGGCCCCGCTGTCCTTCGTGTACGCCGGCACCCCTTCGGGGTGCTCCAGCGTCGACAACCCTCACCTCTCCTGCACTCCGTCGACCACGGGGAACTTCACGATCGAGGTCCAGGTCGTCGACCAGCTGTCGAGGGCCGTCTTTGCGAACCTCACGCTCCACGTGAACCCTCGTCTGCAGATCGTCCAGTTCGCTGCGACCCCCACCGTGGTGGACCTGCACGTTCCGACCGTCTTCACGGTCGGCATCCAGGGAGGGACCTCCACCTATTCCTACGACTACCCCGCGCTGCCTCCGGGCTGCCTCAATGGGGACACACCTTCGCTCAGTTGCTACGCCACCCGGACCGGAACCTTCACCACGGAGGTCATGGTCCATGATGCGACAGGGGCGAGCGCCTTCGACAATGCCACGCTGACCGTCCACGCCGACCCTGCCATCACGTCATTCACGGCGACCCCAGCGAACTCCACGGTCGGAACGTCGGTGCTCTTCCAAGCGACCACAACGGGGGGAAGCGGCGGGCTGGTCTACAATTACAGTGGGCTCCCACCCGGGTGCTCGACCACGCAGGTCCGCGGGACAGGGGGGGCGTGCTCCATCTCCTCTGCGGGCACCTATTGGGTCCACATCACCGTCACCGACGGGCAGGGCCGTCAGGCCAACGCCTCGGTCGAGGTCCGGGTCGCCCCGGCTCCGGGGATCTTGGGGGGACTGTTCGGGAGCTACGGGTGGCTGTGGATCCTGGTCATCGCCCTCGTCGTCGCGTCGGTCCTCGCGCTAGGGGTGGTGCGGCGCAACAAGCGCAAGCACCTGCGGTCGCCCGAGGAAGAACAGCTCATGGGCATGGCCGAGGGCGCGGCCGCAGGAGCGGTGGTGTACGGCGGCATGCCGTACCCCGACGAGGTCGCGCCCTCCCCGGCCAACGTGGCGGCACCTCCCGAGCCTTTGCCGGACGGAGGGACTGGCGGCCCCGACATGCTCCCTCCGGGAGACTACCCGTTCGCCGGGGCTCCCCCTCCGCCTGCAAGCCCCGACTCGCAGGGCGCGGACTTGGGAGCGCCCCCGCCGCCGGCTCAGAGCGATGAAGTCGCTCCGGGACCTCCGCCGGCTGACGCCCCTCCGCCCACATCGGAACTTCCCCCGCCGACCTCACCTTGGCCCCCCGTGGCGGCACCGGCCCCTGCCATGCCTCCTCCCCCACCACCCCCGGCCGTGTCTTCGGTCGGACCACCCGCATTCCCGCTCGACCAGGGGGGCCTCCCGGCATCTCCTCCCCTCGAACCACCTGCTCCTCCCTCACCGTCGGAGCCGATGCACCCCAGCGATGGGGGGCCTCCACGAGAGCCCGCTCCTGCCCCCCCAAGCGCGTCGCCTCCCGCGCCGCTGACCTCGGACGGTCTCCCCGAGTCCTCGAACCGTTGTTCGATCTGTGGGCGTTGGCTGGACGAGCAGAAGCACTGCTCTTTCTGCGGCTGGACCTGGGACTAGCGGCGCCCTCGTCGCGTGCGAAACTGAGAAAAGCGCGCTGTGGTCGGGCTAGCCCGTCATGCCCGAGGGCCCGGACAACTTCCGCGACGTCCAGTACTACGCGATGTTGAAGGACATGTACAAGGCCCAGCACGCGGCCTCGAAGTCCGCCTACGTCTCGTACTGCTCGTGCAAACAGTGCAATCACTCGTGGCGCGGGGACTGCATGAAAGAGCGGTGCGCCTGCTGCACGTCGCCGGTCAAGGGGTAGGGCAGTCACCGAGGCGCGGCGCTCACGATGCGGACGGCGGGGGTTCGACCGCCTCGATGCACCGCACGAGCAGCCTCTGGACCATCCCCAAGAGGCGGGGATCGGCGCTCTCCTCGGCGTCGTGGATGTGGGCATCTCGGTCCATGGCCCCGACCACGATGGCCGGCAGGGGCTTGCCCGAGGGGGTCGTGAGGTCGCGGAGCGCGCTCGCATCGGTCCCTCCATACTCGCCGAAGACCCCGACACTTCCGCCCGCGACCTCCTCGAACGCCTGCCGGACCGCGAGGACAGCGGGATGGTTGACCTCCAGCGCGTATCCGCTCCTGCGGCGAGCGAGCGGTGCGTCGTAGCGGGCCCGGGGGAGCTCGCTCCTCAGCAGACGGAACCGGTTGTCGAAGAGCGCGATCACGTCCTCCGACGGCATCTCGGGCGGGGATCGAAGGTCCAGGGTGTAGCCCCCTGTGGTCCGTGTCTCTCCTTCGAGGACGCCCTCCCGGCAGGAAGCCAGCAACAACCCGACCGTGACGGGGACGGGGTTCGCGGCCTTGTGGGGGTACCCCGCGTGTCCCGCGCGTCCGATGACCCGCAGCTCGAGCGTTCCTGCGCTCTTGCTTGCCCCGTGCTGGTCGCCCAGGACGACCAGTCGGTACGGTTCGACGACGTGTTTCTCGAGGAAGGAGAGCAGGTCGTCGAGCTTGGAAGGCTCTCCTGAGAACGAAAGGGTCACCGCCTCCGAGATCTGATTGGCCGCATCGCTCTCCGCATGGGCCCGGCGGAGGGAGGGACGCGCGCTTCGGACCCCGTCGGGGTCGGCTCCGAGGTCCATCTTCGTGAGCGTCGCCCGGCCGGTGATGTGCGCGTCGGGGGCCCCGTGGTCCGGGTGGTCCGGGGAAGGCAGCCGAGAGACCCAGCTCCGAGCGGTGGGCTCGAACCCGAGCACGCCGTCCCCCAGAGCGAGGTGGTCCTGGAGCGGAACGGAACCGTCCATGCCCAGGTCGATGAAGGCCACGCCGCTGCACCCCGCGGCGACATAGGGAGCGCCATCCGGGATGAGCGCGAGCTCCCCTCTGAGGAGACGCTTCGGGTCGTTCGGAGGGAGCGCTTGGTCATGCTCCGCGATCGCTTCGATCCCCCCAGCTCCGCCCGTCTCCTCGTCGGGACAGATCAGCAACCGTACGTTGACCGGGAGGTCCTTCGTGGTCGCGAGCGCCCGTAGCGCGAACAGGGAGGAGAGAACGCCGCTCCCCAGGTCATCGTTCGATCCGCGGCCGAAGAGCCGCCCTAGCCCCGCGCGGTAGGTGAGCTCGTGCGGGGGGCTCTGCCAGCGCGAGAGCTGTTCGTCGGGGACCGGGACCACGTCCAGGTGGGCGAGGACGAGCACGGTCGAGGCCTTCCCCCGGTCCAGATCGGCGATGACGCTCGGCCGAGGGCCGTGGAACTTCGAACGGCCCTGGGGGAGCTCTTCCCTCGCGTCCCAGATGCGAGCCTTGAGCCCGAAGGCTTGGGCCTTCTTCTGGAGGAACTGGGCCGCTTCGACGTAGTGCCGCTTCTCCTCACGGTGGTGGGCCGGGTCCTCGAGGTTGGTCGTGTCGAGGGCGATAAGGTCGCGAAGGAGCTCGAACGCCTCAGGACCCCCCATCCGGTCGAGAACGTCCTTCGGGGGAGGGGAGGAGGTGGCCACGTGCGAGGTCGCCAACGAGGATCCCTCTCCCCCCCATCGCGGGGCGGTCTTGAGGCTTGGGGCGAGGGCGTTCAGAGGGCCACGCGGGCTAGGGCCGAGGGGTCCCCCACGGACCTCGGTGAGAGGGGGCCCAAGGGAGGGATGAGCGGGTACCCAGGAGGGACCGGGCCGACCGGGACGTAGACCAGATCGACGATACGCGGGGAGGAGAGCTTGAGCTGCTTCTCGAGGGTCGGGTCGGTCCGACGCGAGGTATCGATGTAGGTCTGGGCCAGGACCAGCGCATCCTCGGGGGTGGAGAGCGGAGGCACGACCCGCATGCCGGCGAGCGGCCGGGGCGTGGAGGCCCGCAGGAGCCCCTGAACCGGACCGCCCTCGCTGATGGAGGTCTCCTTCCCTCCGAGGCGTTGCATCAGGCCGGAGCGCTGACGGGCCGAGAAGACGTCGGTGAGCACCGCCGCTACGTCCTGGCCGCTCATCGCGCCCGCGTCCAGGGGGAAGGAGGCGGCGATAAGGAGCCTCTCGGGGACCTCCACCGCATGCTTTCTCCACGCGGCTCCCGTCTGGAACGAGTAGGGGGCTTCGACCACCCAGAACGGGACGGCCATGGGTCCGGGGAGGGGGGCGACCTTCACCGTCGAGGAGTTCGCCTGGGCCCTGCGAGCGTCCAAGGTCATCGCGAGGACCTTCTCCTGACGGTCGCCCGCCCGGAACGTGCGTTGCCAGAGCGGAGGGGCCTGGGAGCGGTGTTGAACGAGGAGCTGAAGGATCCCCTGGAACGCCCCCAAGGAGCCAGCGGAGAGCCCACGTGGGTCCAACGCGACGGCCTCGGTCATGGACCCGGCGGCCCGCGTCAGGGAGATCTCCTCGTCCACGGCTTGGAGCATCACCGCGAGGTCGAAGTCCTTGGTCATCCCCTCCTTGGCGCGCGAAAGGTGGGGCAGCGCCTCCTCGAGGGCCGCCCGGGCCTCGGGCACGTCCGCCTGCGAGAGCTGGTCGATCGCGTCCGAGAGCCTCGAGAGCCCGAGGAACCGCGCCTCCAGCGAGGAGAAGCGAGGGATCCCGTGGAGCGCCAGCGCCGCGTCGGCGAAGTTCTGGCCCATGAGGTGGTAGCGCTCGGGCTTCGTCCCCTTGAGCAGGGCAGCGTTGTTGAGCGCGTAGGCGTACGCGACGGCGAGGCCCGCCGACTCGGCGACCGTGGCGCGGCTCGCCTCGTCCACGGCGAGCGAAGCGACGGACTGGACCTTCGCCTGGAACAGGAAGGCCTCCTTCGGGTCCCCTCCCGGGGGAAGGTCCATGGCGAGGGTGAACGGGAGCGTCGTCATCGTGTGGGAGAGGAGGTTGTAGATCCGGAAACGGTACTCCCCGTACTCCGTCGACAGGCGGGGCCCCACGCTCGAGACCCAGAGGTTGTGCCGCGCGACCGGGTCGATCGTGGTCGAGGACGAGGCGTCGAGCCCGAGCGGGAGCGCCTGACGGACGAAGGCGTTCACCTGGAGCATGATCTGGTCCAGGAAGGCCCGGGCATCGACCAACTTCTGGACCGTTCCGCAGTGGTCGCAGGAGACCAGGTCGCCCGTGGGGTCCCGGAGCGGGGCCCCGCACGAGGAGCAGCGGAGGGCCTTGGTCTCGATGAGCTGTGACGCGCGCATCCACGACCTCGGCGGACCCTCACGGCGGCAGGCTGGCGGGGATCCACTGCTGGCCCATCGGGCCCGCTTTCTGCCGCATCTGCGCGAGCATGCGGTTCACCCGGTCCTCGATCTCCTTCGTCCGTGCCTGCGCCTTTTCGTCCGCTAACCGCTCGACCGTCGACGCACACGGACGGCAGGCGTAGACGATGCCTCTCGACGCGTCGCTGTCCTGCAGCGCGCCTCCTCCCCCGTCCTCATGCTCGAAGCCCGCGATGTCGCTCGACAATCCACGGAAGTTGATCCCGTCGCCGGCGGCCTCGCGGCCGCAGAACCAGCATCTCACGGCGCGACCGTAGCGCTGGACCCGCTGACCCGCGGCCTCCGCCCGAGCGGACTCCCCCGCCTGCATCCACCAGTTGCGGGCGTTCTGGTTGTGCTCGGCGGCCCGCTTCGGGTCCCGGGTGACCTCGGACTCGCCGAACTCCTCCTCCGCCAGCGCGGCGAGCACGGGGGCCTTCGAGGATGCGGGAACCGCCCCACGACGGAAGAGCTCAGGAAGCACCAGGACCTGGTTCCCCAGCTGCCGGTAGGCGAGGGAGAGGGCCTGGAGGCGGGCCCCCGCCTGCTCGTGCGCCTCGGGGGTCCGGGGGCCCGAGGCGAGGACGTCCTTCTCTTCTCGGGCGAGCTCCGCCTCCCTCCGCAGGTCGGCGGCCGAGACCGACCGCGTGCCGAGCTTGATGGGAGCACTCCCGAGCGGGGCCAGGGCCTCGGCCACGCGCTGGTAGTCCTGCGCCCCTGCTTGAGGGACGGCGAGGCCCATCAGGACCGCGAAGGTCTGTGCGAACTGGGCCTCGCCCGTGCGTCCCTTCTTCCCGAAGCCTTCGGCCGCGCTCAGGAACGAGCGTTGGGCGCCCGTGAAGTCTCCTCGAAGGACCCGGTCGTTCCCTTCCTGGAGCTGCTCCTCCGGGGACTTGAAGAGGGGCATTCGACCGCCGAAATGTAGAGGGAGGGGAGAGATAAGGTCGAGGGAGGACCACCCCGACGACCCCCTCGGGCCGAGGCATCGGCTTATGCGCGTGGGCATCTGCCACCTTCGTGGCCTACGCGACCAACACTTCTGGGCCCCTGCTGGGTCGTGCCCGCGAGCGGGCGATCGTGATCAGGGCGCTCGAAGAGGCGAAGGAGCGGAAAGGCCGCATCATCCTCTGGGCAGGGCCTCAAGGCATCGGCAAGACCCGACTTCTCCGGGCCTGCGCCGAGCTTTCCCGTAGCCGAGGCTACCGGGTGCTGTGGGGCAGTTGCCCCGAGGTGTCGTGCGAGCCGTACCGCCCGTTCCGGCAGGCGTTCTCCGCCTTGACCCGGCCGAAGGAAGCTGCCGCCGAGGGGGCCGCAGCGGCGACCGATCCAGGCAGGAGTTCCCCGATCCCTCTCCCCCGCGGCCGCACGCTCGAGGAATCCCCGGCCACCGTGGTCGCGAGCGGATGTCTTGCGGCCCTTGACCCCGCCAAGCTCGGAGGGGTCCCAGTCATTCTCCTTGATGACCTCCAGTGGGCTGACCCTGGGACCCTAGCGGTCCTCAAGCTCCTGGGGGCGGGGATCTCCGAGCGACCCCTCCTGGTCCTCGGCGCGTACGCTCCGGAACTCTCCGAGAACCGTACGCTCTCATCACGGCCCACGAACGCGGGGCCCACCTCGACGCTGGGAGACGCGACCCCGGACCCATCCGCGCCCCAAACGCTCGCGAAGGTCGAGGCCCAACGGGAGAAGCTCGAGCCCCTTGGGGCCGAGACCGCCCCCACCCTCGTCCGTTCCCTTCGTTCGCACGAGGTCGCTCCGACGACCCCCGAGCTGCAGCAGCTCTTCGCGACGGCCGAGGGGAACCCGCTCTTCGTGCTCGAGCTGCTCCGTGCGCGCCAACGGGAACGCCGCTCGGTCGCGGAGATCATGGAGGGGCCCCGGACCCGGTCGTCGGCCTCGAGCCAGGTCCCCACGGTCATCCGACGGCCCATCGAGCGTCGTCTCGCGCGCATGATGGAGGCGGACCGCGCGTTGCTCGAGGCCGCGGTCGTGCTGGGCAGCGACTTCACTTCCGAAGAGGTGGACGCCCTGATCTCCCCCGCCCATGCCCCCGGTGGGGATCAGCTCGAGGAGCTCTCGCGCTACCACGGGCTCGTGGAACGGATCCGACCCGGGCTCTGGGGCTTCGAGAACTCCTTCGTCCCCCGCGTGGTCCGGGAGGAGGCGCCCGGTACCGCCTTGCGCCGCTACCATCGCCGGGCGGCCGAGCATCTCGCCGCGACCCGACCGGATCGTGTGGAGCTCATCGCCCTACACTTCTTCGACGCGCGCGCCGCGAAGGAGGGGCTCCCCTGGGTCCGCAAGGCCTTGGACCGTGCGATCGCCCGAGAGGAAGGGACCGAGGTGGTCCGGTACGCTCGATGGGGACAGGAGCTGCTGCCCCTCCTGCCCGCCGCCGACCCTGAGGTGGGGGCTTGGATGGTCAAGGAAGGCGAGGGGTGGCGGCTGATGGGGAACCTGCACGCCGCCGAGAACCTCTGGCATCAGGCCTCGGTCAAGTCCGTGGGGCTCGACCGGGTACGGGCCTTCCTCTTCTTGGCCAGCGTCCAGTCGGCCGCGGGCAAGAAAGGAGATGCCGAGAGGTCGCTCGCATCGGCGAAAGGGACGCCGGTCCCCGAGGGGGACCGAGCCGAGGCGGAACGCCTCCTCTCGACCTGGACAGCGGCGGCCGCTCCGACGGCATAGCTCCGAAGCGACCTCCGGGCGGGGGGCGCCCCGGATCACTTCAGGAACGCGAGAAGGAGCGCCCCCGCAAGCGCCGCGAGGGCGATGGTGGAGAGGAAGAAGAGCCAGAAGATGGCGAAGGAGTCCGCGAGGGCGGTCATCAATCGTGTGGTGACCCCCGGGCCGAGCACCTTCACTCCTCGGAGGACCTCCTCGGACGCTCCGACCCTTGCAGGCGCCAGGTTCGCGACCGCGCGCTTCGCCACCCGTTCCAGGTCGCGCGAGAGGTCCTGGAGCGACCGGCGCATACCCAGGGTGTTGGTCCCCCCTTGGACCTCGTGGACCACGTGGTTATCGGTCGTCATCACTTCTCCAGCTCCACCGACCGCCTTCTCGAGCGCTCTCACCAACGGGTCGCGCATCCCGCGCTCCAGGTTGTTCGCGTCGAAGAGCGCGTAGGCCGTGCGGGTCCCTGCTCCCTCGATGACCAGGACGGAGAGGCCCTCGGGCCCCATGCCGTGGTCCTCAGGATTGAACTCGCGCTCTTGCGCGAACCCGACCCGTAGCTCTCCTCCGACCGCTTGGTCCCGGGCCGCGACCATCGCGGCCTTGGCGTCCGCGAGCAGGCGGAAGCCCTCGGGAGAACCGAAGGGGATCTCCCCGCGGTTCTCCACGAAGGAGTTGTGGGCGTCGAGGACGATCGCGTGAGAAAAGCCCAGGCGCCGTGCGTCCTCCCGCACGAGCTCCGAGAGGGCGTAGTCGATATCGTCCGTCGGTTCCGGAGCCTGCGTCAGGAGGAGCAGCACGCTGTCCCCCAGCACCTGCGCTCGGGCCAGCGAACCCGGGTGCGGGGAGACCAGGGGAGAGACCCGTGTCGGCGCGGGCGAGGCTGCCGCGATGAGCTCCTGGACCTTCTCCACGACCTTCTGGAGCTCCGGAGTCGTGGGGATGTCCTGGGCATGCGTAGAAGGGGAGTGCGGAACCATGACCTCGTCGGCGTGCCGTCCCCGAAGGGACTTCGCGAGCTTCCTTGGCAGGTCGCTCGATCCGAGCTCCGCGAAGGGCCCGGGATGGACCGAGGGCGCGAGAACGGCAACACGAACGCGAGTCCCGTCCCGGAAGACCAGGGCGGACAAGTGAAGGTCGCCCTTCGTCGAGACCCCCTCAAAGAAGGCCTCCATCTGGGAGGAGGCGGCCGGGTCGCGGTCGCTCATGTGCTCCATGAGTGGCCGGAGCAGCGAGGTCCCTCCTTGCCCGAACTCCCTCACCATCGGGCGGTCCGTCGCGGTCACCAGAGAGGCCGCCCCGCCCAGCGCGAGGAGGAGAAAGAAAACCCCTTCGACCAGCGAGTTGAGCCTCCAACCGAGCGTGGCCCAGACCATGACGTACCCCAGCAGCGGCTGGACGAGCGCGGCGGGAAGCGACCGGACGTGGACCCGGTGGGAGACGCCGACGAGCGTCAGCTGGCGGATCCACAGCATGAGGCCGAATCCCAACAGGAGCGGCCCCTCGACGCTGAAGGGTCCGGCGACGAGCGTGAGGAGCCGCCAGAGCAAGAGAACGCCGAACACGATCAGGAAGCCCGAGAGGCCGAGCAGGAGAGCGCGCCGGGTGCGGAACCGACCGCCGAAGAGCACGGCGAGGGGAGTCGTCGCCAGGGTCCCCACGATGCCGGGAACGAGGAAGATGAGGACACCCACCGCGTAGCGACCCCACCAACCCGGCGCCCCGGGCCACGCAGGGAGCTGGTCGAAGTTGGGGAAGAACGCGAGGAGGGGGAGCAGCAAGGAGACCAGGACGATCCCCAGCGCGGAGACCTCCCCCCGGGGCGAGGCGAAGCGCAGGCGGCTCGTCCGTTCATGCGGACGATAGACGGCCCCCTCGGCCTGGGTGACCGGGGACCCGGTCGCCTCCCCCCGCTCGGCGACCTTACGTCCGCCGACCACGGGCGTCCTTCACCTCTCGGAGGATAGGTCCAAGGGCGCCCTCCCCCCCTTCCTCGAGGATCGTCCCGGTCACCAGGACCTGGGCTCCCGCGTCGAGCAACGCCCGAGCGTGCTCGGCACTGCGGATCCCACCCCCGACGATGAGGGGCACGCTCAGGACCTGCCGCACGGCCCTGACCAGCTCGATCGGGACGGGCGACGGGGCGCCGGAGCCGGCCTCCAGGTAGACGAGGCGCATCCCGAGGTACTCGGCCGCCAGCGCCCAGGCCGCGGCAGCCTTGGGATCGTTCCGAGCGAGGCAGTCCGCGCTGCCGACCTCCCCCACCTTCATGCCCGGGGCGACGACCAGATACCCCATCGGGATCGGCTCGAGGTGGAGCGAGCGGACCTTGAGCGAGGTTGCAGCCTGCGCCCGAACGACCATCCGTAGGTCGCGCGAATTGAGGAGGCTCATGAACAGGAGCGCGTCGGCCTCCCCCGTCAACGAGTCCGGTCCCTGCGGGAAGATCACCACGGGCCGCGTCGTCCGTTCGTGGACCGCGCGGGCGGCTTGCCCCATTCGGTCGGGGGTGATCCCGGTCGAACCCCCGAGCATGACCACGTCGGTCCCGAGGGACTCAGCGCGGGCGGCCGCTTCCCCCGCCTTCGCCCCTGGGGTCTTGTCGGGGTCGATGAGCGTGAAGTGGACCGGACCCGCCCTGACATGGTCGAGGAGCCAAGGGAGCACGGGACCCTGGAACCTTCGCGCCGGCGGGGCGGGGCGCGTTGTCGGGCTCATCGTAGGGCCGCCCCCAGGAACCCCACCAAGGCCAGGACCATCGCGAGCTTCGAGAGCGATTGCTCGCGGTGGAGCTCCTTTGGAAGGGTACGGACGGAGAGCACGAACACGAGGTCGGCGGCCGCGACGAAGGTGAGGTAGATAATGGCGGCGGGAACGGGGAGGGGCGGCCGCCACAGGACGAGGGGGATCGGAGATAGGGCGATCGCCGCGACGACGGCGCCCCGGGCGGCCAGGGAGGCCACCGCCATCCCCCGGTCACGGGGAAGGGTATGGCGGTCGACGTCGCCTTCCGCGTCTTCCATGTCCTTGATGATCTCCCGCGAGAGCGTGGCCAGCGAGGCCATCGCGGCCAGCGAGACGGCGAGGAGCGGGGCCCCGACGATCGTCGCTCCGAAGAGGAACACGGCCCCCGTGAGGGCCGCCACCGTCGCGTTGCCCAGCAACCCCCTGGGCTTCCATCGAAGCTCGTAGGCGAGCAGCAGGAGGACCGCCGCGAGCCAAACACCGACGGGCATCGCCTCGCCCGCGAGCCCCGTGGGCGCCTTCCCCCACAGGAACACCCCCAGGAGCGGGACCCCCGAGAGGAGGAAGAGCCCTGCCGCGAAGGCTCGGACGCTCTCCGCGGCGACCTCCCCTCGCGGGAGCGGGCGGTCGGGGTGGTTCTTCCGGTCCCCTTCCCGGTCCAAGTAGTCGTTCAGGACGTTGCCCCCGGAAGCCACCAGGAAGGTGGTGAGCCCCGCGAGCAGCAGGGGACCGATCTCCGTTCCGAGCCTCCCCTCGAGCAGCCCGGTCGCCGAAAGACCCCCCACGACCGTGCCCACGAAGCTGATCGCCCCGTTCCCCGGACGCAGGAGACGAACCCAGGGGTTCACTCGGACCCTCCCCCCCTCCACCCCGGGTCGGGGGATATCCGATTGTCGGTCCACGGGGGGGTCACAAAGGAGACAGGGTCCCCGCGCCGAATTCGGAAGGTTCAAGTGTAGAACGACAATCGTTCCGTAGCGCTACCCGGCAACGGGTCGCGAAAAAAGGTGAATCGAAAGATGGGAGCCCCGCCGCAAGCCGCAGGAACGCCGCCCCCCGGGTATCCCCAGCAGGGATATCCCGCCCAGCAGCCGCCGGCCTATGGTCAGCCACCCCCCGGCTACGGAGCCCAGCCCCCCGCGTATGGGCAGGCCCCCGCATGGGGAGGCGCCCCTCAACCGTACGCGATGCCCCAGGCCCCGATGCGCCCTCCGCGACCTCATGGGTACAAGCACCAGAAGCGGTTGATCGCCTCGATCCTTCTCCTGGTGGGAGCGGTCCTGTTGATCGTTTCGATCGCCACACCGTTCTGGTCTGACACCGAAAGCGGAAGTGGCGTGACCTACACCATCCAGTTCTTTGCGGGGAATGAGTGGAAGGAGATCTGTTCCGGTAGCTCTTGCCCAACCGGCACCCTGACCTGTACCTACAGCTCCTCCGGTGGAGGCTGCCCCGCGCTGACGAACACCGGGAACCTCTATGGCGGCGTCAGCGGGCTTCTCACGGGGGCCATCGTTCTAGGCTTCATCGCGGCCATCCTCGGGCTCATGGGCGCCTTGGCGTTGTCATTCGGACGCATCCAGATGTTACTCACCTGGCTGCTCATCCTTGTCGCCCTCGCTCTGGCCATTGCGGCGCCGATGTGGGCGCTTGGTGGTCAGCCGGGTGCGCTCACTTCCGACTACTCCTCGGGGTCCTGCGCAGGCACCTCCCCCTGCAACTCGTTCTTCGGGAACGCATGTCCCTCAGGGACTCCCAGTGGGGTCTCCTGTAACTGGGGCGCGGGGGCTGGTTGGTACATGGCCATCGCCGGCTTCGCGCTGCTGCTGGTCGGGTTCCTCTTCTTGTTCATGACCCGCCGGGACCCGTTCACCGTGCAGGAGATCCTCCAGGCCCAACAGTCTGGGATGCTGAGCCCGACCGGCGCTGTCGGTCACCCGATGGCGGCGGCCGCCCCCGCGGCAGCCTCCTGGGGTGGTCCGGCCGCTGCGTACGGTGCCGCCCCTGCGGCAGCCGCTGCCGCCCCCGCGGCAGGCGGAGCCCCTGGCCCGGCCCCGAACTGCACCAAGTGTGGACAGCCGACCGAGTACGTGGCCCAGTACAGCCGCTGGTACTGCCGCAGAGACAACCAGTACGTCTAGTCCCACAGGCAACGGATAGGGCCGCGGGGTAGAGCTCCCCGCGGCCCTCAACTTCTTCTCGAACTTGGTCGGGCTTTGAACTGAGAGCGTCCCCGAAAACTCGTATCCGCACGAAAACTCGGCGTGCTACCCGAAAACTCTCCCCGGAGGGTGACTTCTCGGGGACTCTCTTGAACTGAAGACACCTTAAGAGGGTCCACTCTTCGGCCGCGTATGGTCGGGCTCCACGCACCCCCGGTCCAGCGCAGGGTGCTGCGCAACGGCCTCGAAGTGCTGCTGGTCCCTCGACCAGCCTCTCCCGTGGTTTCGGTCTGGGTGTGGTACCGGGTAGGGTCGAAGAACGAGGCGCCCGGGACGACGGGAGCCGCGCACTGGCTCGAGCATATGCTGTTCAAGGGCTCGCGCCGTTACCGCGTGGGGGCGATGGACCGCGCCATCGTCGAGGCGGGAGGGGTCCTGAACGCCTTCACCGACGCGGACTTCACCGCCTACTTCTCCACCGTTCCCCGGGACCACGCGAGCGCTCCCCTCGACATCGAGGCGGACCGGATGACCGGGGCGACCATCCCCTCCGAGGAGATCGACAAGGAGCGCTCCATCGTGCTGTCCGAGCGGGAAGGGAACGAGAACTATCCGATCTTCCGGGTCGAGGAGGAGATCTACTCTCTCGCGTTCCGAGAGCACCCGTACCGATGGGACGCGCTCGGGTCGGTCCAGGACATCCGGGGGATGCACCGGGACTCGCTCTACGGGTTCTACCGCAAGTTCTACGGGCCGAAGAACGCGACGCTCGTCGTCGTCGGGGGCTTCGACCCCGCCAGGATGCGCAGGGAGGTCGAACGAAGGTTCTCCTCGGTCCACTCGACCGTCGCGGACCCGACGCTCAACGTGGTCGAGCCGGAACAGCGGGGCGAGCGACGGACCACGCTCAAGGGGCCCGGCTCGACGCCGATGGTTCGGATCGGTTGGAAGGCGCCGGCCGTGAGCGACCCGCACGCCGCCGCCCTGCTCATGCTGGACCTCTACCTGGGAGGAGAGAACGCGCTCTACCCCACGGGGGGTTTCCGAGGTGCTCGGGAGCACCCGACCGCGCGCCTTTACCAAGCGTTGGTGGACCGCGGGCTCGCGGTACGCGCGGGTAGCGACTGGCCCTCGCGCGTCCACCCCGGCCTCTTCTCCCTCTTCGCTCAGGCGGCGCCGGGAGTACGCGTCGAACGGCTCGAAGAGGTCTTGCTCTCGGAGAGCGAACGCCTCCAACGTAGCCTGCTCACCTCCGCCGAGCTCCGGCGGCTCAAGGAACGCCTGCTTCGCGGGGCTTCCCTCGCGTGGGAGGGGAGCACCCGCACCGCCTTCCGGCTCGGGTTCTTCCGCAGCTTGGGGAGCCTCGCCTGGGACCATCGCATCTTCGACGCGGCGCTCAAGGTGCGACCGTCGGACCTGCGCGACGCGGCTCGACGACTCTTCCGCGACGGGGCGCGGTGCGTCGTTCGCTACGAGGTCCAGGATGGGGCCCGCTCCGGAGGAGCCCCATGAGCCCGGAGCCCACCATGCTCTCGTCGCCTGCGCTCGAGCTCACCCGTCACGAGCTTCCCAACGGCCTGGTTGTCTTCCATCAGCGGGCCCCCCCGAACTCGGTCACGTTCGCGGTCAGCTGGGTGGGAGAAGGGGGGAGCGCGAGGGACCCCTCCGGGAAGGAAGGGACGGCCACGGCGCTCTCGAGGCTCCTGAACGCGGGCACCCGCACGCGCAGCAAGCGCGACTTTGCCAGAGAGATCGACCGGCTCGCCGCGACCTTCGCGGCACGGGCCTCCTGGGAGAAGTTGGAGATCGAGGCCTCCGGTCCTCAGGACGCCCAAGAGGCCGTGCTCTCGCTCGTATACGACGCTCTGACCCAGCCTCGGCTCGACCCCACCGAGCTCCGTCGGATCCGACGCGAACTGCGCGAGGCCCTCCTGCGGGAGATGTCCCAGCCGGACGAACGAGCGGATCGGGTCTTCCTCGAGAAGCTGCTGCCCGCCTCCCATCCCTACCGACGGAACCCCCTTGGGAGCCCCGAGGCGCTTGCCCGCCTCACTCGCGAAGGGTTGCTGGACTTCCACCGCGCCCACCTTACTCCCCGAGGGGCCAAGCTCATCGTCACGACCCACGAGCCTCCTGCGACGCTGCTTCGCAAGCTCCGAGGAACGTTCGGGGCCCTCGACGGGGGCCCCGCGCTCCCTCCACCCGAGGTCCCTCTGTCACGACCCGCTCACCGCGCCCCGCTGCTCTATGTCTCGGTTCCCGGAACCTCCCAGGTCGAGGTCGTCGTTGGAGGGACCGCCCCCGTTCGGGGGCACCCCGACTTCCCCGCCCTGACCCTCGCCAACGAGATCCTAGGTGGCCGGTCGGTCCTCTCCCGGCTCTTCCAGATCGTCCGGGAGCGCGAGGGGCTCGCCTACGGGGCGAGCAGCGAGCTCGAGTCCCTCGCTTGGGCGGGGTTGTGGACTGCGGACGCCGGGACCGACCCGAAGCACGTGGAGACGGTCCACCGGCTCCTCACCGGGGAAGTGCGCCGCCTCTCCGAGGAAGGCCCTTCCCCCGCCGAGCTCCGTCGCATCCGGGAGAGCTTCCTGGGGAGCCTGCCCCTGCTGCTCGAGACGTCCACTCAGGCCCACGGACTCGCGGTGGAGGTGGGGTACTTCGACCTCCCCCTGGACCACTTCCAGCAATGGCCGCGCGTGCTCCGAGCCCTCCGGCCCGCCGATGTTCGGCGAGCGGCCCGCGAGCACCTGTGGAACGGGGGGGCCCCGCTCGCCGTGGCGGTCGGTCCTCCTCGTCAGGACCGACCAAAGGACGGGAAACGACCCTAAGGGCAGGGCCAGTTCGACAGATAGGCGTGCCAAGACCTAGCGAAGCGTGCTGTTGTCTCCCGTCAAAGGGATTCCAAGTAACGGTTCAATTAAATACCCAATGCGCATACGTGCATTCATGACCGGACCCGAGATCCAGGCCCAGGCCGCAGGCATGCTCCGCAAGAACATCACGATCACCCGGGAGCAGAACGAGTTCCTCGAGCGCCACCCCGAGATCAACCAGAGCGCGCTCTTCCGACAGGTCATCGACACCCTGATGACCGCCTCGAAGGGCCCCACGAAGTACACGAACGTGAGGGACCTGAAGCTCGGCCGCGCGGTCTACCGGAGCGGAGCGTTCCTGTTCCAGCCCCGAGCCCCCGCGGAGAAGTCGAAGAGGACCCAGTAGGGTCGACGCCTCCGCCCAACCCTTTCCTCTCGCCTACCCCGCTGGCGATCACGCGTTTGACGTAGTGCCCTGGGAGGACCGGGGGCGCAGTTCCTTCTCGCGTAGTTCTGGAAGGAGTTCCTTAAGTGGGGACCTCTGGGCGTCGTCGGCGCGCGCGAAAACGACCCCCTGGACCCCAGGAGTTCTCGCCACGAGTTGTTCTGCCATCTCCTGTCCTATGGAAGGGAGATGATGGGACGGGACGAGATGGCCCACGGCGAGCTGGCGCCTTCGGACAAGGTCCCGGAACCGGGGCATGTAGTGTCCCCCACCGACCCCTAGGACCACGGGCGCGTGCACCAGCGGGTCCGTCCCCAGGCCCCGGAGCACTTCGGCGAGCGCCTTCAGCAGCTCCGGTCGCTCCCACTCCCTGGCCGTGCTTCCGATCTCGATGAAGTACGAGGGAGATCGAAGATGGGGTCCGTGGTGGGTCGCCTCGAAGGTCGTCTCGACCCCGAACCGCTCCCCCGCGTCGTACCAGCGGAGGAAAGCCTCGGTCATGAGTCGGGCGGGGACCGGGTTCACCTCAAGGGGGAGCCCCCCCACCTCCACCTCGTCGGTCAGGTTGCCCAGAGGGTGCACGGTGAGGGCCGGGCGGTTCGACTCGCTTCGGTGGACGGAGGGGAAGATCAGGGCCTCGGTCTGGACCACGACCTCGCTCGGCAGCTCGTGCTCAAGTCTCGCGTCGTGGATGTGGAGCCCCGCACGTTTCAACACGTAGAGTCCTTCGGAGAGCTTTCGTATCCGTTCGGCCCCGACCCGCAGGTCGGTCGGTTCTCCCGCTCCCAAGAGCTCCCCCACGGCGCGGCCGACAGGGTCCTCTTGGCTCGCGACGACGATCTTCAAGGGAGCCCAGCCGTGGTTCAGAGCCGTGGGCTTGTAAGCTCGTGCACCCCGCGAAGCGTGAACGATTTGTGTAGGGGGGTTCCCCATCGATCGTGGGAAGCTCTTCGGTGGAGGCTGCAGCGGGGCCCGACCTGTTGGTGCGTTCCCACGAGAGCTTGCTCGCCGGGATGCGGGCGATGGACGGGCTCGCTCGAGGGGCTCGCTTCGAAGAGTTCCCGGAAGGCGGGCTTGCGAGCCGATGCGATGTGCCGGTCCCGGTCGTCTGCGTACTCTTCCTTCCGCGCGCGCCCCCCGACCCTCTGGAGGTGCTCCGGTCGGCGCGCAAGTTCTTCGGCCGGACCACCTGGTGGCGGTGCGTGACCCCAGCCAGCGTCCGGGGGGACGTTGTCGGCCCTGCCGAGGCGCTCCGGTTGAAGGCGGGCCCCGGCGAACCCGGAATGTCCCTCGCCCCTCTCGCCCCGGCGCCTCCTGGCCCCCGCAAGCTGCGGATCGAGATGGTCCGGGACCAGGACCAGCTTCACGACTACCATCGCGTCGTGGGGGAAGCCTTCTCGCTTCCGGTCTTCGGGGTCCGAGCGGTCCTTCCCCGAGTGCCGGACGTCAAGAACCGGGAGACCCCCGCATTCCGACTGCTCGTGGGCTACGAAGGGGACGAACCGGTCGCCTCCTCGGCGGTCGTGGTCAGCCATCGGGTCGCATCGATCTACATGGTGGGGACCCGAGGCGACTTCCGGAACCGAGGCTACGGGCGTGCGATCACTCGAGCCGCCGCGGAAATTGGCCGGCAAGAGGGCTGCACTTCCGCCTATCTTCAGGCGACGCAGAAGGGACGCCCGATGTACGAGGCGATGGGGTTCCGCAAGCTGACCGACTACCCCGAGTGGTTCGCCCGGCCCGGTCCCGCGGGAGCGGTGGGGGGAACCCTGCGCCTCCTCGCGCTGGCGTTCCGACGCGGGGGTTGAACCGAGACCCGAAGCGGACCCGCCGCGGGTCCGCCTCGGACCCCGCTCGGGCGAAGTACGGTTGCCGCGGTTCAGCTCGAGGTCGTCGGCTCGACCGAGTACCCGCCGGAGGAACCACCGCGGACCGAGTTGGGGAGCCGGTCATACTCGACCTTGTGCTTGAGCCCGGCCTTCTTCAGGACCGTGGAGATGGACTCGGTGAGCTGGACGACCTCCTGGCAGCGGGAGGGGCGGCTAACGTAGAACTCGACCTTCCGGTCCTCCCGGATGGGGAAGATGAGCCGCATCCCTGCCGCCTCCTGGCGGTTGAACCCCGAGGGTTTCCTTCCGCTCTTGATGTCCCGCAGGTTCTCCTCGAGCAGGATCTCAGGCATGAGCTGGTCGGGCTCTCGGAGGAAAGGTCGGTTCGCCTCCACCACGCGCCGGTGGATCTCGGGGTAGACCCTGGTCAGTTCCCGGAAATCCTTCTTCCCATCGATGACAATGTGGCCCGTGCGGGCCTTGACCGGCGCCATCATACGGCTTCGGACTGGATACGTAGTATTTCTTGACTCCGTGACATGATGTGACACCGGATTCCCTCTCGGGAACTGAGATGCGTATTCCGGAGCATCCGGAGGGTTCTGCGGGCGGGGAAGCGACCGGCCGCGCACTCCCGCTCCGGCCGTCGGGTCGAAGCAGAAAGGGCCAAAAGGGGTCGGACGTAGGCCGTCCGTCGCTGCTCCTGTAGTCTAGTGGTCAAGGATAGAGGCCTCTCGAGCCTTTGACGCGGGTTCAAATCCCGCCAGGAGCACTCCGGGACTGCCGGCGCGGGGGACCCTTCTCCGACAAAGAGCTCCCCTGCTGCACGGGGCGATGAATGACCTTCGAGGGTGATGGCACGGATGACCGGGATCTTCCCGAGCGCGCCGATCGACTCCAGCCCCGCATCTCCGGGAGCTGCTCGAATCGGCAGACCTATGGGGAGCTCACATCCTAGCCGGTATCATTGACCGCACGAGAGTGCGCCCGGTGCGGGCTCCTCCACTTCCGTGACGAGGGGATCTGCCGTTCATGTGGCGCGCCGCTCCAGCCTCCGCTCACGGGCGGCTCATCCACGCTCACCACTCCTCTGCGGCTCACCCCAGGTCGCGAGCGCGTCGCCCGTTCTAGCGCGTACTTTCTCGGGAGAGGGAGGATCATAATGCTGCTGGCCTTGGCGGTGCTCGCCGCGATACTGATCGTGAGCGTGACGGTACCCACCACGCGGGCTTTCTCCTTCACCCTCAACGTCCCGTACTACGGGCCGCCTGGGAGCGGCGTCTGCGATCCGGGAGGGACGAACGGGGTCCTTCGGACCGGGGCCACCTACCACCTCACGTGGTCCACTGAGGGGGGCACGGACGCCACGTTCCTCGTGGAGGACCTGGGGGGTCGGGTGCTCTACGAAGCCCGCGGCACGGGCGGGTCGGGCTCCTTCCAGACCGGGTCGCTCTCTCCGGAGGTCTGCGCGGCCGACTCGCAAGCCGACACCGTCCAGGTCCATGGCACGTGGAGCGCACCTCTGATCTAGCCCGACGACGAGGGCCTCCTGACGAGCAGTGTCGCGGCCGTGACTGCGCTTCTGTTGCCCCCTCCGTCCGACTCGGCGGGAGAGGCGTAACCGTGAGGATGGAAACGAGGGAGGCCGCTGCTCGCGCGCGCTCTCCGCGAGGTGCCCTGAGGGCCTCCGCGGTCGTCGGAACACTCGCAGCGACTCCACGCCCCTCCACGATCACGACGTTCTTCCCCTGGGGTAATCCGTTCGGGACAGAGTGCGTTCGTGCCTCGGCCTCCTGATCCGTGGACTCGGTCGATGTGCTCGCGATCATCGCGACTAACTGGTGATAGACGGGGAAGCAGCTCTACATACCGGCAGAGGGGTACTTCGACGAGCATGGCCTCGAACTTTAGCCAGCCGCCGCCCCCACCCCCATCTCCGGGGTCACCGCTTCCCTCCGGGCCCCCCCTAGGCTACCCTCCCCCCCCGGGGCCCCCTCCCTACGTTCTTGTCCCGACTTACATGCCCGTGGCCCAAAGCCGAGATGACCACGACATGAAGGTCATCGCGATCATCCTCAACGTCCTCTTTGTCGTACCGATCATCCTAGCCGTCGTCCTGTACCTCCTCGTCGTCAGCGCGATGTCCAACCCCGCGATCCCTTCGTTGCCCGTCGGCGCCGCGTCGTGGCTCTTTGGACACTCTCCCTCAACTTGACGGCGTACAAGCGTCGGACCTTCCGCTGCTTGAGATGGGCTGCCTCCTCCGTCTGACGGGCTGTGCGAGACGATGCGATCCATGAAATGAGCCTGCGCAGAGGGCATTGTTGGTCCGCCCCACACGTGAATGCCGGCGACCGGCTGGGGTACGCTCTACCGCCCCGGAGCACCGCTCGGTCGCGCTCCGTGTCTGACCGCGGCGCTCGTCCCTCCCCGCGGATCACATGCCGAGCGGACCGAGTCCGAGGGGTTGCGGTCCAAGCCCCTTCACCCCGCTGCCCCTCGATGGATTCATCGAGCGGCGGGTGAATGGAGGAGCATGCAGGCGACCCCTAAGGATCCGACTCAACGCTATCGAGAGGAGGTGATCTCGGTCGACATCGAGGCGTCGGGCCCCATCCCCGGGGAGTACTCCATGGTGTCCCTCGGGGCCTGTTGGCTGAGCGAGGTCTCGAAGACCTTCTACGTCGAGCTCCAACCGCTGCCAGGTTCCAAGGCGGACCCCGATGCGATGCGAGTGAACGGCCTCGACCTTTCGAAGCTCGAGGCCGAGGGCGTCGAGCCGGCCGAGGCGATGCGTCGTTTCGGAAGGTGGGTCCGCGAGGTCCTGCCCGCACGTCCCGTCTTCGCCTCCTTCGGGACCTTCGACTGGATGTTTGTTCGCTGGTACATGGTCAAGTTCCTGACGGAGGAGGAGGGCGCGAACCTCTTCGGCCCGAACTCCCTTGACATGAAGTCGTTCTGGATGGGAGCAGGAGGCACGGACTGGCGCGGCACTCGGAAGGGGAACCTTCCGAGCCACCTTCGATCAGGTCGCAAGCACACGCACAACGCGCTCGATGACGCGATCGAGCAGGCGGAGCTCTTCCGGAGGATGCTCGCCAAGAGGGACGGGGTCTAGCGGCATCGGAATGCTTCCCCCCGGTTAGTTCCCATGTTCCTCGTCTCCTTCCCTGAGAGGAAGGGGACTCCTGTACAGCAGGGCATCCTGGCCCCGTCGTGCGTCGATATGAATCCGGTTCGACCGAAGGCTCAAGCAGGCATGCGAGCCTTGTTTCTTGGGGGTGTCGCATGCCGCCTCGCATCCACGGCCAGCGGGGGGTCACCCCGTTCGTTGCCGTCTTGGTCGGTGCGATAGCCGGGACGGCCGCGGGGGCGGGCCTGGTCGCGTTCCTGGGTCACTCGAGCTACTGCCCGTTCAACACACCCTGGGGCATGGAGATCCCGCTGCCAGGAGATTGGAACGAGAGCCCGAACGCGACAGACTACCTCAACGGGTCCGTGGTCTTCTGGGCGAGCGCGTCGGGCTGTACGCCGCCCTACTCTTTCTCCTGGTCCTTCGGTGACGGCTCCAGCTCCGCCCTGACGAACGTGGTCCACGTCTACTCGGCCGCCGGGTACTACCCCGGTTCCCTCATCACTCGCGACTCCACCGGTCACCACGCGACCGCGTTCTTCTGCATCGATGCCAGCCAGTGGCCGGCTCTAACCGCAAGAACAGGATCTTCGCCTCCTGCCTGCCCCGCGTAGAGCTGCCGCCCCTCTCCACGAGCGTTCAGGCGCGACCCATCGCACGGGAACATTTCGCCAGCGCTACCCTGCCGGAACCGCCCACGAGCCCGTTGCGAGACCTGCAGAGACGGGGTAGACCCCCGCGCCCAGCGCGCGCCCCGCCCGGAAGACCGGGACATCGCCCGGGTCGAGGGGGCCCTCGAATCCATGGGTCGCGCAGAATGTGATCCTCAGGATGCGGTTGACGGAGGCCTTCTCGCCACACCAACGGCAGACCATCGGTCTACCGGACGAGAAGGGTGACGAGAGCGCCGGGCCTCGAGTCGAGCGTACTTCGTTGGACAGCTGGCCCAAGGGAGGGAGGCGACCCATCTGGGACGCGACTACGGGCCCTCGCGGGGTTAGCACTGTCCGACCCATGTCGGACAAACGGACACCGTTCGTCGTATTTGAGCTCGACCGATCTCGTAACTGGGCCGCACCGGACCAGAGCGTCCCCATCTGCGACCACCAGGAAGCCGCACGGGTCGTGACGCTCCGCGCTGTTCGGGGCGTGAACTTCGAGCCACCGCCCGCGGAAGGAGGACGGGGAATCCCGCCTCGTCGTCCCTGGGTGCCGAGAAGAGCCCCCCCTCGCCTGTTAGGGAGGGACCCTCCTTCCACGGGCCTGTTTGCCGTCTCCCAACAACTAAGTGTTCGATTCGGTATGCCAGGCTCGCCACCTCCATGGCGACGGCATCCGTCCAATCTGCCCCCGCCGCTCCGCAGGACTTTCTGTACATGGTCCTGCGGTTCACCGCCGAAGCCTCCGGTGGGGGCCAGTTGGCCGTCCCACGGGACCAGTATCTTCGCGATGCCCGGAAGTCCTTGCGGGGAGCGCGCGACCTGGACATCGAAGGAGCCCTGCAAACCCTGCAGGGGTACCGCTTGATCAGGATGGAAGCGAGGGCCGGGGACGGGTTCCAGGCCAGGATCACCCCGGAGGGACTGGAGCAGGTGCGGCTAGGAACCTCCGGGGTCCTCTTCTTGCCCCCTCCACCTCCACCACCGTCGCCCAGGGCCAACTCCACGTCACCCTCCCCGTCACAGCCTCCTCCTCCACCCTCCCAGCCCCCTACCGTCTCGGCCGCCCCTGTTCCTGCCCCTGCTCCTTCCTCCCCCGCGCCTCCCACTCCGACGGGGGCGGCAACACGGCCTCAGCCCCCTCCACAACCGCCCCGGGGAGGCGTGGGGACGATCGAGGCGACCCCTCCCGCAGCGGGCCCAGCTCCCTCCGAGGGCCCTGAGCCAGCTCAAGCCGCAGGCTCGGACCGCAAGAAGGGACGTTCGGACCGCGAGTCCGCGCTATCCACCCGGGAGGACGCGATCAAGGCGCGGGAAGCCGCGTTCTCTCAGAAAGAGCAGACTCTCGACTCCCGTATCGTAGAGGTGGAGGGGGTCAAGCGTGACCTCGAGGCGCGGCAGGAGGAGCTGCAGCGCCGGTTGGAGGAGCTCACGCGGTCGGAGAAGACCCTCACGGAACGTGAACAGAGCCTCGCAACACGGGAGAAGGCCTTTGCCGAGAAGGAAGAGGCAGCAGGGCGACCGCCGGCGGGGGGAGCGGAGGCGGCAGGGGCACCCAAGGCCGGTTCCTTCGAGGAGATCGAGCTCAAGAAACGGGAACTGGAGATCAAACACCAATCCCAGGACCTAGTACGGCGCGAAACTCGGCTCAAGGCGGCCCAGGAGGACCTCGACAAGCGCGAGGTTGCCGCGCGCGAGCGAGCGAAGGCGCTCTCGACGCGAGATGGCCAACTGAGGTCTCACGAGGACTCGCTCAATGTGAGAGAGGGGCAGCTGTTGTCCCAAGAGGAGCAATGGGAGAAGGTCAAGAGCACTCAGGAGGAGGAGCTCCAGCGAAGGCTGGCGGAGGCGAACGAGCTTGCCGCGGAGAGCCGGAAGCGGCTCGGAGATGCGGAGGAGAGACAGGCCCGCCTGAACGCGCAGGACGCCGAGCTAGGACAAAGAACGCGACTGAACTTGAGTCGTGCTGCTTCGCTCCAGACCCGGGAGAAGGAGGTAGGGGCCCGAGAGGAGGCCAGTGCCAAGAGGTCCCATGAGCTTGACGTGAGGAGCCGCAAGCTCTCGGAGCGCGAGGCCGAGTTGGTGCAGCACGCCGAGGCGCTGCAACAGCACGAAGCGCAGGTCGAAGAGCTCGAGCAACAACGTCTTCAGATGCGGAAGAACCTGAGGGAGGCGGGGCACGGATTGCGAGAGCATGTGAAGCGTCATGGTGGCGGGGGGACCGGTGCGGCCCCCCACGGGGGCCAAGCTGCGGAGGCCGCGGAGCCGACCCACGGCGGAGACCGGGAATCCTCGTAACCGGCCCGCACCCAAGTGGACGCCCCGGGGAGTTCGAGAGCGTCCGCCCCAGCGGTCTGGGGACAGCGCTAGACGTACTGCGAACAGCTGTAGCAGTAGTAGCGGCTGTACTGGGGCATGAAAGTGGTCGGCCGACCACACCGGGAACAGCTGGGGGGAGCGCCGGCGACGCCTGGGGCCGGAGCTGCGTAGCCCGTCGCCGCCGGCGTGGCGACCATCACGACCTGACCCGGCGCGAACTCCTGGACGGCGACCTTCTCCCGTGTGAAGTAGTAGATGATGGCGGCCGGCCAACAGAAAAGGAGCAGGATGACCAAGAGGGCTAGGGAGTACTGTCGCTTGTACTGGACCGGCCCGGACGGAACGGCGACGGGGACGTTGGGGGGATACGCCATGCTGAATGAGAGCCCCCTCCAACTATTTCAGCGATTTCGCGAGCCGGTGCGCCCAAGGATCTCCCTGCGCGATTGTCCAAGTGGGGGAGACCAGCTCCTTTCCGACCGGCGTCAGCTCGACAGGTGAGATCCTTCCGTCAGCGGCTCGACTCCATGCGCGGACGGTAGGCCGCGAATCCTTCCCTGGGGCCGGAGACCCTTCGGAGCTTCCAGGGGCGGTGGAGCCGTTCTCCAGCCTGACACCTTCGGAGCGTGTCGGTCGGCTCCTGAGGGCCCTCGAGCTCAGGATGCGGAACGGGGAGCCTTACCTCGTCCCTTCGCAGTCGCGGCCTGAGGTGGTGAAGGCACGACGGGGGGAGTGGCCGTGGCCTGCTCGATGAAGGCCCGCGGAGCTCCCAGGAGCCAGAAGACGTTCCCGTCGGGGTCGGCGAACTTCGCCATCCCGCCCCAGTCCACCTTCTTCAGCGGCTCGACGAACTCGACCCCCGCCCGCGTCATCCGATCGACCGTTCCCTCAAGGTCGTCGGTCACGAAGGCGATCCCGCTGTTCCCCGGCTCGACCTTGTCGAAGCCTTCGCACAAGTGCACGACGAACCGGTCCCCGGGAGGAGCGACCATGACGGCGTGCCCTTCGGGGCCCTCGAGCGTGTGTGTTGAGAAGCCGACCTTCTCGACCCACCACTTGGCGCTCTTCCTCGCATCCTTCACGCACACCGCCACATCCGCCAACGCGATCATGGTCCCTTCTGACCCAGAGCAGGAAACCTCCCTACAAGAGGGCAGGAGAGGTCGTGAAACGGGGGCTCGTCCGAGGTCAATTCTGAGGGTCCGGCCCCGTTCCGGTCGACAGCAGGCATTACATAGGCGGACGACCCGGGAGCCTACGAAGGACCGGCCATGACGTTCGACACCGGCGACACCGCCTTCATGCTCATCGCCACGAGCCTCGTGATGCTGATGACGCCGGGCCTGGCGTTCTTCTACGGCGGGTTGGTCGGGCGCAAGAACGTCCTGACCATCATGATCCAGAGCTTCGTCTCGATGGCCATCGTGGACATCCTGTGGTTCACGGTGGGCTTCTCGCTGAGCTTCAGCGGCGGGGCGGGTGGGGTCTACGGGGACTTCCACTACGCCTTCATGCAGAACATGGGGCCCGGCACCCCGTTCGCGGGGGACCCCAGCATCCCGCTCTACGCGTTCTTCGTCTACCAGATGATGTTCGCGATCATCACCCCCGCCCTCATCTCAGGGGCCTTCACCAACCGAGTCTCGTTCAAGGCCTACATCATCTTCCTGGTCGCCTGGTCTCTCTTCGTTTACATCCCCTTCGTCCACATGATCTGGGGAGGCGGCCTGCTCGCGACCTGGGGGGTCCGCGACTTCGCGGGAGGCATCGTCGTCCATACCCTCGCGGGTTTCGCCGCGCTGGCCGCGGTCTTCTTCGTGGGAGCTCGAAGGATCAAGGACAGTGCGCCCCACAACGTCCCCCTGGTCGCCCTGGGGACAGGTCTCCTCTGGTTCGGGTGGTACGGTTTCAACGCGGGCAGCGAGCTCACGGTGGACACGGTCACGGTGACGGCGTTCATCAACACCGACCTTGCCGCCTCGGTGGCCGCGACGGTCTGGCTCGCGATGGCCTGGATCTTCGAGAAGAAACCGAAATTCCTGGGGTTGCTCACCGGGGCCGTGGCGGGCCTCGCCATGATCACGCCCTGCGCCGGGTACATCAGTCCTGGCGCGTCGATGGTCGTGGGCGTCCTGGCGGGCACCGTCTGCTACGGTGCCATATGGCTCAAGAACCGTCGGGGGTGGGATGACGCCCTCGACGTGTGGGGGGTCCACGGTATCGGCGGCGCCGTCGGGGCCATCGCCCTGGGGGTCTTCGCGAACGCGGCCTTCAATCACCCCGGGGTCGGCCCGAACGGCCTGCTCCTGGGGGATACCCACTTCTTCGCGGCTCAAGTGGCCGCGACCGCCATCGGCATCGTCTGGGCGGTCGGTTTCACCTACGCCATGCTCTGGATCATCGACAAGATCACCCCGGTGAGGGTCTCGAGCTCCGTGGAGGAGATGGGCCTGGACGAGTCCATCCACGGCGAGCTCGCGTATGTCGACGGGATGGAGGAACCCACGGCGCCCCCCTCCGCTCGTCGCGACCCTGAGGGGAGCGCAAAGAAGGGTCCGACCGCCAACTGAGACCGTCTCCCAGGGGCGGAAAGGCCTCGAATCTCACAGGGGGGCCGGGACGCCCCGTCGGGCCGCGCACCGTGAGGAACGAACGACCGCGCCTCTAGCGCTCACGGGCCTTCGAGGTGTTCAGCCGGACGGCGTCGCGAACGATTGCCCGCAGCGCCGGTTCGTTGACCCTCCCGCCCTCCTGTACGTCTATCGCGCGGACCACCTTGCTGTCTAGCCGAGTGTTGAACAACCGCTTCGGGTCCCTGATCTCGGGACCGTGGGGAAAGGTCAGCCGGACCGCGCCCTTGAGGATGTTCGCGACGCAGACGATCCCATCGTGCGACCAGACGGGGACCCCATCCGGGTTGCTCGGTTTCCTCCACTTCACCTCTTCGACGATCTTGGGGTCCGCGCGAAGGATCACCGTTCGAAGCGCGGACAGGGTCTTCCCTCTCCAGTCCGGCGTGTCCCGGATCATCTTGTCGATCTGCTGAGCGGGGGACTTGCCCCGCGGCGGGAGACCTGCGTTGGCGGTCAACCTCGGCTCTCCAAGTTGCGCACGGACTGCCCGATACATCAAGTTCGCCAAGACCGATGGCCAGTGAGCCGAGCCCGTCGGCTCGTCGCACACCTGGGGGAAGTCGCGGAGGACGAGCCTTCTCCGATCGGGGTCAAGGGGTCGCCGTGCGATGGCGCTCCTCGCGCTCCTTCACGCTCGACCGGAGCCGCTCCATCAAGCTGGACCAGGCCGAGGCACGGTCCACCGCGCGGCTCAGGGCCAGCTGCCGCTCGGCCTGCTCCTCGGGCAGGGCCCGATGAACCTGGGCCACGACGACCATCGGTCAGTGTATGCGCATCCCTACTTATCTACCAAGCGGTCTTGCGAAGGTTATATCCTCCCATCGAAGGGAGGTCCTGCGACCCCTGGACGAGCGGATGTGCTCCATGGACGAGCCTCAAAAGGGACGACGTGAATTCGCGCTCTCGCCGCCCCTCATCTCCCTCAGGCTCACGGCGCCGGCAAGGGAGGCGCTCACCGACCTCCTGCGGATCCGCCCCCGAGGAAGCGTCGTCCATCTTACGATGGTGCCGGGGGACCCCCCCCACCCCCATCTCGCGCTGCGGCCCGCGACACGCGGAGAGGTGGTCTTCGAGGTGGAGGGGCTTCCCTTCGTGGTCGACCCGGAGAGCCAGGCGGCGTTCGCCGGGGCGACCATCGACCACGTGGTGGAGGACGGGTTCGCCGCCTTCCAGGTCGAAGGGCCCCATCTGCCCCAGGCCGAGCGAGGTCTAGGAAAGTAGCGGAGGGCTCGGCCCCTAACTCGAGGTCGCCTTCTCGCGCCCGCTCGAGGACGACCCCGCGGGGGAACCCTCGTTGAGGAGCTTGCGAAGTTCGTCCAGCGCCTTCTGCGAGAGCTCCAGCGCCTTGGCATAGTCGGTCTGCCGAGCCTTGAGCGCCTCGCCCAGGAGGTCCCGAACGGCCCCGACATCGACCTTCCGGTCGGTCAGGGTCGCGAGCTTCTGGTCGATCATGTACTGGGTGTTGGTCAACTGCCAGTGCAGCTCCTTGCGCTTCGCGAGCTCGGTCTCCGCCTCGACCAAGCGGCGCGCGGCGCCCACCACATCGCCCGAGCCCTGGAGCGTCTCCACCTCCCGGAGCATCCTCTCGACCGGCGCGACCTCCATGCTGAGGCCGTCTCGGGCGAAGGCGGTCTCCCCCGCGAGCTCGGTCGACCGGTCGGTGAGCCGTGTGCCCAGGAGCTTCGATAACGACTCCTCGCACTTCGCGAGCTGGACCATCATCGGCTCGATCGGTCCGCTCTTGAGGTTCATCTTCACCTCGCTGAAGGACTCCATGACGGGGGTCATGTCCACGCCCAGACGCTCGCCCAGGAGCACCCGCGACTCCATGTCGGCCACCTCGCGCTCGAGGTGCTTGCGGCGGAGCGATTGCGCGTCCTTGACCGCTTGGTCGAGAAGTTCCCTGAAGCGAGCGTAGTCCGCCTTGTCTCGCGCGGCACGAAGCTCGTCGGTGACCTTCGCCCGGGCAGCAGCGTCCGCCTCGTCGACCGGGGGGACCTCCTTCCAAAGTCCCTTCAGTTTCTCCTGTTCGCCCGAGAGCAGGGATGCGAGGCCCTCCTCCAGCTTCGTCTTGGCCGCCGAGAGCCCGTCCAAGGCGCCCTTCCAGTCCCGCACCTTGAGGGACTCGTCGGCGCGGGAGACCAGGGGAGCGAAGTTCTGGGCCGCTGTCGCGTCCAGAGACTGGACGGCCGCGAAGCGGCCCTTCACGTCCGTCATCCTTTGGGCGATCAGGGCCTCCACCACCCCACGGGCGGTCTCCCCCGCGGTGCGAGCGAGGGTCTGGGACTCGGAGTACTTACCTTCCGCCAGGAGGGCGCGGGCCTGGTCCAGGTCGTTCTTCGGGACCGAGAGGTCGGCCTCCACACCGCTCAAAGTGGCCAGCAGCTTGCTCGTCCCTTCAACGGCCTCCTTCGCCCGCCGGAGCTGCTCCGAGGCTCGGAGGAGGAAGTCTCCCCCGTCCATGGTCCTTTCGAGGACCGTGGCGTAGTCCCCGCGCGCCATCATATCCTCGGCCCGGGCGACCTCTCGCTCGGCGTCGGGGGCCTTCACCCCCTGGTCGCGCGCATCGTCGAGCTTCGCCTTGAGGGTGATGAGCGCGTTCGTCGCGAGCGAGTGCTGGAGCTCCACCCGCTCGAGCTCCGTCTCGCTTCGGGTGGCGAGGCGAAGCGCTTCGAGGGGCTTGCCCGCGATGAGCAGGTTCCGAGCCTGAACGAGGAGGTTCTCCGCGACCGCCGTGATCGCCCCCTCCATCTTCGCCCGGTTGATCATCGCTTGGAAGCTGGCGAGGGTCTTCGTCACCTGCGTTCGCACGCGCTCCGTCGCCTCCGCGTGCAGGCGCTGGGCTAGCTCCAGGGCGACCGACGATTCGCCGGCGGCGAAGCGACCCTCCATCTCGGCGAGACGGGGCTTGAGGTCGGTCACGTCCGCTCGGACCAATTCGCCTTGGTTCACGGCCTCGCGGGCGAGGGCCACCGACTTTTGCGCCTGTTCGAGGTAGGCCCTCCCCTGGAAGAACTCCCGGCGAGAGCGGTCGATGAGCTCGGCCACCCCCGTGGGGATCGGCTCCGAGAGCTTGCGACGGGCCTCAGAGAGCGGGCCTTCCACCTGCGAAGTGTCGAGCCCCGCCGACCGTGCGGAACGAAGGTCGGCCTCCAGCATCTTGAGCTGCGCATCGAGTCCCGAGCGGACGCCGTCGACGATGCGCGGACGTAGGGTCTTCAACGCCTCCAGCCCCTCGGCGGACTCCCCACTGGCGACCTTGGACTGCGCCTCTCGCAGGTCCTTCTCCCACCCCGCCTCGCTCGCCAGGACCTGCCGGCTGCTGGCCAAGAGGGCGTCCAGCTCCGCGAGGGTCTTGAGCGCCTCTCGGCGCTGGGCGACGGCCCGCAGGGAGGTCTTGAGGTCCGAGACCAGGGTCAGGGCCTTGTCGAAGTCCATGGCCTGGTAGGCCTCGGAGGCCTGCTTGGCGCGGGGGAGGATCGGTTGGAGCTCCTCCTGACCCACGCCGCCCTTCCGAAGGCCCGAGACGATCTCCGCGAGCGATCCGATCTCCTCGCGGACCTTCTGCGCGGTGGTCTTGATCCTCTCGACGTCACCACGGACCTGGGAGGCACGCGCGTACGCCCCGGGGTAGCGCCCCGAGCGGACCCGCTCCGTCGCATCGACGAGGCCCGCCCTGAGGTCCGCCGGCTCGAGCCCCATCTTCGCCAGCTCGACCAGGGAGAACTTCGCCTTGGAGACCTCCGCCTCCGCGCGGAGGAGCTGCTGCTGGAGCAGCCGGGCCTTGAGCTCCCGGCTCGCGCGGGAGGCCTTGACGAAGTCCCCCATGTCGAAGATCTGGTGGATCTGCTGGATCTCGCGGCGGAGGTTCGACGTCTCGAGCCCCATGTCCCCGAGGCCGCGGACCTCCTCGTCCAGCTCGTCGACCAGGCTGGAGGCCCGGGCAGCGAACGTGACCGCGAGCTCCTTCTCGGTCTGGGCGAGCTTGTCGAGGGCTTGCTCGACGTCCTCCTTGACCTTCAGCGCGATGTCGGTCTCGGCCATGAGGCGACGGACGCCGGCGACGGAATCCGGGTCCTGGATCTCCTCGAGCGCCTTCCCGAGCTCCTCCAGGCGCTGGGAGAGGTGGGGCGCGACGGTGGAACGGAGCAGCGCCCGGAAGTTCGAGAGGGCTTCCGCGGTCTCAGCGAAGCGACCCTCCTGGAAGTTGGCGCGTACCGACTTCAGCTTCTCGGGAAGCTCAGGGACCGACCATCCCCGGTCCTCGACCATGGAAATGACCCTGCGGCAGGAGTCCAACTGTCCGCGAAAGAACGGCAGGCTCTCCCGCCCGACCACGCGGAGCCCCTCCTGCAGCTCTGAGCGCATCTTGTCGAGCTCGTTGTGCCGGAGCGCGGCCTCCGCGCGTTCGACGAACTGGTCGTACGCGGGGGAGCTGAGGCCACCCGTACCGAGCCGTGTCAAGAGGTGCTTGAACTCGCTGACCTCCTCGTGACCGGCCTCCATGTCGGCCACGAGCTCGCTCACCATCTCGAGCGCCCGCTGCGCGCTCGCGACCGCTGTGCGGAAGTCCTTCTTCCGGTAGGCGTCCCGGGCCTTGTTCACCTCCTCGATCGCCGGGAGCGCGTTCCTCCCGAGCTGACGGGCCTCGACGAGCCGTGGACGCACCTCATCGATGTAGGCGGCAACGACGCTCATCGCCGGCCCTTCCACCGCCTCGGTCGCCTTCGTGACGAGCCCCTTCAAGTCCTCGAGCTGCGCCTTCGGAAGTTGGCTCAGGACCTCCTCCAACGTCGCGGCCCCCTCGGAGAACTCCGCCCCCTCTTCCTTGAGGGTCTCGGAGAAGGCACGGAGCTCCTTCACGCGCTGGAGCGAGCGGTCGCGTAGCTCTCGCTCGGTCGAGTGCTTCGCCTCCTCGATCGCGGCTGCGGCGCGGTCCATGGAGAGGATCGTCGCGTCGCGCGCGGCCTCGAGGGCCTTCGAGAGCCCTGGGGCGTCGATCTCGAGCTCCTTCGCGAGCTTCACCAACCCCTGGACCTCCTGCGCCTTCTGCTGGAGCTTCTTGGGGCCCTCGGGCAACGCGGCGGCGAGGTTCTTTTCGAAGCACGGGCCCGCGGTCTTCGCGTCACCTTCGGAGAGCGCTTGGAAGCAGGGTTCGAGCTTCTTCTCGACCTCCTCCAGGCGGGAGCCCTCGCCCGCCCAGGCGACGACCTCGCGCACACGCTCGCGTGTGGCACGGGTCAGCCCTTCCTCGGACTTCTTGAGCTCCCGCTCCCAGGTCTGCTCTCCTTCCGCTGCCTCGCGGAACTTCCCCTCCTTGAGCGCCTCCTCGGCCGACTTGGCGGCCGACTCCACCTCTGGAGGCAACACGCCTAGCGCGCGCGCGAGGTGGTCCGAGCGCGTGCGGAGCGGGGAGAGTCGGGAGGAGAGCGCCTCGCGGGTGGCCTTCTCCGCGTGCTCCTTCAGTTCGTTCGCGACCTTCTCGGCCTTCTCCCACTGGATCGCTTTGACGGCGTCGCGGAGCTGGCCCTCGAGCTCGCTCACCTCGGAAGTGGGGGCTACCCCCACCGCCTTCAGCGTCTGGACCGCCTCGTCGGCCCGTTTCCTTGCCTCGTCCGCGCCGGACTTCTGCTTGCGAAGGGCCTCCGCAGCCTTGGCGAGGTCCTTGGCGCGGCCGGCCCCGAACCCTCCCCCAATGGCCGTAGGTTTACCCTCCTGCCTCGCCTAACCGGCCCGCACGCGACCGAGGAAATCATACCGGGCTACGTTATAAACGGCATAGTCGGAGGGGGGGCTCCGGGCGCCCTCGCCCGGTCGCATCCGACCGACCTCAGGGGTCCCGTCGCGCGAGGGTCCCGCTCACGGGTTGACCTGGAGCTTGCGTTTGCCCATGGCGGAGATGTAGCCCACCTCTTGCCCAGGCAAGATCCCCTGCTGTTCCGCTTCCAGGTTGATGTTGAAGGTCTCGTAGGTCTCGAGGTCCATGAGCTGGGCCTCCGAGCCGGAGAGCGAGAGCACCTGCGCGGTCCGCTTGTTGATGATCGGGACCTGGACCTTGTGCTTCACGGGATAGACGACCGAGGTCTTGTTCCCGTTGAAGATCCCGACGGCGTCGATGCGGGCCTTCGCTTCGCCATGCTTCCCAGGTTTCGAGGTCTGGATCGAGAGGATCTTGCACGGCTCGTTGTCGATCAGCATGTAGCGGCCCTCTTTGAGCTCGCGAACCTCCGCTTGTGTCCACGCCATGGCATGACCTCGTTCGGCGTCCGCAGTGACCTGCCCTCAAAAAGATGTGTGCTCCGTCGGAGCCGTCGCAGGGTTGTGCGGAAGGACGCGAGCGTTCTGCGCGAGGGGAGTTCGGGATCGCGGAGGGCCCTCAGGATTGGGAGGCGTTTAACCATAATTCATATACTAGTTTGACCATGTGATTTTTTGTGAAATCCCGCGCGAACGAGGAACGCTACCTCGGCGTGCGGTTGAGCCAGGAAGAGCTCGCTCACCTCGACACGATCGTCGAGGAGCGAGGGTTCGCGAACCGCTCGGAGGCGGTCCGTCACGTTCTACGCGAGGCCGGCGAAGCGGGCGTCCCCCAGCGGGCCCCCGGGGAACAGGCCCCACGCGGACGGCTCGTCGATGTCCCCGTGAGCCTTTGCCGCGAGCTCGAGCGGTCGATCGCGAACGGGTTCTCCGGGAGCCTCGAAGCGGCGCTCGAGAAGGCGCTCGAGCTCGGACTCGGCGAGGTCGCCCAGCAACGAGCTCGACGGATGGAGACGGACCGGCGGACGGCCGAGCAGCTCTCGAAGGACGAGGAGGCCCAGCACGGCGCTGCCCAGGAGGGCGAGCGACGCGGGGGGGTCTGAGGGTGAACCCACGGTGCAACAGGAAGGAGGAGGGGACACAAACATGATCGAGAACGCTACGTTGGAAGCCCTTGCCGACAGTCGAGGCCGACCCATGGTCTGCCGTTGGTGCGGTACGAAGGCCGAGCTCAACCGCAAGCTCCGGATCACCTTCTGCCCGGTCCACGGCCTGGAGAGCCCGCTCGACCCCGCGGACCTCCCGGTCGTCCGTCGGGAGAGGCCGGAGTTCGTGCGGGAGACCCGGGTCTATCCCACGGGGGCGCTCTACGGCAGCGGCTCCTGGGCGATCCCTGCGGGCTAGGCTCGGCCAGACCCTGGGGCCGAACTGCGGGCGGACGGAAGGGCAGTTCCCCTTCCGCCCCCGCTCACTTCTTCAAGGGTAGCGGGGGAGGCCCGCCCAGCTTCGCCGAAGCGGAGGGTCCGGGCGCCGCACCGACTGCGGCGGCAGGGAGCTTCGGCGTGGAAGAGGTGGAGGGGGGCACGGCCGGAGCCGAGGTCAGGGGTACGGGGACGAACGCGGCAGCCTCCGACGCTGGCGCTCCCGTCTCCGCGGGAGGCTCTGCGGCCCTACGGTTCCGGCGGTGGCCGATGATGACCACGACCGCGATAAGGACGGCCGCACCCAACAGCGCCGCCACCTCGAGAAGGAACGGGGAAGAGAGGAAGCTCGGACCTCGCGAGGGGGGCCCATTGATCGTGAAGCCGACGTACCCCGCCGCCTGGACGCCGCGCGAGTCCGTGACCACCACCCTCACCGCGAAGTGCCCCGCGGACGAGGGCGCGCAGCTCACCGAGGGGGCGTCGGCGCCCTCACACGGGGCGGGCAAGAAGGACCAGGCGTAGGAGATCGGTCCTTCGGGGGCGTAGACCTCGGCGACCAGCTGGACGGTGCTCCCGAGGGTCGAGTTCTCCGGGGAAGCTGTCGCGAGGACGACGAGGGGGGGAAGCATCGTCAGGACCCCGTTCGCCGAGGTGGAGTAGCCCGCGCTGTCCGTGACCACCAGCGAGAAGGTGAAGTTCCCCGCCCCTCGCGGCCCGAAGCTGAACGACGGCGTGCTCTCGGGGAGCGAGCTTCCGTTGAGGTCCCAGGCGAAGCGGTAGGTCCCCGTGCCTCCCGATGGGCCGGCCGAGACCGTGATGCCGTTCGGACCTCCGACGCGCACATCGTTGGCCGAGAAGCCGAGCGAGGTGCTGAGCGGGGGGTCGACGACCACCGGGAGGGACCGCACGAGCTCGGTCCCGGCGGAGTCGTTCACGTAGAGCGTCGTGAGGAAGGTCCCTTCGCTCGCGTAGGTGTGCGTGGTGTTCTCCTGGGTGGAGCGGCCTCCATCTCCGAAGGTCCAGGTCCAGGTGATCGGCGCCGTCCCTCCCGACGCGTTCGCCAAGAAGGAGAGCGCGGTCCCGGCCTCCCCGACCGAAGGCTGGACCGAGGGGGAAGCCGTGGGAGCGGGGTGGACCGCGAGCAGGAGCGTCGAGTTCACCGAGTCCCCGGTCGAGTCGTTCGCGAAGAACCGGACCGCGTAGCTTCCCGCGAAGCGATAGACGTGGCTCGTGTTCTCAAAGATCCCCGCGCCCCCATCCCCGAACTTCCAGAGGAACGTGACGGGCGGAGCGCCCCCGCTCACGTTGGCCGAGAACGCTACGTTCTCCCCGGCGTCGACCGCCCCTGAGGGGCTCGCCGAGATGGAGGCGCGGGGGAGCGCGCTCACCGGGACCAGGAGCCGGGCGAGCGTCGAGTTCCCGAGCGAGTCGTTGGTCCACACGTTCACCGCGTAGTTGCCCGGCGACGTGTACGTGTGGTTCTGGGAGTGGCCTTGGAGCCAGGTCCCATCCCCCAGCGACCAGGTCGCTTGATAGGGTGCGACCCCGCCGGTCGGAGCGGCCGAGAGGAAGAAGGAGGTGCGACCCGCGTCTCCCCCCGAAGGAGGGTAGACCGTGGCGACCGAGGTCAGCGGGGTCGGCGTCGCGGTCCCGACCGCGACCTGCATCTCCGCGGCGAGGGAGGGAGTGGAAGCCGCCAGAGGGTCGACCATCAGCGATAGGTAGGGCGCGCCCCGGGGAACCGGTACCACGAGACAGGTCGCATCGCTCGACTCCGCGGCGCTCTCGTTGGCCGAGCCGGTCTTGAGGATCCACTGCCCGACGGGCGCGGTCTCCGGGGGAAAGCTCCCCAAGGACTGCCCGGCGGAGTCCCACGGCGTGTAGGGCGTCCGTGAGAAGAAGAGGGCGAAGAGGGCCTCTCCGAAGGTCGGCGTCGCGCTCGCCGTCCCGAACGTGAGCGAGGCGGAGAACGCGACGGAGGTCACCACCTCACCGGAGAGGTTCGTGGGATCGCTCGCGACGAACCAACCGATCCCCGAGGACGAAAGCGTGTCCGCTTCGCCCCCGGCCTGGATCGACGGGCCACGGAGCGACGCCGGGGCGAGGCAGGGGCTGGCCTCGCTCGGGGGCTCTGCCCGCACCATCGATTGCACTTCAGCGTCAAGGTTCCCCCCGGGCCCCGAGACAATCTGGATCATCGTCGTGAGGTAGGGCTCGCCGGACGGGACGATCGCGTCCAGGCATGATAGCGAGACGGACTCGTCGAGGGAACCGAACCCCGAACCCGTCGCGAGCTTGAGGGAAGCGAGAACGGTGCCCGCGGGGAAGCCCGTCAGGGACGTGCCCGGACCGTTGTTCCCCGCATAGAGGGTGCTCGTCGACAGGAGCCAGACCAGCGAGTACGCGTCACCAGGGAGGGCCGCGACCCCAGGGTTGGGGGCGATCGAGGTGCTGAGGGTCAGGCCGGACACGCGGTCGCCCCCGAAGGTCCCTGGAGCGCTCGCGGCCCACCACGCGGTCGTGCTCGCCGGCGTCACGCTGTCCTCCTGCCCGAGCTGGGCGGTCGCGTTGCGCTCGATCGAGCACGGAGTCGAATGCGTTGTCACCGTGGCATACGTGACCGATTGCACCTCGGACGTGAGTCCGACCGCACCCCGCTCGTCGACCAGGAGGCTGAGGTACGGCTGGCCGTTCGGCACCACGAGATGGAGGCAGCTCACGTACAGGGCCGTCCCCTCCTGGTCGCCCCCGGATCCTGTCGAGAGGGACCAAGCCCCGAGCACCAGAGACCCCGACGGAAGGGAAGGGACCGACTGCCCGCCCGAGTTCCACCCGGAGTAGGCGACCGGGCTCAGGAAGAGCCAGAAGAGCGTCGTTCCAAAGGACGGAACAGCGGAGGGGGCTCCCGCATAGGACTCGACCACGCTCGTCTGGAAACTGTTGAGGTAGTCCCCCGAGAGGTCCGTGGGGTCGCTCGCGGCCCACAACCCCGACCCACCGCTTCCGCTGGAGATCACGTCGGACTCTCCCCCGTACTGGGGCATGCCCCCCGCCTCGCACCCCGAGGGAACGATGCCCGCGGCGGACACGAACGTCGTCGTCTCCACCTGAGCGCTCAGGACGTTGGTCGAACTACTGTTCACGACCAGGAGCAGAGATAGGTAGGGGAGCGTGGAAGGGACCACGAGGTCGAGACAGGAGGTGGAGACGGCGACGGCGCCGCTCCCCTGCGTGGTCGCGACCGGGACCTCGAAGACCCCCACGACCTCCGCGCCCGCGGGTAGACCTGGTACGGCCTGACCGCTGCTGTTCCAAGCCGTGAACGGCCGGGGAGCGAGCACCAGCATCGCCTCGACCGAGGCGTAGGCCGCGGTGGCCGTCGGGGCGACCGAGTAGGCCCCGGAGAGGCTCACCTCGAACCCCGAGACCGCCTCTCCGACGAGGGCCGAGGGGTCGCTCGAGGCCCAGGACTCGACCCCGGCGGCGGCCGGGGAGCTGTCCGTCTGCCCTCCATACTCGATCCCCTGCCCCGTCCGACAGTCGCCCGCGGCGCCCGGGGCCACCATGTCGACCGACATGGCGGCCGTGGTCACCATCTTCGAAAGGGTCGATGATCCCGCGCTAACGACCACCGTGACGTAGGGGTCCGCGCTCGGGACGGTGTCGGTCAGACAGGACTGCGACCCCGTCTGCCCGGAGGCGTCGTTCCCGCCACCCAGGTACAGGGTCCAACTGGCGACCGCGACGCCGGGGGGAGGGGCGAGGAGCGAGGTCGCGGTGCCTCCCCAGGGGGCGTACGCGACCGGGGTGAGCTCGAGCTCTACGAGCGCGGTCGCGCTCCCGGGGCCGGTCCCCGCGTTCACGAACGCCACCGAAGAGGTGACCTCGAAACCTGTGAGCCACTCCCCCGCCTCGCTCGAAGGGTAGCTCGCCGCCCAGTAGTCCGTGCTGCCTGCCGCAACGGTGGTGTCCGACTCGGTCCCGTTCAACACGAATTGGGCCGCAGGGCACGCGGTCCCAGAGGTCCCCCCCGGGGTGGGTGAGGGCTGCGAAGCTCCCTGCGCGCCGGGAACGATCGGAGAGGCCCCTTCCGACCGTGAGGGAGAAGCGAGGGGAGAGGGGGCGGGAGAGGCGGAGGCTGCGAGGACAGGAGAGGACGTGGCCTGAGCGGTCTTGGGGGCCCCTCCGACCTCGAAGTGGGACATCGGAACGATGCTGGAAAGCAGGAAAAGTGAACTCAGGAGAAGAGCGGCCAGCGCTCCCCCGTGTCTCGCCGGATCCCGGGAAGGGACCACGTCGGCACGGTCGGCGAGCCCCTCGGTGGATCGAGCTGGACGTCCGCCCACGTGGAGTCGAGCGGGCATGGGAAGTTAGCTTTGCGCCACCCGCGAACGGGCCGAGGACTATATCGTCCAGCCCCTGTCCCGCGAAAGAGGGGGGGCTCTGAAGCTCTACACGCGGGGCGGGGACAAGGGCGACACGGGTCTCATCGGCGGCCGCCGCGTCCCGAAGGAGGACCTTCACGTGGAGGCTTGCGGGGCCATGGACGAGCTCTGCTGCCACCTCGGCCTCGCCCAGGCGGAGCTCCCGGCAGAGCTGGGTCCCCTCCGGGAGATCCTCGAACGGCTGCAACACGAGATCTTCATCCTCAATGCGGAGCTCGCGACCCCCGCAGGACAGCCTCCTCCACCCCACCGATTGGAGGAGCGGCACCTCCAGAGGCTCGAGAAGGAGATCGACACCTTCTCCGAGAGCTTCGAGGAGCGGCACGCGTTCGTCCTTCCCCGTGGCACGACCGCCGCGGCCCGCCTCCACGTCGCTCGAGCCGTGGCGCGGCGCGCCGAGCGAGAAGTGGTGCGGCTTCACCGGGGGCAGCCCCAGCGCCCGGTGGTCCTGGCCTACGCGAACCGACTCTCGGGATTGCTGTTCGCCATGGCCCTCACGGTCAACCGTCAATCCGGGTTCCGCGAGGTCGCGCCCCACTACGGCACGTAGGAAGGGTTCCACACGAGGTTCGTTCCATGGAGGTCGGTCTCATCGGAAAGCCGAACGTCGGGAAGTCCACGCTCTTCAACGCGCTCACGCTGCTGAACGTCCCGGTCGGGCCGTATCCCTTCACCACCATCGAGGCGAACAAGGGGGTCTCCTTCGTCCGCTTCCCGTGTCCGCATGGGGAGAAGGGCACCCCCTGCACCCCCGGGAACGCCCCCTGCGACGCGGGGACCCGCCAGGTCCCCGTGCATCTTGTCGACGTCGCGGGCTTGGTCCCGGGGGCGCACGCGGGCAAGGGGAAGGGGAACAAGTTCCTGGACGACCTCCGTCAGGCCGACGGATACCTCCACGTGGTCGACCTGTCGGGAGGGACCACGCCCGAGGGGGTCCTCGCGGAGCCCGGGAGCTTCCGACCAGAGGAAGAGGTGGCGTTCGTCCAGGAGGAGCTCGACCTCTGGGTCGCGGGGGCGCTCGGGAAACAGTGGGACAAGGCCTCCCGGGGATGGGAGCTCTCCGGCGCCAAGCTCGACGAGGCGATCGCGGGTCGGCTCACGGGGATGGGCATCAATGTGGGAAACGTGCAGCACGCGCTGCGCGACGTCCCTCTCGACCACGCACGCCCTTCCAAGTGGACGGAGGAGGACCTGCTGCACCTCGCGCGCGACCTCCTGCGGATCGCGCGACCGCGCCTGGTCGTCGCCAACAAGGCGGACCGGGTCGCGCAGGAGGCGCTCAAGGACCTCGAGGGGAAGGTCGCTCCGGTACCGGTCCGAGCGACGAGCGCGGACCTCGAGCTCTTGCTCCGACGCGCCGCCAAGGCCGGTCTCATCTCCTATCGACCCGGGGAGGGCAAGTTCCAGGTCGTCGAGGGCTCGAGGCTCTCGGGGGGACAGCAGAAGGCGCTCGACGACGTGGGGTCCTACCTCCAGCGATGGGGGACGACCGGAGTGATCGAGGCCCTCGAGTCCCTGGTCTTCGGGGCGATGAAGCAGATCGTCGTCTTCCCCGTCGAGGACGAGAACCGGTGGACGGACAAGCAGGGCCGCGTGCTCCCCGACGCCCACCTGGTCCCGCAGGGGACCTCGGCGCGCCAGCTCGCGTATCGCGTCCACACGGACCTCGGCGAGCACTTCGTACGGGCCATCGATGGGCGCACGCGCCGGGCTCTGGGTGCAGACCATCCCCTGCAAGGGGGCGAGGTCCTTCGCATCGTCGCGAAGCGATAGGGACTCGACTTCGGGGCTTTGGACCCACCGTTCCCCAGAGGTGGATCAGGGCACGACCCGTGCCTCTCAAGAACCTGGTCAGGAGCTCGGGGCTCAGAAGGACACGACCCGCCCCAGTCGTCAACCGTCCTAGCGGACCCGGGCGGTGAGGAAGAGGCCGGGACCCAGCCTCCGCTCGTCGAACACCTTCAGACTGGTGGGGGTGAAAGTGTAGAAGCGATACCTGCGGCCGAATCGAGAGAACTCACTGCTCCGGGTCCACGTTCGGTATCCTTTGAACCTGCGAGCATAGGTCGACTCAGCGGCGGTCTCGTCCGTACCGCGACACTCTTTGGCCACGCCGTCCATCGCGATCCCCGCATCTTGCCCCCCCCAACTCTGGTGGGAATCGTAGACCGAGATCGAGGCACGACCCGACCGACGAATGTGTCGGCAGTGGGCCGAATCGGGGTGCGAGAGGAAGTGGACCCGTAACTCCTGGTCGAAAGCGAAGTAGACGTGGCAGATATGGGGTCCCCCATCGTCCGCGACCGTCGCGAGAGAGCACAAGGATGTGTCGTGGAGGACCCGACGGAGGCTCGCGAGGACCCTGGCTTCCGTCACCGACGGTGTCGGCGCAGGGATGGCCTCTCCTCCAGGCCCGACCGCGCGCAGGTGTGAAAGTCGCATTCGCAAGGCGGGGCCGCCACTCCGCTGCGCGGGAGAAGTCCTCCAAGGGTCTTCAATCTGCGGGTACGCAGGCGATCGACGAAAGCTCGGCGCCAGGAGATGCGTTCCTCATCTCAAAGGGCCGCTCGCCATCAACTCCACAGCGAGTGGCCGCTCAGGGACCGGTCAGGCCTCCAGGGCGGCTCCGCTGGGGGCAACTCGTACGAGGAACGGCACGCCGCCCGCATGGGAGATCGCCCGTCCGACGAGCACTTCCTCTCCCTCCCGAGGGAGGGCGACCACCGACCCCCCTCCGCCTGCCCCTGTGATCTTGGCCCCCAAAGCGTAGCGGTCGATGCTCGCGAGCAGCTCTTCGAGACGCGGGTGGGAGATGCCGAGGTCCACGAGGAGCCGTTGATTCTCCTTCATCGCCCGTCCCACCGCCGCGCGGTCCTTTGCTCGAAGAGCCTCGACGCCCTCGACCGCGACGTGCGCGATCTCGTCGAGGAGACGCTCCCCGTCGGGGCGCTTCACGCGCTCGCCCACGCGCCGCACGACCGTCGCCGTATCCTTGGGCACGCCCGTGTAGCCCACGACCCAGGTCCAGCCGGGGTCCGGGACCCGCCCCACGCTCCAAGGTGGGCCTCCGTCGACCGCAGGTAGCGACCAGAGGGCGGTGGCGCCGGGGAGTCCCTGATGCCCGACGGTGAGCACCCCGCCCGCCACGGCCGCGCTCGTGTCGACAGGCGAGCCCACCCCTTGGGCGCCCCGCTCCGTTCGGAAGCTCTCTTCGGCCAGTCGAGCTCGGGAAGACCCTCCCTGAAGGGAGAGCAGTCCCGCCATCAAGGCCGCCGTGAAAGCGGCGGAGGAACCGAGCCCCGAGGCCTTCGGGATATCCGAACGGACGTTCAGCGCCAAAGCGTGGCCCGCGGAGTGGGACCGAAGGGCCTCCTGCAGGTAGGGGTTCGAACGCGCTGCCTCCGCGGATCCGTTGTACGTGCTCTCACCGCCAGGCGCGCCCTCGTCGATCGCAACCTCAGTGCCCAGCTCCAAGGCGAGGACCACCGCGGTCCTTCCGAAGACGACCGCGTGCTCTCCGAAAAGAATCGCCTTGCCGGGGGCCCGAGCCCGCAGGGGAGCTCGGGCCGGGGGGATCGCGTCGTTCATGGAGACCCCAGAGCCGGGGGAGGAGCGGGCTCGTCCTCGAGATCTTCCGTGTCGGCCGACGACCCGTCCACGGCGCGGCCTTCGTGGTCGACCACCTTCTTGCCCCTCGGGTGAGGAAGGACCTGGAGCCTCGCCCGCGGCCGAAGCTCCTCCCGGGGCGTCCCGAGGAGCCGGTCCAGCGTGAGCGCGAGCGCGGCCACTTCGCTGTGGGGCTGATGGGTGACCGCGACGTTGAACGTGGAGAGCTCGTAGACCTCCCGAGGGACCTTCGGGCCCCCGACAATGACCAGGAACGGCCCGGGAGCGACCTTGAGACGAGGAGCTACCTCGTCCAGGTCCTCTCCGTACATCGTCAGATGGACGGTGGTCCCCGCCCATCCCTTGAGGAAGGGTCGCCACGCACGGACCCCTTCGACGCGGAACTCCCCTCCGAACCGCTCGGTCGCCGACCTCACCCGTTCGGCAAGGGAGAGGTCCGGAGGCTCGACATGGATCGCGCCGGCGCCGAAGGCCCGGGCCGTGAGCGCGAGGTGGGTCGTGAGCCGGGGGTCGCGAGAGGGGCGATGACCCAGACGCAGCACCTCGACGCGGGGTCGGCGATCGCCTTCGCCCATCGGGTCAGTCGCGGGAGCCGTTCAAGCGCTCGATCCGGTGGCCCCGGAACTCGAGCCGTTCGGACCTCTTGATGAGGCCTTTGAGGCGGGTCGGGCTCATCTTGAGCTCCTCCGCGACGTCGGAGAAGAACCGGCCCTGGTCTCCGACACAATCCATGATCTGCTTCTCCAGTCGCCCGTAGTCCTTGTCGGCCATCGAGGCGACGGAGAGGATCTCCGAGATCTCCGAGAGGGGCGCCGTCGTGTTGATGTTGACCGTGGAGTAGTAGCTGTGGAAGCTCTTGTCCGGGGTCTTCCTTCCCTCTCGAGAGACCCACCGGGAGTCGACGAGCTTCAACTTCTCGAAGAAGCCCAGGACCTTCACGCCCTCCTTCCCGAACTCGGTCTCGATGTCCTGGAGCGTGAGCCAGGTCTCGGCCAGCCGCTGGAAGAGCTGGAGCTTGAGGGGAGAGTCGACTGCCCGGAGCACCGGCACGAGGTCGCTAATCTCGTTCACGACCTTGATCCGCTGCTGCATCAGAGCCCCCGAAAGGCTCCGCGCCTCTTAATGCTGCTCGGAGGGCGGGGAGCCCTCGACGGTGCCCCCCGGCTCAGGGGAGACGGCCCGGGCCGCGACCTCGGCGAGCAGCGCACGCCGGTAGCGTGCGTAGCGGTCCTCGGGCGACCAACGGGCGGGGTGTGGGTTCCCGGTGGTGGCCTTGCACTGAGGGCAGGTCTCCTGGAAGGTGTAGCGGTGGCAGGCGCGGCAGCGGCGCAGCTCCGCGTTCGTCATGGTCATGGCCGGGCAGAAGACCTCACGCGTGGGTGAAGTTCCCTCGGCCCCCGGAGGACTTGATGGTCGAGAGGGCGGCGTCGCTGGCCTTCCGGAGGATCTCCTCCGCCTGCTTGTACTGGGTGCCGGAGACGACAACGCGGTACTTCGGCGCTCCCACGTACTGGACCTCGACGGTCTCGGGCGAGACCGCTTCCGCCTCGGCCAGAGCCTGGCGCACGTGGACGACCCCGTCCGACCCGGGGTGGGCGACCTCCAGGATGCCGGAGACCGAGACCTTGGGAGGGGAGATGTTCTCCCGGGCGACCTTGGTGAAAGCCTGGACCCAGGCCCCCTTGAACCCGTCCTGGGCGACCTTCTTGGGCTCGAGCGACGCGACCTCGAAGGCCTTGAACAGGGAGCCGTACTTCTCGACGAGCCCCTCCCCGAACTGCTGGTAGGCCTGCGGAAGGTCGAGCTTGAGCGACTGGGCGACCACGGTCAGGAGACGGTCCGCCCGCTGTTCGTTCTTCCAGGTCTGAAGCTTCTCCCGGCGCTGGTGCTCGTTGATGCGCTTCAAGGACAGGTCGATCTGCTTGCTGTCCCGGTCCACGTGGATGACCCGCGCGACGATCTTCTGACCTTCCCGGATGTAGTCACGGATGTACTTGACCCACCCCGTCGCGACCTCGGAAAGATGGATGAACGCCTCCCGGCTCTCGTACTCGTCGAGGGCGACGAACGCCCCGAAATTGCGCACGGACTGGACGGTCGCGACCACATGTTCCCCCTCTTCGGGGAACTCTCCTCGTAGTGGCATCCTCCGACCCCCGTCCCTTCCCCCTCCGGAGGGAAGGGCTCACGCCACCGTCCGGACGACCTCGCCCAGGAAGTTGCCGCGGCCCCCCGTGGGGCGCGCGAGCGGAGCCCCGCAGATGCTGCAGTTGACCGAGGTCGCGGGTCGGGAGAAGACGACATGCTCCTTCGAGCAGTCCTTGCACTTCACGACGACGAACGGTGCGCGTGGGCGGGGCGCGTTCTCGGGCGGGAGGCCCTCTTCTTCCGGCGCCATCACTTCCCCTTGTCCGTGAGCTCGAGCTGGCTCGAGCGGAACGACCTGGGCTGGACCACGTACTTGCACTTCTGACAACGGTACTTGAGGTAGACCCGGCGGACGGCTTTCGCGCGGCCCTCCGGCTTCGGTCGGGGGAACCCTCCGTACCCCCGCTGGGCGCGGCGGAAGCGTCGCTGACCCCAGGCGAGCTCGCTCGCGGTCCGCTTCTTGCCCTTCTCGACGTCGTGGTCCGTGTGCGTCTTGCACTTCGGGCAGTACGTCTTGATCTCCTTCGGGAAATGCATGGGCGGGCCGCCGAGCGAGATGCTCTATTTAGCCTTGCGGGAAGCGGCCTTCGTCCTCTCGGGTTCCTTGCCCTTCCCCGGCTTCTCTTTGGGCTTCTCCTTGGCCTTCTCGCGAGCCTTCTCCCGCTCACGCTGGGCCAAGCGCTCCTTTTCCCTTTCCTTCTCCTTCTGCCTTTCCCGCTCCCGCTCCTTCTCCCGTTCCCGCTCGCGTTCCTTTTCGCGGGCGGACGGGCGCGCGGGCTTGGGGGCGGGGGTTGAACGCGCCTTGGAGCCCTCCGCGGCCAGGGTGGGCTTCGCCGGAGGCTCCTCATGAGCTCGAGGGGACCCCTTCCTCGACGCGCCTACCGGGGCGACCCCTTTCAGAAGCAGTTCGACCTCGGCGGCACTAACGGCGGCCTTCGATCGTGTCGCCGGGGGAGCTGAAGCGGCCGACGGGCGAACAGGAGGGCTGGGGCGGGTTGTCGAGGCGGCGACCGGGTCCGCGGGGAGCTCCTCTTGGGCCGGCCCTTCCGCGACCGGCTTCGAGGGTTCGGGAGTGGAAGGTTCCGGGGCCGCCTCCACCTTCGGCGCTTCCTGTTCCTCCGCCTCCTCTTCCACCTCGTTGGTCTCTTCCTCCTCCGAGAGCTCGGCTTGGAGCTCCTCCGAGGATTCGAGCTCTGGCGCCTCCGCCGAGGCCTCCACATCCACCTCCGCAGGCACCTCTGCTGCGACCTCCTCCGAGGCGGCCTCCCCCTCAGGTTCGGTAGGAGGGGCCACGGACGTCGCGGCCACTGCCGCGACCGGGACCGCTTCGGCCTCCGCAGAGGGGCGAGGAACTTGGACCGGGGGCGCCTCCGCGAGGGAGGGAACCGCGCGCCCGGGCGGGGCGGCGTCGGCGGGCAGGAGCCGGCTCTCCAGGGCCTTCTCGGCCTCCTTGGGGATCGACCCTTCGACCTCTTTCAAGAAGGCCAGGGCCTGAAGGATCGCGTCCTGAGCGCATCCCTGGTGGTAGGCCGAGACCTCGGGGTTCAGGAATCCGTGGTGCACCTTGGGGTAGGTGATGTGCGTGAAAGAGCGCCCCTGGGAGGACATCTCCGCCTCGATCTCGGGGAGCAGTTCGAGGAGGCGAGTGTCCTCCCCCGCGTGGACGGCGAGGACCGGTCCCTTGAGCTTCTGGAGCTGGTCGTACGGGAGGAGCGGCCGACCGTAGTAGACGACCGTCGCTAGGACCCGGGGCTCCACGGTCGCCAGCGTCCATGCGTAACCTCCCCCCATGCTGAGCCCGATGCAGGTGACCCCCCGGTGATCGACCCCCGGGGTGGCGCAGAGCGTCGAGACGCACACCTTGAGGTCCGAGAGGGCGTTCGGGTCCGGCGCGAAGACCCCGACGCGGGCAGCCTTGCGGAGGCGCTCCTGGTCCTGTCGCGACCTGGAGGCGATCGCCTTCTCGAATCCCGGAACGAAGGTCCCATTGAAGGGAACGTCCCGGAGGATTCGTTCGACCTCCTGGGCGTCTTCAGGGGGGACCTGCATCCGTTGGTGGCTGTACAGGTCCGGAGCCACGCAGACGAACCCCAGCTCGGCGAAGGTCCGTGCGAGCGCCTTCTCGTGCTCCGTGAGCCCGAGGATCGTGTGGATGATCACGAGCCCGGGCGCCGACTTCGCGTGCTTCGCGGGTTGGGCCCAATAGGCATCGAACTGCGCCCAGGAGGACCCGAGCTTTCGGACCTCGGTTAGCAGCTCGGTCATCGTCTCCCTGTCAGGGCAAAGCCCAAGGCTCGTTCTGGCACGAACCCTCGGGCCCCGCTTGGGCTGGAGCCACATTCTGTTCGTATTATTTGGTTTAGGTTGTCGAGCACCCCGCGGTGGGGACCCGCGGGGTCACGCGCCGAGCCCCGAACTTCCTTAAGTCGCCGCGCACCTATCGCAGGAAGAGCGTTCGCACGAGGTCGCATGCCGTTCTACCGTTGCTGGAACTGCGGGATCGTCGTCGGGAACGAGGACGGGGAAGAGCGACCGAGCGACCTTTGCCCTGCCTGCTCGAAGGCGAGGCAAGCCTCGTACGCCGCCCCGAAGATCTGCCACTGGTGCGAGGGGACGCTGAGGTTCGTCGATGGGATGGGCTTCGTCCACGAGAGCTCGGGAACGGTCGGGGTCTGCCGGCACGGACTGAACCCGCTCGCCTGCTGCGGGCAGGAGGACCACCGAGGGCTTCCTGTCGCCGAGCGCGAGACGCCAGCTCCCTGACTTCGGGAGCCCCTCCTCGCGACAACGAGAGGTATTTCTGCGACCTGGACGCATAGTCCAGCCCGGAGGCTCTTTGGCGACCCCTGGCACGGTTCCTTGGCTCCCGTGCCCTCGGTGCGGCGCCTTCACGCCGGCCGCCTCACCGACCCCCTGTCCCCAATGCGGAAGCGTCGTCTATCCTCCTCCCGCGGGAGGGCTCGGCTATGGTCCAGCCCCTGCCTACGCCCCTCGTCCTTCAACCCACTCGCTCCGCCTCGTGGGTGTCCTCGTTGTTGTGGTCGTCGCCGCGCTCCTGGTCCTCTTCGTCGTGGCACCCTCCCTGGGCTCCGCCCCGCTCGGCAATCCCCTCGGGCTCGGGCACCCTCCGGGACCGACGACGAACGGCATGTCGTTTGCCCAGGCCCGTGCCATGGCCGACCCCTATGCCCAAGGCGACCAGGGCGGAGGTTGGATGCTCTACGAGGCCATCGCGATCTCCTCTCCCCAGGCCTACCGCGAAGGCGGCCAGGGAAGCTGCAGTACCATGTGGGTCCCGGCGATGATCGGGTCCACGACCGGGGGGCTCGCTCCGGACTGGGCGTTCTTCTACGAGAAGCTCGTGGCGCCGAACTCCTATGCCTCCCTCGCTGTGGTGGTCGAGAACGGCTCCGCAGCCAGCCTGTCGACGTGCACGTCCATCCCCGTGGGCTCCCTTGGAGCCATCCCGACCGGGATCATGGACAGTACGCAGGCCGCCAGCGACGGTATGGCCGCAGGAGCGGCCCAGACCTTCAAGTCCTACCCGAACGCGAGCGTGGAGCTTGGAGTGATACGGTTCACGCAGTCATACGGAGGCGGTTTTGCCGCAGGGACCTACTGGGCGATGCTGGTCGGGGTCTGTCTCACCTCATCTCCCGGTGAGCCGCGAGGAACCTATCCCGAGTTCGAAGTGATCTTCAACGCGACCACTGGCGCCATCGCCCTCTCTCAGTCGCTTTCGCAGACCTGCGGAGGGTACGTGGCCCCCTCGATCGGGTCGATGACATACGATGTGGCGGGGGATGGCAGCACGACCATCTCTCAACCGGACTATCCCTCATGCAATACGGCGGTCGGCGGCGACAGCGCCTGTTTCACGACCCGCCCCGATGGAAGCTGCAGCTTCGCCGTGAACGCCCACGCCAACGTCGCGCTCAAGGTTTCAGTGTCGGACAAGAACAGGTACCCCTTGTCGGGCGCCACGGTAACCTTGGCCGGGCAAACGGTGATGGTCTCGGGCCTCCCCGGAGATGTCCTCATCACGGGCCAGTCCGCGGGAGGAGGCTCGGGCGATGTCATCTGGACCTCGGTCACCGGGACCGTGCCGGCCAATGACGCGGCGGGGGGACTCCTTGTCGTCTCGGCAACGTACAGCTCGGGGGGGACTACCACCCAAGGGAGCGGACAGATTCCCGTCGAGCCCCCCTCCTCGGCGAACTGCTAGGGACCGCGCGGGGCAGCTCGCAGCACCACCCGGCGCCGAGGGCCGCGTCCCTACCCTTTTATATGCACCTTCTTCTGGCGCCGCCGCTCGGAACTCCCATGGCGGAAAAGACCCCCGTCGAGGCCATCCAGGAGGCCCTCAAGGCCGCCCCGGAACGCAAGTTCACGGAGACGGTCGAGGTCGCGATCAACCTCAAGGAGCTGGACCTCACCCTCCCGAAGAACCGTGTCGAGGAGGAGGTCATCCTCCCGAAGGGCCGGGGCAAGACGATCAAGGTCGGGGTCTTCGGCAGCAACGAGATGGCCCAGAAGGTCCGCAGCGTCGCGGATCTCGTGATCACCCCCGACCAGATGGATGAGCTGTTCAAGACCAAGCGCATCTCCCGCAAGCAGGTGAACGCGATCGATTTCTTCCTGGCCGAAGCCCCGATGATGCCCCTCATCGGAAAGAAGCTCGGTCCCGTGATGGGCCCGCGAGGCAAGGTGCCGCGGCCCATCCCCCCCGGCAGCGACCCGACCTCCATCATCAAGAACTTGAAGCAAGGGATCCGGGTCCGCAACAAAGGGAAGCGCACCTTCCACGCCCCGCTCGGGATCCGAAGCATGCCCCCTGAGCAGCTCGCGGAGAACCTGCAGTTGGTCCTCAACCGCGTCGTGGGCAAGCTCGAGAGGGGACGGCACAACATCGCGAGCGTCTACGTGAAGACCTCGATGGGACCGGCCGTTCGACTCTGGTGAACCGGACGTAAGGGAGGAAGGGGAACCGATGGCCGCTGCCGCTCACTCGACCTCTTCTGCCGCCCACCACGCTGTTGAGACGAGCCCCACCCGCCAGCGCAAGAAGGACGCCGTCAAGCGGCTGGCCAAGGAGATCGCCGATCACCCCGTTGTCGCGGTGGTCGCCATCCGGGGGGTCCCTGCCGCCGCGCTGCAGTCGATGCGACGCGACCTGGCGGCCAAGGGGAGCCCGATCCGTGTGGCCCCGAACTCGCAGATCGGCCACGCGCTCGAGCAGGCGGCGAAGTCGCGCCCGGCGTTGAAGCAGCTCCTCCCGCTGGTCTCGGACCAGACCGCGCTCCTGATGTCCAAGGCGAATCCCTTCGTGGTCTACGGGTCGCTGGACAAGACCCGTCAGCCGGCCGCCGCCCGCGGGGGCGAGCACGCGCCCAAGGACATCGTCGTCCAGGCCGGTGAGACGTCCTTCAAGCCCGGCCCGATCGTGGGCGAGCTCCAGCACGCCGGTTTCCCCGCGGCGATCGAGAAGGGGAAGGTCGTGATGAAGAAGGACACGACCATCGTGAAGCAAGGGGCGGTCATCTCTCGCGAGGTCGCGACGATGCTCACCCGGCTCGAGATCCTCCCGCTCGAGGTGGGGCTCATGCTCCGCGGGGCGGTCGAAGCGGACTTCTTCTACCCCCGCGATTCGCTCGCGGTCGACCTGGACGTGCTGCGCGCGGACTTCGGTGTCGCGCACCGCCAGGCATTGAAGCTCGCCGTGGAGCTCGCTTGGGCCTCGCCCGAGACGATTCCCCACCTGCTCGCCCGTGCCTACCGCGAGGCCAGAGCCCTCGCCTTGGACACGGCCTTCCCCACGCCCGAGACCGTCGAGGCCCTTCTCATGAAGGCCGAACGGCAGGCCCGGGCGGTCGAGACGCTCCACACGAAGTGAATTCGGAGGGAGAGAGACATGCAGTACGTCTACGGCGCAATGCTGCTCCACGCGGCAGGGAAACCCATCGACGAAAAGGGCATCAACGGCGTCCTCACGGCCGCCGGGGTGCAGAGCGACGCGGCCCGGGTGAAAGCCCTGGTGGCCTCCCTAGAGGGAGTGAACATCAAGGACGTCCTGGCGAAAGCCGAGACCATGGCCGTCGCAGCTCCGGCCGCGGCGGCGCCTGCGGCCCACGCGGGCGGCGAGAAGAAGGAAGAGAAGAAGAAGGAAGAAGAGAAGCCGGCCGTCTCCGAGGAGGAGGCGTCCGCGGGTCTCTCGGCCCTCTTCGGCTGACACCTCTTCGCAACCCTCCGGGCCCCCGAGTCATCGGGGGCCCGAAACCTGTTCCTGTTGTACGTTGCCTTCCGCGGTCCCGAGCCTATCCGTGGGTCCTCGTGGGCCCCCACTACCGCGGCCCCTCACGAAGAGGGAGGGAGCGGCGGCGCCGCGGACCGACACTGGTCGGCGAGCGCGCGTGCGACGTTCATGACCGAGCCACGAAACAGGTACGTACTGCTGCCCCCAGCGCCGAGCCGGTACCGGTCCATTACGATGGGTCGCAAGCGCTGAAGCTCCTTCCGGAGCGCGTCGGCCATCGCTGAGTCTTCAGCCGCCGCGAAGTGCTCGTCGACGGCGTTGCGGGCGGCCTCCAAGATCGCCTCGCCCATGTTGCCGGCCCACGTGGTCAGCTGGACCTCGCTCGCCAGGAACGCCTCGAAGATCAGGACCAGCCCGAGAAGTTCCAACGCGGTCGATAGGGGCCCGGAGCACGCGAGGGGTGGACTGACACAGATCAAGGGGCCGCCAAAGAGGTAGAAACCGATCCAGATCGTGATGACGAGAGCCCATCCGAGGCCGGCCGCCCACGCCGCCACCCACTTCCAACGCGCGGCCGCGTATCGCCGGTGGATCTCTCCCAGCCACCAGTTTTCCTGGATTGCGAGGTCCCGTAGTTTCCACGGCGGTGGGAACGGGTAGCGTGTAACCACGACCCCCCGACACTCAAGTCCGCCTAAGGAACTTTGGCCGGACACCAAGGGCATGTCCGCCCTTGAGACCCCCACCGGTCAGGGGGAACCTGGGCGGACGACGGACGACCCTCGCGCCGGTTCCGCCGGGCGCCTTTCCTCCCTCAGCAAAGCGGCCAGATAGAGCATCGCGGTCACCGCGAGGAAGACCCCGCCGATCATCAACCACTGGGAGTCCTCCCACGAGGTACATGCCGACGGGGATCCCGGACCTCCCCCCGTGCAGGTCGGAGGATGGAAGGTCGCCACGCCTACGAGCGCGATGACGAGCCCTGTGACCACGAGGGCACGACCGCACCAACGGTGGACGGCGAGAGGGATTCGTGGAATGCGAGAGGCGATCGGATCCGACGACATGGGGGAGAGGACGGCGCGACGAGTGGACCTCGGAGTACGAGAAGGTTGCCGAACCTCCGGTCGGAGGCGAGGTCGTACGCCTTAAGCCACCGGACGCTCCGTCCGACGTGGACGTCCGCGAGAAATGCGGCGTGGTCGGGGTCTCGGTCCCCGGCAAGGGGGCGTCGCCGTACCTTTACCGAGGGCTCCGCGCGCTCCAGCATCGGGGGCAGGAGTCCGCTGGCATCGTGACAGCCTCCCACGGCCAGCTCTACACCCGCAAGTCCCGGGGCCTCGTCCACGAGGTGTTCGACCGCGATGCGCTGGAGACCCTGCGGGGCTCCATCGGTATCGGCCACGTCCGATACGGGACGACGGGCATCATGGAGGAGGACACGGTCCAGCCGCTCAACGTCGGCATGGGGGACGACGAGCTCGCCCTCGGCCACAACGGCGACCTCGTGAACTTCCGCCGGCTCCGCTCCCGTCTCACCGCGATGGGCGTGGAGTTCCTGGGAAGCTCGGACACGGAGGCTATGGGGCAGCTTATCGCCCACGAGTTCACGCGCAGCCGGGACATGCCCACGGCGATCCGCCGAGCGATGGTCGAGATGTCCGGAGGGTACGCCGTCACGCTCCTCCACGGGAACAAACTCTACGGGTTCCGAGACCCGCAGGGGATCCGACCGCTCTGCCTAGGGACCCTGGAGGGAGGGTACGCCCTCGCCAGCGAGTCCGTCGCGCTTGAGCTCATGGGAGGGAAGCTCGTGCGCGATGTGGCCCCGGGGGAGCTCATCGCCGTAGAACGAGGGAACGTCCTCCACACCTCGAAAGGCGCTCCACCGGCCAAGCAGCTCGCGCACTGCATGTTCGAATGGGTCTACTTCTCGCGGCCCGACTCGATCATGGACGGGAAACTGGTCTATGAGGTGCGACACCGGATCGGGACCACGCTCGCGAAGGAGGGGCCGGTGCAGGCGGACGTGGTCGTTCCCGTTCCCGACTCCTCCCGGCCCCAGGCCTTAGGGTTCTCGGAGGTCGCAGGGATCCCCTACGCCGAGGGGCTCATCAAGAGCCGCTTCGTCGAGCGGACCTTCATCCTTCCCGACCAGAAGCGGCGCGAGGAGGAGGTCCGTGTGAAGCTGCACCCGCTCCCAGGGATCCTCAAGGGCAAGCGCGTGGTCCTGATGGACGACAGCATCGTTCGGGGCACCACCCTTCGCGAGATCGTCGCCATGGTCCGCGAGAACGGCGCGAAAGAGGTCCACCTGCGGATCGGGTGCCCTCCGATCGTCGCCCCATGCTACTTCGGGATCGACATGAAGGAGCGGAAAGAGCTGGTCGCCTTCCAGAGGACCGAAGAGGACGTCGCGAAGCTCCTGGGCGCCGACAGCCTTCGCTACCTCTCGATTGGGGGGCTCGTCAAGGCGATCGACCTCTCCGAGCGCTCGCTCTGCGTCGGCTGCCTGACCGGCCGTTACCCGGTGGACATTCCCCAGGAGCACCAGAGGTTCCAGCGCCAGCTCTCCGACTTCGCGGGCGCGTGATCCCGGAGCGGATCGACCGTGAGCGTCGGGCCCCTCCTCCTGGTCGTGGGACGCGAGCTGCTCGTCTTCACCCCGGGGAGCCGCCAACCTCGTCGGGTTACCCTCTCGCCAGGGGGGTCGCACGAGGGCCAGGAGCTCTTCGAAGCGCTCGCGTCGCTCGCCCGTGGAGAACTGCCTTCCCGCGGTCTGGGGAACGCGGTGGGCGCCCTCTCCTCGTACCGCGAAGGTCCCCCCGTCCGTGTCGGGGACCGAACTGCGAGGGCCCTCGCCGAGGCGGCGAAGCTTCGCGTCTCCGAGGCCTCCTCTCGCGAGGTGGCCTCGTTGCGAGAGGCCCTTCCACCCGCGACCTGGGAGCCGGACCGAGAATTGCTCCTTGGCGTCGCGGCAGCCGCCCTCGAGCAGCGGCTCGCGTCCCCCGAAGAGGTCATCATCACCCTGAGCCGAGAGGGAGACCGGCTCCAGCGCCTTCTGCGAAAAGAACGTGAGGCCCTGAGTGCGCTATCGGGAGCGGCTGCCCCTGGCACCCCCGTTTCGACCTACGCCGGCAAGGCCGAGGAACACCTTCGATCGCTCGATGGGCGGATGCAGGAGCTCGATCGTGCGCTGAACGAGGTCGCGGTCAGGACCTTGCCCAACTCCTCAGCGGTGGTGGGAAGCCGGACCGCCGCCCGGCTCCTCGCCCTCGCGGGTTCCACCTCGGCCCTCCTGCGGCTCAACTCTTCGCGACTGCAGGTCCTGGGGGCACGACGGCGCAGACCTGGGACCCCAGGCCCTCGGCACGGGGTCATGGTCGGGGCCGAGGGGATGGACCGCGTTCCGCCGCATCGGAGAGGAGCGCTCGCCCGCTCGTTGGCCTCCCTGCTTGTGGTCGCGGTCCGAGCGGACCTCCAGACCCAGGGGTCGGTCGGGGCGGACCTCGTGGAGCGGAGGGAACGGCGCATCGCCGCCCTGGCGAAGGGGCGCCCACGGCGTCGCGCTCCCTTCTCCCCACCCTCCGGGCCGGCCCGCTTGGCCGAGCCGCGAAGGGTCCGGGTGGCGATCGCACGCCTCGGACCGACTCGGCACCGTGGGCCGGAACCCTCCGACCGAAGAGCTCGACCACGCACGCGGCCTCGCCGGGGGCGATGGGCGGGAGGGCGTCCATGACCCCCTTCGAGCGGTCCCGCGGGAGCTGGACCTTCCCGTTCCCTGGCCTGTCGCTCGCGCGGTCCCCTCCCGACGACCGACCGACGTTCTGGACCCGGGCCCTCGGAGAGACCCCGGAGGTCTACGGGGAGCGGTTGCGCGAGCAGGACGACGCGACGTGGAGGGCGATCGACCCCACGCGAAGCAAGCTTGGAGCCGCCCTGTGCAAGGGCCTCCGCGAGCTTCCGGTCCCTCCCCGAGGAAGGGTCCTCTACTTGGGGGGTGCGACCGGAACCACGGCGTCCCACGTGGCGGACCTGGTGGGGCGCCGAGGCGGTGTCTACGTGGTGGAGAAGAGTCCCCGACCGTTCCAGCGACTTCTTGACGTGGCACGACGATGGCCGAACCTCTTCCCCATCCTGGGAGACGCCCGGGAGCCTCGGACCTACCTTTCGTGGGTCCCTCCTGTGGACGCCCTCTACCTGGACATCTCCCAGCCCGAGCAGGCCGAGATCGCGACCGACCACGCTCGGCTCTTCCTTCGAAGTGGAGGAGGACTGGTCCTTGCCCTCAAGGTCCCGAGCCTTCGGAAGGGGGGCGGTCGGGGACCCCTCTCGCCCGCGGAGGAGGCCTCCCGCTCTCTGTCGAGGTCCTTCGACCTTGGGCCTTCCGTCTCGCTGGAACCGTTTCACCGGGGCCACTTCGTCATCACCGGACATTACCGAGGGACCGGTCGAGAGGCGTAGGTCACTCCGCAGAACGGCCCGACAGCCACGAGCGGATCCAGCCCCCAGGTGTTACATCACATCGGTCGAACAGGGCCTCGGCCTCTTCCCTGCGGACCTACCCAAAGTTCACCTTCCCGTGTCGCTCGTCCCAGTAGGAGAGATGGGTGAGCACGGGGGTGTCGGTTCGCAAAACCGTTGCTCGGCCCCGTGAAGGGCGCAGGAGCCTGGGATCTGGTCTACGCGCCGCGTTGGATCGTTACGGTTACGATGTCCTGGTCCGCGAGGGAGTGCTCACGACCGACCGTCTGACCAGGGAACCGCGCGCTCTTCCCCCACACCAGCGCGGACTTGAACGAAAGGCCCAGCTCCGGAGGGAGACGCTTCAGAAGCGAATCGACGGAGTCGCCCTTGCGAAGGATGACCGGCTCGGCCATGTCGGGGGGTTGCCCCGGCGGCTTCACGTAGACCCGGATGAAGGCCAGCGCCTCGGACATCGCCTCCTTGAGCTCTAAGAACCCGGACTCCTTCTGGGCCGAAACAAAGACCGGCTTCCAGGGCGAGAGCCTGGCGACGATCGCAGGCCGCTCCGAGGCGGGAATGAGGTCCGCCTTGTTCATGACGAGGATCCCGGGGATGTAGACCCGGTTGCCGGCGAGGACGTCGATGAGCTCGTCTGGGGTCGCGTCCTGCCGGAACACGATGGAACCGTTGTGCACCCGGAACTCCTTCGCGATGCCCTGGGCCGTTTCGATGTCGATCTTGGTCAGTTTCACGGTGCTGTGGACCTCGACGCCTCCTCGCTCCAAGGCGGTCACAACGATCTTCGGAGGGCGCCCGTTCACCCGTATGCCGGCCTGCTCGAGCTCGGCGAGCAGGGAGCGGAACTCGAGGTGGTCCTTGTCGAGGAGGAAGAAGATGAGGTCGGCTCCGCGAGCGACCGAGATGACCTCGCGGCCTCGCCCACGACCCTTGCTCGCCCCGGGGATCAGCCCGGGCATGTCCAGGATCTGGACGGCTGCCCCTCGCCAGCTGAGCATGCCGGGGATGATCGTGGTCGTCGTGAACTCGTAGGCCGCCGCCGCGCTCTCCGCCCCGGTGAGGTGGGTCAGGAGCGTGGACTTCCCGACCGAGGGATAGCCGACGAGGGCCACGGTCGCGTGCCCGCTCTTGCGGACCGCATAGCCGAGCCCACCACCTCCTCCGCCCTTCCCCGCCTTCTCCCGAGCGATCCGGAGCAAGGCGATCTTGGCCTTGAGCCGGCCGATGTGGGCGTTGGTCGCCTTGTTCTTCTGAGTCCTGCGGATCTCGTCCTCGATCTCCGCGATCTGGTCCTCGATAACCCCCATGCGCCCCCCTCCAGCTCTCTCTCGAGGATTTATCGGTGCGCCCAGCAGCTAGCTGCGAACGTGGGTCCCCACCAGGGCGGAGGGGAGAGGCAAAGGGCGGGGGCCCCCGCGGCAAGGACCCTGGGACGCACCGCGCTCAGCCACGAGGTTGGGGGAAGACCGCAGCGGGAGGCGGAGGAGGTGGGGGCGGGGGAGGAGGGACGGTCGCGGGCCAGGGGGCAAAGATCAACGTCGCGGACTTGAGCCGTCGCAGTTCGGCGTGACGTACCCACGCGAAGATCGCCCCGACGAGGATCATCGAGGACCCGGTGCCCCCGACCACTTCGTAATAGAATGAGGTAAGACCACTTCCCGTCCCGTGTCCCAGTCCCTCGCATACGGCGGTGAGGATGTAGAGAAAGAGCCCGATGAACAGGATCGTCAAGCTCACGACGTACTCTTCGTGGGTCTTCGCTGCCCGCGGCGAAGCGAGATAGGTGGGGAAGGGCAGGGCTAGGCCCATGAGCGTCTCCCGGTTATCGAAAGTCAGCCGTCATAAGTCTTGGCTCAGCTCGACCTGATGGTGGGGGGGGTTGTCCGGTCTACTTCGCGGACGGCTCGCTCGACAGTTCCTTCTCGTGGTCCTCGCAGGCTCGGTCCAGGTCGGCGCCGAGCAGCTTGGCCTGCTCCCAGGTCAGGCAGGCCATGGTCGGCATGACCCCCTCCAGCTGGAACCCCACTCCCGCGGAGGAGGGGGTCACCGCGTGCCTTCGCTCCCGGTCGATGGGCGTGGTCCTGTCGCCTCTTCCTTCGCCCACGGCGCAGCCGCAGATAGCCTCGAGGGCGGGTGGGCCGGTTGGAGCTGCTCCAGATGGGCGTAGGTTACGCGGCAACGGCGAAACTTCTGGGTCTGGGTGCCGATGAGGTCCAGGAGCCACGCATCGAGGCCGTTCCAGCGAACGGCCTCCACTCGCATGGGCTCGGTGAAGAGGGGGCCCTCGAGGACCTCCCCTGCGTGAGGGATCTCGAGGTCGCGCATGGCTAGGAGTTCGAGACGGGAGAGTATGAAGGGTGGGGTTCGAGTGGAGGGGGAGAGTGACGGGAGCGAGGCCGACGTCGAGTCCCGGGGCGCGGCGCCCCGTTCCTGCCTATGGACGCGCGGCCGTATCCTGGTGTCATGAGCGCCGTGGCGAAGGCCCGAAAGCCACCGCCCTCGGCGGAAGGTCGTAGACGTGAGATCGTCCCGGCGCCTCCGGCCCTATCGAGCCTCGTCTGGGCTTCCATGATGGACCGGCCCAGGACCCACATGCAGGACCGCGAGGGGCTTTACCGCCGCTTGGCGCGGTAGGCACGGAACAGTTTCGCGACCGCGTCCGCGGTCTGATCGACCGTGAGTTGGCCGTTCTCGACCGCCAGGACGACCTCCTCGACCCTCTCGGACCTCGTCTTCGATCTCCGCGACCTGGACTTGGATGGCCCCCATGGGTGGCCCCCCTCCACCCATCTCTCGAGGATGTATCGGTGCGCCCAGCAACTAGCAGGGAAGGTCGCGGTCCCCTGCGCCCTTTAATCCTCTGCGACGCCCATCCGCCAGATGCGACCCAGGATCCTATCCACCTCCCGTCCCCGACCTTCGGACCCCTCGCGGGAACTGGCCACGTTCCGACTCTTCCCAGGGGCCCTCGCCCGGCAAGACCGGGAGCTCGCGTGGGCACACGCGCTCGAAAGAGAGGAGGCGCTCCGGGCCCTGCACGCACGAGGCGCGACGCTCGCGTTGGAGGTGCATCTCGACAGGTCCGGGGCCGGGACGCTCTCGCTTCTCACCCGCCTCGAGCACCGCGCGGCCGTCATGGCCCTATGGGGGCCTCGCATCCTTCCGTGGTCGTGGTCCTTGAGCCCGTCGGCCCCGAGTCCGCCCCCGCCGGGCTCGCTCATCGGAACGATAGGTGGGGCCACGGCACGAGCGACCTCGGCCCCGATGCGGTCCTCGCGAAGCGAGCGCTCGATCTCTCCCTGGACCTTGCTCCTTCCTTCGCTCCGGGGGCCTCGGCGAGAGGTGCGCATACGGTTCGTGGCGCGCCCGGTGGGCCCTTCGGCCCCTGCTGCGACCCCTCGGGCTTTGCATCTCCCCCGTGGCGACCGCGACACGCCGCTACCGTTGCCCCCTGCGCATCGACTGGAACGAGAGATGGAGGACCTCCGGGGGGAGCGCGCTCCCGGTCCCTACTGGGAGTGCGGTGGGGCCCTGGCCATCACGGGGCCTGGGGGAAACACTCCCACGAAGGAGGAGCAGCACGCGGTCAGTTCACTCTGGGGCGCCATCTCGGGGGTCCCTGGGGGAGGGAGTTTCCAAGTTCGTTGGGTCCGCGGCGAGGGCGGGCTTCGAAAGTGGGAGGCGACGACCCGCCTCGATCTGCCGAAGGACTGGTTTCGCGTGTTGGGCTTCGGGCAAGCCCCCGCGCTGGTCACTCCCGCCGAACTGATGCTCTGGCTGCCCCCCTGGGACGCCCGGCGGACCCCTGGGCTTCGGTCCCTCCCCTCCACCGGAACAAGGGACCTCCACGTGGGAACGGATCCCGCAGGGGAGCGCGTTGGCTGGTCGCTGACGCGGGGCGAGGGACATCACCTGACCGTGGCGGGGGAGACAGGAATGGGCAAGAGCACGCTCCTACAGCGTCTGGCCGCCGACGCCATGGGAGACGGGCGAACGTCGCTGATCGTGGTCGATCCCCTGGGGGAGACCGCTCAAGGGGTCCTGCACCTGCTCTCCCCGGCAGCGCGATCTCGATCGGTCTGGGTCGCCCCGCTCCGTTCACCTGTAGGGATCAACGCTCTGGAGCTTCCAACCGGCCTCACCGGGGCGAATGCCCGCGCGGAACGAGAGCGAAGGGTAAGCGAGCTCGTGACCGCACTTCGGCGTGTGCGGGCGGAACGCTACGGGGAGACCTTCTACTGGGGGCCCCGGATCGAGGACCTTCTCACGCGGACGTTCCTCGTGCTCTCGGCCTGCCCGGGCTCGACCCTGCGCGACGCTCATGAGCTCCTTTCCGAGCCCGACCGGTGGGTCGGCCCGCTCTCCTCGGAGGACGAAGGGGGGAAGGAGGCCCTCGCGCTCTGGGAGTCGATCCGAAGGGAGGGCCCCGAGGAGCGGCAAGGAGCCCTCCGCATCGTTCAGGAGGTCGCGCTCTCGTCCGCCATCTCTCGTCTTCTCGCCACCCGCGCCCCCCGGTGGTCGCTCTCCCGGGCGCTCGAGCCGGGTGCGGTGACCTTCTTTGACCTGGAGCGAACGGCGATCGGGGTCCGCGCCTCCTCCTACCTGGGGGCGGCCCTTCTCTCCCTGCTCTGGTCCTTCCTGCTCGCGCGCAAGGACCGCGGCAAGGTGCTGCTCATCCTGGACGAAGTCCAGGAGTACACCCACGCCCAGGCTGTCGCTGACGGCGTCAACGTCGACTTCGACGTCTACCGCATCCGGACCGACCGGACGGTTCACGGTGGAACCATCGACAAGGGGGCGTGGGTGGAGAAGCGTGACCGCATCTCGCGTCGAGTGCGGTCCTACCACCTCGACGAAGACCTCACGTACACCCCCCAAGAGCTGGACCGGATGGTCGTGGTGAAGGACCAGCTTCGCCTGGTCTTCGAGACGTTCAAGCAGAAGCTCCCGACCGAGATCTTTCCAGGACGCGCCGAGGTCCCCAAGACCCTTGTCTATGCAAAGGATGATTCGCACGCCGACGACATCGTGCGGACCATCCGGGAGGTCTTCGACAAAGGCAACGAGTTCTGCCAGAAGATCACGTATCGCACGACGGGGGCGAAACCGGAGGACCTCCTCCAGTCGTTCAGGACCACCTTCCAGCCACGCATCGTGGTGACCGTCGACATGATCGCGACGGGGACCGACATCAAGCCGCTCGAGATCGTGATGTTCCTGCGAGGGGTCAAGTCGCGCACCTACTTCGAACAGATGAAGGGGCGCGCGGTCCGGGTCATCTCGCCGACGGACCTGATCGCGGTCTCGGGACCCGACGCGGTCTCGAAGGACCACTTCGTCATTGTCGATTGTGTCGGGGTCTGCAACTCGGACCTGAGTGACACGTTCTCGCTGGACCAGCGTCCGGGGGTGGAGCTGGAGCGGGTATTCGAAAGCCTCCCCGCGCTTCTGAAGAAGGTCGCCTTCGGGGCTGAAGGGGAGCGCGTGGCGAGCACGCTCGCGGGAAAGCTAGCGAGGCTCGACCGACGACTCACCGATGAGCAGAGGGTCGCGGTCAAGGAGGTGAGCGGAGGTGCCAGCCTTCAGGACCTCGCCGGCGGGCTGGTGAGGGCTCTCGACCCGCAGGTGCATGCGGAGAGGGCGAGGGCGGCGCTCCAGCTAGCCTCAGGAGCGACCCCTCCCGAGGACGCGGTCGCGAAGGTGAAGGAGGAGATGCTGCGGGAGGCGGTGAAGCCTCTCGCGGCGAACCCCGCGCTGCGGGCGAAGATCCTGGAGGTCAAGAAGCGGGCCGACCAGACCATCGACTCCGTGAGCCAGGACCAGTTGCTCGAGGCCGGGTTCTCGGCGGAGGCCAAGGAGAAGGCGCGTGCGCTCGTGAGGAGCTTCGAGGAGTTCATCGAGAAACACAGGGACGAGATCACGGCGCTGCAGGTCCTCTACTCGAAGCCGCGCGGGATGCACCTCACGTTCGAGGACGTGAAGGCTCTCGCCGATACGATCAGCGCGCCACCCAGGCAGTGGACGCCGGAAGTCTTGTGGCGGGCCTACGAGACATTGGAGAAGGACCGCGTGCGGGGGGCAGGGCAGAAGAGGCTCCTGACGGATATCGTGAGCTTGGTACGGTTTGCGCTCAAACAAGAACAGGTGCTAGAGCCGTTCCCTCAACACGTTCAGGAACGGTTCGAGGAGTGGGTGAAGGGGCAGGAGCGACGAGGGAAGCCTTTCACACCGGAGCAACGAGTCTGGCTCGAGATGATGCGGGACCACGTCGCGTCGAGCCTCCAGATCGAGGCGGACGACTTCGACCTGCCGCCGTTCAATCAGAAGGGTGGCTTGGGGAAAGCGAGCGTGGTGTTCGGGAAGGAGCTGACGAAGGTGATCGAGGAGTTGAATGGGGTGCTGGCGGAATGAGATTCGTGGGAGTCGCCAATCTTCCGGAAGGCTGGGGCGCTGCGACCATCGGGGAGATGGTTGAATCGAAGGTATCGCAAGAGGGTCCCACCGAGCGAGGGGAGTTCGCCTACGTCGACATCAGCAGTGTAGACAATGCGACCAAACGAATCGAATCGCCGAGGACACTCAGTGATACGGAGGCCCCTAGCCGGGCTCGGCAGAATCTGAAAGCGGGTGACGTGCTTGTTTCGATGACACGACCGAATCTCAATGCTGTAGCGCTTGTACCACTCGCGCTTGACGGCGCAGTGGGATCGACTGGATTCGACGTACTCCGAACACGCGTACTCGACCCTCGTTGGATCTACTACTTCACTCAGACTCCTGGCTTTGTGCAGGCCATGTCAGCTAAGGTTCAAGGGGCGCTCTATCCCGCGATCCGTCAGAAAGACGTTCGGGAGTTCCCCCTCCCTGTCCCCCCCCTCCCCGAGCAGCGCCGCATCGTGGAGGCCATCGAGGCTAACTTCGCGAGGTTGGAGGCGGGGGTGGCGGCGCTGGAGTTGGCGCGATCGAAACTAGAGCGCTACCGAGCGAGCGTTCTCGAAAGCGTCTGGATGATTGGGGGAACGACCACGACTCAGCTTGGGTCGCTGGTTACTGAGCACCTCTGTAATGGAATCTCAATCAAAGGCTCCGATACCCCCCCTGGTACTCCTGCGCTACGCCTCTCAGCGATGGGCGAGAACGGCTTCGACTACACCGATGTTCGGTATCTGCCGTTAGACAGTGAGACAGCTAGGGACCTAGCAATCCGAGCTGATGAGTTCTTCATTTCTCGCGGAAACGGGAGTCTGCATCTGGTCGGGCGGGGCACCGTAGCCCAAACCCCCCCTCGGCAGATAGTCTATCCCGACACGATGACTCGAGTTCGACTGGATAGATCACGGGTAGACCCGCGCTGGGTTGCTCTCATGTGGGCGTCACGCGGAGTGCGAAGACAAATCGAAGCAAGGGTGAAGACCACGGCTGGGATCTTCAAGATCTCTCACCCTCAGATGGAGACGATTCTAGTTCCTCTGCCAGATCTGAAGGTACAGGCGTCTCTTGTTCGAGAAGTGTCTCTCCTTCTCAAAGACTCACGGGAATCCCTCCTGGGAATCTGCGGGGCGCTGACTCGCAGCAGTGCACTACGACAGTCCATTCTCAAGACCGCGTTCGAGGGCCGCCTCGCCGCCCAGGACCCCCGCGACGAGTCCGCGAGCGCGCTCCTCGAGCGAGTCAGGCATGGCCGTGCCCCGGCAGCCTCATCTCCCTCGGGACGAAACCGAAAGAAGCCGGTCGCGGGATGAGGTGAACCAATGGCAACCAATCACTCCCAACAGATAGGCCGAAGACTCTGGGACTACTGCCACAATCTTCGCGACGTGGGTCTCTCGTACGGGGACTATCTGGAGCAGTTGACGTTTCTTCTATTCCTCAAGATGGCCGACGAGCAGACCCATGCTCCCTGGAATCGCTCTTCTCCCGTACCCGCGCAATTCGCCTGGCCTTCACTACTCAGGCGCTCCGGGGACGACCTCGAGACCCACTACCGCCATGTCCTCGAGTCACTCGGGAAGGAGAAGGGGATGCTAGGCCTCATCTTCCGAAAGGCCCAGAACAAGATTCAGGACCCCGCACTCTTGGAACGACTTGTTAAGGATCTGATTGACCACGAATCCTGGATGAGCTTGGACGTGGACGTCAAAGGCGCGGCGTACGAAGAGCTACTGGAGCGGAATGCCGAGGACGTGAGAGGAGGAGCTGGACAGTACTTCACCCCGCGACCCTTGATCCGAGCTATTGTCGAAGTGGTCAACCCACAACCTCGAGAAACCATCTGCGACCCGGCGTGTGGAACGGGGGGCTTCCTTCTCGCGGCGCACGACTACGTCGTTCGCAACAATCCGAACCTCGACCGGGCCCAGAAGAAGCGCCTGAAGCTCAACACGCTCCAGGGAGTTGAGTTGGTCGATGGGGTCACTCGGTTGTGCGCCATGAACTTCCTGCTCCACGGGATCGGCCCTCAGGCTGACGAGGCGGAACCCCCCGTGAGGACTGATGACAGCCTGCGGGCCGCTCCAAGCGATCACTTCAATGTCGTCCTGACGAACCCGCCGTTTGGGAGGAAAGCAGCGTTCACCATTACCAACGAGGAAGCGGGCGCTGACAGGCAGGCCCTGCTCATAATCCGCGAGGACTTCTGGGCCGAGACGAGCAACAAGCAGCTCAACTTCCTTCAGCACGTGAAGAGCCTCCTGGAGATGGGCGGGCGCGCCGCCATCGTGGTCCCTGACAACGTCCTCTTCGAGGGGGGCGCGGGGGAGACCATTCGCCGCAAGCTCCTCGAGACGTGCGACGTCCACACGCTGCTCCGCCTCCCCACAGGGATCTTCTACGCCAAGGGCGTCAAGGCGAACGTCCTCTTCTTCGAGAAGAAGCCGGGAAGCCCCAAGCCTTGGACCACGAAGCTCTGGGTCTACGACCTGCGCACGAACCAGCACTTCACGCTGAGGACGAACCCGCTCAAACGCGAAGACCTGGACGAGTTCGTCCAGCTCTACAACCCCGTGAACCGTCATGCGCGCAGGGCCACTTACGATCCCAAGTCGAACCCGCAGGGTCGCTGGCGGTCGTACGACCTCAAGGAGCTGCTTGCTCGGGACAAGGCGAGCCTGGACCTGACCTGGGTCAAGGACGAGTCGCTGGAGGACTCCGCGAACCTCCCCGAGCCCCACGTCCTCGCGGCCGAGATCGCGGAGGACCTCGAGGATGCCGCGGAGCAGTTCGCGGCGATCGCGAACGATCTCGCGGCGCGCGTCAACCTCGTCCCCGCGCAGGGCACGGGAAAGGGGGCAGAATCCCAAGGTGAAGTGAGGTCCGAGGAGCGCGGGGCCGGTGCCTGACTGGACATTCTGGGTCGAGTTTGTGGCGGTCGTCGCGACCGCCATTGGGACGTTTCTCCTGGTCTTCTTCGCCCTGCTCCCCTATCTGCAGCGCAGGCACCGGACCGCCGAAGATAGCAAGGGTGGTGCCTTAAACGCGGCAGCGGAACGGTTGTTCAAGAAGACCTTCGTTCTCGATGCGGGGGCGCTACGCGACTTCTCCCGAAGGCTGTCAGAGGGTGATCGAGTTACTGGGGTCGCAACCGAGACCACCGGCCAGAGATTTACGCTGTGGATTGTGGACTCTCGGAACTACGCAGCCTTGTATCGGGAGGAGTCGTTCACCGCGGCCGAGCGAGAAACGGAAGTCGCAGCGGCCCACGTCGATATCGATATCCCAACTACCGGGAACTGGCATTTCGTATTCGATGCGAGGGGAAAGCAGAACGACCGGGAGATTGAGTTCGAGCTCTATCGCGAGTAGGGCGGGTATGGAGCGCCGTGGCAGGATATCAGGGTGAACTTCCCGGACCAGGAACCCCCGGGGGGCGGCCATCAGCTCTCCGGTCAGGAAGGGACGGGGCGAGTGCGGACCATGACTGCAGACCACCCCCAACGCAGAAAGCTGGTGGGTCCAAGCGATTCTATACTCTTACCTCTTGACACGTTCGGCCGAGGTCTCTGAGGGTGAGTCGATTCCTGGTTTTCCTTGGAGCGGGGGCCTCGCGAGCGCTTGGCGTCCCTACGATGAGGGAGCTGGTTCCCGCGATTTTCGACGAGATCGAGGAGGGTCGAGAGCGAGATCTATTCGACGAGATCATGGGTGGTTTCAAGCGCCACAGGGTGACCCCGGACATTGAGTCAATCTTCAGTATCGTTGACGCAATTGCGAAGGACCTTACCGCGGAAGATCTCGGGTACCCAAGTTGGTATCTCGTGTCCGAAGTATTGCAGGAGAGCCCAAGGTCCTCGCTCTCGAGTGGTAAGCGCGAAAGCCAACTCGCGGAGAACCTGCTGACCACTTTGAAGGAAAGGGTTCGAGCCCTCTGCTCTCCCGAAACGCTCGACACTGGCGGGCCAGAACTGTTCCGTCCCTTTCTCAATCTGTTCCAAGAGCTCGAAACTGTGCAGGGTGCCTTTGCCCCTCCTTCGGACTCCCGAAAGGGACCGTTCACACGAGTTCAGTTTCCAATCTTCACGACGAACTATGACTTCGTGGTAGAGCGCCTCTTCCATGGGAGGGGCCTGCTGAACACTCCCTTCATGCTCGACGAGACACGAACCCCGGTCTTCCATGTTTCACAACTCAACGCAAACGATCCACGGCTCGTGAAGCTTCACGGATCCTTCGACTGGTACCTCCTCCGGGACGGAAGGGTGGTTGAGCACCCGAAGGGGGGAGGGCACGTTGGGGATGTTCCAATAGACGCCCAAGTGATGCTCTACCCGATCCAACAGAAGGACCTCTATCTACGTCCTTGGATGGACCTGCTGGCACAGTTCAAGTTGGACCTGAGTCAGCGGGACTGTTGGCTCTTCATCGGTTATTCGTTCCAGGACGAGTTCATCAGGACGGTCATCAAGGAGGCTTTGCACTCCGGTCCGAAGCGAATGGTCGTTTTGCATCCACACCCTTCGGACATCCTAGGCTGGCTTGATCGAGACGAGAAACCAAAGGTGACCACCGTCAGCGACCGATTGGGTTCGTCGAGCGCGGCGGTCAGAGCTGCGAAGTCCTTTGGAGTCGTCCCGGTTTGAGCTCGTCGAGATCGTCCGCAAGAACGTCTCCATCGACCCGACGAGCCGCGAGAGCGTCCGAGCGAAGCTCCGCATCATGTTGAAACGCGTCCTCAAGGCGCACGGTTACCCGGCCGACAAGAAGGAGAAGGCGACCCGCATCGTTCTGCACCAAGCGGAGTTGCTGTCAGCAGACTGGTCGTAACGATTTAGGCCCAGTCCCGCGGGGCGTCGCGCAACCACTTGAGTAGGTTGGTTTCTCAATCCCACCCGACCCTGCTCTCGAATGGTCTAAGAGCGCCGAACAGTCATCCTCTCAAACAATGACGACGAAGGCAATCGTCGACACCTACGCTGAGAAGCTAGACCGCGCGCTCCTGGACAGTCGAACTCTTCAGAAGTTCCTGAGCCGAAGACCCGGGATCTACGCGCTCTACTCCGGCAAGTCTCTCTATTACGTGGGGATGGCCACGAATCTCTGGACGCGCCTCAATCAGCATGGGAAGGACCGCCATCGCAGCAGTTGGAACAGATTCAGCGTGTACTCCTCTCCCCCGCTCATCAATGTGCGAGGGCTTGAGGCTCTCCTACACCACGTCAGTCCTGACGTGCCGGGAATACGCCAGCGAGGTAAACTCGTGCGAGCGCTGGATCTCAACCACTTGCTCGACCAGGCATCCCACCGCGCGGATGCCCGGGCGCTGCTGCGCCGCGACGTCTCTGCGAGGGGGAGGGAGCTCCCAGCCAGACTCCGAAAGAGGATTCTTCGGAGCGGGGGCATACTCGTGGGCCAAACGCGGAAACGGAGGATCGGTGCCCTACTGCTCCAGGACGGGCGAGTGCTGCTCAACGGTACGTACTTCAGTAGCATGACCGAGGCGGCACAGTGGGTGTGCCCGTACAAGGTAAACGGGCGGGACTTCTGGAAATACGAGCATCGACCAGGGGTGTGGCGCCCGGTGTACGGCAGGAGATCTCGAGCGAGTCGCTAGGGGTTCGTTCACTCGGCTTCTCTGGAGAACCGGGGGAAGTCCACGAAGCGCGACGGCGAACCATTTCGCTATCGGGGCGATTGACTTCGGGCTTCTCCAGCAGGCCGAGCTCCTCTGCGCGGACTGGGCGTAGCTACGCCCAGTCGGCGTCGGCAAAGTTGGAAAGATGTCGGGGCCGCCGATTAGGCTCGGTCAGGTTGGGCCGATGATGGCATTCCTCCGGGCCCTTTCGGAAGCATCGCCGTGCGGCGCGGATCCCGGAACCTGACGCCAATCCCAAATGCTCGGACCTCCTCTACAGCATCAGTGAGCCTGCAGATCCGCTTGCCCAACCACGACTTTCCTTGGCACGGATCCAATTGTGCGAATGTCTCTTGGCAGCTCGGGCACAGGTCTAGGTTCTCGTTCGCTGGGTTCATGGGGGCGCGCTCCGTTGATTTTCCGACGCTACCGAGCTTATAAGCAGGCGAGCTCGCTCGGCACTCTCGGCAACACGCTTCTGATGCGGCCTCGCTCATGGGCAGGCATCGGCGGAACCCCTATTTCAACTGCCTAAGCCACCTCGCCCCCTCCCGGTTGGGGCGGCTTCGCACCCCTCCCCCGGTTTCACCATCCCCCCCACGGTGAAATACTCGGACCGCGAGCCTTGAGGTCGTGCAGACGGACGGCCGGCCCGGCGGTGGCCCCTGGGCCACCGCCTCGGAGCTCGGCGACTTCGCCTACTGTAGGCGAGCCTGGTACTGGAAGCGCCACCCCGAGGACGTCCCCGAGGGGGCGGAATATCGACCCCCCGTCGAGGCGTTCTACAGGGGGGAGGAGGTCCACGCGCGCATCGAGACGGTCGACGCGATGCCGGTCAAGGCGTCGCGAGCGCCGTACGCGGCGGCGCTACTGGTCGCGCTCGCGCTCGGGGCGGGCCTCGCCTACGTCCTGGGGTGGCTCTAGTGGACATTGCCCACTTTGTCGACAATGTCGACATGGTCGACGTTGTCTACGCGGCGCTCTTCCTGGGGCTCGTCGGCGTCGCCGCATGGGCGCTCTACCGCCTCTTCAACCCTCCCGTCCTCACCCCCGCCCGCGCCCTCGCGGTCGACCAACCGTCCCTCGGCGGCGGCATGCGCACACTCTCCTCCCCCCGCTATCGCCTCTCAGGCCGTCCCGACGAGCTCCGCCGCTCGCGGGACGGCCGGCTGGTTCCCGTCGAGATCAAATCGACCCGGGCGCCGCGAAGCGGGGTGCCCTACCCCTCCCACCGGATCCAGTTGCTCGCCTACTGCCTGCTCCTGGAGGAAGCGACCGGCGCCCCACCGCCCTTCGGCGTCCTCTCCTTCGGCGACGGGACGGAGATCCCCGTCCGGTGGGACGATGAGGCGCGGGCCGAGGTGCTCGGTGTGCTTGAGGAGTGGCGGCAGCCCTACCGAGGGGCGATGGACCCCGCTCCGGGGAAGTGCCGGACGTGCGCGTTCGGCGCGGTGTGCGCGGGGGCGCGCTCTGCCGGGCTCAGCTGACGCGAACGGGCCACGTTTTCGGACGGACCAGCCCGGGGTCGGCGGCGCGCCCTCTCGAGGAGTGTGAGCGAGGCAGGTGGGTTCCCCGGTCCGGCCGAGCCGTGCGACGACGGGAGGGCTTTCGTAGAGCTTGTCCCTTGTCTAGGACCGTTGAAGGACGACGCGTTCGATATCGCTACCGAGGTACGGGCACGGCAATCGCGAGCCTCGAGATCCGGGCGCGCTTGGGAGCTTCACGTCAAGGCGTGTCTCGAGTCCTTCGATCGCTCTCGCCTGGGAAGAGAGGGTGTCGAGATCCTCGATGGGAAGAAGGCAAGGCGCCTCGAAGAAGGGCATCCCGAACTTTACCGGCTGTTGAAAATTCCCGTCGTGAGCCGGAACTTTGCGAAGGCGGACTTGGGCGTCTGGGGCGACATCGACCTCATCGCCGCAAGGGACGATTATCCGGTGGCCATCATCAGCTGCAAGACAAGCTTCCACGCCCGAATGACGGAGACGCTGTTCTACAGTCTTCTCTACCGGACTATCAAGAACCTCCGGGTGGTGGTCGCAACTCCGGATGCGGGGACTTCAACGAAGGGTCGCTGGAAGTCCGAGCTCGGGGGGCCGACCTGGGAAACGGCGCTCATCGCGAGAAAGCTTGCGGAGGGCTTCCTAGCCGGTCTGTACGTCGAGGACGCCGCCGAGTTCAGGAAGAACTACATCCCGTCGCGGGATGGGGTCACAACCCTGGGGGGCATCGTTCGTCCCCTGCGTCAGCTCCCCCCGGACCTCGTTCGGTGGGCTGACGAGCTCGGCCCCGCCTGAACGTCGCTGGCGGGGTCTCCCGGAGCCTCGTCGAGGCGTCGCTCGAAGAGGTGCGCCTGGGTCAGGCGTTTCTTGATTAGGTCACAGTAGGTCTTGGAGATCTCGACGCCGATGCCCCTCCTACGTGTCTCGAGGCAGGCGAGGAGGGTGGAACCGGAGCCCGCGAAGGGGTCGAGGACCGTGTCCCCAACGTAGCTGAAGAGCGTGATGCAGCGACGGGGGAGTTCGATGGGAAACGGGGCGGGATGACCCAGATCCCGCGTCTCCCCTCCGAACGTCCACATCCCGTTCGTCCACGCGATGAAGTCGTCGCGGGCGACGTCGGACTCTCCCTTCGAGGCCTTCTCCCAGGTCCCCTTGTAGAGAAGGACCACCACCTCCACCGGGGCGATCACGTAGGGAGCGGAGGCGCTCAGCCAGGACCCCCAGGCCGTCCGACGGGAGATGTTCTGCTCGTTCCAGATGATCGTGCTGAAGTACTTCCAGCCCGCCGTCTTCGCGACCTGGAGCACGTCAGAGTAGACGCTCTGCTGACCCCCTTTGTTCTTGTCGAGAGGGAGGTTGAGACAGAGTCTCCCATCCGACTTCAGGAACCCCAGGCAGCTCGAGAGCCACTTCCGGGTGAAGTCGAGGTAAGCCTCGTAGGGGAGGTCGTCGGCGAACGTGGCGTACTTGATATCCACGCCATAGGGGGGAGAGGTGACGATCAGGTCCACGCTGGAGGGCTCCAGCCCCACGCTGAGGACATCCGCGTTTAGGAGTCGAATCCCCTTCCGGTCGAGCACCACCTCAGCGCGCTGGGCAAGTTTCGACCGTGCGGCCCCCCGCAACCTTGGCAAGTCTCTTCCTCCTACCCCGCTCGCGAGGTCGACAACCCACGGACTCAAGAGCGTTGAGGGAGCTTCTGCCGTCGAGGAGTGACGGCGGGACAATGAGGGAACCCGACGCGTCCCCCTGAGGGGTTTCCGGCTGCCGATACGTGAGGAGTTTCTCTATCGCAAGCTAGACGCCAGCCCGCGCGGAATCCTCGCGGGGCTAGCGCGGCACGTGAGCCTCTACATTGGAGAGGCGGGGCCGAGGCCGGGGGAGCGCCGGGTTTGCCGGTTCGGGCGAGTCTGCACCGATTCACGGGTGACGATATCGGTATGACCCTCCAAACGGGCGGCATCGACGTATTTAAGCAACGACTCGTTCAGGGTGCCTCCGGGCTTGAGGGGGACTATATCCGTGCGTGAGCGCCTCCCGAGGATGAGGGCCTCTCCTCAGACCTACCCCCAGGCGACCATGCCCTATTCTAGCGGCCTGACTGCGAACCCCAGAGCGCCGGACCGATGAATTTGCATGCCTGAGAATCTGAGAGCACAGCCGTCCCCTACTGCTGCCGTGGACTCAATCTTCCTCCTGCGACTTCTGGCGGAAGCCAATCCCAAGAATCACCCGGTGGGCGCGGTGAAGCCTAACAAGTGGACGTACCTGGTGAACCGCAGCTGTGCCGAGGACGGAGTCCAGGCATTCCGTTACTCGTTCGTTAAGGACAAGTTGGGCCCGGTGTCTCAACAGGTCTACTCCGATTTGGGTCGACTGGCAGCCTCGGGGCTTATCACTGAGGACCACTCCGTAACACCGAGGGGAAGAGAGTTCCTTGAGACGGCTAAGGAGTTCTTCGAAGCGAACTCCGGATTGACCCAGATCGTTGATCAAGTTGCCCGGAAGTATGGCGCTTACAGTCGTGTCAGGCTGGTTGACTTCGTCCACAGCCTGAAGGTGCCCCAAGATGACAAGATGGTGTCCATAGACTCGGTACCTATGGGAGTCCGCCTACTGTCTCCCGCTGACCGCCCGGTTGCCACTCACTTGAACATCGGTGAGGACTGGCTCGAAACGTTTGAGATTCTTCTCGACCCCGAGTCCTCCGCCGACTTGGCATCAGCTCGTGAGGACATCCAACGAGGGCGAGTGCGGTTGCTCCCTTCGGATGGGTGATGGCCTACCAAGTTTTCTCTACCGAGACTTTCGACCGCACCCTCGCCAAGGTCGACGTCGGCGAGCGAAAGCGGATTGAGGGAAAGATTCGAGGAGACTTCGCCGCAGACCCGTTCAGAAACACCATTCAACTCAAAGGGTCCCTTTCTTGTTATCGGCGCCTTCGCGTCGGCGATTGGAGAATCCGGTTCACCATCTGCAAGGTTTGTCGAACAGGGAGCTGCCCAGATTCCCTGGGATGCGGACGATGCCCTGGACGCCCGGATGATTCCGTGCTGCTCTGGACTCTCAGGCTAAGAGAGAACGCGTACGACGACTGAGCGTTTCGGACTGTGCACCGGAGGCCCCGGTCCCTCTCGCTCCGTGAGAGGGACCGATGTCCGCAACGCCTACCATCAGCCACGCCCAGACCGAGAACGACCACAACCTGGGAGTCTCCCAGGAAGCGACCCCCGGGCTCTGGCGCGACCTCCAGGTCCTCGAGCGCTCCTGGACGCCGCCCGCCCTCATCGGCCGCGACGAGGTCCTCTCCGAGGTCGAGACCCGAGTCCTTCGGGGCCTGGCCCACGAGGGACGCGTCGCTGTCTCCATCTTCGGCCCGAAGGGCTCGGGGACCTCGGCGATGGCCGCCCACCTTGTCGCCACCGCGAAGGACCGGCTGACCCGGCCGGGGGCGAAGGGGGCACCTCTGGTCATCCATGTCGACGCCTCCACCCACCGCACTCCGAGCGCCCTGGTTGCCGGCCCTGCCCCTCGGGTCATCCCCTCGGGCACGGGCCTCGCTCGGGACGCAGGGGGCTCGGGTTGCGGTAGGTCGCCTGCGTCCCTCGCCACCGCCCTCTTCCGCGAGCTCGACCCGTCGTACGACGGCCGAGGAGCCTCGGCCGAGTTCGGCCTGCTCCTCTTCCTCCGGCGCTTGAGGACGATGGGCCGGCCCGCCATCCTCCTACTTGACCAAGTTGGTGCGAAAGCTGACCTCGCCCGTGTGGTCCGGCCCCTCGCTCGGCCCGAGCGCCTGATGCCCGAGGGCGCCGCGGGTCTCCCCCCGCTCCTCGTGGTGGCTGCTGGTGAACGCGATGCCTTTCCCGAGGACGTGGAGGCCGTCCGGTCCCGTCTGTCCCCCCTCAATCACCACGACCTCTGCCAAGCCACCCAGGTTCGCGCGAACCTCGCATTCCGGCAAGAGCCGGACCCCACGGCCATTCATGCCTTCGCGGACCTGAGCGTGGCGAGAGGCTGGGGGCTTTCCGCCGTAGGGGACCTCCTTCTCGAGGCCGGGCGCCGTGCGGAATCGCGCGGGTCAAGCCGAGTGGAAGCTCAGGATGTCGGGGTCCCGGCAGGCCTTCGGGTCGCCGCCCGAGAGGGTGGACCGCTCGATCCCCTCGTCCTCGAGTCCCTACGGGCGTCTCCCGGGCCTCTTTCCGTCGGAGTACTGGGTCGTCTCCTGAGAGTGCGTTGCCATGCCGAGGGGGTCTCAGCGCCGAGCCCCGCGCGCCTTTGGCGGCACTTGGTCGGCCTGGAACGGAAGGGCATCGTCCGACGGGAGGTCCGCGTTGGCGGAGCAGGTGGGAGCTCAACCCAGGTCTCGCTCACTCCCGAAGGCCGTTCGGAGGACAGAACTCTCATGGCCAATCATTCGTTCGCCTGATCATGCCCCACCCGAACGACATTCGTCCAATTGTGCTCCGCTTCTTTGACCGGGCGGACCTCATGGGGGTTCCATTGCTGGCGTTCCTCCTCGTGGTTCTTCCCGTCCTCTTCTCCGGCGTAGTCGAGCCTCTGCTGACTCCCCCCCTGAGCCCCCTCCTCGGGTGGCTGGCGGACCTGGCAATTCTTAGTGTTCTCGGCATCCTCGGGGGTCCGGTGCTCACGCGCCGCGTGATGGCGCCCGCCTTCGTAGCGGCAAGTGCCGATCCAGTGGAGTTCGGCCCTCGGTCGATGACCGTGTGGCTCCACCCGCTCTCCAAGGGCAGTAGGGCCCCCCGGGAGGCGGTGGAGGTACCTTTCGAGCGGATACAGCAGGTCCGCCACGGCGGGTTCCTGCCACCTCTCGTGAGCTGGAAGGTCGAGCCTGCACCTCCGAAGGGGAGCAGGACCATGCCAACGAGTTCGACGGTCCTGACCCGCGAAAACATGCAGCGGTTCCAGGAGAGTTACGAGCAGTGGAAGACCTCCCCCAAGTCCTCACTGCCCCTCGCCTGAGCGGCTCAAGGGCGCGGCCATCGCCCGCCTTTCGGACCCATGCGGCTGGTCCTCCAGACCGCCGACGGGTCCTCGCTCGGGGACCCGGGCCTCAGTCTCTCGGTCAGTTCTCTCGGATCGGGGTCCCCTCGCCTCCGTCGCCCACGGCTGGGGCCTCTCGATGGTCGGCGAGCTGCTCGGCGAGGCGGGCCGGCGGGCGGAGGCTCGGGGAGCCTCCCGAGTCGAAGTCGACGACGTAGCGCTCCCGCCCCACGTCCCGCGCCACGGCGTCGACGCCGAGGGGTTCGGCGCGACCATCCTGGAAGTCCTTCGAAACTCCAACGGACCCTTGGCCGTCGGGGAAGTTCGCCGACGAGTCGAAGCCCGCTGCGCGGCGCTCGGACTCCGCCCCCCGACGCAGGCGCGGCTCTGGCGGCACCTCGTAGGGCTCGAGCGGAAAGGTGTCGTTCGCCGGGAGGTCAGGATGGGAGGAGCGGGCGGGAGCTCGGCCCTCGTCAGCCTCACCAGCGGACGGCAAGGCTTTGTCTCCCCTCCGCCGTAGAGGGACACGTGGTCGCGGGAGCCCTTTCCCCTTTGACGGCTCCCCCGACCCTGTCCGGTCCTCCCGCCTATACGTGGCGCGGGGGCGCCATCGCCCTCGTCGTGTCGATCCTCATGCTCCTCGCGCTCGGGGTCTTGGTGCTCCTCCTCACGCCCAGCCTATCGACCTTCGCGGTGCTCTCCTGGCTCTTCGCCCTCCTCCTCGTCGTGACGTTCTTCCACGGGATGCAGGCGATCCACCCGTACGAGACGGGGCTCGTCTTCGTCCTGGGGAAGTTCCAGGGCGCCGTCGCTCCGGGGTTCCGCATCGTGAACCCTCTCGCCCACGTCATCCGTGTGGACCTGCGGACGCAAGAGCGACCACTCACGAAGTACGAGGGCCGGACCTCCGATGGTATCCGCGCCCTCCTCGGGGGGAAGCTCTACTTCAAGGTCGCCGACCCCGTCGCCGCCATAATCAAGGTCCAGGAATACCGGCTCGCCACGGCCGCGCTGGTCGCCTCTCGCCTCGAAGAGGAGCTGAAACGGACCCCCATCCGTGAGGTCGTCAAGGACCGGGGGCGGCTCGGTGAGCGCGTGCGGGACCTCGCCCGCCCGGAGGCCCGGAAGTGGGGCGTCCAAGTGGAGTCGGTCGATCTCGGCGACCTCGAGGTGCTGGGGCCAGAGCGCGTCCCGGGGATCGAGAAGGTCCCGACGGAGCTTCTCGAAGGGGCCGGGCCACCGCTACCGTCAGAGGCCGGATAGACCCCCCCGGCCCCCCCCGAGGACACCCCGCGGGCCGAGGCCCGCGGGGGCGGCTGGCACGAGGCCGAGGACGTGGCGGTCCCGCCGAACCTCACGAAGCACGGCCCGAACGCCGAGGGCTTTGGCCAGGCCATCCTCGAGGTTCTGCGGACCGCGACCGGCAGCATCACGGCGGGGGAGCTCCGCCGCCGCGTCGGCGAGGAATGCACGTCTTCGGGGATGCGCGCCCCGACCCAGGCCCGCCTGTGGCGGCACCTGGTTCGCGTCGAAAGGTTCGGGAGGGTCACCCGTGAAGTCCGCGTCGGTGGAACAGGGGGACGTGGGACGCAGATCTTTCTGGCGAGGCGGTGGCCTCAACCCGGTGACCCATGACTGGGATGGCGCTCCATACCCTCCAAAGGCGACAAGGGGGGCGGAAACTAGGCGTTCAGGACGACTACATGGAGGCCGACCACCGGTCGACCTCGGTCATCCCGCGAGGAGGGCCAGGAGCAGGATCGCACCCAGGACCGTGAGCGTCATCAAAAACCACGTCGAGGGCTTCTCGAAGAGCGTCCGGCTCGCACGCTCTTCCGCCCGCTCGGCGGCACGGACCCATTCGGGGACTCGGTGCTCCCCGCCCTGGCGACCCGCCCACATCTCTCGCGCGCCGACAGCGACGAGCACGACACCCAACGCCAGTCCCAGGAGGAGCCCCGAAGCGTTCGGAAGAGAGGTCAGGGGAGGCGGGGCCGCCGCCTGCGTCGAGACGAACCAAACTCTCGCCCCTCCGGAGTCGGAGAGGTAGAGGTCCCCGTTCTGGGGGTCGAAGGCGATACTGTTGGGTTCAGAGCCCACCGGTACCGTGCCCAAGATCGCGTGCGTCCTTCCATCGATCGCGATCACGCACCCACTCCCGGACGAACCCCCACCGCATTCCCACCCCAGGGCGTACAGTCGTCCGTTCTGTCCATCGTACACGATGCTCGCTCCTATCCCGTCTTCCCCGGGCAGAGGAACGTCCGAGGCCGCGACAAACCCCGAGGTCGCATTGAAGACCGAGAAGGATGCCCTCCGCACGTTCGAAAGGGAGACGCCGGATTCGAAAATCTCGCCCGTCTGGGGGTCGTACGCCATCGACGGCGAGGCATACCCCCAAGGTTCGGTCCCGGTCGTGACATTCTTCACAAGCCGCTGAGTGTTCCCGTCCATGACCATGACCGTGGGGGGCCCGCGCGTCGTGTTCGCGAAGAGGACCAACCCCATCGCCGGGTCGACGGCGACCGCGCTCGCTTCCCCTCGCGTCTCGGCTACGATCTCCCCCGTCGCCGGGTCCAGGACCGTCAGGTTCGCGAACGAAGGATTACCATACCCCCCCACGTAAACGAGCCCGTTGACCGGGTCGAAGGCCAGTGCACTGGGGATGAAGTCCAGGGGCGTGCTCCAGAGCGGAGTGTTGTTGCTTCCGCTCAGCTCCGTGATGTTGAAACGTTCGGCCCAGCCGCCGTAGGCCGAGCTTGAGTCCGCGACGAGGACGTTTCCGTTCCGCGTGTCCACCGTCATTGCGGCGGGCTCCGGCCCGGCGGGGACCGATCCCACAATCCTCCCTGTGGCCGGGTTCAAGATGGTGACGTTCTGTCCGGGGTACCAGGAGCCGGGCCTAGCGCTGTCCACGTAGACTTGCCGGTTCACAGGGTCGTAGACCACGTTCCCGAAACTTCCCCATCCCTGCACGTTGACGCTACCGACGACCTCTGCCCAGGGGTCAGGTTGTGCGGAGACCCACTCACCATAGAGGAGTGTGCTGAACCCCGCCACGATCAGCGCGCCCACGACGACCACGGCGGCGCCCGTCCGGAGCCGGGGGCCATCCATCATGAGAGAGAGCTAGCGCGGACCCTGGATATCTCCGTTCGCGTCCTCTTCAGCTGTGCTGGAGAGGCTCGGGTCCTTCCCGAACACCTGTCCACCTGGTGGACGTGCGGCTCGAAGGCCACACCGCCCGACGTGGTCCTTCGTCCCCCATGGCGCATCGCCCGTTTGAGAGCAAGGGCCTCCTCCGCCACGCGGTCCGCCTCGGCGGAGCGGGCGGGAGCTCGACCCTCATCAGCCTGAGCGTAGCGGCTTCTCCGGTCGGCTCGCGTTGAGCACGGAGTAGACCGTGTCAGGGAGGTCCCAGACCGCCGCCGAAGGGTGCGAGACGAGCGCCCGCGCTTGGTCCAAGGTGAGCGCGAATCCGTACATCTCGTCCGTATCGGCGGGTCCGAATAGCGAGATCCAGTAGACACAGTTCGGGGCAGGGAGCCGCGAGGGGGATATGGCCTCCCAACGGGCCACTTCGTTGTTGTCACTTCCGTTCTGAAACGCGACCCCGCGATCGAACGGAGCGACATCCGTCGTTCCGATGAAACCACCCTGGAGGACCTTCGGGAAGGACTTGAGCACGAGGGCCACCAGCTGGTCATCCGGGCTATTCCTGCCGAGTCCGACCTTAGGTCCCGCGAGCCATGGGGTCCCGAGGGGTGGCCCGTACCCCTCCACGCGTCCAGGCTCCAGTCCGAACCGCTTCGCCGTCGCGGGCAAGACGAGCTCACGCGGGAAGCTCGAGTGTCCCAGGATTCCGGCGATCTCCCCTCGCGGGGGTTCAATCTCCTTCTTGTCCCCCGGGTCCGCGGGGTCGACGTAGAACATTCGGAGGCTCGAGAGCGGCCCGCCCTCGTCGCGGACCACCGCGAGCCAGCTCCAGGGAACGACCTTTTCCTTCTTCGACAAGAGCCCGCCGACGAGGTGCAGCCCGTCAGCCTCCGGAGTGACCTTCACCGACCCACCCCGACGCCGCCCCACCGAGAACCGGCTCAGACTGCCTTCCCGCCATTCGCCCGGCTCTCCTTCCGAAGCTCAGGCACGGCGGCCGCGACCGCTTCGATGAACTTCCTGGTCCCCGCGAACGCCTCGTCGAAAAAGGTCCACGCGTCCGGGACGGGATTCCTGGTCGCTCCATCCCGAGCGAGCTTCGCGCTAGGGATCGTCAACGAGAGGACCTCCAAGCTGTAAGTGTACTCGCCCCGTCGGAACGACAGCCGATCGTCCGAAGGCTGGACAAAGAACTCCGTCAGTGAACTGTGTTTGTTCTCGTTGACCAAGTTGTGTAGCACCCGGAGCCAGCCGTTCTTCGGGGGGTCCACGAAGGGCTGGAAGGATTGGAGGAAGGCCAACGTCTTCGGGCCGGCCACGTTCCAGGGAATCCGGCCGATCTCGCTCTTCCACCCCTCTTCGTCGGCTGAGATAGGGAAGCTCGCCCCATCGGTACCCAACATCGAGTTCGTCTTGGCGATCACCGGCTGCAGGAGAACTTCCCTCGCCAGGTAGACCGCCGAATGGTCGAAGACCGACCTCAAGTCCTCTAGAATGTGTTTCGTCTCGATGGCGGTAGAGAGCTGGATGCTCCGAGGAGGCACCTCCGGTTCAGAGATCGTGACCGGGAAGGCCCCACTATCCCCCTCGCTGACAATCTTCGTGACCGGCCGCACTGCGTAAGCTGCCCGTACGTGGATGAAGTGCCCCTCGGCGTGGGCAAGTAGCCCCTCGACCGTCGGTCGCCATCCGAACTTGAATTGCTCCGTCATGGGTCACCCCAGGGCCGCCTTCACGAGCCTCGCCGTGTAGATTCCGACGTCGAGGTCCCTGACGAGGCGGAACGGGGTCCGTTCATCGGCGGGGAGGGCGGCCGCCCTCGGAAGTAGCCGAGAGACCTCCGACGGCATCGCGATGCGGGGAGGGAGTTCCTTGAGTTCCAGCACAGCCCGCATGTAACCGAAGAGGCGCTGAAGGTCCACCAACGAGCGGTTCGGTGGACTCAGCACCGCCACGTCGGCCAGCGTGAGCCCCCTCTTCTCGATTGGCTTCGCCCGCTCCGCGAGAGCGCGAACGATCACGTCGTGGCTCTCCCGCTCCAAGCGGTCGCGCTCTGAGGAGCCGAGGAGTGCGAGGTCCACCCGGACATCCCTCGAGATAGCCCGAGTGACGCGGTCGAGGAGCTCGAACGGGATGTGGAGCTTCAAGAAGAGGTCGTTCTTCGCGATGGGGCGATTGAAGCGCGCCTCCAGGAGGAGCGCCTCCTTCGCGCAACGCTCGATCTCCGCCTCCCGCTCGCGGAAGCTCAGTGGCGGGGGTGTGGGCCTCCCGAAGAGGGACATCGCTCGGGGAATCGCCGTCCCGGAACATCTCCCTATCGGGGTGAGGCTTGCCGGGGCGCGGGGAGGCGAGCACCGTTCTCCCATACGCTCATGCTTGAGGCGCGTCATTGCTGATGGCGCATGGCTCTCCCTGCCGCCAAGTCCTTCCTCGATGCTCGCCGCCCGCTCCTCCAATCGCGGACGGACGAGCACCGCGTCGCCCAGTGCATCTTCGGGAGCTACGTGGACACCGACCGCACCGCACCCCGCATGCTCCACGCGGTCGAGCTGGTATTCACCCCGGGGCGCGTCCGCGAGATCGCCCAAGCCGCGGGCCCCCAAGAGACTCCTCTCACCCCCCGCGAGAGGAAGCGGTTGCGCCGACTTGTCCGCGCGGACGAATTCTCGGATGCCTGTGCTCGGACCCTCTACTTGGGCCTGCTCGGCGGGGACGCCCCCACGATGGCGGACGTCCTGAAGCTCTCGCAAGCCATCGGGGCGACGGGTCTCATTACGAAGTCCCGGGCGGGCCACCTGGGGCAGATGGCCTGGAGCCTCGGCATCCTGGCTACGGGCGCGGCGATCTCCGCGGACGCCCTCGTCCATCCTGGGGCTGCTGGGAAGGCCACGGGCGGGTTCGCGCTCCCCCTAGGGCTGGCCCTGGTGGTTGCCGCCCTCGGGTTCCTCGCCTGGGATCTCAAGAGCTACCGCGAGTGGCAGCGGAAACAGCTCCACCCCCCGCGGCCCGATTCCGCCTTGGAGGTCATGCTGGCCGTTGCCCAGCAGGTACGAAAGAGCGCCAGGCCCGACGAACTCCTGCGACCCGATGGGACGGTCTTCCTCCAGCGGGTGTCCACGGAGGGTCTCCCACCCCGGGTGAAAGCCGCGGTCGAGCGCGCCCAGGCGACGGCGCGATAGTGGGTGGTGGGCCAGCCCGTCCTGGAGGTTCTTCGGACCGCGAGCGGGGGCGTCTGCGCCCCCAAGAGGGCCCCCTGTGGCTGCGAGAAGGTGGGAGGGGGTTGGAACATCAGCGAGTGCACCTGCCCGGCGCACCGGGCCCTTCTGGGGCCCCACTACCGATGGCCCAAGCCCGCGGTGACGCTCGAGTCGTTCGCAGAAGGGGGAGACGCGGCGAGGACGCCCTGCGGGTGCGTCAGGGAGGGGGACAGGTGGGACGCGAGGGGGCGCGGGTGCCCGATGCGGACCTGTGAACCCGCTCGGGGGTGACGTCGAGGGTTCAGGCTCACTCACGAAGGGTCAGTACTTCCCCTGATTCGGTTCAGACCAGACTGCTGAGAGCGATGCTCCAAACGTAGGTGTCGGGTTGCCTCGAGACGAATGCGTGGGAGAGCATGATGGACCCACTCGAGTTCCCCCACCAACGCAGCTCCAAACTGGCTGGATTCGCCCCACCCTTACCCCCACCGATGGAACTTGGCAAGTAGCTCAAGAGGAGAGTGTAGGAATGACCGGCTTCGAGCCCGTGTCCAGGCAGGACAAAGGAATTAGGTGGACCTTCCGACCGGGTCAGAACCAAGGAACCCGAGGGGGCGCCATCGTCAAGGAGAGTTAGGTTGACGCTAGCGCCTTTCGTCCCTGTAAGATTCAAGAACAGGCTCAACCCGTTCTGGAAAAGTGTGAAGACAAGGAAGTCGCTGACTGCCGTAAAGTTGTTGTGGTCTTTCACTCCAACTTGAACTGCGTAGACACCGGGGACTGAGGATGTACATGTCAGCGAGCTGGCATTCGAAGGGAGGCAGTCAGCGGAACTTGGTCATGCTAGGCGAGTTCTCGAGGTAAATCGTGTAGCTGTAGGACCGCGGATTTCGGGGTCCCTCCGGGGAGTTACGCGGGAATCATCTGGTCCAGCTTGAGCCCGGTGAACACCTGGGCCTCCTCCCGTCCCATCTTCTCGAGGACCAGCCGCGGCTTCCCCTCCGTGGTTCTCACCAAGACCACCTTGATCGCTTCGAGCGCCTCCACCAGCTCCTTCATCGACAGGTCCTGGGCCCGCATCTCCCACTGAAGGTAGCGGAGCAGCAGGAGCCCCATCGCGCACAGGAACAGGTGGCCGGGCACCGTCGCGTCGTGCCAGACGTGGAACGGCTTGGCCGAGACCACATACCGGTCCTTCAGCCACCGGAAGTCCTGCTCGATCTGGTCCCGGGCCACGAACCCCTCCACCAGCGCTCGGTGCGAGAGCTCCTCGACGTTCAGGTCGGAGATGATGGCCGTCTTGCCGAAGGAGGCCCGCAGACGGGCCTCCGCCCTCGGTAGGACTCGGATGTGGGGTCGGTAAGCCGTGGCGGGCCTCCCACGTCGGGTCACCGGGACCTCCTCCACCTTCACCTCAAACTCCGACTGGAAGCCCCGCGGGATGACTTGGGCGATCTTCCGCCAGAGCGTCTTCTCCTTTGCCGCGGGGTGGTCCCGCCACTCCTGGGCTCGCGCAAGGACCCGAGCCCGCACATCCTCCCAGGTCTTCTGCTGGTGTTCGGCGCTCGCTCTTCGGTAGGTTACGAGCACCCGCCAGTCCTGCTCGAACCCGAACCATCGCGTAGAGAACCCCAGGACGGGGTTCCCCTCCGCGTCCTTGGCCACCTCCTGGAACTCGGAGAGCTCGAGCCGGAAGAGCTTCGCCGCCTGCTGGCGGTTCAGGGCAGCGATGACGTGCATCGCCCCTCGCACCATCTCGAAGTTGGGTTCGGAGTTGATCCCCCGGTCGAAGACCACGATCATCTTCTCCGTGGCCACCTCCAGGTCGACCAGACGCTTCACCAGGGCGTCGAACACCCGGGCGAACACCTTGGCGTCCCCCTCGTTGCCCGGGTAGACCTCGGTGAGGACCGGCATGGTGCCCACCGTGACCAGCCCGAGACCGACGAGCCGCTTGTCGTACCGTTTCTCCTTCGAGTGCCCTCGGGCGGGGAAGAGTCCGGCTTGGTGGTCGACGAAGAAGTTCGTGGTGTCGAAGAGGAGGAGGCGCGGATCGATCCCCTTCTTCACCAGGGTCCGGAAGACGTCCTCCTCGATCCGGTGGACGACGGCGCGGGTGAGCAAGCCCCTCCCTCGCTCCTCCTTCTCCCCGTTCCCGTAGAGGCGCTTGAGGTGACGGCGGAGGGTCCGGGCCGAGGGGTGACCGAGGTCAGGGAGAAGGAACGGGAGGGCCGAGTCGGGGAGCCAGTCGGCCATCTCATCCCGGCTCAGGGGTCGTTCCACCCGACCGGCGAGCTGGAGGAAGAGGAGCTGCTCGACGGCGTACTCGTCGAGGGGGCGGCGAGGGACGTGGCGCTGGAACGCCTCGAGGAGGCCGGTCTCCTTGGCTGCGTGAAGGAGGGCGGCCATCTTGCCGAACTCGAAGGATCGCAGGGGCTCGCCGGGGCTCGAGAGCTTGCGGAGGAGGGTTTCGGCGGTGCCCACATAGATCTGCTGGACGTTCCGGGGCCCCTTCTCGGTCCTCCGCTTCTCGCAGAGGTAGAGGTACCGGTTCCCATCGATGGTGCGGAACTCCAGGTGCCAACTCATCTCATAGCTACAACTCGTTCACCTATTTAGCCGGAGCGGGTGGAAGA
>JAGWLG010000122.1 GCA_028864975.1 Thermoplasmata archaeon | reverse complement strand
GCCGACGCCGCGGCTCCCAGTTCTTCAATCCGGAAGTTCGACTCGAACGAGAAGGATGTCAGTCCCCGTCACGGTTTTCCGGTCGCACTCGGGGACGCGGCGTTTCACCCCGCCGTCGGAGGAGGACCCAAGCGAAGTCGGATCCCTCCGCGAGGACGGAGCGTAACGAGAGGGTCAGGGGCGACGTCCTGCCCCTCGGCGAGCGAGAAAGCCACCCGAGGAAGAAGCGTGGCGAGGATCAAGGACGCCTCCATCTTGGCGAAGGGCTCTCCGATGCACCTTCGGGTCCCCCCGCCGAACGGGTAGTAGGCGAAAGCGGGTCGGTTCTCCTTCACCTCGGGAGCGAACCGCTCAGGGTCGAAACGGTTGGGATCGGGGAAGTATTCTCGGTCGCGTTGCATCGACCAGGGGCTCACGACCACCTGAGCGCCCCGGGGAATGGTCGCCCCGCTGGGAAGGGGGTCCTCTTCGATGGATTCGCGAGGCACGATCCATGCCGGAGGATAGAGCCGGATCGCCTCGGAGAAGACCATCTCGGTGTAGCGCAGCCGAGGAAGGTCGGCCACCGTCGGTGTTCGTCCCCCGAGGACCTCCTGTAGCTCCGAGCGCGTTCGTGCGAGCGCTTGGGGGTTCTTCGAGAGCAGGTACAAGGTCCAGGAGAGCCCGTTGGCCGTGGTCTCGTGGCCCGCCAACAAGAGCGTCAGCGCCTCGTCGCGCAGCTGGGCATCCTCCATGCCATGGCCATGCTCGTCCCGCGCCTCGAGCAGCATCGTCAGGAGGTCGGTGGCCCCCTCGTGATGTCGGCGTCGCTCCTGGATGATGCGGTAGACGAGCCGGTCCATCACACCGACGGCCCGGCGGTAGCGGAAGTTCACCGGCGTGGGGACCCAGTCGGGAAGCGGCACGGCCGAGTTCTGGCGGAGGAAGATCCACTGCTGGGCATCGTCCACCGCCAGAGCCAGGGCCTCGGTCTCGGCCACGTCGTCGAGGCCGAAGAGGGTCTTGGCAGCGATCCCGAGGGTCAGCCGCATCATCTCACTGGCCACATCGACCTCGCCCTCTTTCGGCCATCGAGCGACCAGCTCGAGCGTCTTCGCGACCATCGTCTCGCCGTAGCCGCGGAGGGTCTCCCGATGGAACGCGGGTTGCATCAGATGCCGCTGGACCAGGTGGAGCGGCTCCTCGCTCGCGAGCAGTCCCTGCCCGAAGACGCGTCGGCCGAGGCGCAGCACCTCACCCTTGTGGTAGCGGGACTGGTGCGAGACGAGAACATGCTTGACGTCGTCGGGGTGGTTCAGGATGTAGGTCCAATGACGGGCCTTGACCCTGACCACGTCGCCGTACGCCCGATTCCAACGCAGGAGCGCGCCCAGAGGGTCTGCCCGAAGCTCGGGTACGTGGCCGAGCAGGAGCGAAGAGGCCGGAGGGGTGACCGCCTCTCCTCGGGAGATGCTCGGTGCAGGAGGATCTGTGCTCCTCGCCACGGACGGAAGCTCCCTCACGGCGCCCGACCCCATGGCCAGGGCGTGAGGGCCCCTCAATTGAAGCTTACCCGACCGGGACCCAGCCTCGGGCCAGGAGATCAGGGGGTCTTGCCAGCGGTGGAGGTCTCTTCGTCCTTGTCCACGTCGCCCACACGCACCGTGATGGTCCGAGGGCCCCGCGCAGTCTTCTCGAAGAGGGGTCCCAAGTCCTTCAGGTCGGGTCCAATGTTCCCGAAGATGGCGCCCAGGGGGCTGCTGGGACCTGCCCGCTCCATGAAGGCCTTGGTGAGCTCCACGGCCTTCTCGTCGGGGACCCCGGCCTCCTTGAGCTGCTTGTAGAACTCGGCCGTGCT
>JAGWLG010000006.1 GCA_028864975.1 Thermoplasmata archaeon | reverse complement strand
AGTTCCTGCCTCCAACGCACCCGTTGAGAATCATCCTCTCAACGGAGCCCGACGACATTCCCACACGAGAGTACGCCGCGAAGATCGTCGGGTGGCACCGACTACTCAAGCTGCCGGTGGGCTGAGCACAATCTCAGTCTCGCTGAGCTTCATCAGCGGGACCCAACCCTGATCGAGATACTTGCTGACCTCGGTGGGGTGAACCACCCTGTGCTTCTTCATGGGGTTTGGAGCCGTAGGCGGGGATGTTGTGACAGGAGGCTGAGTCAGCTTCTTCGCGACAAGCTCTTGAAGCTGAGCGGTCGTCAGGTTCTCGAGGTCAACTTTAGCCAGTTCCTCCTCGGTATACTTGAGGCCGAGCAGGAGGATCCGGGTGGAGTTCACAGCCTGGGCCGTGTCGTTCTTCGTCGGGATCGTCGAGAGGAAGGGCTCGGACCGCTGGTAGGCCCCCCGAAGTTCCTCGACGAGGCTCGGGGGAAGATGGGCCCGGTTTGTGGAGTAACGGGCAGAGATGTCCCCCGTGTGGCCCCCCATGTATAGCACGAACCGATGGGCAATCTTGCCACGGTTCTCTGCGGTGGCCATCTGAGTCTCCCAGTACTCGCGCAGGGCATAGGGCCTGAATTGGAAACCCGAGCCTCGGATCGCGTTACGGATTCCGTCCCCAGCGTTGATGGTCGTGACGAACATCTTTACGGCAGCGAGCCCTCCGGGGGCACGCACAATCTCACCCTTATCGTCCCTGACCAGAGCCCGCCCCTGCCCGTTGGGATGAATGACGTCGGTGTCGGGAGACATAACCTCCCCAGGGACGCTGAACGTCTTCCCGCTCGGCGTCTGAGCAGCGCTCTCACGAAGGCGAGATTCGAGGTACTCGGCGAGGTAGCGGCAGCCTTCCTCAGAGAGGAACGTGATGTAGCGATGGCCCGCCTTGGAGAGCCTGCCCCCCTCGTTGTCGAGTCCCGGGCGGACCACAACGAGGGTGGGGGTCTTCTCGAACGAAACAGTGGTTCCCGAGGTCGGTCCTGTGACCTTCTTCCCTTCGATCAGGAGCTCTGGGAAGTCCCGAAGACGTAGTCCGTCCGTCCCACGGTAATTCCCCAGGGTCTCGAGGCGCAGCCCCGAATGCGCCACCAAGGCGGCAGCCGCGCGGTCTCGCAGGGTTGCCGCGCGGAAGATGCGAGATAGCTCCTCCTGCGACGGCAGGATCTCGTTCTCGAGAGTCGGGCGACCGTAGGCATCCCGAATCTTAGGGAGGCGTGAGAGCTTCTTCCCGGCAAATGCGAAGTAGGAGGCGACTGCGGTCCTGGTCGATCGGATGTACGATCCTGCCATCCCACGTCGCTGCTCAGCCTGGATGAAATCCTGTAGGACCGCCAGTCGAGCGGCCTCGGATAGGGCGAGAAGTGCCTTCGGGCTCTTCTTGGCAGCTTCGCAGAAATTCCCCAGTCTGCCGAGGCGGACGTTGGCTGTCGAGAGGGCCGCCTGGCCTAGGTCCTCGTACCACCGGCGGACCTGAGGGTCCTCCAAGAGAGCGTGGCCAGGGCAGGTCTTTCGGCGTCCCATGAGAGAGTGATGGACGTCCACTTATATGAAAAGTGCCGTATCTAAACTTAGGATAGTATGGACGCGTCGGGATTTGAACCCGAGACCTCCTGATTGCAAATCAGGCGATCTTCCGCTGATCTACGCGCCCTTAGACTCCCGGACCGGGACCTTGCTATGAAGGGAGCGATGCGCCTCCGCTGGGGGCCTTACGGAGCGGGAGCCGCCTTGCCACGGGCCTCCGAGCCCTCGAGAGCGTGCCAGACCTCGAGTAGCTTCGGTACGGTCTCCCGTCGGCGGATCTCCCCTGGGTCTACCCATTCGTACTCGGTATGTTCCCAGTCCAGTTGGACCTTCGGCCCCTGAACTCGGAACAAAAAGGGCTGTACCACGAACACTTCCTTCTCGTGACGGGCGTAGACCGGGGTCGCTTCGCGAACGAGGGTCAGACGATCCCGGCGGATCCCGACCTCTTCCTCGACTTCCTTGTACGCTTGCTCCAGAGGAGCCACCCGTTCGAGGTATCCACTGACACCAGCCCATCGCCCGGCGTAGGAGCCCACCTTGCTCGAGCGCTTGAGCAGGAGGATCTTCCGGTTCGAGTCCTGGAGGATCGCGGTCACCACTCGGGTCTCTTTGACGTCCGAGAGAACGACCGAACCCCCCGTGGCATCCACCTCGACCTGCTCCCCCTGGCGGAAGAGATCGATGTCGATGTGGTCGACGCAGGGGATCTTGGCAATGACCGCAGCAGAGGCCACGATGGCATCGGCCTCCTTCACGACCATGGCGACGGGTCCCACTCCACGCTTTCCTGCTCCGTAGATCACGTAGGGTCCGACCGTACTTCCTCGCGCCATGGGGAAGACCAGGACCTGCCCGCGCACGCTCTGACCGTTGAGCTCGCTGGCCGAGTTGTCGACCTTCCCCGTGGCGGGGTCGATCTCCCCCAGGAAGGAGAGGGGGGCCGTGCTCAGCGCCACCGGACCTTGGGCCCTGCCCTCTGAGACCCTCCGACAAGGGATCCGCATGGGGCACCGTGGAGCGCGGTCGCTTATGCGTCTTGGGGTGGAGTCGCCGGTCCGGCGGCCGTCCCTTGGGAGCCAGAACCGCTCGTCGGAATGCTCACGAATCCCACGGAAGCCGCAAGATCGACGGCGGCTGCCAGAACGAAGAGCCGTGCGAAGGAAGGAGGCCCAGAGTACGCCAGTCCAGCGACGAGGGTCCCCACGAGCCCCCCGGAGCTGAAGGACGCGTTCCAGAGCCCGACGGCCCGACCACGCTCCTCGGGGTCGGTCCGCCCGGCGATCTCACGCAGGATCGGAATGGAGAGCAGGACGTAGCCCGGGACAGCCCAGATCAGGAAGTCCACAGGGTAGTAGTGGATGAAGGCCAGGCCCAGCCACAGCAAGCAATAGAGAACGGGGGCGACGACGTAGAGCCAACGTCGGTCCCTGCCGTCCTCCGCCGCCCGCCCGGCCCACAGGGAGACCAGGACTCCCCCCATCGAGGCACCGATGGAGAGGATGGCAAGGTCCTCGGTCGCGCTCACGGCCGGACCCCAGAAATGCTGGGGCGCTAGCTCCCACCGGACCCAGAGCGGGAAGAGCGTGTAGACCACGTAGTTCGCTCCGCCGACCACGGCGGTGGCGACGCAGAGGAGGAGAATGGTCCGCCCGTCGCGGAAGTGTAGGAGGTCCTTCCGACGAACCATCGACCGCCTCCGTGGGAGCTCTCCGGTCCCCAGGAGGAAGAGGACCGAGACCGCGGAGAAGGCTCCCAACAGGACGAAGAGGAGCATAGCGGAGGTGGAGTGGAGCGTGAACTGCGGTACGGTGATGAAGGGCAGGCCGGCCGCGGTCCCCACCACGGAGCCGAGGGAGCCCCAGAGCGAGAGGCTACCGAGGCCAGACCCCGCGGTCCGGGAGGGGTCCTCTGTGGCCACCGCCGTCGCCAGCGCGACGCTCGACCCCAGGAACGCCTGAAGGATCCTGACCGAAAGGAGCCCCCAAGGGGTGAGGAACGGGAACAGGAGGAAGAGGACCGATTGGGCGAGCACCCCTGTGGCCAGGAGCTCGCGTCGCCTACCCCAGTGGTCCGAGAGAGCTCCCCAGAAGAACGTCCCCAGGGTGGAGGCGATGAGGGGAACCCCCACGATCAGGGTCGCGAGAAAGGCGCCTCCGCCGGGCCTTTCGAACTCGAAGAGCGGGAGGATCGCGTAGAGGATCCCCCCTGACGCGTTGAACAGGAGGACCCCGATCGCAAGCTTTCGGAACGAGAACGAGGAGCCGGAGCGCCAAGGCGCGCCCATCGTCAGTCCTCCTCCGCTCGGTCCCAGGGGCCCTCATCCGCACGCTAACCCTCGTATATCTCTGCCGGGGTGCTGGGGCGTGCGCTTCTCGGTCTTCAGCGTCCTTGACGACGATACGGAGCTTCGCACCGGCCACCGGGCGGACCGGTACGAAGAGGCCCTCGGGCAGGTTCGTGAAGCGGACCGGGACGGTTTCGAGACGTTCTGGGTAGCGGAGCATCACTTCCACCACGGCGGGGTGCTCCCGGCCCCTCCCGTCTGGCTTGCGGCGGCCGCGAGGGAGACCCGCAGGGTCCGCCTCGGCGTCATGGTGGCCGTCCTTCCGTTCCATCAGCCTCGAGAGCTTGCTGAGCAGTACGCCCTCGTCGACCGACTATCCGGCGGCCGTCTCGAGATCGGGGTCGGCGCCGGGTACATCCCGCAGGAGCTCGAGGGTTTCGGGCTCACTCCGGGCCAGCGTCGTGACCGGTTCGATGCCGCCCTCCCCGAGTTCGTGGCCGCGCTCCGGGGGGAGCCGCTCGCAGTCTCGGTCCACCCGGGAGCGACTGTGACCCTGAACGTGCGGCCCGTGCAGCAACCTCACCCCCCTCTGTGGATGGCCGCCCAGCGTCGCGAAGCACTCCCGTTCGTGTCCAAACGGGGGCTTCCGGTCGCGCTCATCCCCTACGCTTCCGTCGCAGGCCTGGACGAGCTGGCGAGGAACATCCGGGAGTACCGGGCTCAGCTCCCCAACGGCGGGGCAGCGGGCCGCGTCGCCGCAGCCTTCCATGTCTTTGTCGGGTCCCGGACCGCGGGAGCGCGGGCGGCGCTGCAGCGCTACCTGGACTCGCGGATCGCCACCGGGAGCTCCAACTACGAGGCGCGCATCTCGGAAGCCCCGGACATGGCCACGGTCGACGGGCTCGACCGTCGTGGCCTGGTCTTGATCGGTGAGGGGTCGCAGCTGGTCCCGAAGGTCGCGGCGATCGAGAAGGCCGGCGTGACCGACCTCCTCGGGATCTTCGACTTCGGAGGGCTCCCGCCTTCCGTTGTGGCCGGCTCGATGCGACGTTTCTCCGAAGCGTTCGGCCTTCGAAAGTAACACGGCCGGGAGAAACAACTCCCGCGGGGGGCCCTCAGGCCGCCGCCGGTCTCGACCCACGACCTCGCGCACCCTTCGGGGTCGGGGGCGGTGGGGCCCCGGAGGTTGGCCGAGGAGACGGGGTCGGCGAGGGCGGCGGTGGTGAGGCAGGAAGAGGGCTCGCGGGCGGCGCCGCGGGTGGTGGAGAGAGCGGTGCGCTCACGGGAGCAGGGGGGACTGGCGCCGGCTTCGGGGCAGCCGCCGGCTTGGCCGCCACGACAGAGGGAGGGACCGGCGGCCTGGGCGGGGCCTTCGGTACCGGGGGAGCGAGGCAATGTCCCATGAACGCCATCATCCGGGTCCACGCTTTCTCGGCCTCCGGAGCGGAGTAGCCAGAGTGCACGCGACTCAGGAAGTGATGCCCAGCTCCTGGGACGACCATGGTCCCGAGATTGATGCCATAGCGCCCCGCAGCGAGATGAAGGGCGTCGAGGGCCGTGCCGGCCTTGGGATCGGACCCCCCCGCCACCACGAACACCGGACAGCGGATGTATTGCAGCCAGCTCTCCGGATGGATCATGTAGGGGTAGGCCACGGCGACCCCCGCCAGGCCTGGGGTCTGTGCCGCATACCCCAAGGCGAGGGACCCCCCGTAGGAGAGGCCCACGACCGCTTGGCGTTCAGGGTTGACCAGCGGCCTCGTGAGCAGGTACTTCCTGCAGTCCTCCAAGATGCGATAGGCCCGACCCCGGGACGACTGGGAGATGTGGACCCCGTCCAGGAGGACCTTCGAGGCTCTCAGCTTCCCCCACGTCCAGAGGTTCATCCCGTGGATCCGGACGAAGTCGGGGATCGCCACCTCGTATCCCTCGTGAGCAAGGCGGACCCCGGCCTCGATCACCTGGGTCGTGAGCCCGTAGACCTCGGGCACCACCAGGGCGCTCGGGTGCTTGATCTCCTTGTTGGGAGAGAGGACGATGACGGGCACCGTGCCCCCCGGCACGGCCCGCGTGGGCAGGAAGACCGTCGTTGAGTGGAAGGGGGCGGTGTGAGCGGCCGGAGGCGAGGCGGTCTTGATCCAGCTCTTGTTAAGGAAGTCCAGGACGCAGAGCTTGAAGCGTTCCTTCGAAAGGACGATCACGGCCTGGCGGACGCCGCAGATGTCGCAGGGACCCACGACGCCGGCCCCAAAGGCCTCCTTCGCGTCGTCCAGCAACAGGTCTTCGTCGGTCACGGGCCTCCGCGGTCGCCCTCGCCGGGAGGGGCCGACAAGGGTTCCCGATATAGGCTTGGTGGGGGACCAAGCTGCGTCTTCGTGGAACCCGACCTGCCCCGGGTTCCTTCCGGTTCAAGCCGGTATTATCAGGCAGCTTCTCTGTCTCGGAGAACGATGGTGCGGCGTCGGCAGGGGCGCTCGCTTCGAGTCGCCTCGCTGCTTCTCCTGCTCGCGCTTATCCCCCTGCTGTCCCTCCCGGTGTTCGCTCCCTCGGCCAGCCCGGGCGCAGCGCCCTCGCGGGCACCTTGGGCGGGGACCCGCAGCGAGATCCCTCTGCAGGGCCCTGTGTCCATCGCACCCCAGTTCGTGGTGAACTTCTCCGTCTCCTCGTTCCAGGGAGCTGCTCCCCTCAACGAGACCTTCATGGCGGAGGTCTCGGGAGGGGTCCCCCCCTACCAGTTCTCTTGGGCGTTCGGCGACGGGTCGGTCGGAACAGGGACGGTCGCCCACCACAACTACACGTCTCCTGGTACCTACGTGGTCCAGCTCTACGCCAGCGATGGTGCGTTAGCCCACGCGTCCGCGTCGCAGGTCATCCAGGCGACACCTCCTCCTGGCCCTCCTTCGGACGTCAGTTTGCTCCTCTTGGGGGCGATGATCGCGGCGGTCCTGGGCATCGGGGTCGGCACATGGGTCTCGCGCCGGGCCGCCCGGGCCGACCGGGCTCCCGCGGAGCCCCCGCCCCCCATGGGCCCCTCTCCCTACGTGCGCACTCCGTTGCTTCCATCAGGAGGTCGTCCTCCTCCGTTCGCGGTCCCGACCCGTCAGGTCCCTCCCCCGGTCGCCACGTGGGCCCCTCCGCCGACCATGCCACAAGGCGTCCGTCCTGTCGGAGGACCCGGTCCCGCGCCCCCAACCTCGAGCTGGAGCACCCCAAGAGGCCCTCCGACGACCACCGGCTCCGGTCCCACCGTCCGCCTGATCCCAGCCCCCGTCGTCACCGTACGTCCCGTGGCCCCGGTCGCGGCCCGCCCTCCCTCGGTGGCCCCCGTAGTCTCCCCAGCGGCTTCCCCCGCTCCCTCTCCCTATCGGACAGCGGCCCAGGAGGACCTTCCGGACGTTCGTCGCCTGCTCTTGGTCGACATCGTCGAAGGCACCCCCTTGATCGATGCCGTTCGAACGCTCAACGAGGTCCCCTGGCGCTCCCTCGAGGAGCAGGTCGCGGACGTTCCCGCACCCCAGCTCGCGCGCGCGGCCTCGCACCTCAGCACGCTGGTCCCGATCTTGCGTGGGCACCTCCAAGACCCCGAAAGGATGAGGAAGCTGCTCCGGGACATCGCCCAGGGATGGTTCGAGCGAGCCCGCCAGGGGACCTCCGCGTCCCCCTCGGCCACGGTCGGTCCCGCCTTCCGCGGCGTCTTCGCCCCCTCTTCCGACGCGGAGGAGGGGCTCTCCCTGCTGGCTCGGATGGGCAACGCCACGTCCGCGCTCACGGCACGGGCCCTGGTCCGCGCGCTCCCAGTCCTCTTGGTGCTCTTCGCCACATTCGTGGTCGCCGAGTCGATCACCTTCGTGGGCGTGTACTCGGCCTTCCACGGCCACCTGCTCACACCTCTCGAATCCCTTGCGGTCCCCGCGGCGGTGTTGGGTCCCCCTGCCCTGGTGCTCTGCCTGTATCCACTGGCGGAGTGGGGGGGGCTGCTCTTCTCTCGCTTCCGGAAGCAGAACGCACCGGATCGAGTCCTCGCCCTCCCGACCGTCCGTGTGGCCTCCTACCTTTTCGTGCTCGGTCTCGCGGAGATCTCTCGGGCGGTCGCAGACCTCGTCGCCGGGTCCCTCTTCGGGACCCCAAGCTCGTTCGTCATCGGGGGAGGGCTCAGCCTAGTCGCGGTGGTCGCCTTCCTCGCGCTCCTGTCGCTGACGATCTTCTTCGGATGGGCCGCCTTCTCGACCTGGAACCTCGGAGGGTCGCGTCGGACCACGTGGGCCGCCTCCCTGCTCTACCTCTCCGTCTTCGCGATCTGGGCTGGGACGGAGGCGCGCTTTCTGGTCGACCTGGCGCAGGGGGCGACCTGGTCGGCCACCATCAGCGCCCAGCGTCTCCTGACCTACGTCCCGGCCTACGTCATCGTGGTCGTCTTCTTCGTAGGGATGATCTACGTCGCCTTCTCCGAACCGGAGTGGATGAGCGCTCGCTCACCCTCCGGACGGACGCGGGCGAAGGTCGCCCAAGCCTTCGTGGACGACCTGGAGTCTCACCCCGCAGGGGCCTCGGGCGTTCCGCTGGAGCGGTTGTCGGACCTTTCCCGAGGCTCCGAGGCTCCGAAGGTCGCCGCCGCGCTTCGGGAGCTCTTTGCGTACGACGTGGACCTCGACCGGTACGTCGTCCTGCGTTGGCACGATGCCTCCTCCGATACTCTGCTCACCGTGCACATTCGAAAGGACTCCGGCGGGGGCTTCTACGCGCTCGAAGCGGAGCAGCAGGCGGTGGGTACCGCGTCCTCCTTCGCCACGGCGCCTGGAGTCGGCCCGAGTGGCGGCGTTGCCCCGGGCGTCGCCGGGGACGTCTGGGCGCGCGCCGACCTCACAACAGCTGACGCCTGGTTGCAGGTGCTCCGAAGCAAGAAAGGCCAGGGTCGCCTCGGCCGTCCGGCCGCCGAGGTGCGGGACGGCCCCACCTACCGCGCCCTCATGGGCCTGCTCACGGACCCCAAGGCCAAGGAGGCGCGCGAGCTCTTCCGCAAGGTGGGATGGACCAAGCCTTCCGGACCGATGCTCCTGGTCTCCTTGCTCCAGGCCTCCGAGAACGAACAAGCGTTGACCCCCGAGATCGAGACCGACGGCGAATACCTCGAGGTCGAGCTGAACCGGCTGACGGGACACGGAGAGGACGCGCAGCCGTTCCTCGGACCGTGGGACCTGACCTCATGGCATGTCGAGCGCCAGGTCGCACTTTCCGGTTCTGCGACCGGCATCTCGTACCGTGCGACACCGAGGGGGGATCTCGCGCAGGGGGACCCCGTCAGCCAAGCCGCCGCAGGCGCTCGATGAGATCGCGGTATTCCAAATAGGGGAAGTCGGGTTCCCATCCCCGCGCCGGCGTGTCATGACCTTTCAGCCGGGCCGCGGGCCCGGAACCTCCATCGGGCCGCACCCAGCTGATGAAGGCCACGGGCGGGGAGAGCTGGAGGCCCGCGGGCATCCCCGAGGTCCATTCCGCACGGCTCTGCGGCAGGTATCGGGAAAGGAGCTCCCTGGCGGCCACGACCCGAGACTCTTCGGTCCAGCCCTCCATCGTCCCCCCGTTCGGCAGCAGGGTCGCTCGAACCTTGTCAGGGACGAGGTCGTACTTCGTCACCACCAGCAGGGGTGTGATCGGACCCTTGCTGGCTCCCGGGTGGTCCCGTACGGCGAGCTTGAGGGCTCGAAGAAGACCGCTCAGCACGGGGTCCCACGGGTGGGCCAGGGGCTGGGACGTGCCCGGGTCGATCTTGAGGCCGGAGCCGTCCAGCAGGACCACGAGCGCGCCTCCTTCCAGGAGCGCCTGTCCGAGCGAGGTGAGCGCCCCTCCCGAGGCGACGAAGCGGGCGACCTCATCGGTGGAGCACCGCTCGAGCAGCAGGGCCGTGCCCGAGGAGGCCTGCGCATCGCGGTCCCGATGAAGGTGGGCGAGGAGCCCCCTGGGCGAGTGACCGGGAAACTGGAGGTCGAGGACGAGAGGAGCGTTGGCCGAGTCGGGCCATCGGGGGGCCTCACCGGCCCGAACCGACTCGTAAAGCGTCCCCAACGCGGCGAGGGACTCGGGGCGAGCGTGGAACCGGAAGGCATCCCCCACTTCCCCACCGTACCGGACGAGGGACGAGTAGAGAAGCGCGGAGAAGAAGGTCCGACCGGAGCCTTCGGCCCCGACGATGATCGTGCTGGACACCCGTCGGCCCGAGGCGGGGCCCGTATTTGGGACCTCGCGGAACGGGCGAGGTTCGGTAGGCTCGCAGGCTCCCAACCATTAAGACGGACCCCCGAATCGCCGACCGCATGTGTCCGGCGGCCATCCTAGGCGACCGTGCTTCGGGGAAGACGACGTTCTTGGGATTGCTCTACGCGGCCCAGGTGAGGTATGGGACGCAGGTGGTGGACACCTTCCGATTCCATGCGCCGCCCTCCTCGCTCAAGTTCATGAGCTCGATCTACGAGGGGATGGCCTCGGGCCAGTTCCCGAGCGCGACCCTCAAGGATGAGATCACGCAGGTCGAGTTCCTTTTCGGCTACCGGCGCACCGTGATGGGGAAGCTCCCGCGCTGGGTCCCCCCGACGAAGTGGTTGAACCCGTTCTCCGTGCTCCAGTTCGGGGCCTACGACGTCTCAGGAGAAGATGTCCAGGAGTTCATCGAGAGCGGTGTCGCTTCCAGTCCGATCATCCAGCAGCTGCTGAAGAGCATGGTCGTGGTCATCCTGGTCGATTGCAGCAAGATGACGCTCCAGCACGACTCCCCCCAGTACAAGCAGATGCTCCGGTACGACACGGAGGTCGCGAAGCTCGCCGTGAACTTCCAGACCTACAAGGTGCAAGAATACCAGCGGTTGAAGACCCAGGGGCTCGCCGAGGGCCTCCCGCTCATCTATCCCGCGATCGTGCTCACCAAGCACGACCAGCTCTCCGACGACGTGATGGCGAAGCTCGGGCTCCACAAAGGGATCCCGCCGGCCGATAAGGAGAAGGCACGCCGGGACTACGCCGAAGCGATCCTCCGGGTCTTCCTCCCCCAGACCCTGGCGCAGCTTCGGGGAGGGAAGGTCGCCGGGGTCAGCTTCGACCAGGCCGCGTACTTCTTCAGTTGGATCAAGACCCAGACCGCGGAGGGAGGGATGACCCCCGTCGGTCGCTCCCAGATCGTGGTGAAGGATGCCAGCGCCTTGGGAGCGGCCGAACCGGACTACTCCTACGACGAGTACGTCGCGTTCATCGAGCACTTCCGCGACATCGCGCACAAGGTCCCGGATTCCGTGAACGAGCGCGACCAGCTTCGGGCCGTTTGAGGTCCTCGAAGAGGCGCCATGGACACACCTCCCTCCGCAGGGGCGTCACCGACCGGGTCTCTCGGGCCTTCTTCCTCCGGGGAGGGCTCCGAGGTCAAGCTCGACCATTGGGTCTACGGGGTGACCCCGGGGAAGGGGTACGACATCAAGTCGGTCTCGCGCGGTCTGAACCTCTCCTTCTACGACGAACGCCTCCAGGGGTTCTACACGCCGATCCGGGGGGAGAGCCTCCAGGAGGGCAAGGTGAGCCTGGTGATGGTCCATCCGGCGCCGTCGCTGCAGGAGGTCCTCTTTTCCGTGGTGGGGCGCGGGCCCGATGACGAGATGGGCCGGCCAACTTTCGCGAACCACACGGTCATCGCCCCCCTCGCCTCGCTCAAGAATGGAACCCTGACGATGGAGCGGCTCGAACAGGCGATCCGGGACTTCGACACGAAGCAGCCCAACGCCGTGGGCGACATCGATGCCCTGTCGGTCCCGCTCTCGTCCTCCGTGGGTCTGGGATCCCTGACCCAAGGCCTCCGTCGCTGTCTCACGTTGGCGGCCGCGGAGACCTTGGTGACCCGCCTCCTGACGAACCCTACGGGCCGGACCCTGCTGCTCATGCGCAACAGCACCTCCGAACAACGTATCCGGGCCTTGCGCCTCTTGCTCGCGGCGCTGAACCTCTCCTGCGGCCTGCCCTGGTTTGTGTCGATGAGCGATGCTCCCACGGCGAGCGCCCTCGACCACTTCCAGTTCGTGATCTCCCCACGGGGGGTCCGCGCGGACAACACGTGGACCCTCCTGGACTCGGGGCTGGACCGGCCGGCCTTGCCGCGTCCTGGAGGTCAGGCCCTCCTCTACTCGACGTTGGAACGCTGTTTCAGCGTGGACTGAGCCCCGCCCGTCCTGTTCTCTTCGGACGCGGTCCTTGGGCGAAGGCGAGGTGCTTCTCCCCCCGGGGGAAGAGGACCTTCATCCCCTTCGCGTAAAGGCGGCGGCGAAGCTCTCGATCGGCCGTCACGATCACCGCGCCGAGGTCCCTCGCTAGGGTCTCCAGGGCGGCGTCTCCCTTCAGGTCGGTCAGCACGACGGGAAACCTCTCGGCATAGGCGCGGGCCGCCCTCGCTTGGGCGCGACCCCGGCCGACGAGGCGGTCGAGCTCTCCGAGCACGCTCTGGGGCACTTCGATCCGTGCGCCCTCCATCAAACGGAAGATCTCCCGCTCCAACGGGAAGCCCCGCGTGAACGGTAGGAAGAGCGCGTTCGTGTCGAGGAGCACCCGGGGGGGACCCCTCGGCGCGGAAGGAGGGGGGAAGCCGGTGACCACGTCCCCCCTCACCGTTCACCGGGCAGGGCGGGCGACCTGGACCCCGAGCTTGTCGCGGTCGTAGTTGCGTGGCCCGTGGGGATGCGAGCGAAGCAGGTACCTCTGGGCCTTCTGGTTCGCCGTCTTGGGAATCTCGTCGACGAACTCGATGAACTGCGGGACCATGAAGAAGGGCAGGGCGGCCGCCGTGTGCCGGAAGAGCTCCGCAGGGTCCACGTTCGCCCCGGGCTTCAACAGGACGTAGGCCTTGACGTCCTCCTCGCCCAAAGGAGAGGGCACCCCGACCACGACGCTCTCGAAGACCGCGGGATGGGTGTTGAGGGCCTTCTCGACGTCGTAGGGCGCGATGTTCTCGCCGCGACGACGAATGACGTCCTTCTTCCGCTCTACGAAGTAGAAGTAGCCGTCCTCGTCCTTCCAGACGAAGTCACCGGTGTGGAACCAAAGGTTCCGCCAGGCCTCGACCGTCTTCTCGGGCTTCTTGTAGTACTCGAGCATCATCGTGAACGGCCGCTTTGGACGCACCAGCAGCTCGCCCTTGGTCCGAGGAGGAACCGGCCGATCGTTCTCGTCGACCACTTCCGCCTCGACGAAGTCCAGGGGGAGCCCGACGGACCCCACGCGAACGTGGTCCGGAGGGTTCATGATGGTCGTGCAGCCGCACTCGGTCATCCCGTAGAGCTCGATCACCCGGAGCCCGAAGCGCTGCTCGAAAAGGGGCCAGATGTCCTTCGAGGTTCCCGCGGTCAGGGCGACCCGGACCCCGTGCTCCCGATCGGAGGGTTTCTCCGGCTGCTTGTAGAGGATGTTGATCATCGCAATGAGCAGGCTCACGTGCGTCGCGTGGAGCTCTCGCGCGACCTCCCAGTAGTTCGACGCCTTGAACCATTCCGCATAGGCTGCCGTCAGGTCGTTGAGCAGCGCCGTGTGCATCGTCATCTCCTGGGCATTGCAATGGAAGAGCGGGAGCTCGCTGAAGAGGACGCTCGAGGGGTTGAGGTCGCTGCGGCCGGAGATCGCCTTGGCGGTCGAGAGGTACTTTTCGTGGGGGATGACCACCCCCTTGGGAGGACCCGTGGTCCCTGAGGTGTACATGATGGAGGCGGGCTCCACGGGTGTTGGAGGGACGGCCTCTGAGGGGACCCCTCGCGCCGTGAGGAGGTCGGGGAACGCCTCGGTCCCCGCCGGTAGCTCGGCGTACTCGCCCGCGGGGTCGAAGACGATCACCCGGTCCAGCTTGACCGAGCCGGCGACCTTGGCGAACTCCTCGTGGAGCCGACGGTCGACCAGCAAGAACCGGGCATCGCAGTCCTCGAGCTCGTAGCGAAGAAGCTCGCCCTTGAGCGCGGTGTTGAGCGGGACCATCACGGCGCCAAGGAGGTTGGCCCCGTACCACGTCGTCAGGAACTCGGGGGCGTTGTAGAGAAGGAAGGCGATCTTCTCGCCATGACGGAGGCCCCGTTCGGCGAGCCCACCGGCCGCCCGCTCCGCCTGGCGGAGGAGGTCGGCGTAGCTGAGCTCATGGCCGGGGAACCGAATGGCGACCTTCTCCCCGTTCTTGCGGGCCTTCCCGCGCAGAAGCGATGGGAGGTCATGGTAGTCCTCGGAGCCCTCCAGCATGAGGAAGGGCCGAGAAGGTCGGGTCGATATACCTGTCGTCGCGCGACGACCGAAGACCCTCAGCAGGATTATCTTCCTCCGTCGATGCGACGTCCCGTGGGGGATGTGGCGGAGTCCGGGAAGCGGAACCGGGACTACCGACCCGACCGGCCGATCGTGGCGGAGATCGCCGCGGGGGGCGTGGTCCAGCACCCGAGCGAACCGTGCATCCTGCTGTTGCACGAGGAAGGGGAGGACCGCTGGTGCCTCCCCAAGGGTCACGTCGACGCCGGGGAGTCGCTCTCGGTCTGCGCGCTTCGGGAAGTTCGGGAGGAGACCGCGCTCCAAGGCGTGGAGATCATCGAAGAGCTGGGAGAGATCACCTACCGCTTCTACGACCCGTCGAAGGACCTGAACGTGTTCAAGATCGTCTTCTACTATCTGATGCGGAGCCCCCACGCCGGGCTGCCTGAAGGTCCGATCCGGGACCACGCCCAGACGTTCGACCGCCTCGAGTGGGTCTCGCTCACCGAGGCCAAGGTCCGGGTCCCCTACCCCACCGACCTCGAGGTCCTGCGTCGGGCCGGTCCTCGCCTCGAGCGCCCGTGATCCTTCCGGACCTTGCGGGGAGCGCGAGCCCCTGCCGGACGCTCGCTCAGGAACGTCGTAGCATGCTGACGAACGTTGGGGCCGACGGGGAAGCGATGCAGGTCCTCCAGCGAGAACCAGCGAAGCGCTTCGGATTCGGCGTTGGAGCGCATCTCCCCCCCAATGACCTGGCAGCGGTAGACCAGGTCGATGTGCTCATGCTCCCCGTCGATGCTCTCGACTTGGACGTGATGAGGCAGCGGCATCGGAAGGACCCCGGGTTCCTCTCCGACCTCGGGGGAGAGGTCCGGTCGTACGAGAAGTCCGGTCTCTTCCCGCACCTCGCGGAGCAGCGCGCGCAGCGGGTCCTCCGTGGCCTCCACATGGCCCCCCGGGGGTAGCCAGCGCTGAAGCTTGCGATGGAAGAGCAGCAACACACGGTGGCGCTCGTGGTCGACCACGAACCCTGTTACGACGAAATGCTTCGGAAGGTTCGACCCGCGAAGCGGATGCTCGTACCCCACCGGGGAGGCTCCGAACGAGTTCGAACGAGGATGCATCCGGGAGCAGAGAAAGGGCGCGCAAGTAAAGGTTGGTCGTTCGTTCACCCGAACCGGTTCAGACGGTTCCGCTGCAACGGAGGGAGGTCGCGGGGTCTCCTCGGGGAGAAAGGACGAAAGCTACGATGAGCTAGGCCACAACTCTTGGATTATTTTCGTGCAAACGAGCTTTCCGGCCAAGCCTTTATCACCACGAAATCGTCATCATTGCACGAATGAGCGGGCGTTTTCGAAGCCCGGATGGCGCCCTCCCGCGCTCAGGGGCGGTGTCCGCGCGCCGGCCGGGCCGGCCCCCGTCGTTCGGTTTCTGTACAATCTGCGGTCAGCGGACCCCGCGGGCAAGGGCGGTCCGGCGCTTTCCTGGAGCGTTCCTCTGTCAGAGCTGCGGTCGTGAGGAAGTCGGGGTCTTCCTGCCCCCTCGGCGCGCCCGCGCCCGCCGGCTCGAGCTGCCCGAACTCTCTACCGTAGAGAACGATGGCATGGTCCGCAAGAACCTCACGATCACGTCGGACGAGGACACGTTCCTCCAGAGCCACCGCGAGATCAATCAGAGCGCGCTCTTCCGCCGCGCGATCGTCTCTCTGATGCAGGCCGAGGCCGATGAGGTTCGCCGCTCCCGCAGGGGCGGGTCAGCGAGGTAGGCGGCGCGTCGCTCGCCTTCGATCGGCCACCCGTACCACCGGGACGGGACACGCTCGGTCCGTGCCTTGGCTGTCGGGGGCCAAGGTGGGAGGGCTGAGAAGTCGGAAGCGTGCCCCCTTCGCCGTCCGAAGCGAGGCCGCGTACCCCGCGTCCGCGTGTCGCACGACGCCCATCCCGGGGTCGGCGTTGAGCACCCGGCGGATCCGTCGCTCGGCTTCGAGCGACCCATCTGCGACGATGACGAGCCCCGCGTGGATCGAGTTCCCGATCCCCACGCCTCCGCCATGGTGCACCGAGACCCAGCTCGCCCCGCACGAGGCATTGAGCAGCGCGTTCAGGACCGGCCAGTCCGCGATCGCCTCAGACCCGTCGCGCATGTTCTCCGTCTCCCGGAACGGGGACGCGACCGCCCCGGTGTCGTGGTGGTCGCGCCCGATCGCCACCGGAGCGCTCACCTCGCCACGCCGGACCAGGCGGTTCACCATCACGCCGAACTTCTCTCGATCGCCGTAGCGCATGTAGCAGATGCGCGCGGGAAGACCCTGGAACTGCACCCGCTCGTGGGCCAGACGGATCCATCGGCACAGGTCCTCATCGTGCCGGAACTCCTTGAGCACAACTTCATCGATGCGGTAGATGTCCTTGGGGTCGCCCGAGAGCGCCACCCATCGGAAGGGTCCGCTCCCGATCGCGAACAGGGGGCGGATGTACCGGGGCACGTACCCCTCGATGCGAAAGGCTTCGGGGAGGCCCCCCTCCTTGGCGCGAGTACGGAAGTTGTTCCCGTAATCGAAGCATCTCGAACCCTCCGACTGGAAGGCCAGGATCGCCCGGGCCTCCTCGACGATGGACCGGTACACCTCGGCGCGGTAGCGCTCGGGGGACGCCTGACGAAGCCTCGTAGCCTCCTCGAGGGTGAAATGGTTCGGGATGTACCCGACCGAAATGTCGTGGGCGGCCGTCTGATCGCTCACGATGTCGGGAACGATGCCTCTGCGCACGAGCTCAGGGTAGACGTCCGCCGCGTTGGCGACAAGCCCGATGGACCGGGGACGGCGGTCACGGACCGCTTGGTCCTTGAGCTCGAGCGCCTCGTCGAGCGAGCGGGCCTGGACGTCCAGGTACCCCTTCGAGAGCCTGCGGTCCACGGCCCGAGGATCGACGTCGACGAGGAGGGCGACCCCGTCCAACATGGTCGCCGCGAGCGGCTGGGCCCCGCCCATCTCTCCCAGCCCGCTCGAGAGCATCCATCGGCCGGCGAGGGTCGGGGCATGGAACTCGGTCCGGGCCAGCGAGGCCAGGGTCTCGTAGGTGCCCTGGAGGATCCCCTGGCTGCCGATGTAGATCCAGCTTCCCGCGGTCATCTGTCCGTACATCGTGAGCCCGCGCGACTCCAGGTCCCAGAAGACCTCGTCCGTCGCCCAGCGGGGCACGACCAGCGCATTGGCGATCAGGACCCGAGGGGCCTCCGGGTGGGTCGGGAAGACCGCGACCGGCTTGCCCGACTGGACGATGAGCGTCTCGTCGTTGCGGAGCTCGCGTAGCGTGGAAACGATACGGTCGAAGTCGTCCCAGCTCCGCGCCGCCTTCCCCCGCCCCCCGTAGACGATCAGGTGGTCGGGGTCCCGAGCCACCTCGGGGTCCAGGTTGTTCATGAGGAGACGGAGCGCGGCCTCCTGCGACCACCCCTTGCACGTGCGACGGGTCCCTCTCGGGGCACGGACGGGTCTCGGACCGGAGCTTCTCATCGACGAGACGTACCTCCCGTCGCTTTCAAGCCTTTGGTGGGAGCTTCTCCCTGGGGCCGCGCCCCCCTCCAAATAGATAAGCCGGGGTCCCTCTTCGCGCGCCCGGGAGGGGCCCAGAGCCGCACACGGAACGAACGCGCCGCCATAGCTCAGTCGGTAGAGCGGCTGATTTGTAATCAGCAGGTCGGGAGTTCGAGCCTCCCTGGCGGCTCCTCCTTCGCCGTCATATGCGGAGCCCGCTCGTGGTGATCCTTGTTCGAGACCGAGCCATCGCAGGTCCCCGCTCCCCCTCGAGCGACGCTGCTCGTGGAGCGGTGGAGGCCCCGCACCCTCCGAGAGGTCGTCGGGCAGCCTGACGCGGTGCAGCGGTTGCGCCGTTTCGCCGAGTCCTGGCTCGCCACGCCTCGTCCGCCGAAGGTCCGCGCCGCCCTGATCGAGGGGGCCCCGGGGACCGGGAAGACCTCGGCCGCGAGGGCGCTCGCCGAAGAGTACGGCTGGGGCCTCATCGAGATGAGCGCTTCGGACGCGCGCAACCGAGAGGCCTTACAGCAGGTCGCCGGCCGGGCGTCGCTGACGAACACGTTCACGGAGGATGGCCGATACCTCTCGACCGCGCAGGGAGGACGGAACCTCATCCTCCTCGATGACGTCGATTGCATTCCAGGGCGAGGAGGCCCGGCTGAGGAGTCGAAGGTTCGAACCCCCCGCACACCTCCCTCCTTCCGGGAGTTCGTGAAGGGGAGGTATCGGGAGGTGAAAGCACTCAACGAGGCCTGGGGCCTCAAGGAAGGGGAGGAGCCGGGCCCGTACGCAAGTTTCTCCGACGTGCCCACGACCGCCCCCCGAGGGAACCTGGGCAAGAGGAGGCCGGTCCTGCAGGACATCGCCGACTGGCAGCCGGAGGTCAAGAGGTCGGACCGGACGGACCGCGGTGGGCTCGCGGCCGTAGCGGAACTGGTCCGAGAGACGCGGCAGCCGTTGGTGCTCACGGCCACGGACCCTCGCGCCCTCTCACGAGCGAGCGTGGTCTTCCGAACGGGGGTCGCGAGGGTCCGGTTCTACCCCTTACGGGACGACGTCCTTCGCTCTCATCTCCACCGGGTGAGCGTGGCGGAAAGGATGGGGGTTCCTGGGACGTCCATCGACACGATCGCTCGCCATGTCCGCGGGGACCTGCGGGCCGCGCTCAACGACCTGGAGCTCGCGGGAACGCTCCACGCCCTCAAAGAGCAACACGTTCTTCCACCGGGCCTCGAGGCGGACCAGGTCCTGGGCTGGAGGGACATCCAGGCCAACCTGTTCGAGGCGGTCGCACGCATCCTCGGTTCCCCCAGGTTCTGGCGGACGGGAGAGGTGCTGGACGGGCTGGACGCCTCCCCGGACGACCTTCTTCCTTGGATCGAGGAGAACCTCCCGCACCATGCCCGCACGCCGGTCGAGCTCGCGGAGGCGTTCGACATGCTCGCGCGGGCCCAGCGGCATCTGGGTCGTGCCAACCGATGGCGGATCTGGACCCTTTGGAGCTACGCCACGGAGATGATGACGGGTGGGGTCGCGCTCGCCCTGCACCCTCAGGGACCTCCCCCCGCCTCCTCGGTCCCTCCGACCGAGTTCCCTCGATTCCTGGCCGGTATGGGCGGTAGCCGAGGACAGCGTCAGGCGCGCGACGCCCTCTGTGCGAAGATCGGTCGCTACGACCACCTCTCCCGGAGGAAGGCGCGGGAGGCGATGCTCCCACTCCTCGAGCGGACCTTCCGTGAGAGCCCCTCCGACGTGTCGGTCGAGAAGGCCGAGACCCACCACCGGGAGCTCGTGCACCTCGCTCGTGAGCTCACTCTCGACGCGCGCGACCTTGCCTATCTCCTGCAGGTCGAGGAGGACCACGCTTCGGTCAGGAACCTGCTGCATGAGGAAAGACCAGCAGCCCCTTCCTCAGGAGACGAGGAGGCGGAGGCGAGCACGTCGAAGAGGAGGACGTCGCGTAGGGGCCAGCGGACGCTCTTCTAAGGACGGACCACCGGTTCTAGTCGGAACGGTCAGGGGCTCGCTGGTGGCCCCACCGGAGCAGGGCTCCGGGCTGCTGGGGGCGGCTTGAGAATGGGGGCATACGGCCGCGGGAGGCGTGCCCAGGAGGAGGGGTCTTCCTTCGGCGTGGAGCGCGCAAGGGCGAGCGCAGCCACACCTGCGAGGAAGACGAGCGATCCCAGAATGAAGATCACGGAACCCAGGGCCCAGTTCGGCATCCCCCATCCGACGCTAGCATTCTTCGAGGTGGTGACCAGGTAGTTGTCGCCAATGTTCCCTGTGAACGTGACCTCTCCGGCCGTCCCTGACCCCGTGGCTGTCCAGGCCAGGTGTCCTCGGATGCAGGGGCTCTGGACTCCGCACCAGTACAGGTTCAGTTCTGTCGGCACGGAAGAGGTCCAGTTGACAACGAGGCCCGATGTGCAGTTCGACAGGCATGCGCGACCGCCCTTAGCCTCAGGCATCAGCAGCTCCTGCGTGGCAGAGGTCCCGGGAAAGAGATGGGGCAGCCGGTCCAGCGGCGGCGAAGAGAACTCGATCACCAGGCCGCCTCCGCCGACGACCCTCGCCACGCCGTCCGCACCTTTCACCGGGATCGAAGAGATCACGGGAGCGACCACCAGCATCAAGAGAAGTCCGACGGCAAGGACGGCGCCTCTCGCGGCCCGGGGCCATCGGGGCGGAGGGGGAGAGGCCGCAAGGATCCGATAGGTGGATGCCCCGCTCATGGGTCCCGGGAGGCGCGGGACCACGAAGCCAGGACTAGGCCCGCCGCCCCTAGACTCCAACAACGCTTGCAGTGTCCTTTGGGTCAGGCCCGCCGTGGCCGAGAGCATCCCAGGTCCGGCGAGGATGTCTCTGCGGAGGGAGCGGATCGGGCCGTACGCAGGTCACCCGCGCGGCATCCATGCTCAGGTCCCGAAATCGTCGCGGGACCTGACGATAGAACTGTTCAACGAGATACAACGAAGGGTTCGCGGGCGATGGGGCCTGGGTGCTCTGAACAAAAGATGCGACCGCTCGCTCATCAATCACATGTCGCTGTCAGAACTTGCGCGCCCCTGCGCGACCCCCGCGGGACTCGGGAAGCCGCGGGGCCAGCTCTCGGGCCTAGAGGTACCCGAACTGGCGCTTGGCGAAGTCGCTCATCTTCTCCGGTCCCCAGGGGGGTTCCCAGACCACATCGACCTTGGCCTCGGCGATGCCGGGAACGGTCTCGGCCCCGCTCTTGACCTCCTCGGCAAGGATACCGGCGACAGGGCATCCGGGTCCGGTCATCGTCATGCGGACCGTGACGTGAGTGTCGTCGGACCATTCGTACCCGTAGATGAGTCCCAGGTCCACGATGTTCATCGGGATCTCGGGGTCGTAGATCTTCTTGAGGGCCTTCTTGATCAGCAGCTCCTTCTCCTGCCGGCTTCCGGGGGCCGGGGGCGAGCCCGCAGGGGATGGAGCGGTGGCGGGTGGCGCTCCCGCAGGGCTCGCGCTCGTAGAGGCGGACACGTCCCCCACCGGTGAGGCCCCTTCGGCGGTCATGTACGGCACAGCCGACCGAGCGTATTTAGGGATGCGCTGACGAGAGCGGTCGCCGGTGATCTCTTCTCGACAGGCTCGTCGTGGGGAGCCTTTTGAGGGGCGCGGTATCGGCTCGCACGTGAAGGACATTCACGCCATGCCCCCGGCGATCCCGCGCCTGGCGCTCGGAAAGGTGGGGATCACGGGCGTGCGGAAGCCGCTGGTGATCCACCGGCCGGACCGCACGCAGACGCTGGCCGCCTCGCTGGAGGTCTATGTCGATATTCCGGAGAGCCGCAAGGGCTCGGACCTCTCGCGGAACGCGCAGATCCTCGCGGAAGCGGTGGACTCCACGGTGATCCGGCCCTCGCCCTCGCTCGAGGCCACCTGCGTTCGGATCGCGGCGGAGCTCCTGAAGCGCCATGAGTACGCTCGGGAGGCCGAGGTCCGGGCCGAGGCCGAGTACTTTCGTCAGCGAGGCATCTCGGGGGACCGCTTGTCGCTCGAGGACTATCGGCTCTTCGGACAGGCCTGGGCCTCGAGGGGGAACGGAACGCCTCGACTGCGGAAGGCCATCGGTGCCGAGGGGGTCGGGATGACCGCCTGTCCCTGTGCCATGGAGACCTGCCGAAATGCGCTCGCGGAGGAGTTCCCCGAGCTTCGAGAGGCCAGGTTCGATGCGCTACCCATGATCACCCACAACCAGCGGAACCGCTCCCGGTTGACCTTGGTGCTCCCCGAGGAAGTGGAGGTCGAGGCTGATCGCCTCCTGGACGTCATCGAGGAGGCCCAGAGCTCCCCCACCTACGCGATCCTGAAGCGCGGGGACGAGGGAACGCTGGTGCTCAATGCGCACCGCAAGCCACGCTTCGTCGAGGACGTGATCCGTTCCCTCCTGACCCTCGCGGCGGAGCGTTTCCCCGAGCTCCCGGATGGGGTCGAGGTCTTCGCCGAGACCCAGAGCGAGGAATCCATCCACAAGTACGACGTGCGGGCCGAGCACCGAGCCTCTTTGGGCGAGCTCCGTGCGGGGGCCCGTAAGGGTACCGCCTGAGAGGCCGTCCCGGGGGTCGTCATGGCGCGCATCGCGGTCCTGCTCACCGATCGCTGTCATCCGAAGCAGTGCCAGGGGGAGTGTCAAGCCTACTGCCCCCCGGTGCGGATGGGACAGGAATGCATCGTCTGGGGCGAGGGTGGGAAGCCCGTGATCTCCGAGACGTTGTGCATCGGGTGCGGGATCTGCGTCCACAAGTGTCCTTTCACCGCGATCAAGATCCTGAACACGCCGGAGGCGGCCGAAGCCGAGATGGTCCACCGCTACGGGCTCAACTCCTTCCGGCTCTACCGGCTCCCGGTCCCTCGCCCCAAAGGGGTCGTGGGGATGATCGGTCCCAACGGCATCGGCAAGTCCACCGCGCTACGGGTCATCTCGGGCGTGGAGCAACCCAATCTGGGCCGCTACGAGGAACCTCCGGCGTGGGAGGAGGTCATCCGGCGCTACCGCGGCACCGAGCTCCAGCCCCACTTCCTCAAGCTCTCGAAGGGCGAGCTCCGGACCGTCATCAAACCCCAGTACGTGGACACGCTCGCCGAGGAATCGGGATCGCGGAGCGTAGGGCAGTTCGTCGACGAGGCCAAAGGGGACACCGGGAAGGTCCTCGACGAGACCGGCCTCAAGGGGAGGGAGGAGGTGCCGCTCAAAGACCTCTCGGGAGGCGAGCTCCAGCTGGCCTCTCTCGCCAGGACGCTGGCGACGACCGCGGACCTCTACCTGCTGGACGAGCCTTCCAACTACCTCGACATTGTCCACCGGCTGCGCGTCGCCCGCATCATCCGAGCTCTCGGGGACCGAGCTAGCGTCGTGGTGGTGGAGCACGACCTTGCGCTGCTGGACTATCTCGCGGACCAGGCGCACCTGGTGTATGGTGAGGAAGCCGCCTTCGGCGTGATCACGCGCCCCATGCCGATGCGGACGGCCATCAACACCTACCTGCAGGGCTACCTCCAGGACGAGAACGTCCGCTTCCGGACCGAGCCGATCGTCTTCACGACGCATCCCCCGAAGCCCGCCGCACACCGTGTCGAGAGGGTCCGCTTTGGGGCGCTCGAGAAGGATTTCCCTCTGTTCCATCTCTCGGTGAGCGGCGGAAGCCTCCACAAGGGGGAGGTGGTGGGAGTCGTCGGCCCCAATTCGACGGGCAAGACGACCTTCGTGAAGATGCTCGCCGGCGTTGAGGTCCCCTCACAAGGGACACCCCCGGCGGGGGTGTCGGTCGCCTACAAGCCCCAGTACCTTCGCGCGACGGGGGATTGGACCCTAAAGGAGCGCGTGGAGTCGCTCTCGGCCGGGGGCGGATTCAACGGCGAGCTCTTCCAGAAGGAGCTCGTACCGGCCCTCCGCCTCGGAGGCGTGCTCGAGGTCCCTTTGACCGAGCTCTCCGGAGGGGAGCTGCAACTGGCGGCGATCGCGCTCTGCATGGGTCGGCCGGCGACGCTCTACCTCCTGGACGAGCCGTCGGCGTACCTGGACTCCGACCAACGAATGAACATCGCTCGGCTCATCAAGCGTCTCGTGGAACGCGAGGGGACCACGGCCCTGGTCGTCGACCATGACGTCTATTTCCTGGACCTCGTCGCGGACTCGCTCATGACCTTCAAGGCCGAGGACGCGGAGAAGCACCGCGCCAGGGGCGACGGACCGTTCACCATGCGTCAAGGCATGAACGAGCTCCTGGAGGACATCGAGGTGACGTTCCGGCGGGACGAGGAGAGCCACCGGCCCCGGATCAACAAGGAAGGCTCCGTTCTGGACCGTGAACAGCGGTCCAAGGGGGAGTACTACTACGAGGCTGCGGCCTAGGGCGCCGGTCGACCGGAGCGGGAGGGAGCACCCCGTTCCATGAGCACCGGGTTCGATTTCTTGGCGGCCCTGGTCGTGCTCATCGCCCTCTACGCGGCGGTCGTCTTCCGCCAGCTCATCGGGCGGAGCGAACTGGTCCCGTTCCTGTTCTTGGGCGGCGCCGTCGCGCTCGTGGTCTTGGGGGTCCTCACCCCCCTGCAGGCCGAACGGGCGATCAACCTCCCGATCCTGGCGTTCCTCTTCTCGATGTTCGTGTTCGCGGTCGCGCTGGACCGCGCGGGGGCGATGAGCCACCTGGCCCGTTGGATCGTCTCGAAGGCGGAGCGGCCCGAGGACCTGGTCCCGTTGTTGTTCGTGGGGTTCGGTCTGATCTCTACGGTCGTGGTGAACGACGCCTTTGTCATCCTCATGGTGCCCCTGCTGCTCCACCTCTCGAAGCGGCTGGGGACCCGACCGCTCCCGCTCCTCCTCACCCTCGCCTACGCGGTCACCGTGGGGAGCGCTCTGACGCCCATGGGCAATCCGCAGAACCTCCTCATCGCGCTTTCCTCGGGGATGTCCGCGCCGTTCGTCACGTTCCTCCGATACCTCCTCGTTCCCGTGGTGATCTCCCTGGTCGCATGCGGGTACCTTCTGCGACACTGGTTCGGCCCTCAGCTGCGTCCTGAGCACCCCGGACTTCCCGCTCCCCTCCCTAAGGGACCTTACCCGCTGCTCCCCCGCGGTGGCTGGGGCCGAAGGCTTCGTGCCTACCCCGTTCTCGCCATCTTCCCTGCGACGATGTCGGCTCTGCTCTTCATCGATGTCGGCGATGCGCTCGGGGTCTTCCCCTCGATCTCCATCGACGTGGTGGTCGCGACCGGCGCGACCCTCCTGCTCCTGGTCCAACCGGCGCGAAGTCGGATGTTGACCCGCATCGACTGGGGGACCCTGTTGCTGCTCGTGGGGCTTTTCGTGGTCATGACCGGGGAGGTGAACGCGGGCGTGGTGGGCCGATTGACGACATTCTTTCCCGTCCCCGCCGCAGGTCCGGGGGGATCTGTCACTCCCCTCGGCGTCGGATCGATCCTCTTCTCCTCCGCGCTGGGAAGTCAAGTCTTCTCGAACGTCCCTTGGGTCGCGTTGACGATCCCCACGCTCCAGGGGCTGGGGTACGGTCCGGGAAGCTCCCTCGCTTGGGTCACCCTTGCGGCAGGCAGCACGCTGGCGGGGAATCTCACGCTCCTCGGAGCCGCCAGCAACCTCATCATCGCGAACCAGGCGGAACGCGGGGGCGTTCGCGTCCCCCTGAAGGAGTTCATGCGCTACGGGGTACCGATCTCGGCCCTCTCCTTCGCCATCACGGGAGCATGTCTTGTTCTGCGACTCTAGCCGTCGTTGCCGAGCTCCGAGGCTAGCCTAGTAGTAGGCCCACCTTCTGGAGGCGGGCATGGGCGGGGCCACGGGAGAAGGGGAGGCGAAGGCCGCGTCCCCGGCACCTACGCCCCTCCGCGCGTCCGGGACCCCAGGGCGCGCGTTGCCCACCTACCGTTGCGGGCCTGTGCGGGACCCGGTGGTGCCGGTCCTGTACGTGGTCGTTCTGCTGGTCGTGGTCTTCGAGTTCCCGCGACTCGGGGCCGCCCCTCCCTTCGTAGGGTTCCTCGCAGCGGTCATCGCCCTGTACCTGGTGCGGGAGCTCTCGGTGAGCTACAGCATTGACTCAGACCGGCTAAGCGCCTGGCGGATCTTCGGATGGCGACGCCTGCCGCTCTCCTCCATACGCCGGGTCGAAGCGGTCTCGCTTCGGGACCTCTCGCCGATCGGGTTCTTCGGCTCTTGGGGGTGGCGGTCGAGAAGGTGGTCCCCCAGCATAGGGAAGTTCGACTCCGTCTACACCTTTCACCGCGGATTGCTCGTCCATACGGATCAGGTCCCGCTCTTCCTGTCGCCGAAGGACCGCGAAGGGTTCGTGAAGGAGCTTTCTCGACGCATGGACGCGGCCGGCTGCGCGCTCGAGGTTCCCGAGAGCCTCACCTCGCCCTAGCTGGAAGCGCTCCTTCGTCCCGCGCTTATACGCATGTCTACACCCTCCTCTCGAGGGGGACGGATACGCCTAAATAGGCCATGTTACACTATATCAATCAGACCGTGAACACGGTCCGTCCTCCGGGGAGGGGAGGGCGACATGCAGTCATCATCAGCGAAGGCCCTAGTCGTCCGACCGTGGCTCCTCGTGGGCTGCGTCGCGGTCCTCGCGGGTGTCCTCGCGGTCCCCGCGTTCGCGCCTCCCTCCTTCGGGGCCGCAGGTTCGGTGTTCCCTCGCCACAGCGCCGCGCCGCTCCTGCCCGCTCCTCCCGCGGGCGGGAGCTCTCCCCAAGGCGGCGCTCCGGGCACGGCTCAGAACGACCCTAACGGGAGCCCGTTCCTCGAGGTTCCGTCCGGAAACGCTTGGCAGACCGACGACAGCATCCTCGCGGAGCAGTATGCGAGCCCGGGAGCGACCGCGCTGGTCGATGCCTATCTCCTTCAGCAGCCGATCACCGTGTCCGCGAACCGGGTGCAGCTCCAGGTGGACCAGGGCGCTGGGTACTCCACCGCCCTGGATTCCGTCGCGCTCGAGAGCGTGGCACCGGCAGGCAGCACCGCCCTTGCCGAGGAAGGCTCGCTCACGGTCTACTCCTCCACGAACTTCCAGAGCGTGCCCTCGGCCCATGATGGCACCGGCGCCAACGTGACCTCCCTCCTGCAGGACCCGACCGCCAACGCCTCCACGTCCAGCTCGACCTACCTTTCCGAGACGACCGGGGGCTCGCTGCTCGCGGCGTTCGGTAACGTTCCGAACGCTGCTCAGGACCTGGTCGTGCTACGGTCGGCGGTGGACCCCTCCTACTCTGCCGCAGGTAGCCCGAGCGGGATCACGGTCCAGGTCCAGGACCCGAGCACCGGAGGTTTCACCACCTTGGGGTTCATCGCTCCGCGCGAGTACTTCTCGGACCTGGTTCTGCCGATCGGGTCGGCGCTGGGTTCCGGGACGGAGCCTGTGGTGCTTCGTCTGCTCTGGCAAGGGGTGCACGTGCTCTCCTGGCTCTCGCTCGCGAGCGGAGTGGGAACGCTCCCCGCGACCCAAGGGCAGCTCCTGTCGGCCATCTCGAGCACCGGGGCGAACTGGACCCAGGTACTTTCGTCCACGAACGGCCAGTCCGCGATCCTTCCTCCGGACTCCTCGGTGGACCTCACCTTCGCGGTCACGGGTGCCCCGGCAGGCGTGGCCTGGGGATTCGTCACGAACGGCGGCGCCCCGCCGAGCGGCGGAGGCCCGACCGCGAGCTTCAACTTCACGCCCCCGGCGCCTGTCACCGGGCAGGCCGTGAGCTTCACCAGCACGAGCACGGACCCGAGCGCTCCCCTCGTCTCCTTCACCTGGAACTTCGGCGACGGGGTCAGCGGTAGCGGGGCGAACGTATCCCACGTTTACGCGGCCTCCGGGGTCTATTCGGTGACGCTCGTCGTCTCCGATTCGTCCGGGTACTTCGCCGCCGCGACCGGGAACGTCAGCGTTTCGTCCCCCGGCGGAGGGGGCGGCGGCGGTGGCTCCGACCCGGTCTGCGGAGGAGCCTTCGCCTGCTACCTGGTCAACGTGACCCTCGCGGTGGGGGGCAACCCCGGCGATTGGGTCAATCTCACGATCCTGAGCTTCTCCGACCACGGCCGTTCGTCCGACCATGGGGGTCTCCTCCCGACCAACGTGGGACCGAAGGACTGCGATGGCCGGGGAGGCTCAGGTCTCTCCTGGGTCCTATCTTCGGACGACCCTCCCTGCCATGCGCACCCTCAGTTCTGGCTGAACGTGACCCGGCAGAACTCGGGATCCTCCACCGTGGGGACCGGGGTGCTGGTGCTTCCCTGGAACGCCACGCGGGCTCCGGACCTGGACGATGAGTTCGCGAAGCTGACCCTGCACAGTACGGGAGCGGGGCATGGCACGTCGTTCGCCGTCTCGTTCACGACCCCGTTCTACAGCCAATCGTTCGGCTGGACGTTCCGACACCATGGCTGCCACGATGCCGTGCGGTTCGTTCGACTGGGGCAATCCTTGGGACTGGTACTGGCGGGCGGCTTCCTCGTGACCTACGATGCCTCGGTCTTCCCGGCCTCCGCCAACGCGACCAGCGTGAGCTGGTCCTTCTCGGGCCCGAACCCCAACGGGAAGCGGCAGCACGGGTGCACCTACGCGAACCTCACCTGCGAGCTGCTCCACATCGGGGTCCCGCTCCGGCACGGCTTCCCGCGCTCCGTCTTCGACCACGCCACATGCCAGGGCCTTGCCGGGACCGCATGGGATGCCCTCGTCTGCGGGAATGCGACCGGGGGCTGGACCACCCACCTCTTCGCCTGGTCGGGTCCTTACAGCGTGACGGTAACGATTTTGGAGCCGAACGGTTCGACCGTCACGCAGGTCGAGACCGCGGATGCTCAGATCACGAACGTCAACGGACCGTAGGGCCCTCCAGAGCTGTTGGGGGGAGCGAAGGTCCAACGTGCATTCCCGGTGGGTGAGAACCGAGGGGCTCCGAGTCGCGGTCCTCTCCGCGCTTCTCCTACCCGCAGGGGTTCCCCTGCTAGGAGTCCCCTTGGCGGCCCATGCAGGTCCGCAGGCACCGCTGGGCTTGTCCTCGTCCGAGAGTCCCGCCCCATTCGCATCTCCTCTTCCGCCCCAGCATGCGGTGCCGGCTCCCGACCTCGTCCTGAGCGCGGCAGCGCCGCCGGCGTCTCCCAAGGGCACTGGCAGCGGGGTCTCGGCGATCAGCTGGTGGTCAGCGAGCCTGCCCGCGTCCATGCCTCCAAGGGCCGGTGCCGCGGTCGCTAACGACCCAAAGGACGGGCTGACGCTCGTTTTCGGGGGATTCACGGGGACGGTCGGGACCCCGACCCCGCTCAACGACACGTGGGCTGTCTGGTACGCGAACCAGACCCTGCACCGGGTCGCCCTCGATCGGGCCCCATCGGTCCGCAGCGATGCGGCCCTGATCTGGGACAGCGGCGCCGGGATCTTTGTCCTCTTCGGCGGCCGCGCTTCTCCCGGGAACTTCGACAGCGATACCTGGTGGTTCTATCCTCAGAACTTGACGTGGAGGCCGGTCAACGTCGTAGGCGCCTCACCACCGGCGCGGGGGGGGATGGCCTTCGGGTCCGACCCCTCGGGAGACCAGCTGCTGATCTTCGGAGGAGAAGGGTATGTCACGTCGCTCAACGACACTTGGACCTACTCCGTGTCGACCCTCGCCTGGACCCAGGTCCACACGGTGCGAGCTCCTCGCGATGTCTTCTATCCAGGGTCCGCTGCGACCACGAAGGGCGTGGCCATTTTTGGGGGCATCGCGAACGCGAACCTCCCACAGACGGAGGAGACCTGGAACCTCTCATGGCCGACGACCCGATGGTCGAACTGGACCAACGATACCCTCCTCTCGGTGCCCCCGGGAGGCCGTGAGCAGGCGGCGATGGGGTGGGTTCCCGGAACCGGGGATGCACTGCTCTACGGTGGCCTGAACGGGACCTCGACCCGGCTGGGCGACCTCTGGTCCCTCAACCTCACCAGTTACCGGTGGAGCGCCTTGGCGGCCCCCCCCTTCGGCCCGTCCTCCGAGACCACGTTCAGCCCGACCGGCCCCGCGCCTCAGGCCCTTTGGTTGCTAGGCGGAGTCTCGTCCGCCGGGGCGACGCTCCGCGCTCAAGCGTTCGGAGGGGCTTCCCCTGCTCCTGCGCCGACCCTGAGATCGGCCGGGATCCCTTCGCTCGTTCGGGCGGGGCACCTCTGGTCCGCTTGGGGGAACGCGACCGAGGGTGGAGGGTTCGGGATCGCTTCGGTCTCCGTCACCTACCAGGCACCTGGCGGCGGGCTTCCCTCGACGGCCTCCTTGCCCTTCAGGTCCGGAACGGTCTCGAACGGGACCGTCCTCTCTGGGAACTACTCCGGGAACTTGGCCCCGTTCGCGCAGACGGGAGCGTTCAGCTGGAACGTGACGGCGACGAGCACCGGAGGGAGCCAGGCGTGGGTCCTGGGAGGCAGCCGGGTCGTCCCCGCGAACGCTTCCCTCTCGGGCTACGTCTATCAGGTCCCTCTGGGGCCTTCCGGCGCTGTCCACCCGTCCCCTATTGCAGGGGTCCACGTGGTCGCGGAGGGGCTGGGTTCGCCTCGAAACTGGAGCAACACGACCACGCTCGCCGACGGGAGCTTCTCGCTGTCGCTCCCTGCGGGGTCCTACGACGTCACCGCCAATCGGAGCGGCTTCCTCAACGAGACGAACGCCTCCTTCACCATGGGTTGGGCCCCTGCCTCGATGGACTTCTTCCTCCCGAACCCGAGCGGACAGGTCCCGAACTTTAACGGCACGGTCGGCATCCTTGGCTACAGGGACCGCCTCGTGGGGGTCCAGGTCTTTGCCAATTCGACCCCTCCCCGGTACAGCATCACCAACTCGACCAACGGGGCCGGGACTTTCAACATGACACTGGTCCCCGGGCTCACCTACAACGTGACCTTCACGCTTCCGGGGTTCGCCCGGACCTACGAAGCAGTGACCATCAACAACACGGGAAGCTGGACGCACGCCTACTGGCTGCGTCCCCTCAACCCGGACATCATCGTGACCGTCGCGATGTCGGCCACCCCATCCCAGCCCCCGCCGGGTGCGTCGGTGACCGTGAACCTCTCGATCCGTCACGTGACCTCCTCCGGCGGCTCCACCGCCGTCCCTTCCGGCACCGTCGTGCTCGGTCTGTCATGGCCCCCGAGCAACTACGTCGCGATCACCCTCGCAAGTGGTACGACGTTCCACGGGGGTGGGGCGAACATCACGTTCACGCTCCCCCCGAGCGTCGGGTCCCACACCAACTGCACGATCAATGCCACCATCGCTTCCCAGGGGTTGCCCACGGTCTCGTACTCCATCGTGATCTACGTTCTCAAGAACTACTCGGGGACCGTGGGGAGCCCCCCCTCCCCACCCCTCTGGCAGACGTTGCTACCGTACGTAGGGATCGCCGTGGTCGCCGCCGTCCTCGTCCTGTACGTCCTTCGCAGTTCGAATCCCTCACGCGTCGAGGAGATCTTCCTCGTGTACAAGGGGGGCAAGCTGGTCTGGCACGCCTCACGCACCGCTCGGGCGGACCTCGAGCCCGAGGTGGTGACGGGGATGCTCCAGGCGGTGGAAGGGTTCGTCGAGCGCTCCTTCATCCCGGAGGGCGGTCACTTGAACGTTCTCGACTTCGCGAGCATGAAACTGCACATCGTTCGCGGGCACCGGCTCGTCGCCGCCGTCGTGCTCTCCGGACGGAACACCAAGGAGGTGCTGCGACAGGTCGCGGTCGCGCTCGAGGACATGGAGAAGGCCTGGCACGAGTCGCTCATCGAGTGGGACGGGACCACCGCGTCCCTCCCGCACTTGAGGAGCTACGTGGACGCTCTGCTATCGGGATACTACCGCCATCGCACCCGCCTCAAGGCCTTCGACATCGACATCAAGAAGCTCAAGGACTGAGATCGACCCCACCGTCCTCTGGGCCGGGGGCATCGGGGGCGCGCGAGCGCACGGAAGCAGTCCGTGTGGACCCATAGATTGATAGGTACCGGGACCCGCGTGACCCCAGCTTCGAATGACCAACCTCTGGTCAGACCCTCTCGCGCTCCTCGTGCTCGTGGTCATGGCCCTGGCGGCCGCCGTGACCAACGGAGCGGTGGGCTACGGGTTCTCGACGCTCTTCACCCCGGTCGCGGTCCTGTTCGCGGACCCGACCCTGCTCTACCCCGCCCTCGTCCTGATCGAGCTCGGGGTCAACCTCTCGCTCCTCTACCGGGAGCGGGAGATGCTGGTCCTCACTTGGCGACGGGCGCTGCCCGTGATCCTGGGGATCGCCCCGGGAGTGGCGCTCGGGACGTTCGCGCTGACCTCCCTCTCGACTCCGACCGTGCGGATCATCGTCTTTTCGACGTTGCTACCTTTCACCATGCTCCAGATCCTGGGGGTCCGTCGCCCGGTGCGTCAGGAGCAGAAGTGGGGTCCTTGGCTAGGGACAGGGATCGGGTTCCTCTACGCGCTCACGACCATCTCGGGCCCGCCGCTCGCGGCCTTTTGGACCAACCAGAACCTTGGGAAGAACGAGTTCCGGTGCACGCTGGCGCAGATCCGTGTCGCAGAGACCAGCCTCACGACGGTATCGTACCTGACCTTCACGCTGTTGGTCCCGCAGAAGGCCCTCTTCACCACCGCGTCGCTTTCGTTGGTGCCGCTCCTGGCCCTACCGGTGATCGTCGGGGTGCCTCTCGGGATCTTCGCGTTCCGCTCCCTGTCGCGCGGTCGCTTCCTGCGGGTCGTCGCGTTCACGAACACCGCGTTCATCGCCTTCGGCCTGTTCGTCGCGGTCACGCGGGTCAGCCAGCAGATAGGTTGGGTGGTCCTCTTCCTGGCCGTCGGCACGGTAGGACTGCTGGTCGTTCGGGTCGTCCGGAACCTACCGGCGAACGCCCGGGTGGCCGGCCCCACCACTCCCGACGGGGTGGGTCAATCCGTCTCGGTCCAGCGGCCTTCAGCACCTCACGGCGTGCGGCGCTCGGCGAGGGCCGAGGAGGGCCTGGGCTTCGTCGTCTGGGTCGAGGGGCTCCCTTCCTCTGGCAAATCCACCGTCGCCAAGGCCGTCGCGGAGGGTCTACGGGCCGAGGGATGGCGGGCGGAGGTGCTGGACGGCTCCGAGACGCGTCGATTGATCAAGACCTCGGCCGAACACACCCGGGCCGATCGTGAGCGGCGCGCGGCACGCTTGGGACATCTCGCGCATCTGCTGGCAGAGAACGGGGCCGCCACGCTGGTCCCGATGAGCACGCCTCACGAAGCCGCTCGGAAGGCGGCGCGGACGAACGGCGGCGAGCGCTTCGTCGAGGTCTGGCTCCGATGCCCCCTCGAAGAATGCCAGAAGAGGGACACGAAGGGCCTGTACCGGAGGGCCGCGCAGGGGCTCATCCCAAGGATGGTTGGGATCAACGACCCCTTCGAACCTCCCGCCCATGCCGACCTCATCGTCGACACGGCCGGCGCGAGCGTGGAAGCTTCCGCGGAGAAGGTCCTGGCCTACCTGGCCGACGCCCATCTGCGCTGACCACGAGCCCGGGGGCGCTCGGGGCGGGCGCGATACTTTCATCTGAGGTGCGGGGCTCGATGGGGAGGTGAGGTCGGTCGTGGGCGTGGTGCCAGCCGGGGAGAAGGGGCCCGTCCGGGCGAACTATCTCGCGCTACCGAGCCGCGACCTCGCTTTCCTCAAGAACACGCTTCGTCTCTACCTTCGCGAGGACAAGGTCGCGGAGGTGGTCCAGGCCTTCGGCGCACGCTGCGGGGCGGGGCAGGTCCTTCAGAGCCAGGTCGAGGTGCGGGACGCGAAGGAGCTGGGCGAGGTCATCCCGGCGATGTCCGCTCAGATCGGGCTGGCCAAGATCAAGACCCGCGAGTCCGGGGATGACCACCTCCTTCTCGAGCTCTCCAGGGTCGCGGAGGCCGCGAGCGGGGCCTCGCGGGAGACACGAATGGAGTTCACCCGCGGTTTCCTGGTGGGCGCGGTCTCCGAACTGCTCCAGCGGCGGGTCGTGGGAAAGCTGCTCGCCGAGAGTGACGGACCCGACCGGGCCGTGCTGGAGTTGCGCTGGATCCTCGCCGCCACGCCCACCGAGGGGGGGGTCGCGCCACTGCCCGGACCCGGGGTACCCGTCGAAGCGCCCAAGGGTCGCGGGACCCACGTCCTGTCCGGGGCCCTCCTTCTCGAGTCGGGTGGCGGGGTGGACGCCCTCACGTTGTTCGCGAGCGAAGCTCGTCGCCGCGGGGGCCTCGCGATCACCGCCGAGCACGGCAAGGAGCTCCGCTCCCGCCGCGACCTCTCCCACGTGCGGGTCTACGACCTGGTCCAGGGGGAGGGCCTAGGGTTGCTTTCGCTCGAGGCCGGGAACCTTCCGGCGATGCTCAACACGGTCGACGAGTTCATCAAGCGCGTCCCCAGCGGGGTCGTGCTTCTCTCGGACCTCCCCATGTTGCTCTCGGCCAATGGGGTGGAGCCGACGCGGAACTTCCTCTCGATCATCGGGGAGCTCCTCGCCGAGGGCAAGGGGGCACTCTTCGCCTGCACGCCCTCCGGGGGCATCGGCTCCGGTGACCGGGCGTTGCTCCTGCGCACGCTCAAGGTCTATAGCCCCCCGTAGGTCGCAGCGGTGAGGGGACCTCATGGCCCAGGGGAAGGGGGGGGCGACGCGCGGGTCGACAGGCACCGGCGGGAAGCCCCGTCGCGTCATGGCCAAGCTGATCCTCCTGGGCGACGGCGCCGTGGGCAAGACGAGCCTGATCTCGCAGTACGTCTTCTCGATGTTCGACCCCCACTACGTCGAGACGCTGGGGACGAACGTTACGGCCCGTGTCGAGAAGCTCGAGACGCCGAAGGGCCCTCTTGAGGTCCGGCTCCAGATCTGGGACATCATCGGGCAGGAGCGGTTCGACTCGATCTACACCGCGTACTACCAGGAGGCCGACGGGGTCCTCCTGGTGTGCGACGGCACGCGATCCGAGACCCTGGACTCCCTCTCGGGCTGGCTGAGGTCGGCGGAGGAGGTGCTCGGGAACTTCCCTGCCGTGTTCGTCGTCAACAAGAGCGACCTCCCTGCGACCTTCACCCTCGAGGAGGTACGCCAGAAGCTCCGGGGCATGTCCTCCGGGGCCTTCGGGGAGAGCCCGATCTTCCAGACCAGCGCCAAGACCGGTGACCAGGTGGGGGATGCCTTCGGTTCCCTCGCGCGGAGCATCGCCCAGAAGAAGGGCCACCTCTCCTAGGTCTCGGGAAGGATCGGATGCGGCTGGTGGCTCACCCCGGCGTCAACGACGACCGCTCGGATTTCTTGCCTCTGGGGACCGAGAAGAGCGTCGGGGACCTTCAGGGGGAGTTCTCCCGAGGGGAGGACGTGCTAGTGGGGATGTACCAGGCCCGCCGGGGGGACCTGCAGGGCCACGCCGTGTTCCAGCCCGGCCTCCTCATCGTGACCGCCCGAGGGTGTTGCTTTGCCCGCCGGAAGGTCCTGATCCTCGGGAAGGACCCGAACGCCACCTACTTCATCGATCCGGAGAGCGAGGTCGACTTTGTTCGGGACTACTACCTGACCTCCGGCCTGCTCGACCTGCGCGAAGAGCCGAACGGCCTCCGTGCGGTCTGTGTCGGGAGCTTCAGCTACTACGTGGACGACCCGAGCACGGTCTTCCAGCAGGTCTACCGTGCGAAGGAGAACGCCCTCGCTCGGATCGCCCCGATCCTGCCCCGCGGCGGAGGCCATTCGATGACCGGGCACGACGGGCCCGTGACCGTGGTGCGTGAGGTCGTCCGGGAGATCGTCAGGATCCCCTGCAAGTACTGCGGCAGCCTGGTCGACGTTACGGCCAAGGCCTGCCCCCAGTGCGGGGCGCCCTTCCACCTTTAGCCGGGGCGTGGCCGCGCGCCCTCAGCCTCCGACGAGGCGAAGGTGCTTCTCGATGTGCGGCCCGGGGAGCCGACTGTCGACGACCTCCTCGATCTTCCCGTCAGTACCGATCAGGAACGAGACGCGCCGCGCGCGCCCTCCCATGCCCGCCACCCCATAGAGCCCAATGACCTTCCCTTCGGGGTCGGGAAGGACGGGGAAGGGGAGACGGAAGTGCTCACGGAACCTCTTGGCCACGTCCGGTGCGTCGTTCGAGACGCCGATCACCTGCACGTCCTTTCCCTGGAACCGGGGGAACTCGTCCCGGAACTTCCCCGCCTCGATATCGCATCCAGGGGTGAAGCACGCCGGGAAGAAGTAGAGAACCACGCGCTGCTTGCCTCGGAAATCGGTGAGTCGGAAGTCCCTGCCGTCGCTGTCCTTCGCGCTGAACTCGGGGGCGTTCTCTCCTTGCTGGGGCATGGTCGGCGGACGTGAGGACAGTATTTCACGCTCCCCGCACCGGTCAGGCGAACGCTCAAGAGCCGGCCCTCCAGAGGTCCCGGCATGCCCGGAGGCAGCGAGCGCATCCTCCAGGGCTGGGTTCGGGAGCTCGACCAGGCCCGGCTCGACGCCTGGATGAAGGGGGAGATCTCGGTGCGCGACCGCGTCTCCGAGCTGCTCGGGCGCTACGGGAAGCTGGCGAAGAGCTCGAAGTGGGCGCTGCTCCGATGGGTGAAGGACCTCGACGGGCCGGGCGTCTACCGCTGGATCCACGAGAAGCGGCCGGACCTCCGACTGGGGGACGAGGAGGAGACCTGCCGCCGGATCGACGCGGACCTGCAGGCGGTGCGGAAGCTCTTGGAGGAGCTGTAGCCAGCGGGGGGTACGCGCTACGCGCTGACCGTGACCTTGTTCATCTTCACAGGTGTGCGAGGTCGGTCCGAGCCGTCCACGGGGGTCTTGCCGATCTTCTGGACCACGTCGAGCCCCTTGGTCACCTTGGCGAAGATGGCGTGCTTGCCATCGAGCCACGGGGTTGCCGCGAGCGTGATGAAGAACTGGCTTCCCCCCGTGTTCGGCCCGGCATTGGCCATCGAGAGGACCCCGGGGCCGTCGTGCTTGAGCCCAGGGCCGAACTCGTCGGGGATGTTGTACCCGGGGCCGCCGGTCCCCGTCCCCTTGGGGCAACCCCCCTGGATCATGAAGCCGTCAATGACCCGGTGGAAACCGAGCCCGTTGTAGAACCCCTTCTCGATGAGGGTCCGGAAGTTGGCCGCGGTCTTCGGGGCCTTGTCCACGAACAGCTCGGCCTCGATCGTTCCCATCGTCGTTTCCATCGTCACGCGCGGGTTCGCCATGCCTTCACGCCTCAGATCTGCCCAACGCCGGGGGAGTTTAAAGTCCGCGTCCCGTCGCACCTGTCAACCGCGCCACACGCCCGCGCTATCTCGCGCTCGGCGCATCTGCTTCTCGAGGAGTTTCGGGGCCTCGAACGCCCCGTGGGAGAGCATGCCCGCTGAGACCGCCGCCCGCGCCACGCTGCCGATCCCGGTTCCGCCCATCGGGTCGGTCCCCGCTCATCCCACCCCCTCAAGGGGACTGTCGGCCGCTCCGGCGCCCCCTCCTCGTGGCTCCATCCCGGTCAGTCAAGGGAAAGAGGTCGGCCGTGCGCGCTCTCCCATCGTCCGCGACGTCATGACCACGAACCTGGTGACCACCGGTACGGATGCCCGCCTCGACTCCGTCGCCCGGCTGCTTCGCTATCACGGGATCTCGGGCGTCCCCGTGGTCAAGGGGGTGCATCTCGAGGGGGTCCTGAGCGAGAAGGACATCCTCCGCACGCTGGCCGAACACGGTGGGCTCTCCGTTGCTTCGGAGATCATCGACCACGTGCTCGAGGCTCCCTCGCAGGATCGGCAAGTGCGTCGGGCCCGGTGGAGGGGGATGTTGGAGCGGCTCCGGGTCCAAGAGGCGATGACCTCCCCGGCGGTCACCATCACCGAAGACGCGTCCTTGGACTCCGCCCTTCGGTGGATGCTGGTCAAGCACGTCCAGCGCTTGCCGGTGATGGCCGGTGGCCACCTCGTGGGGATCATCACCCGCGGCGACGTCATGACCTCGCTCGAAGGCGAACGGTAGCGCTTTCGCACCGTTCAACGGAACGCGGGGTCGTACTCCTTGCGGGCGGGGCGCTTCGGGGAAGCCGCGCCGGCCGTGCCGAGCGGACGCACCTCCCAGTGGACCACGGCGGCTTCCGACATGGGGTTCGTGAGGAGGAAGACGTACTCCCCCGGCGATTCGGGGTCGAAGAGGACCTTGGAGCTGCCGGCGACCCGGACCCGTTGGACGACCTGCCCGTTCTTGTGCCCCAGCATAAGCACCACGCTGCGTCCCGGTCCCTCCTTGTCGAGCCGCACTTCGATCTCGCAGGAGGAGGTCTCCATCTTGACGTCCATCCGGACCCCTCGCCCGGGCTCGAGGATGATCACCTTCGGCAGGTCGGAGAGGGGGATCGTCATCGCCTCCAGGTGGACCGAGGGGCACAAAAAGCGGCCGGGTGGAGGCGTAGTCCTCTGCGCCCCCCCGCCTCCCAGGGATTAGTGAAGTCCTGCTTGGCGAGGGGCAAGGCCCTTCGACTCCCGGACCACGGTCGCCTTCGCGGAGGTGGTGGTCGGCGGGAAATGAAGGGCGTCCCATCGTTCGATAGACGGAAATACGAGAGGACCGGGTCCGTGTTAGGTCGCCGCATGTCGAACCCTAGGACGGGTGGGTGGGGCCGTGAGCTCGTCTGCGCTGTGGTCCTCGCTTCCCTCGTCGCGGGCTCCTGGGCGGGAGAGCCGATGGCCCGGGGGACCCCCCCAGCCGTCCCGGTGCACGGACTGGTCCACTCGATCGCCCCGAGCCCGAGGGTGGCCTCGTCCACGATCGTCCGAGAGGTCCTCTCGCACGAGCTGGCCCCAGGAAGGTCGCTCCCCTCCCTTCCGGCCAATATCGCGGTGAGCCGGGTGGCCCCGCAGCCGGCGGGGGAGCCTACGGTGGCTGTCAATCGATACGGCACCCTCGAGGTCGACTGGGAGGAACAAGGGATGCCCCAGAACCCGGTCGGGCCCGCAGGGTTCTCCTTCTCCAACGACAGCGGGTCGACCTTTGGGGCGAGCCTGATCCCCGCGATCGCGGGCTCCTCCTTCGAGTACGACGTGACGAGCGGGGGCCTCTCCCCTAACGGTACGATATGGCTCGGGTTCGGTTCGAGCCCGGGCTCCTGCGGGTCGGGGTTCACCTCGGACGACCGCCTCGTTCCGATGTGGGGGAACGGCACCCATTCTGGAAGCCCCTTGAACGACATCCCGTGCACCGCCGCGGGGAGCGGACAGTTCCTCGACCGGGACTGGCTCTCGACCACGCCCAACGGGACCGTCTTCCAGGTGGTGGACGACTCCAGCGGGAACGTCTGGATGGGCACCGTCTGGGGCGGTTCGCGGATGGCCCCTCCCAAGATCGTCTACGTTCAGGGCGCTAACGGCATCCCGATCAATGCCCTCGCCTACAACGACACCCTCTGGGCGGTCGCCGACGCGGGAGACTCGACCGGGGCCTCCGGCTGCTTCGTGACCGTTTCGACGAACACGGGCAACTCCTGGACCCAGGGGAGCTCTCCCTCGGGGTGCTCGAATGCAGGCATCTCCTGGGAAGTGGCGTGGGGGGCCCACGCCACCCTCGACCTGGACTACGTGGACTCGAGCGGGGTCGAGTTCGTCCAGAGCACGGACCTCGGGGCGACCTGGTCCTCTCCGGTCCTCCTCTCGGGCACCGTGCCCTCGGGAACGAACTTCCAGACCCCCACGGTCATGGGCGACCCTTCCACGGGGGAGCTCGAAGCGGTCTGGCTGGACACCCGGGCGGCCGTTTCGACGAGCGGTTGGAACGTCTACGAGGTCGACAGCCCGGACAACGGGGCGACGTGGAGCGCGGTGCGGCCGCTCTCGAACGCCATCGTGGGGACGGGTTCGAGCTTCTGGCCCGGCGACTTCATCTGGTCGATCATCACGCCCTGGGGAACGGCCGCGGCGGTATGGGGCGACGCCCGCGGTGGCCAGGCCCTCACCACGACCTTTGGACAGGTCCCCCTCGTAAACAACGCGGATGGGAACCTCTCGGTATCGGTCCAGACCATAGCGGGCGCCGCCGTCCCGAACGCCTTCGTGAGCGTGGGTGGCCTTCCATCTCGTACTTCGGCGAGCGGAACGGTCCTCTACTCGGCCCTCGTGCCCGGGAGCTACCAGGCGACCGCCTCGGACCCGACCCTGGGTTCGGGCTCGGCGATCGCCAGCGTCACAAAGGGGGTCACCTCCTCCGTTACGATCACGCTCGGCGTGACCCCCGTCAGCGTCCTCGCCACCGCCACACCCACCTCAGGTCCCGCCCCGCTCAGCGTCGCCTTCAACGCGACCGCCTCGGGGGGAGTACCCGCGTACAGCTTCGTGTGGAAGTTCGGCGACGGGGGGAGCGCCGTGGTTCGCGACCCCACCTACATCTACGCGATCCCGGGCAACTACACGGCGTGGCTCTGGGTCAACGATTCGCGCTCCGGGGGAGGCACCTCCTCCGTGGTCGTCCACGTCTCGGTGCCGCCGCTCACTCTCTCGGGAACGGCAACCCCGCCCGCGGGGGTGGTCCCCGTCAACGTGCAGGTGCACCTCAACGCGACCGGGGGGCTCGCGCCCTTCCATTTCGCCGTGCGGTTCGGTGATGGCCATTACGCATCTTCGGCCCAAAGCTCACGTGCCTTCGCCGCCTCGGACAGCTTCGCCGCGACGGGGTCCTACATTATCCGAGCCTGGGTGAACGACTCGGCACTTCCCGCGGGTCGGGCCGTGTGGTCGGACGTGGTCAACGTCTCCGCGCCCTCTCCCCTTGCCGTCTCGCTCAGCACGAACGTCTCGACAGGGCCGGAAGCCCTCTCCGCCGCCTTCACTGCCGCACCCTCCGGCGGCTCGGAGATCTACAGCACGCTCTCGTTCGCCTTTGGCGACGGGTCGATTGTGAACGTGAGCGGCTCCTCTCGCGTGGTGGACCACGTGTTCACGACCATGGGGCACTTCAACGCGACCGTAACCGTGACCGATTCGCGGGGGAACGTCTCGACCTCCTCCCCGGTCGCGGTAGATGTGCTCGGCCCCGTGGGGGTTCCCGCCCTGACGGTGACCGTCTCCGTCTCTCCGTCCACGAGTGTGTCGGTGGGCGAGACGGTCGCGTTGGTCGCCTCGGCCTCGGGAGGAAGCGGAGCCTACCTCTCCTATGCCTGGACCTTTGGGGACGGGCAGGCGCTGACCACCACCGGCCCTACGGCTTCCCACAGCTACGCCACGACCGGGAGCTTCGTCGTGCAGGTCGAGGTCCGCGACAGCTTCGGGGAGCGCGCGAGGGCGAACGTCGGGATCACCGTCGCCCCAGCCTCGAGCTCGTCGTCGTCCTGGACTTTGGGAGGTATCGGATGGATCTACCTGGTGGCGCTCTCGATGATCGGCGCCGGAGGCGTTGCCGCTGCCGTAATCTGGCGTCGTCGCCGTCGGCGCTCCTCGATGCCTCCGGCCTCGGGTTTCGTTGGCGCGTACAATGAAAGCGCGCCCTACGCTGCTCCTGCTCCCACCACCTGGGCTCCGGGCTCCGAAGCGTACGATGGCTACGGCCCTCCGAACTAGCGCTCGTGCCTCCTTAAGGCACGGCCGCTCCCGTCGAAGCGACCATGGAGATGCGCCGGTTGGGCTCCCGAGGGCCCTCCCTCCCCGTCGTTGGGATGGGGACCTGGAAGACGTTCGACGTCCGGGGTGACCCCGCAGAGCGCGTACGCCACCAGTTGGTCTCCGAGGCCCTTCGGGCGGGGACCCGCCTCTTCGACTCGTCGCCGATGTACGGTGAGGCAGAAAGGGTCCTCGGCGAGGCGCTTGGCCACCATCGAAAGGAGGCGTTCGTGGCCACGAAGGTCTGGGCCAAGGTGGAGGGCGAACGGGACGAGCAGATCGCGTCGGCCCTCCGGTTCTTCCAGGGCCAGGTCGACCTGTACCAGATCCACAACCTCTCTCGACAAGCGGAAGTCCTGCCCAAACTGTTGGAGCTCCGCTCTACGGGGCAAGTCTCGTGGGTCGGCGCGACGCACTATCGGAGAGAGGCCTTTGGGGACCTTGCCGACCTCATGTCCTCCGGAAAGATCGATACGGTCCAGGTCCCCTACAATGCCCGGGACCGAGAGGCCGCGGACCGGTTGCTCCCCCTAGCCGAGGAACTCGGTCTCGGAGTGCTGGTCATGAAGCCCCTCGGGACCGGCGACCTCCTTCACCAGGTGCCCCCTCGCGACCTCATGGAGCGGTTGCGCCCGAAGGGGGTCGCGACCTGGGCGCAGGTCCTGCTCAAGTGGGTCCTCTCCGACCCCAGGGTGGACGTGGTGCTTCCCGCGACCTCCGTCGTGGGTCGTCCCACCGAGAACGCCGCGTCCGGATCCCCCCCTTGGTTCGACGAGGAGGAGCGCGAGGCGGTCTCCAGGGTCTTCTCGAAGCCGGCCCAGGCGTCGAGTTGAAATCCTTCTCCGCTTCCGCCCCATCAATGGCGGCAGTGGTCGGGGCGATCTCGTTGGAAGAACTTCGTCGGGCGTACAAGGAGTGTGCCGCCAAGAGCGGGGGACACTGCACGGACCACGCCCACGCAGAGGCCCTCCTCGCGGGATTGGAGAAGGAGGTCCGCCGTCTCGCCGCCCAAATGGACCGGACCGGAACGGTCTACCACGTCCCTGCCACGCCTCCCAAGCGCGGAAAGTAGCCGGTGGGCGGGACCTGCCCGCTCTCGCCCGAGGCTCGGGTCACTTCCTAGCCAAGCCCGGAGGTCGCTATGCCGACCGAGGCGGTGCGCGCTTCTTCCTCAAGTCAGGAGCGATGTTCGCAGCACCGATCGCGTACCCCCCCGTGGAGGCCGAGGTTCCGGCCGCCCGACCCAGCACTTCTGAGGAGGAGGCCGTGAGCTTCGAGGCGGCCGTCCTTGGGGCAGGAACACGGCGCTCTGCGAGCTCGGTCAACTTGACCATCGTGCGGGCCATTCGGAGCACCGACGGCTCGCCCAGGGGCACCTCGACCCGCGCCGTGGACCACGCCGGCGATTGCGCGGGCTCCGGAACCGGGACCGGGATGAACGTGGGGAATGAGGGCTTTGAAGCGGTCGCGACCGAGGCTGGGGTGGGAGAAGGCGTATCGGGAGGAGCGGTCGCGAACCCTCCGGAACGTGCCAGCATGCTGGTCGTCCCGTCTTCGTCGGTCCCCTCGCGCTCCGTCCGTACCCCGAGATGGAACGACATGTGCCGGTAGTAGCTCGAGACCGCCGGCATCTCCTTGAGGTCGCCCGCCAGGTGGTCCGCGACCCGGCCCCACCAGATGGTCAGCAGCGAGCGGTAGCCGCGTCCTGCCAGGTACGCGCCCTGAACGTCGCGCTCTTCGAGCGGGAACCTTCCGACGTCGCGGAAGTACGCGAGCTCCTGTCGGCAGATCCTGCACGTGATCGGGTGGAGGCGGTGGCGCATCTCCTCGCGGAGCGCCTGCTGTTCGGGCTCGCTCCGCCTTCCCTTGAAGAGCTCGCTCAGAGGGCCCGCAGGCAGGGGGCATGAGGGGGGGACGCCCACCTCCATGCTATGCTACCCTCCAGCGTTGCACGTCATATCGTAGCATTCGCCCCTATATGGGCGTATGGGCGTCGTTCCTCGATAGTGGCGAATTCCGGCACTCCGGGCCCTTCGGGTCAGGGACGAACCCAGGGGTGGCAGGCAGAGTGCGATCTCACGGGCCCTGAGAGAACGCCGGGCGCCCGGCGTGCAGCGCCTCGAGCGACAAGGTGAACGCCTTGGCCAGGATCACCCTCCTCGCCTCGAGGAACTCTTTTGCGCGCGGTGCCACCCAGAGCATCTTCGACTCGGGGACCCACTGGTCGCGGATCTGTTGTGCGGTCGCCTTCCCGAGGAGGTCCTCCGGATTGAGCTGCGCCCACTTGGAGGGGGGTCGGTGCGGGAGGAGCAGCTGGTTCGCCATCTCCTCGCTTAGCTCGGGGTCCGCTCCTGCGTCCTGGAGCTGCTTTCGGCTGAAGATGGGCTGGACCACCAGGTCGCGTTCTCCCCGGGCGGGCGAGGGCGGCCGTCCCCCGACCGAGGGCGGGAACCAGTCCTGGACCCCCTTCATCCGTAGCAAGCTCGCCATGAGGAGATAGACTCCGGAGCCTACCCCGCGTCCCTCGAGCTCGGCCGGTGGCACGGCCGCGGGGGCGGCCGTAGACCTCTCCAGGTTCTCCAGGAGGCTCTTCAGGGGGGTCTGGGTGTAGATCGCACGAAGGTCCTCGCCCAACCGGGCTTCGACGTTCGTGCCGTAGCGCCCGAAGGCGCCTGCGACGAGGAACCAGTAGAGGAGCTGCTGGGTCTGAGCGGCATCGAGCCGGATGCTCTTCGCGAAGAGCGTGGTCATCGGGACCAGCGTGTTGAGCGAAGGGAGGTCGTCTCCTGTCGGGAGCCGCGCGACCTCCTGGACGAAGGCGACGGTGCTCCGAAGGCCGTTGTGGGCCTTCTCCCAGTTCTTCGAGAGAGTGATCTCGTTGAGCTTCCAGAGCGACTCCAGGTTGGAGAGGCTGGGCTGCCCGGTCGCCACCGAGACGAAGCAGCGCATGAGGAAGGGGGCGGAGAAGTCGAAGCCGGCCTCGACGAACTCCTCGAGCGCGTCCCCGAGACGGACCACGAGCGCCCCCGGCCAGCGCCACGCCAGCTGGGCAAGGGCCAGCTCTGCCCTTCGGAGCGGCGTCCCAGAGTTGATGCGGACGAAGAGCTCCGCCACCTGCTCCGGGTCGGCGAGACGGACGACATCGACGGGGAGGACCCGCTCCCGCACCAGCGCGAGGCGCTGGAGGTTCGCTTGGTATCGCTCGAAGGCCGCGTCATCCGGAGCCAGCTTGAGCTCCTTCTGAAGTCGGGAGAGCGCTTTGGAGAGTCCTCGTCCCGATCCTAGGATGTCCCCCACGGACACCCAGAGGGGGTCCTTGCCCGACGCGGCCGTCTCCCCCATGAACATCTCGTCGGCGGCGTGGAACCTGACCCGGGACCCCTCATCGCCACGAAGGATGCGGTAGAGCGTGGTGAGCCGTTGCTGGCCGTCCAGCACGAACTGGGGGGGCGCGGCCCGGGCGGTGGACCGGGTCCCTTGGACCCTCTCGGCCCGCTCGGCCGAGGCGAAGATGGTCGATCCCGCCACCTGACCGGGGGTCGTCCCGAGCGGTCGGCCCTGCTGGGCTCCGTCTCCCTCGGCAGAGGACTGGGGGGGGATCCAGAGGAGGACCTGGCCGATCGGGTACCCCCGGTAGAGCGAGTCCAGGAACTTCAGGATCTGGGGCCGCCGCCAGACGTAGCCGCGCTGGAAGTCCGGGAGGAGGACCTCCTGGTGGTCGATCAGTTCCACCAGGTCCCCGACCCGCAAACCGGGGTGGACCATCGAGCTGGACGACGAGCGGGCGAGCAGAAAAGCCTACCTCACGCGACCGAACTCCTCCGCGAGGTCCCCCACGGAGCCGACGGCCTCCTCAGTCCGGGAGCCCTCTGGGCTCCGAGCGACGAAGCGGCCCGCCGGAAAGGGCTTATACGCATTTGGGCGCATATCTATCTCGAGGACTCCGGGGCCGAGGTCCCGGGGCTCCGTTCTATGGCCGTGAGTTCCCACAATATCGACGGTGAGGTCCGGGTCCAGTTGTCGCTGGGCCACCGCGAGCGCGCCATTGCGGCCTTGGGGGAGGAGGTCGGGGCCGCCGAGTACCTCTCCGAAGGCTCCTCGATCGACCTCCGGCTCGGCGCCTACGAGGAGGCGTTGATGAGCGGGAACCCGGGGCAGGCGCTCATCGGGGCTAGGACGCTCCTGATGCATGCGCCGAAGTTGCCGTTCATCTGGTGGGCGGCGAAGAGCCTCGAGGGCCGTGCCCTGCTCGACCTCGGGTTCTATGACGAAGCGATGCAGGAGATCGACCCCGGCCTGCTCCGGACCCAACGCAACCAGTTCTGGTGGTACGACACGCTCCTCACGCTGGCCTGGGTCCACCTCTTTCGGGGGGAGTGGCGGGAGGTCCGTCGGGCCGTCGTCCCCCGGCTCCTGCTCTGCCAGCTCTCGGGCTTTGCGCCCTGGTTCCAGGGGCAGGGCAACCTCCTGCTCGGCCTGACCGCCCAGGACCCTGTGGCGCGTCGTCTCCACTTCCTGCAGGCCTCGGAGGCGTTCGAGCGCTCCGGCCAGATCGCGGTCTACCCGTCCAGTTGGAAGGCCGAGAACCTCTACTTCTCGGCCGTGGCGGCCTTCGAGGCCTCCGGAGAGACCGACCCGTCCCCCCTCGCGCGGGCGAAGCTCCTGCTCAATGCCCCGGAGTGGGTCTCCGAGACGTTCCTACCGGTCAAGGAAGCGCTCTCCCGCCAGCTCACGAGCGCGCGTGGCGGGGAGATGGACCCGCCGTCGGGCCGGGTGCCTCGGCGCTATCTCGCGAACCTGGAGCGGTTCGCCGTCGGCAGCGTTTCGGTCTACCTCTGAAAACGGGGGGCTCTCCCCCCCGAACCTCTCCCTCGGAGACGGTCCCAATCGACCTGAGTGCGCTCACAATGTTTCAAACGGGAGACGCCCGTCTCCCCGCCGTGCCCCGGACCAGGATCCTTGCCACCATTGGGCCCGCCACGCTTTCGGAGGAAGCGATCCGGGGTCTCTTGGCGGCGGGCGCCGACGCGTTCCGTATCAACTTCTCGCATGGGGACGACGACCAGCACCGGCTGATCGTCGAGCGCGCTCGGAAGGTGGCCAGCGCTGTCGGGCGTTCGGTGACCCTGGTCGCGGACCTCCAAGGGCCGAAGCACCGGCTGGGAGAGCTCCGCCCGGAGGTCTGGACCCTCTCGGCTGGGGAGAAGATCGAACTGCGAGAATCGAAGGGACCCTCGGACCCTCCCGCCCTGCCGGTGGACGTCGAAGGCTTCCTGAAGGTCCTTCGGCCTCGTCAACAGGTCCTGCTCGGCGATGCCGCCCTGGAGCTCCTCGTCGAAGAGGTCGACAAGACCCGAGCCGTGGTGCGGGTCGTGCAAGGGGGAAACATCTCCTCCCACCAAGGAGTCTACTTCCCCGGATCGACCCTGCGCTCGGAAGTCCTGGGCAAGAAGGACCTTCAGGACCTGAAGCTCGCGGTGGAGGAAGAGGTCGACTGGGTCGCCCTCTCGTTCGTGGCCTCGGCCGCGGACCTCAGACTGGCCCGGGCGCACTTGAAGAACCTGGCCCCCGACCGCCCTCCCTACCTGCTCGCCAAGATCGAGCGGGCGGAAGCGCTCCGCAACCAGGTGGGGATCCTCGAGGAGTCGGACGGGATCATGGTCGCTCGGGGCGACCTGGGGATCGAGGTACCCCTCGCCAGCCTGGCCATGGTCCAAAAGGAGCTCGTCACGGCCGCGAGGCGGGCGGCCAAGCCCTGCGTGGTCGCGACCCAGATGCTCCTCAGCATGGTCAAGGCGCCGCGACCGACCCGCGCGGAGGCGACCGACGTCGCGAACGCTGTCCTGGATGGCGCCGACGCTCTCATGCTTTCGGAAGAGACCGCGGTGGGTGAACATCCCCAGGAGGCCGTCCGGTTCCTCGCGGAGATCGCGGAGGCGACGGAGCCCGCCCTCTGGCGGTCCCCCGGAGGGTCGTTCCTCGGCAAGGAAGGGGAACTGGCGGGGTCCGAGCTTCACGGAGAGGAGGGCGCGGTCGCGGAAGCCGCCGTACGTCTTGCGGCTCGGATCGGGGCCCGAGCGATCGTCGTCCCCACGCACTCCGGGCGGACCGCTCGGCTGGTCGCCCGACTGCGCCCGAAACCTCCCCTGCTCGTGCTCACTTCCCAGGCCGCGACGCAGGCCGCGGTCGGTCTCCTCTGGGGGGTCCGGTCTCGAGGGGTCCCCGCGAAGCTTCCGTTGGACGGTCTCCGGGAGGCGGCGCGGACCGCGGGTATCGAGGAGCTGCACTTGGCGCGCGGCGACCGTGTGGTCCTGACCGCGGGTTATCCCCTCGAAGGGAGGCCGACGAACCTGCTCAATGTGGTCGAGATCTAGGGCGGGTCATCTCCAGAGAGAGCTGGACCGCACCGCGGCACACCGACCCTCGCCGAAAGCGGAGGCGCCGAGGGCGACACACCAAGTCTGATCGTGGCCCGGGAGGACTTCTTCCTCCCGGGCCACCCGGGCGGAGGCCTACGCGTCGAGGTACATCGAGAACTCGAGCGGCGTCGGCCGCAACGAGACCTCGAGCGCCTCCCTGCGCTTCAGGGTGTAGTAGTGCTCGAACAGATCCTTCGGGAACACCGACGACAGGAAGTCGTGGTCGCTCTCGAGCGAGTCCAGGGCCTCGTTGAGCGAGCCGGGGAGCTCGCGGACGCCGAGCTCGGTCCGTCGGTGCTTCGTAAGGTGGTAGATGTCCTCGTCCACGGGGTTCCCGGGGTCGATCTTGCGCTTGACCCCGTCGAGCCCCGCCGCCTGCATCGCGGCGAGGGCGAGATAGATGTTGCAGGAGGGGTCGGGGGTACGGAACTCCACGCGCTTCGCTTTCTCCACGGTCTTCTCGTAGACCGGCACTCGGCAGTTCGCGGAGCGGTTGCCCCGGGCCCAGGCGATGAAGACGGGGGCCTCGTAGCCGGGGACGAGCCGACGGTAGGAGTTCGTGGTGGGGTTGGTGATCGCCGTGAGCGCTCGGGAGTGCTCCATCAGCCCACCGATGTAGTACCGGCAGGTCTGCGAGACCTCGGCGTAGGGCTCGCTCGCGTCGTAGAAGGTGTTGTGACCGTCCTTCCACAGGCTTTGGTGCGTGTGCATGCCGCTGCCGTTGTCGCCGAAGAGCGGCTTGGGCATGAACGTCGCGACCTTGTTGTACTGCTGCGCGACGCGCTTGATGACCATCTTCATGGTCATGATGTTGTCCGCCATGTCGACCAGCGGGGCGAAGCGGATGTTCACTTCGCACTGGCCCGCGGTCGCGACCTCGTGGTGGTGCGCTTCGACCTTGATGCCGAAGTAGTCCTCCAGCATGAAGCAGATCTCGTTCCGGAGGTCGGCGAGCCCGTCCCGTGGAGGAGCCGCGTAGTACCCCCCCTTCAGGGGGAAGGGTAGGAGGTTGAAACCCCCGCTCGTCCAGGGAGCTTCCGACGATTCGATCTTGTAGCCGTTCCCCGACCCCGGCTGGGTCGTGCCCAGGGGCGAGGGGTCGATCTGGACCTTGTCGAAGATGAAGAACTCGAGCTCGGGGCCCCAGAAGGAGATGTCGAACCCCTGGTCCTTGGCCTGTTGCTCCGCTCGCTCCGCCGCGTAGCGCGGGTCCCGGGAGAACCGCTCGTGGCGGTACCCCTCCCATATGTTGCAGACCATCCTGTAGGTCTTGTGAGGGGGATTGTACCAGGGGAGCGCTCGAAGCGTCTTCGTCTGCGGCTCGAGCCGCATATCGGACTCGTGGATGTCCGTGAAGCCCCGGATGGACGAGCCGTCGAGCTTGGGGATGCCCTCGGAGAAGTGGCGGGCCTCGAGCATGTTCGCGGGGGTCGTCACGTGCTGGAGCAGACCCGTCAGGTCCACGAACTGGAGGTCCAGCCATCGGACCTCCTCCGCCTTCAGCTTGTCGATGATCGTCTCTGCCGTTGCGCCCGCCGGTACTGTGGTCGATGCGATCACTTCTGCCTCCCCGCGCCACGGAGAATGCGGGTCGGCCCCTGAAGCTGGGCTTCGGCCGTCCCAACGACGACCTCCGCCCTCTGCCCGAGTCCTCCCGTCCTCCCCATGCCGCGGTCCTCGAAGCTCCGACGGCGGACCTTTACTTCAACCCTGCCGTGGCGTGAGTGGACGTTTGTTCATGGATCCCTCTGCATTCTATAAAATAGGCATGTGGTTTATCTGGATGGAGGACAAATGACCGACCTCGACGCCCTGGACAGGACCCTGCTCGAGGAGCTCAACGTGGACGCCCGACGCAGTCATCGGGAGCTCGCGCGCCGGCTCAACGTCTCCCCCACGACGGTGAGCCACCGCATCGAGGCCATGGAGCACGAGGGTCTGATCCGAGGGTATGTTCCCCTGCTCGAGGACGAGCCCCTAGGATGGGACCTGCACGCCGTGGTCGGGATAAGGGTCTCCAAGGGTCGGCTCCGCGAAGTGGAGGAGCGGCTGGCCAAGGACGACCATGCCTACGCGGTGTACGATGTCACCGGGGACTACGATGCCCTCGTGATCGCCCGCTTCCGGGACCGTCGTGACCTGGACCGATGGGTCAAGCATGCTTTGCAGGACCCGAACATCGAGCGGACGAACACCCAGGTCATTTTGAACCGGGTGAAAGAGGAGCGGAGGGTCCCACTTCCGCCACGGCCGAAACGGACCCCAGCCCCGAGCTGACCCCCTCGGGGGTCGCGGTCTCGACCCTCGCCCAGAGGAGGAGCGCGAGGGGGATCAGCGTGAGCGCTCCGAACAGGACCCAGCCTGTGGCATACCCGGACCGGGACTGCGATCCAAAGAGCTCGTGGCCAAGGCCGAGGACCACGAACGCCCCCAGAAAGACTTGGAGGCTGTTGATCAGCCCGACCGCGAGGGGCACGTTCTCGCCTCGGGCGATCGGGGCAAGGGTCCCCATGTAGTAGAGGACCCCGAAGGCCATCCCCGACACGATCCCTCCCGCCACGGCCAGCGGCCAGAGGAGGAGGGAGCTTAACGCAGGGATGAAGGGAAGGGCGGCCACCGCGAGCCCCGTGGCTCCTGCGGACGCCGCGAGGAGTCGGGCAGGGTGCCGACCCTTCTCCGCCAGGCTCCCCCCGAGGGGCCCTCCGATGAGGGACGTGGCGATGAGCAGAGCGTCCAGGGCGCCCGCCGTCGGCGCCTTCATCCCCGCCCACTGGGTCGCCCAAGGGACCAGGTACTGCGCCACGGCGAAATTGCTCGCCCAGAACCCTGCGAGCGCCAGCGCCAAAAGCCAGAGGTAGCGGCAGGACAGGACCTCCTTCGCGCGTGCCACCGCGACGTCGAAGCGAAGGGAAGGCTCGGAGAGCGCAGGTAGGGCGAGAGCGTTCTCGAGGCTGACGAGCGCCATCCCCGCCCCCGCAACGAGCAGGGCCCCCTGCCATCCCAGGATCCCTTCCAGGATCACGGTGAGGAGGACGGCGGTAGCGGCGCCGAGGCTGAACGCCCCGTTGAAGAGCCCGATCCCGAACCCACGACCTCCGGTCGTGTAGTACCTCGCGATCAGCCCAATCCCCGGAGAGAAGAAGAACGCCGCACCGACCCCCACACCGAGCCGAGCGACGAAGAAGACGTCGGGCGAGGTCGTGAAAGCGCTGACGACCGCTCCGACGGACATCAGCGCGATGCCGAAGAGCGAGGTGCGACGAGCGCCCCATCGGAGGGAGGCGATCCCCGCGGGGATCTGGAAGATGCCGGCCCCGACCAAGAACGCCCAGAGGTAGAGCGAGACCTCGCCGAAGCTCACGCCCAGTCCCATCGCGATCGTGCCTTGGATCGGGCCGATGACGTACCAGTTGTAGGCGTAGACCGCGCGCGAGGCGACGAGGGAACCGACCGCCCTCGTTCGGGCCGAGTCGCTGAGCTCCCGCACCGCGCTCACGCGTTCCCGTGCGGGGGTTTGGGGGGAAGCAGCCCCGACCTCTCGAAGTAGCGCAGGAGCCCCATCGCGGCCATCTCCAGTCCGCTGATGGCCTGCGAACGCGAGGCGAGGTCGCTCGGTTCGCCTTCCTCGCGCGAGCGTCGTTGCTCCTCGTCCTCGAGGGCATGCGTCACGTGGGCCACCGTAGGCTCCTTCCGAGCCGCCGCCAGGGCCACATCTCTCCAGCGCTCGACGGCCTGCCCGGCCTCCTTCAGGCGGTCCTGGGCGTGGTCGAACACCCCGTAGTGACTGAACGCGAGCTTCTGCGGGCTCGTATCCGCCATTGCTTGCAAGCTGTGGAGGAGCTGCTCGATGTCGAGGTCCGGAGGAGGCATGGCCGGCCGGATGTGCCGGGCCCCGGGGACGAGCACCCCCGCTCCGTCCCCCGTGAAGACCGTCTGGGTGAGGGCATCGAAGAAGGCCAGGTGATGACGTGCGTGGCCGGGGGCGGGCAGGACATGGAGGGCCTTCCCGTGGGCGAGCATGATCCGCTCGCCCCCCTTGAGCGCGTGGATCCGCGTGGCGGGGAGAGGGCGGATCTCTCCCCACAGCTGGTCCGACGCGGGCCCCCATGCTCGACGGGCGCTCTCCTGCAGCCGGCGGGGGTCGATCATGTGGGGAACCCCGACCTCATGGATGTGGAAGGTTGCGCGCGGCAGATGGTCCGCGAGCAGCCCCGCTCCCCCAGCATGGTCGAGGTGGATGTGGGTCACCAAGACATCGCGCACGTCGCGCGGTTCGACCCCGGCTTCCCGCAAACCCTGAAGGAGACGGGCTTCGCAGGTGGTGGGTCCCACCTCTACGAGGGCCCATCCCTCCTCTTCCGGGAGGAGGTAGCTCCCGATCACCCCTTCGAGGTCCTGGAAGCCCAGGTCCACGAGAAGACGTCCGTTCCCGAGCTCTTGGACGGTCACGCTCGCACCCTTCGCTCAGCCGGGTCCGGTCGTCCAAGGGAAGAGGTAGAGGTAGGCGAACACGCCCATGGCGACGGCCCCGGCAAGGGCCAGGACCCAGATGCCCTTGTTCCACGCCAGGACCTTCTTGCCGTCGAGCGGACCCAACGGAAGCAGGTTGAAGGCGGCGAAGATGACGTTGATGAAGGCCACGTAGGCGATGAGCGGCGCCCAGAACCACTCGTGGAACCTCGCCAGAAGGATCGCGACCCCGGCGAACCCTGCCGCCTCCGCAAGGTTCGTCCCCGGTCCTGCGAGGCTGGTGATCCCGGCCTCTTCCATCGTGCCTCGCCCCCCGATCATCGTCGCGCCCGGGGTGGCGAAGAGGAAGCCCAGGAGGGCGGAGAAGATGAACGACATGAGCAAGCCCTGCGGGGACATCCGGAACTCGGCCCAGAGACCGCGGTGCTGAGCGGAGAACTTGTGGGCCATCTCGTGGGCCACGAACCCGGTGGCCGCGGCAAGGGGCGCCGCCACCGCGGCCCCGAAGGCGGCCGAGATCAGGTCGGCTCGGGGGATCCCCGGATAGTAGGCGTCGCGGAGCAGGATGAGGACGAGGTCGGCGGTCAGGACGACGAAGGCGATCGCGATGTGTTGGAGCTCGAGCCGAGAGAACCTTGCCCGGGGTCCCATGACCGGGTGGGGCGACGAGATGGGGGGCTGGTAGAGGAAGCTGGAGGAGGTCCATCCGCTCATCGGTCTGACTCACCTTCGCGTGGGGATGCGGTAGGGGGGCAGGGGGGCTTTGAACGCCGGGACCGCCCGACCTTCGAAGGACCGACGCGGCCTCCCCTGACCGTGCACCAGGTCCGAGAGCAGCTCGACCCCTTCCACCAACCGGGGACCGGGGCGAGAGAAGAAAGCCTCGTCGGCCGCCCAGACCCCTCGGGGGGGATGCAGGTCCTCGAGCGGATGCGGTCGGGGACCACGCAACTCCCCTAGGGTCCGCTCGAGAGGGTAGGCGCAGGGGGCGGCGACCAGCAGGTCCGCGCCCGCGCCTCGAAGGGAGTCCCAGGTGGTCCGGCCCCCCGGGGCCCCGGCTTTGGCCAGGACCGGCAGGCCCCCGGCCTTTCGGATCATGTCTGGTACCCAGAGCCCGGCCACGATCGGCGGGTCGAGCCATTCGAGGACCGCCACGCGCGGTCGGGTGCCCTCCTCGCCCGAAGTGGGCCTTGCGCGCTCGTGTCCCGCCGCGGAGGCGAGCTTGCGTTCGAGCTCCGCCACCATCGCGGTCCCGCGGTCCGGCACCCCGAGCTCTCGCGCGACGGTCTCGACATCTTTCATCACATGGGCGAGTCGGGTGGGGGCGAGGACCACGACCCGCGGCTTGCGCTCGAGCTTCTCAAGCGCATCGGCGAGTCCCTTTGGGGTGATCGAGCACACCCGACAGAGCTCCTGCGTCAGGATCACGTCCGGCGAAAGCCTGGCGAGGAGGCCCTCGTCGATCTCGTAGAGCTCTTCATGGGACTCGAGCCGTGCCCCGACCTTCTCGTCGATCTCCCGCGACGAGAGATGACCCATCGGTTCGCGGGCCTTCATGACCACGGGAAGCCCGGTCGCCTCCGGGGGATGGTCGCACTCGTGGCTCCGTCCGACCAGCTGGTCCCCCTTCCCGAGAGCGTAGACGATCTCGGTCGCACTGGGTAGGAAGGAGACCACGCGCATGGGGACCCACGGGGGTGGGGCGCGCAGCCGCGACCCCTTTTCTCGCTTCTCACCGCTTGGCGGAAGAGGACGACCGGGCCCGAGCGTCCCCCTTGGGGCCCTTCGCTCCCCTCGGGGCGGTCGCCGCGGGCTCGACGCTCGCCCGGAGGCGTTGCCAGAGCTGGGGGGTCATGCCTAGTACCTCGGCCGCTCGACGTTCCCGCACCGCGCCGTCCTTGTCCGAAAGCCGTTCCAGACAGAGGGCGTTCAACGCGTGAAGGTAGGGGTCCTGAGGGACCACCCTGAGGAACTCGTCCACATGCGAGCGCATCTCCTTCCATCGTCCGAGAGGAGCGAGGGCCGCGAGCAGATGAGCGCGCACGCGGGTCCGCCCCGGGTTCTCCTTGAGGAGCGCCAGGAGCTCGTCGACCTCCCCTTCGGGATCTCCCCGCAGACCCGTCACACGGGCGAGCCCGACCCGAGCCTCCTCGTCCCCAGGGGATTGGGAGAGGACCCGCTCGAACGAGGACTCTGCCGAGTCCGCCGCGCCCAGGGCGATCAAGGCCATCCCTCTCCCCAGGAGCGCCGGGGCGAACTCCGGCTTCAAACGGGTCGCCTCGTCGAAGAAGCGCAGCGCGATGGCGGGGACGTCCCACCCCATCCACAGACGTCCCCGCTCCATCAGCTGGTCCAGGCGGTCCGCGGTCGGAAGTACGCGTCGCGGGGTCTCCTCCTTGACGGGCGGCGAGGGTCCGCTCAGGTCCCCGTAGCCGCTCAGTTCCAATCCCTCGAGAAGCCGTTGGAACCGGTCCCCCGCCACCACCGAGCTCCCCGCCTGTTCGAAGAGCGCCATCGAATCGGGAGGGAGGGGTCCGAGCGAAAGGACGACGAGGCGCGACATGTCCTCGCCCATCGAAGCGACGAGCTTTTTGATCAGCGCGGGCGACAGTCGCTGCGCTTCCTCGAAGAAGGCGTAGACGAGTCCGTCGGAGGAACGAAGATAGATCGCCTCCGGGGTCTCCTTGAGCTGGTTCCCCTCCTGGCCGAACGCCCGGGCCACCGCGTCGACCAGCGTCGCGAACCGACGAGAGGCCATCGAGCTCCGGTGTCGGGCTCCCTTTATTAGAGGGTGGCGGTCGAGGCGGCCGGGGGGTGGAAAAGCTTGGACGTGGGTCAGCTCCTGGCGATGCGCAAGCCCGTTGAGGGGCTGCTCCGCCAGCACTTCCGGGCGCTGCGGAAGGAGGCGCGAAGGCTTCACCCGGACCTACCGCTCTTCGTCGACGCCGTCGAGGAGTTCACGCTCCGGGGCGGCAAGCGATTCCGTGCGTGTCTCCTGCTCGCCGGGTACCATCTCGCGGGTGGTCGGGAGCTCCGCAAAGCGCTCCCTGCCGCCGCCGCGCTCGAGGCCTTCCAGAGCTGGATGCTCATTCACGATGACATCATGGACCACGGGGAGACCCGACGAGGGGGGCCGACCCTCCACGTGTCGCTCGCCAAGCTCCATGGATCGCGTCGGCTGTCCGGAAGCGACGCCGACTTCGGCGAAGCCATGGCGATCACCCTCGGCGACCTTCTGGAACCTTCGACGATGGACCTGTTCCTCTCGTGCCGCTGCCCCGACGGGCGCGTGCGGTCCTTGCTCGAGGAGTACCGGAAGATGACCCGTGCGACGGCCTTCGGACAAGTGTTGGACGTTCTGAACGGCGTCCGCCCGGTCCAGAAGGTCCGCGAGCAGGACGTCCTCACGGTCCACCGTCTGAAGAGCGCCGTGTACACGGTCTCTTCCCCGCTGAGGATGGGAGCCATCCTGGGCGGTGCCTCCACGTCAACCCTGAGGATGCTCCAGGTCGTCGGCGATGACCTGGGCGTCGCGTTCCAGCTGAGGGACGACATCCTGGGGGCGCGCGAGGTCCCTGGAGAAGAGGCGGAGAAGAGCGCCAACGACCTCTACGAGGGTAAGCGCACTCTCCTCGTGGTCCACGGATGGGCCCACGCCGGTCGGGACGGCCGGGAGGCGCTCAGCAAGGTCCTCGGCAACGCCCTCGCCTCCCCCGAGTCCTTCGACGAGGCCCTTACGGTGTTGGAGGAGGCCGGGAGCTTCGACTACTCTGAAAAGCGGATCCGCGAACTCGTGGCCAAGGCCGAGCGAGGCATCGCCTCCTCCTCACTCAGCACTGAGGGCAAGGACCTGCTGCGGGGCATCGGGACGGTCCTCACGGAAAGGAAGAAGTGACCTCCCCGTAGGTCCTCTCGGGGCTCACCGGTCGTGAGCACGGGTCGGGACCTCCCTCGGTGCGTCTGGTGGAAGACCCCGCGCGCACCTAGGAGATCTAAGGTGCACGAACATGGCGAACTACGCGCGGCGTCCCTGGACCTGCGGAAGCGTACGGATGGACGATGGGCTCACGACCTTCCTGAGCGACGAATACTGCGGTGGTGGGCTCGCGAACGTGCTGGAGCTGGATCCCCCCGTAGAGGCAGCGGATCGCAGGACCTCCCTTCGAGGCCCTTGGACCAGAATCAGGGGGTTCCTCTTCGCACGGAGGGCGAACGGCGGCCACCGACCACCATGGTCCGGCCGCCCGGGACTTTCCCCCTCAGATCGCAGGGTCTGGCGACGCGATCTCCCTGATTAAGCGCCTCGTCGCAGGCGGCGCCACACTGGCGAAGGGTCGAGCATGACCCGCCACATCCCCTGTCCCACCTCCGCCTCCTGCACAAGCTCCAGTCACTACCCCAGTGTTCACGGCTCCAAAGCCGCGTCAAGGCTGCGGGTCAGGTCGCGCTGAGCGTGAGCCGCACGCGTCCCCCTCGGGCCTCGAGCTCCACCCTACCTCCGATCGGGAACGTACACATCGGGTAGGTGTGGCCGAAGTCGACGTCAGCCACCACAGGGAGGCCCTCGAGTTCGGACTTTGACCTGACGATCGCCTGCAGTAGCTTCCGCGTCATCTTCGCCTTAGGTTGGAATCGTCCGATGACCAGGCCCCTCAGCCCCCGGGCGGAGGGCAGGTGCAGAACGGACTGCAGGTTCCGGTCAAAGTAGACCGGGGTCCCATCGTCGTCGCAGTCCTCGACGAACAGGACGGAACCTTCGAGGTCGGGAAGGAACTCGGTCCCCTGGAGCAAGTTCAAGGTGCAGAGGTTGCCGCCCAGCAGCCTCCCTCGGGCACGCCCGGGCTGGACGACCCAGGGTCCCCGATTGGCACGAAAGTGCCGATGCACCTGGTCGCGGTACCACGGGTCCGCGCTCCATCGCGACGAGGCTGGCAGCTCAAAGCTGCCCCGGTCGAACAGGGCACGGTGGAACTGATCCCGGATGTACTCGAACCCTCGGAGCATCCCGAAGGTCGCATAGTGGGGGCCGCTGAAGCTGATGAGACCGGTCTTGGCGTGGATCGCGAGTTGGAGCGCGGTGATGTCGCTGTAGCCGCACAGGGCCTTCGGGTTTCGTTCGATCGTTCGATAGGGCAGTTCTCGGAGCAGCTGATTGACGTTGAAGCCCCCGATCACCGTGTGAAGGAGTTCGACGGAAGGGTCCTCGAACGCACGGACGAGGTCTTCGACCCGGTGTTTCACCGAGGTCGATCCGAAGGCGTCGGACTCCTCCACGTGCCGCCCGAACGAGACCTCGAGTCCCATCTCCGAGTAGCGACGAAGGGCGATGGCCCGTACCGCTGGGGCCACGATCGACAGGCTTCGGGACGGAGCGACCACCCGGACGCCCGAGCCCCGGCGGAGCAGCGCGGGACGAGACATGGTCCGAGGAGCCTCTGAGGCCCGGGGGCGGTCCGCGGGCGCCGAGCCGAGCGCCCCTAGCTCGCCTCTTCGCCGCCGGAGTCGACGGCGACCCCTGCCGCCTGGAGCGAGGAAGTGAGCTCCTTCTGCATGGTCTGAAGTCGCTCCCGCAGGTGGTTCAAGTTCCGCTCATGGCCCTTGACCCGGACCTCGAGGGTCTCCTTCTCCTCGGTCAAGCCGTCCTCGACCTCCTTCTTCCCCGTGGCCTTCACCAGCAGGCCACCGACCGGACGATAGATGGGAGCGTCGTCGGGCACGGACTTGAGCTCCTCGAGCGTGCTCAAGGTCTCTCGGAGCTTCATCTCCAGCTGCATCCGTTGCTGGTCGAGCATGGCCAGCTCCTGCTGGAGCCGCTGGAACTGCTTGATCTCGTTCTGGAGCTTCGCGGGTATCGCCATCGAGCGGCCTCGAGCGGACCCCCGTAATTAGGATTTGGAGGGCCGTCGCCTCCCATGCCTTTGGACCAGAACCTAGATGTGGGCATTCGGGTCGGCGGTCGAGGGTCATGCGCGGCAACCTGGCGACGCTCTTGGGGGTCCTCGCCGGAGCGTTGGTGATCATCGGGGTCCTCCTCGGAGCGCTCATCGGGACGATCCTCGATGTCGCCACCTGGAACGGCTACGATCTCGTGGGACTGCTCTACTCCGGGATCATCGATTTCGTGCTCGGTATCCTGATCCTGATCTTTACGGGGTACGCGCGATCCCATCCGCCACCGGACAAGGCCGTGGGGGGCGTGGTCGTTCTCGTCCTCTCCGGGATCACCTGGTTCTTTGCGGGGGGCCACGGAGCCTACGTCATCGTGGTGATCGGAGCCATCCTCGGTGTGATCGCGGGCATCCTGTTCATCCTGGAGTCCGCGTTCCGTACCCCTTCTCGATAGCGCTCGCGAACGGGCGGAGGCCGCGCTCGTCCGAGGTCGCGGACCGACGCGGGGGAAGGCTCTACGTCCGCGGAGAGCGGCGGGAGAGCCCGTCCACCCGCAGGGCCAGCTGGACCCACCGCAGGTGGGCGTTGAGCGCCGCGCGCAGCGCGGATGTGGTCTCGGCCCGGAACCGTAGCTGGACGACGCCTCCAGAAAGGAGCTCGACCGCGGTCCGGGTATGAGGAACTCCTTCGTCGCCCGATTCAGGGAGGAGGGTCGCGACCAGTCTTGACGCGAGCGACTCCCCCAGCGGGCCGACGGTGACCTCCGCGCTCCACTTCATTTCGGCGTTCTTCGCGGGCGGACCTGTCCGCTCACGGGGAGGGCCGGGCAAGCTCCTTCCGTAGAGAGGCCAGGACGCGGGCGGCCTTCCGCTCGGAGGACCGCACGTAGGCTTCCGGGTCAAGGAGCCGCTCGAGCTCGCCTTTCGAGAACCACCGCGCCACGGCCTGGTTCTCACGGGCCCGCGCGAGGAGGGCGCGGGCATCCCCGTGGGGGAGGGCCCGCGTGAGCTGCCGTACCGCCTCGTGCGACTCCGCCCGGGGCACCCCCCGCTCCGTCATCGCCAGGAGGAGCGCTTCGGCCATCACCGCGCCGCCGCTCGACTCCAGGTTCTCTCGCATGCGCGAAGGATCGACACGAAGCCCTCGAACGATGGTGGTGAGCCGTTCCAGCATCTCCGCGAGGAGCAGCACCGCATGGGGGAGCACGATGCGTTCGTTCGCGCTGTTGGCGAGGTCCCGCTCATGCCACTGCACCATGTTCTCAAGGGGGACCCCTGCGAAGGCCCGCAAGAGCCGTGCCAAGGACGAGATATTCTCGGCGTTCGTCGGGTTCCGCTTCTGGGCCATGGTCGAGGAGCCGACCTGGGAGACCTCGTCGAAAGGTTCGCCCAACTCCCCGATCTCGCTCCGCTGGAGGTTGCGGACCTCTGTCGCGAGCCGGTCCGCGCTCGAGCCAACCAGGGCGATCCAGTTCACCAGCTCCGCCAGGCGGTCGCGCGCCACGATCTGCGTCGGGGCGGGCTCGGCCGAAAGTCCCAGACCTTTCATCGTACGGTCCTCGACGGCCGACGCGTGCTCACCGAAGCTGGCGCCCGTACCGACCGCCCCGGACATCTTGCCCACCGCGAGACGGGGGGCGAGCTCTCCGAGCCGGGTGCGATGCCGGAGGAACTCGGCCGCAAAGCCGGCCAACTTGTAGCCCAGCGTGAAAGGGACCGCGTGCTGGCCGTGCGTCCGCCCTACCATGGCCGTCCCTCGATGCGCCTCGCCCTGGTCCAGGAGCGCGGCGATGAGCGAGGTGAGGTAGGTGTCGAGGACCGCAACGGTCTCCTGGAGCTCGAGCCCCAGAGCACTGTCAAGGATGTCGTTCGAGGTCGCCCCGAAGTGCACCCAGCGCGCCCCCTCGCCGCTCTTCTCGGCGAGCGCACGAGAGAGGGCCATGACGTCGTGGCGGGTCTCCCGCTCCAGTTCGTCCACGCGCTCGAGCTTGACGAGCTCTGGGGTGGCCGCCCGCGCGATCGCCTTGGCGGCGTCGGGGGGGATCAGCTTCTCGTCCGCGAGGGCCTGGGCGAGAGCCGATTCGACCCTGAGCCAGCGAGAGAGTCGCGCACGGCGAGTGAAGAGCGCTCGGACCTTCTCGGGTCCGTAACGGAACTCCAGGGGACAGACCAGGTCCTCTTCGGGGCCCTTCACGCCGCCGGGAACGGACCTTGTTTATTAACCCCCCCGACGGTCGCGGGAGCTCTCGGAGGAAGAGGGTGACCCGCATCGTCGTGGCCCTCGGGGGGAACGCCATCTCGCGGGCGGGCGAGGCGGGGACCTGGGAGGAGGCGCGGGAGAACGCCCGGAGCGTGGTGGCCCCCCTCGCCCGCATGGCCTCGAAAGGCACCGAGATCATCCTGACCCACGGGAACGGCCCGCAGGTCGGGAACCTGTTGCTCCAACAGGAGGCCACGCGGGAGGTGGCCCCCCTCCCGCTCGACGCGCTCGGTGCCGCGACCGAGGGTTGGATCGGCTACCTCCTCCAGCAGGAGCTCGGCTACGCCTTGAGCCGCTCCGGGGTCCTTCGTCCCGTGATCCCGGTCGTGACACGGGTAGAGGTTTCCGGGAAGGACCCGGCTTTCGCGCATCCCACCAAGCCCATCGGGAGGTACTACTCGGACAACGAGGCCAGACTGCTGACCAAGCAGAGGGGCTGGACGATGGTCCACGACATGGCCCGAGGTGGGTGGCGTCGGGTTGTCCCATCCCCTCACCCACAGCGGATCGTAGAAGGACCGGTGCTGCGACGGATGTTGGAAGAGGGGTTCGGTCGTCGGATGGTCCTGCTCCTCGCTGGAGGCGGGGGCGTGCCGGTCGTAGCGAAGGCCGGGGGGCGGTTCGAAGGGGTGGAGGCGGTGATCGACAAGGACCGTACCGCGGCGCTCCTCGCTCGGTCCCTGGGAGCCGACGAGCTCGCCATCCTGACCGATGTGGACCATGTCTCCATAGGGTTCCGAACCCCGAGGGAGCGGCGACTCGGACGTGTCGCAGCGTCGCAGCTGCGTACGTACCTTGAAGGGGGAGAGTTCGGGGAGGGAAGTATGCGCCCGAAGGTCGAGGCGGCGCTCTCGTTCATCAGCGACGGCGGGCGGAGGGCCCTGATCACCGATGCGGAACACTTTGCCCACGCGCTCCAGGGGACGGCCGGGACCATCGTCGAGTCCCGTGCCCCGGACAAGAGGCGTGCTAGCGTCGTTCGCTGAAGCCCGAGAGGAGCGTCTTCAGCGCTTTCTCAGGGTCGGGCGAGGTCGTTACCGCGCTGGCGACGAGGATCCCCTCCGCTCCCAGCTCGAGGGCGATCCGCACGTCCTCCCCGTCCTGCACTCCCGCGCCGCATAGGACGTGGGTGCCGGGCGATGCACGGCGGACGGAAAGCACCGAATGGCTGATGATGTCAGGCCTTGCCCGGGAGACCGAGACCTTGCCCCCAATGAGCTCGGGGGGCTCGACCGCCAAGTATGGGGGGCGTGACGTTTGGGCGAAGAGAGCAGCCTCCTGCTCTTCACGCGCACAGACCACAGGCGTTAGGCCCACCTCGGTGAGCCGCTCCACCGTGAGCGCCATGTCGAGAGGTTCCAAGGGATGCTCCGAATGGTTGAGCAGGCTGCCCTGGACCCCGGAGGCGAGGAGCGACTCCGGGACCATCCAGCCTGTGCTTGCCCCTGCAGGGTGGTTGTCGGCGTGCTGAGCGAGGACCGGGATGGAGACCGCTTCGGCGAGCGTCCCCAGGTCGGGGGCAGCGGCGGCAATGGCCACGGCCACCTGGTGCTCCTGCCCGAGCTTCTCCAGCGACCGGGCCATCCGCATCGCCCCGGGACCGAGACAACCGGTGTAGGCCTTGAGATTCAGGAGCAGCAGGGGGGCGCCTAGGGGAGCCGTGGGGTCAGCGTGCGGGACGACGGAGACGCTTGGGGCGGGAGCAGATCGCGTACTCGTCCCCGTCGAAGAAGACCTCACGATCGGGGTGCTTGCGCTGGAGCTCGGTGATCTTGGAGAGGACGTCCTCAAGGGTGGTGGTTTCGTCATGCGGGTCGATCCGGAGGTGGACCGTCTTGTCGGTCCTGCGGACCGCCTCCGTCATAAGGATGCTACCCGAGCGGCGAAGGGGGGGTTCATAAAAGGGCTTTCGGCGCTCGCAATCCTCGACCGAGCCGCCTCCCTCGGCGAAGAAAGGGTTAAAGGCGAGGTAGGCAGCCGCCCGAGCATGAAGGATCGAAGTGAGCTGGCTCGTGTCAAGTTTGGGGAGACGCGAGTTCGTCTCACCAAGGACCTGACGGTCATGAACCCTGGCTTGGTCGAGGGGACCGAAGGGTTGGTCGTAGGGAAGCTCGCCAACTACACGCTCAAGGTCAGGTTCCACGTCGTCACCGTCGGGGTGAACTGGCAGGACCTCGACATCGTGGAGGGGGCGAGCGGGATGCCTCCGGGAACAGCCCCCAGGGAACACCCGGCGCTTCGGGGGGCCCCGAAGCCCGTCACTCCCCCGCCCTCCGAATAGACCGGAAGCGCGGTCCGGTCGACCCCGTCTTGCGTCCCTTACGGGAGGTTCCACGGGAGGAGCCCTTGGAGATATCCCGCGGTCGCGTGGGCGATAGCCCCGACCGGTATCCCCGCCCCGTTCAGCAGTACGGCGCTCATCGACAGTAGGGTCAGCAGTCCCACCAGGTTCAACATGGCGCTCATGGTCTCTTGATCTCCTTCTTGATCTCGTTGTTTCGTTCGGCTTCTCTTCCACGTTCGCTTCGATCGCTACCTCCATCCACCCGACCCGGGACGTTTAAGCCGAGGTGAACACTCGAAGCCGAGGTCCGGTTCAGAACCCCCCCCCGCCCGTTCGCGCGCGCGGAGTAGGGGTAGGGGTATGGGGGAGGGGGAGGGCACGTCCCGAGGCGGGTCCGCGGCGAGCGGGACGGGCCGAACTCGAGCGCTGTCGGACGGACGTCGTCGGCCACGAGGGCCCCTCCGCGCGTGGGTTTCGAGTTTCCCCTCACGCCATCCGAATGAGCTCGTAGGGGGAGATCCCCGTTCCGTGACTTAGTCCTAGGAGGAGCGTTCGAGGACGCACCCCGTACACGTAGACCTGACCTTCGTGAAGACGAACGCTGAGCTCACGGTGGGCGATGGGTCGTAGGGCACGGAAGCGCGAGTCGTTGCCGTCCCCCAGGATGACCGCATGCATCCCTCGCCGCAGCAGGACCCGACGAAGGACCACCGGCAGGTCGCCGGACGACAAGGGGGTCCCCTCGAGGGAAGAGAGCAGGGACTCGATGCCCGCTAGTTCCGCCACGACCAGGCTGGTCGAAGGACGTTCGGCCATCGATCCAAGGAACCTGCGGAGCGTGGAGGGGGAGCGGGTCCGTCCTCCCACCAGAACCCCCTCGGACTCCTCGCCCGCCCCTAAGCCGCTCGGACCTGCGGCCAGCGGCGTCAAGGCGCTCAGATGGTCGTCCAAGAGCGCGGGCTCCAGCTTGCCGACCACGATCTTGAGCTGCTCGACGAGCCGCTCGCGCGGGACCGTGCTCTGCAGCATCTCCCACACCTCCGTCGGCGAGGTCACGGGGGGCGGGATGAACAGCGCCTGTCCCCCCTGCCCAAGTACGTGGGCCACCATGGGATAGATCATCGTCTCCCCGGCCTCGGCGGGGCAGGTCGACTCCTGGTCGATGATCGTGAGGCGCCCGGGGGCCAGCGTCCCGAAGAAGTCCGCATAGCCACGACATCCGGGCCAGAGCCCGTCCGAGTTCGCGGGGCTCGCGGCCGATGCTGGCTCGGGCTCGGGGAGCACGACGCGGGAGAGCGGAGGCGGGGCCCACGGCGATAATGTCCGGAACATCCCCCCGTCGAGCGTGAAAGGGTACCGGAAGTGGCTGCGCTGGGCGCCCCGCATCTTCTGGACGGTGAGCAGTCGCAACGGCAGGCCCTCGACCGATCGCTCGTCCAGCGTGACCAGCCCGTCCACGAGGTAGTCGGTCTGGTCGGGCGCCGTGGATTCGGAGAGCAGCACGAAGTGCGCCGGGGTTCGCGAGAGCCCCTGCAGGAGCATCGCCGCGATGTCCTCCCGTCCCAACGGTCGGCTTAGGCCCCGGCTCAAGCCTCGCTGCACGTGTTCGAGCAGAGCCTCCAGACTGTCCAGCACCACGATGGTGGGCGTGGCCTCGTTCGTGCGAAGGAGGAGCTCACGAAGCCCCTGGGGCAGCGCCTCCTGGACCTTCGTGGGTAGGGGGGGAGGCGTGGAAGGGCGGCGTCCCGGACCGGCGGGTCGTGGAAGGGTGGGACCCAGGCGCAGATGCTGGGGCCGCGACAGCAAGGCTTCGCTCTCGTCCAGGAACTCCACGTCCCGGCCCGCCGGCCCCGCCAGCCATCCGAACTGTCGACGGACCTCCTGGGCGGGGTTGCGTCCGGAGAAGAATACCTTCCGACCTGGAGAGGCCACCGCCAGGGCCAGACCGAGGCTGGTCCGGCCACTGCCAGGACCTCCGTGGACAAGCAAGGTCCGAGTCGAGGGCATGGAGAGGAATTCTCGGAGCTCGAGGGGCAGATGCTCTAGGAACACCAAAGATTCCTCCAATAGGAGCGAGGCCTCGTCAGCCCTGCGTGCGGCGGACCGCCCGTGCAGCCTTCGAGGTCGGATCCTCGCTCCGCAACTTCTACGTATTCGCAGGTTGAAAACGGGCCGCTTACCAATCGGATAGCCGTCACCGGCGATGGCAGAGCGTCGGGAAAGGTCTCCCGTACCCATTCGGAGAGATGGCCGTGCGCTCCTCCGGGGCGCAGGCTCACCAAGGCAGCGCTATCACGATGGATACGATGTAATTCGTTCGCAATGCCACATTTTGACGGCAATCCACTTCACTTTGTTACAAACTAGCAACCTTTAATCGAAGGGTCTCCCCTATTTCCATGAGCACACGCGGGAACACGTGCTCCCCTCCGCCTCCTCGCGGAGGTTTGCACGTCCCCTGGCCCAGGGAGCGTAGGAATGTCGAGAACCGAACCAGGATCCAGGGTGTGTCCACAGTGCGGTGGGGAGCAGACTCGGCGCGAGAGCTTCGAGAACCTCTACTGCTTCTACTGCGAAAGCGTGGTGGCCGCTCCTCTTCCGGAAGAGCCGCTCGCGCACGGATCGCTCTGCATGCTGCGAGCTTCCACGCCCTCGGTCCGCCTGCCCGCTCTGATGCCGGTCATGGGAGGTTGGTCCCTCGTCCCATCGTGGCCGTCTGGCATCGAGCCATACACCCGTTCTTCGGCCCGTCGGACCGAGCGTACCGCGCCTTCTCCTCTGCCGATCGAGCGGATGCAGGACCTCTTCGCCGCGGGTGGCCGCGCCCTCCCCTCCCGAGCCTCACGACGAGCGAGCTCGCATCGAGAGCTCCTTCGACCTCCACCCATCCCTGAGCATCTCCCTCGGACCCCGCCGATCAAGGTGGTGGCCGTCCCCGACAGTCCAGGAGGCCCTGCCTCCTGGCGTCCACGCGGCGCTTCCTGCGTGATCGAGGAGGTCCAGGGCGAGGAAGAGGAACAACCATGAGCGAACACCACCGACTTCCCGTCGGGTTCTTCACGTCGGACGGCCAAGCGTTCCGCAGCGTCGAGCTTGACGGCGAGCAGCTGGCGAGCGACCCGGTGGACCCGGGACCGGAGCTTTCTCCACCACCCACGGGGGCATCCCTGACGGTCCACCGCACGCTCTACCGGACGGAGGGGGCTAGCCCCTTGGTCGTGCACTCGGTGATCGAGCAACGCCGCGGCCACGCCCCGCTGCTCGCCCGCCTGCAAACCTACGGGAGCTGGGCCGAACTCATGCTCAAGCACCCCGACCTTGCTCGTTCTGCGGGGTACGCGAGCCCTTCCCTGCTCGCTCCCCGCAAGGTCGCTCCGCAGAAGACCTTGGAGAACCCTGAGGACGCGCTCAAGGTGGATGCAAGCCCCTCGTTCCCGTAGGACGCCGCCCCTCTGCATCCTCCTCCGGCCCGGGTTCTGGGCTTCTCGACCGGCAACCGAGACCTCGCAGGACTCCTCCGCGGCCGTCCCACCGTTCAACCCCCGGCTCCGTCGCCGCGGTCCGAGACGGGTCCGTGCGACGTCTCGGGGTCCTACCGTCGGCGGAGCGCATCGATGTCCTTCGTAGGCCTTATTATGGTCCGTGAGGCTGCGCGGCCTCGCGCCCCGATAGTCTAGTGGTCTAGGATCACGGTCTGTCGAGCCGTGGGCTCGGGTTCAAAGGAGGGCGGCGGTCCTAACCGCCTTCGGAGACTCCCGATCGGGGCGCTCCCCTCTTCTTGAGGGCCGCCAGGAGCCACAGGGGCACCGAGACCTTGGCTATTCCTCATCCAAGGAGGCGGTGGCTGGCGTCCGGACCCGGTCCGGCCTCTCCCACGCCAGAACATCCCGCACCATGCGGTCGATGTCCTGGCCCCAGCGAGCGTTCCGAAAGAGGGGGAGGGGAACGACGAGGAGGCTCTTCGCGCCACCCCACGTGATGTATCCGAGGGGCGAGCCCAGAACCTTGAGCGGGGCGAGGTCGGAACGGACCGGAAACCGGTAGCCCACGACGAGGCCCCGCTCCCGCAGACGTGTCCGCTTGGCCTTCACCCCAAGGGCCTTGAGCCGTTTCCCCGTTTCCAGCACCATCTCCCTCCACGGGACGTCCGTCTGAAGGATCATGGCGTGGGAGAGGAGACTTCGGCACCTTGCCACGAACAGGGCGGTCGCGATCAGGAGCACGGCGGCCACCACAGAAAGCACGACGAAGACGGCGGTGCCCCAGAGCGAGACGCCGACCCGGAGCGCCGCCCCTGTGCCGAGGATCGCGACAGGGGACAGAAGGTAGAGGAGCCCGAACGAGGCAAGGACGACGATCGCGGCACGACCCAGCTGTCCCAGGAGGTACGCGTCACCGCTCTCCCATGGGAGGTCCCCCTCGGTCCGGGCGGAGTAGTATTCCACGACGGGGTCCAGGACGGAGCGCCGGCGTCCGGGCGCCGCGTCGAGCCCGTCCGCAGAGGTCTCCGTCGCGTTCGGCGGGGCCCCTAAGTCCTCGTCGGTCGGCATCGCGCTCAGCTCCGAAGGCGTGCACGGCGGGGTCGCACGGCGCCCTTCGGGTCCAGCCGCACGCTGTCCAAGTGGGTCCCGTGCTCATGGACCGGGCGTTCAGGACGGTGCGCCCGAAGCAGGGACGAGATCCTCCCCGGTGACACAAGCCCCGCAGGAGTGACGAAGGCGGTCACGTACCTCGAGGGGGTCACGTCGAAGGCGGGGTTCCGGGCCGGAGAGCCTTCGGGGGCGGTCACGACCTGCCCCCACGTGGTGACCTCCTCGCGGGCGCGCTCCTCCACGGGGATGTCCTCCCCCTTCTCCAACCGAGGGTCGAAGGTGCTCCAAGGGGCCGCCACGTAGAAGGGAACCCCGTTCTCATGGGCGAGCACGGCCTTCTCGTACGTTCCGACCTTGTTCGCGAAGTCGCCGGAACGGGTGATCCGGTCGGCACCCACGATGACCAGGTCCACCTCGCGTCGATGAAGAAAGTGGCCGGCGGCGTTGTCCGCGATCACGGCATGTCGAATGCCCTCCTGTTCAAGCTCCCATGCGGTCAACCTCGCCCCCTGCAGCAGAGGGCGCGTCTCGTCCACCCAGACAAAGGGGTCGCGCCCCTCGCGGTACGCCAGTCGCACGGGGGCCAGCGCGGTCCCCCATTCGACCGTCGCGAGCGCGCCCGCGTTGCAGTGCGTGAGCACGCGAGCATGGGGGGCGACCAGGGGAGCGCCGGCACTCCCGATCGCCCTGCACTCCTCTACCACCGCGTCGCGATAGCCCTCGGCGGCTCCGAGAAGGTCCTCTCCCTCGTCCCAGGCCCGACGCACCACCCCAATGCCGACGAACAGGTCGTGCGCGGTCGGCCGGGTCGACCCCAACAGGCGCGCGGCGGTCGTGGCGGACCATCGCGGGTCGTGCGAGGCGAGGACCATACCGTACGCAGCGGCGACCCCGATGGTCGGTGCTCCCCGGACGGCGAGCGTTCGGATCGCGTCGGCGACCTCACCGACCTTGGTGAGCCGCAGGACCTTGAGCTCGCGCGGAAGTCGTCGTTGGTCGATCGCACGTAGCGCGCCCCGCTCCCACCACAGGGCGCGAACCCGCTCGCCGGCAGACTTCTTCCCCATCTCTTGACGGGCACCGGGCCGAGGGCCGCGGATCTCCTTGGTGCTTGGGCTCATCGCGACCCCGTCCCCTGGCCACCTTCGGATGTGCCGTCAACCGTCAAAGGTATGCAGCAGGTCGAGCCACGACGCACCGACGCGCTTGGAGGTCCCCACCGCCTCGTCGAACGACACCCCCACCACCTCTTCTCCGCGTAGGACGGCGACCTTCCCGAACTGCTGGGCGTCGATCAGGTCCACCGCCTTTACCCCGAGCCGGGTCGCCAGCAACCGGTCGAACAGGGTGGGCGGCCCTCCCCGTTGGATGTGCCCTATGACCGCGCTACGGCACTCGACACCGGCCCGCTTCTCGAGCAGCCCGGCAAGGTAGGGTCCCACCCCTTTCTCTCGAAGGATCTCGTGGCCGAAATCGTCCTTCTCGGCCTCCCCCGACTTGAGCTTGGGTGAGACGGAGGTCCCCTCCGAGGCCACGACCAGGGCGTACCCGCGCTCTCGCACCGCACGTTGGACGGCTTGGACCAATGCGGTCTCGTTGAAAGGCTCCTCAGGGAGCAGCGTGTAGTCCGCTCCGCCCGCGAGCCCCGTGGCGAGCGCGACCCATCCCGCGTGGCGGCCCATCACCTCGAGCACGATCACCCGGTGGTGGCTCTCGGCGGTGTCTCGCAAGCGTTCAAGGGCGTCCACCGCGACCGAACTCGCGGAATCGAAACCGAACGTCCAGTCGGTCCCGTTCACGTCGTTGTCCATGGTCTTGGGGACCCCGACGACCTTTCCTCCACGACGCAGGAGCTCTCGCCCCGCGGTCAAGGTATCGTCCCCTCCGATCGCCACCAGGGCATCGATCCCCTTCGAGGCGAGCGTAGCCAGGACCTTCTTCGCACCGTCCTCGGTCTTGAAGGGGTTCGTCCTCGAGGTGCCAAGAAGGGTCCCGCCCTTCCCGATGGAGTTTCGAACGCGAGCGCGGTCCAACGGCACGCTCTTCCCTTCCATCAGGCCTTTCCAGCCGTCCAAGAACCCTTCGACCGTGTGCCCTCGGGCAGTGGCCCGGAAGACCACTCCCCGCACGGCGGGATTCAGCCCGGGGCAGTCCCCGCCCCCCGTCAGGACCCCGATCTTCACCGCCCCACCTCGAGATACCCTCGGGGGGCGGTGGTCAGGGGCTCGTAGCCCTTCTTGGTCACGAGGATGTCGTCCTCGATGCGGACGCCGCCGACCCCGGGAACATAGATCCCCGGCTCGACCGTGAGGCACATCCCCTCCTCGAGCAGCTCCTCGTTGCGGCCGTTCATGCCAAAGCCATCGTGGACCGCAAGCCCGATGGAGTGGCCCAGACCGTGGATGAAGCGACCCTTCCAGGGGGAGGAGTCGATGACCTTCGCGGCGGCGAGGTGCGGCTCCTTCGCTGGCACTCCCGCGCGGATCGCGTCAAAGGCGGCCCGTTGGGCCTCCTCCACCTTGTCGTGGATCGCTTTGCGGTCGGCGGGGGGGCGACCGAAAGCGTAGGAGCGCGTGATATCGGAGCAGTAGCGCTGGTAGAGCGCTCCGAAGTCGCACACCATGGTCGTCCCCTTCGCGAGCTTCGTGTCCGTGGGCGAGAAGTGGGGCTCGGCGCCATGGGCTCCGAAGGCCACGATGGTGCCAAAGGAACGTCCGGCGGCGCCATGGAGGTTCATGCGATGCTCCATCTCGGCCGCGAGCTCCAGTTCGGTCATCCCGACCTTGAGCATCTTCGGGATCTCCTCGGCGACCTTCGTTCCGATGCGTCCTGCCGCGCGAAGCCGCTCGATCTCCTTCGCGTCCTTGACCACCCGGGTCCTCCGGATCGCTTCCGAGACATCCGACCACTCGCCCTGAGGAACCTCCTTCTTGAGCCCGAGGAAGCTCTCGTAGGTGATCTCGTGGAAGTTGAGCCCGATCTTGCCGGAAGAGCCGAGCAGTTTCTGGAGCTGCTTCGCCTGATCGTCCCGGGTCGTGAAGACGTTCACGTTGACGTCGGGGGCCGCCCGTGCGCTCTCCGCCTCGAGCTCGCTGGTGAACATCTCGACACGGCCGTCGGGGAACGCCACGGCGGTGCACCCCTCGAAGAGCCCGCTCGGTACGTCCGTGACGTAGAAGAACGTCTGGTCAAGGTGGGGCTCGACGGAGTTCACGAAGACCATCGCATCGAGGGGCTTGCCGGCCTTGCCGAACATCCGCTTCACGCGGTCGCGCATAGGCGCCCCGAGGTGGGAGGCTTCGTTAAAGGTTTGGTGTGGGCGCCCCCGCCCTCGGCTCGCTGGGCCCGAACCGGCCGGTTCTCATCTACTTCGCCGGCAGAGGCGAGGGCTTTGCGGTCCCGCTGACCGAGGGCGACGGGTCGGGGGATCCTGCCAACTTGCCGACTCGCTCGAGGTCCCTCCATGAGAGCAAGAGGTCGCGAGCGGCCTTGACCTCATCGACGCGGCGGACGGCCAGGTTCATGGGTGCTGCATGGAGCCGTTCCGGAGAGTCCTGGAGGGCGCGAAGGAACGCCTCGAAGAACTGGTCGAGGTCCCGCTTCGACTCGGTCTCGGGGGGTTCGATCATGAGCGACTCCTCGACGAGCGACGGGAAGTAGATCGTCGGCGCGTGGACCCCCTCGTCCAAGAGCCGCTTGGCCAGGTCCAGCGTGCGCACCCCCCGTTCCCTGAGCGGGGCCCCCGAGAGAAGGAACTCGTGCTTCACGAGGGGCTTGAACGGCCGAGGGAGGTGCTTCCCCAATCGGTGCGCAAGGTAGTTCGAGTTCAGCACCGCTCGCTCGGAGACCCTGCGCAGGCCCTCCTCACCGTGGGCCTTCATGAAAACGAACGCACGAAGGTCGAGCCCGACGTTCCCGTATGCCGTCTTGACCTTCCCAATCGACCTGGGGAAGTCGTAGGAAAGGTGGAACTTGCGCCCGTTCTTGACGATCCGAGGAACGGGGAGGTAGTCCTTCAGTCGCTCCCCCACGCAGAGCGCTCCGTCGCCGGGGCCCCCACCTCCGTGGGGCGTGGCGAAGGTCTTGTGCAGGTTGAGGTGGGCCACATCGAAGCCCATCTTGCCAGGGCCGGTCTTCCCCAGGACAGCGTTCAGGTTCGCGCCGTCGTAGTACAGGATGGCGCCGGCCTTGTGGACCCGGTCCGCGATCTCGAGGATCTGTTCCTCGAAGAGCCCGGCCGTGTTCGGGTTCGTCAGCATGAAGGCCGCGGTGCGCTCGCTCAAGGCTGCTTCCAGGGCGGCCAGGTCCACGCAGCCGTTCTTGGATGGTATCTCGCGCGTCGTGAACCCCGCCATCGCAGCGGAGGCGGGGTTCGTCCCGTGGGCGGTGTCCGGAAGAAGGACCTGGTCGCGGGCCCCGCCTCCGTGGTCCCGGTGGTAGGCCGCCGTCATGCGCAAGGCGACATACTCGCCGTGGGCGCCCGCCGCGATCTGCAGGGAAACGTTCGGCAGACCGGTGATCCGGCCAAGCCCTTGTTCGAGCTCCCAAAGCATCGCCAGGAGACCTTGAGCGGTCCCTTCCGGCTGGTAGGGGTGGACGTCCGCGATCTCGGGACGGCGGGCCAGGACCTCGCTCACGCGGGGATTGTACTTCATCGTGCACGAGCCCAGAGGATAGAAGGAGGTCTCGATCCCGAAGTTCATCTGGGAGAGCCGTGTGAAGTGGCGCGCTACCTCAAGCTCGCTCAGCTCCGGCCACCGGAAGCCCTTCCTGCGCCGGACCGCCTCCGGAAGCCGTGCGGTCGCTTCCGAGGAAGGGGTCCCGGCTTTGGGCTCTCGGACCTCCCAGAGGAGAGGCTCCTCCCAGCGAGCCTGGCGGAAGCTCATGGCTCCTCCGGTGGCGGCGCGGGATTGACCACGGCCTCCGCGGCCTTCCGATAGCGTTCGATGGCCTCATCGTCCGTTCGCTCCCCAGCGGCGACCAGGACCCCGTTGTAGGCGAGCGAGGGCCGGCCCGCGCGAGGGTCTTCCGGCCAGACCCCGGCGAGGACCCCCCTCCGCTCCATGGCCTCGAGGAACTCGCGTGGGTCCCAGCGTCCCGTGCCGAGCACGAACTCCCATAGGAAGGGAGCGTCGTACAGCGGGGCAGCCAGTCCGGGCACACGCGCGAGGGCAGAGGCGAGTCGGTGAGCCTTCTCGGTCAGATCGCCTGCCAGTCGGGCAAGTCCCTTCGGACCAAGGGCGGTCGCATAGGCCAGGAAGGCGAGCGACATCAGCGTCTGGTTCGTGCAGATGTTCGAGGTGGCACGAGAGCGGCGGATGTGCTGTTCGCGGGCCTGAAGCGTGAGGGTGAACGCCCGTCGACCTTCCACGTCGGTCGTCGCCCCCACGATGCGCCCGGGGAGCATGCGGAGCGACCGGTGGCGGGACGCGATCAGGCCGAGAAGGGGGCCCCCGAACGAGGGGGAGATCCCGAATCCCTGTCCCTCGCCGACCACGATGTCGGCTCCCCACGCCCCGGGGGGCTCGAGCAGAGTGAGCGCGAGCGGGTCGGTGGAAACCACGAGAGGGGTATCGCCGATTGCGCGCCGCAGGTCGAGGAGCCCTTCCTCAACGATCCCGTAGGAGTCCGGGTATTCGACCAGCACTCCGAAGCAGTCGTTGCGGGCCTCACGCGCGATGAACTCAAGGTCCAGCCGACCGGTCCCGGAGTCGACCGGGACCTCGACGAGCTGGCAGTCTCCCGGTGGAGTGTAGTTCTCCAGGACGCTCCGTCGCTCCCAGAAGAGGTTCGAGGGAACGAGGAACCGGTGGCCGGGAGCGAGGCGGCGGGCCATGAGCATCGCTTCGCCCAAGGCCGTCGCGCCGTCGTAGAGCGAGGCGTTCGCCACTTCCATGTCCGTGAGCTCGACCCAGAGGGATTGGAACTCGAAGAGGGTCTGGAGCACGCCCTGGCTCGCCTCCGGCTGGTAGGGCGTGTAGGCCGTGTAGAACTCCGAGCGCTGGAGGATACCGTCCACGACCGCGGGAACGTAGCGGTCGTAGAGGCCGCAGCCCAGGAACGCGTCGAAGGACCCCAGGGTCTGGTTCTTCGATAGAATACGGTCGACCGCGGCGACCAGCGCGGGCTCCTCGAGGGGGGCCCCGAGCCCCATCCTGCTCATTCGGGCCGCAGCCGGAACGTCCCGGAACAGCTCCTCGATCGAGGAGAGCCCGAGCTCGGCGAGCAGCGCCTTCTCCTCTTCGCCGTCACCGGGAATCCAGCGGACCACGTTCGAGCCCCGGTTGGCCTCGCAGCCGAAGGGGGGTATATCGTCTTGGGATGGGGCGTTGCGCTGAGCGTCCGCCGGAGGGCCCTAGATGCGTACCGCCCGCCCGGCGGCGGGCCACGTCGGCGTCCTAAGGTCCGAGGATAGTGACCGAGCCGCTGCGCCCGAGCGAAAGCTGGAGCTTCCCTCGGTACTCCTTTACCCAGCCGTCGCTGATCTTGACCTTCTGACCCACCTTGTACTTGTTGACGTCGGCTCCCCAGAGCGTGAAAGTGATCGTTCCCGTCTCGTCTTGGAGCGTGGCGTCCGCGACGTCCGAGGGTCCTCGGGACGTCACCACGTGGCGGGGGGCGGAGACGGCCGTGATCGTGGCCTCAATGTTCGCGTTCGAGTTGGCGCGCAGGGTACCGATGCCGGCCATGCTTCCGCCATGCGGGTCCTCTTATGAAAGTACGCCTCGTCCTCGCGGTCGGCTCGACCGAGCCCCGGAGGTCCCCGCGCACGTCCCGAATCCTCGGACGGACGGGCCAACGATTCGTCGCATTTCCGCTCGGATAGCCACCGATTAACTACTCGAAGGCCGAATGCCCTTCTGTCATGTCCTTGGGCGCGGACCCGGCCCTGAGACTCCTTCGGGGGTTGGTCTCGGGCGTCCGGGCGCTGCCGGTGAGCGGCCCGTCGCCGGAGCTCCAGGACCTGGGAGACAAGAATCCGCCCCTCTCGACCTCGCTCCACCTCTTGGCCTCCGACCTCGAGCTCATGGGGAACGACGGAGTCCGCGACCTACGCGTCTGGGAGAAGGTCGACTTGGGAACGAAGCTCGAGGGCGTCGCGAACCTCATGAAGGACTTCTCGAGGGACCTACAAGCCGGGAGGTGCTTGGCCCCGCTCGTACCGGTCTCGGAGGAGCTGGGGGCGATCGCCACCGCGCTTCAGACGACCTCGCAGGAAAGCTTGGCCTTCGCGCGCGAGCTTCTCTCCGCCCCGCGCTCGAGCCCTCGAGCTTCGGTCATTCGACTGGCCTTTGAGCTCCGGGGAGTGTTCTCTGGGAACTTCCCGACCGACCTCGCCGACCGTCTCCTTCGGGCGGACCCCCTGGCCGAGGAGGGAGCGAAGAGCGGAGCGGAGTGGGCCGCGGCGGACTGGCACTTGACCAACCTCGTCGAGACCCGGCTCGATCCTCTGCGGGAACAGACCCGAAGCCTCCAAAGGGATGTGTTCCGCCTTTGTGAGAGGATCGAGGACCGTCGCCCCCTCGAGGCCAGCGAGGTCCCCACGCTTCTGCGCGGTGGATCTTCTCCGCTGGCGTAGGTGGGCGGTCCCTCTCGGTGTGCGCCCGGGACCTCGGCCCCTCGCCTTCGTCCGGAGCTCCGAGGGCGCCGCTGGCCTTCCCTTCACGCCACTAACGTGGGGTAACTTCCAGGTTCCCCACGAGCGGTTCGTCCGTCAGCGACCTGACAGCGCAAACGGCACGTAGTCGAGGCGCCCTCCCATCTCGTGGCCGACCTCAGGATCGGTTGCTCATCCTGGACCTCCGAAGCATGGTGGGGTCGGGTCTATCCGAAGACCCTCAAGGACAGCGAACGCCTCGCGTGGTACGCGCGGTCGTTCGACAGCGTCGAGGTCGACTCGAGCTACTATCGACCCCCGCCGAGGGGCATGATCGAGGGCTGGAGGTCTCGAACCCCTCCAGCGTTCCGCTTCACCCTGAAACTGACGAGGGATTTCCTCGACCCCAAGGTCCCGCTCGACCGCGACCGATTGGGCGCCTTCCTCGGGACGGCGCGGGTCCTGGGAGAGAAACTTGGACCCATCTTGCTCCAGTTCACTCCATGGGTCAGGCCTGGAAAGGCGCGAGACCACGTGGTCGCCCTCATGGATGCCCTGGATGGCGACCTCCGTTACGCTCTGGAGCTGCGTGACCGGGCCTGGTTCGAAGGGGACCAACTGGCCTGGCTCCTTGGCGAGCTCTCCCGGCGCCAGATCGCGCTCGTCTGGTCCTACCTGACGTACGTCGAAGTCCCTCCCAAGGTGACGACCGACTTTCTTTATCTCCGGTTCATCGGGGACCACACCACCGTTCCTGAAGAGGTCCATGGCGAGGTGCGGGTCGACCGTACCCCCGTGGTCCGTCTCTGGTCGGACAGGCTCCGCGCCGAAGCTCAGCGGGTCGAACGGGCCTTCGTCTTCTTCAACAATCACTTCGCGGGCTTCGCACCCGAGTCCGTGAACCTGTTCCGCAGGGAGATGGGGCTGGAACCCCTGAACTACGGCCCCGGGACCTTCCAGCAACGCCTGCCCTAGGGCGCTCGCCCGAGCCGGAGCCGCTTTATCGAGCGGCGGACCCTGCCCGAGGGGCCATGGGTACGACCGTTCGGGGCCGCCCGCGAAGGGTAGCCCGCCCCACCCCGACTCGGGGGAATCCTTCGGGAGGAGTTCGAGAGACCACGGCCGAGGAGCGGCTGGTCCAGGAGATGCTGGAGCTCGCCTTCCATCGGGCCGCGAAGGTCGCCACCTCAGGGGACTCGGCTCTGGAACGGCAGCGGCGGCTCGCCTTGCGGAAGATCGGACGTACCTCGGGAAACCTTCTCCGGCAGCTGCGCATCCGTTCACGGACGCTGAGCGACGCCGAGTCGGTGGGCGCGTTCCGAAGGGCGCTCCTCGATGCCCGTTGGGGGCCGGGCGCGCTCGACCGCTCCCTGCTTCGGGTCCGACGTGCTCAGGAGCGCCTCATTCGTCTGCGCACGGAAGAGGAACGCCGAGTGCCCCGGCTTGCCGAGCGGGAGGAGATCGCGCAAGCGGTGCGGAGGTACTACGGCCGATCGGCGAGCCTCATTCGCGAGGTCGCCCCCGACCTTCTTCGACTGAAGGAAGGCGAGCGCTTGCTCCGCGACCGCCCGTCTCTTGAGGACCAGGCGTCGACCGTGGCCGTGGTGGGGTACCCGAACGTGGGGAAGTCGTCGCTGCTGGCGCGCCTGACCCGCGCGCGCCCGAAGATCGCGTCGTATCCCTTCACGACCGTCGCGGTCGCGGTGGGCCATGCCAAGCTCGGCCGGGTCGGACGGACCCAGTTCGTCGACACTCCGGGCATGCTGGAACGCTCGGAGGAGGAGCGTAACCCAATCGAGCGCGAGGCCTTTCTTGCGATCCGGGAGAGTGGACAGGTGGTCGTCTTCCTGTTGGACCCCTCGGGGTCCTGCGGATGGCCGCTCTCGGAGCAGGAAGCACTCCTTCTCCGCCTACGAGACGCCTTCCCCGACCGGACCTTTGTCGAGGTGGAGAACAAGGCCGACCTCGAGCGCACCCCTTCCACACGCCTCAAGATCTCCTGCACCACAGGGGAAGGCATCGAGGAGCTCCTGGGTCGGGTCGGGGGGCTGCTCAAGGGCGAAGGGACCGAGCTTCCGCCCTTGCCACCCATCCGCGAGTGAACCAGGGGAGGGCCGTCGGCCCACCGAGTTCCGAGGTCAGACCGTCAGCGTCTCCCCGTTCATGGGCATGAGGACCTGGAACTCCTTCCGAAGCTCCTCGGCAAGGGCCTCCCGATGGTCGCCGTGCATGAGCACGATCGTCTTCGGTCGGACGGCCTTCGCGAGACCGACGAGGTCCGAGTGCCCGGCGTGGGAGGAGAAGTCGAACGTCTTGATCTGAAGCTTCGGGCGGAGGGTCCGCTCGTCGAACGTGATGGCTCCCGAATCCAGGAGCTGACGACCGTTCGAGCCGTCCACCTGGAAACCCACGAGGAAAAGGGCGTTCTTGGGATTCCGATGGAGCGCTTTCAGATAGTGGAGGACCGGCCCACCGTCCAGCATCCCTCCGGTGGTGACGATGACCTCCGCCTCGGAGAGTGCGGTCTCCCGCTCGTAGGGCGCCTCGACGATGTAGGCCGACTCGATCGCCCGCCGTAGGGCCCTGGGGTCCCGCAAGTAGCTCGGGTTGTCAAGATAGATCTCGTTGACCGCGCGTCCCATCCCGTCGACCCAGATGTCGTAGTTGCACTCGGCGAGCGTCATGAGGATCTCCTGGGTGCGCCCGACCGCGAAGGCGGGGACGATCACCTGCCCTCCTCCGCCGACGATGGTCTCCACCTCCTTGCGGAAGCGGTCGTCCTCCTCCGCTCGGTCGGGGTGCTCCCGCCCGGCGTAGGTGCTTTCCATCACGAGGATGTCCGCCTCGAGCGGCTCCGCCCCTTGCACCAAGTGGGTCGGGCGCGTGTGGACGTCCCCGGTGAAGATGAGGTCCTTCGAGCCACGCCATCGGAACATGGCGGCGCCGGGGACATGACCTGCCGAGGTGAGGTCGACCTCCACGTCGTTGACCTTAAAGGACTCCTTCCGGCGCATGCCGACGGTCTTGGACGTCCAGCTCTTGAGCTCCTTGTACGAGAACGGCTCGGGGTATCGCTCCGCTCGAGCGATCTTGAGCGAGTCCATGAGCAGGAGCTCCGCCACGGTTCGAGTGAGGTCCGTCGTGACCATCTGGGTGTGGGGCCCTCGGGTCGCGGCGGGGGCCATCCCGGAGTGGTCGAGGTGGCAGTGCGAGAGGAAGCAATGGGAGACCCCCGAGGGCACGGGCAAGGGGTACTCGGGGGGATCGGACGGGGTCATGCCGTAGTCAAAGAGCACCTTCTGGGTCCCGTCGCGCAGGACCATTCCCAGCGACCCTACCTGTTCGGCTCCACCTAGGAACTGGATCTCCACGTCGGGGCCCAGACAGGGTCCGTCTTAAGCTTGGGCCCGGCGCCGAGCCTCGTGAGGTGAGGCGGGGAGGCCGTCGGCGCGACGGCATCGCGCTTGAACACGGCAAGGGTTATGGTGGAGGGGAGGGCTCGCGAGGGCGTGCCCACCGCTGTCGATAATGCGTCGGACCTGGAGATCCTCGTCCGCCTCTCCTACGCGGTGCACAACGCGGTACGCCAGGTCCTCTCCTCCCCCCACAAAGAGCGGGAGGTCGCCATGGGGGCGAGCGGCTCCCCCACCGCCCAACTCGACCGGGTCGCGGAGGCCCAGGTCCTCTCCTTCCTCGAGCAGGAACGGATCCCTTGGAACGTGCTCTCGGAGGAACTGGGTTTCATCGACCGCGGGGGCCATGACCTGCTCGTCCTGGACCCCGTGGACGGGAGCCACAACGCGTTGCGTGGGCTGCCCTTTGCAACGGTCTCCCTGGCGCTCGGCAAGGAGAAGCTCTCCGACCTGCGGGTGGGCGTGGTGCACGACATCGATACCGGTATCACGTTCTGGGCGACCGATGGGGGAGGAGCTTGGATGGACGGGCGACGGCTCGCAACGCGTCCTTGGGTGTCCCATGAGGAGCTCTTCTTCGTCAACCTCGGGACCAACGCCTCGACGCGCGCCCATGCGCTCGCCCAAAGGAGCCGCCGGATCCGCTCGCTAGGGTGTGCTTCCTTCGAGATCGCGATGGTGGCCCAAGGGGGCGCGGACGGATACTACTCCGACAACTCGCCGCAGTCGCTGAACCTCCGAGTCACGGACATCGCGGCGGCCGTGCTCATCCTCAAGGAGGCGGGAGGTGGCATCGCCGATTCCCACGGAAGGCCGTTGGACGTCCTGCTCAACCTGGAGAACCGTACCTCCCTGCTCGCCTGGGGCGACAAGCGCCTCCTCCAAGAAGGCCACCGTGAGGGGTACTGGTGATGATCTCGGTGGGCGTCACCGCCAATCCGTTCAACGAGAAAGCGCTCAACCTCGCCCGGATCATCCACGACCGCCTGAAGGACCGGGTCGAGCTCTCGGTCGCGCGCGACACCGCGAGCGCTTTGGGGCTCCCCGGGGAGCCGATCGAGGACATGCGCGTCGACGTCCTGCTCGCCCTCGGAGGGGACGGGAGCCTGCTCTACGTCCTGCACCGGACCGAGTGCCCCGTGCTCGGCATCAACACCGGCACCGTAGGTTTCCTCACCGAGGTGGACCCGGACTACGACACCTTGGACGGCGCCCTGGAGCGGGTGGTGCGTGGGGCCTACATCTGTGAGGACCGGATGAAGCTCGCCACCCGGGTCGGGGACCGCAATCTCCCGGACGCGGTCAACGAGGTGGTCATCCACACCGCCCAGGTGGCGAGGATGCGGACCTTTGAGGTCGCCATCGACGGGAAACCCCTAGGGCGGCTTCGAGCGGACGGGGTTATCCTGGCCACGCCCACGGGGTCCACTTCCTACTCGCTGAGCACGGGGGGTCCGGTCGTCGACCCCGCGATCGACGCTACGGTCCTCACCGCGATCGCGCCCTACTCCGCCTTTGCCCGGCCCTTGGTCGTCGCTCCGCTGCGGGAGATCTCGGTCCGACCGGTCGAAGAGGACCGGGAAACTGTCGTCGTGGTCGACGGACACCGCGAGGAACGACTGCCTCGAGGGATGGACGTGAAGTGCTATCGGTCGGCCCGGCGGGCGCGCCTGATCCGCTTCAGCTCCCACTTCTTCCAGCGACTGCAGGCCAAGGCGCTCATCCCCTGGGCGCTGACGGGGAACCGTGCCGATCTTCCGCCCCCGACGTAAGGAGGCCCAGCGCGCCTCGGCGGGGAGCCTCGCGAAGGTCCCCCTGAACTCGATCCGGCGCAGCGTGCTTCAGAGCGCGCTCGCCTGCGGCCGATCGTCCCTGCCGAACGAGTTCGGCGGCATGCTGCGCTCGGACGAACCAGGGGTGATCACCGAGCTCCTCTTCCTCCCGGGGACCACAGCGGGACACAAGCACGCGAACCTGCAGCTCTGGATGCTGCCCGCGGATTTCACGGTCATCGGTACCGTTCACTCGCACCCTTCCGGCGCCCTCCATCCCTCGGACGCGGACTTGCAGCTCTTCCATCACTGGGGGCTTCGCCACTTGATCCTCGGGAACCCCTTCACCCGGGGTTGCTGGCGAGCGTACGATGGCCGTGGAGAAGAGGTCCACCTCGATGTCCTCGAGGATGGCGGACCGGAGGACGACTCCGAGCCCCCGACCTTCACGCGACCTCGAACCGTTCACGGACCTCAGGGACGAGCAAGGGGCGGCGGGGCCCCGCCGCCGGACCTCGACGAGGCCTGACCGGTGCGCCCTTCTCAGCGGGGGGTCCACAAGCATTTTAGCTGAGGACGGTCCGCCCCGCGGGCACGAACCATGACGCGAATGCCGAAGGTCCCCAAGGTCCCCATTCCGAAGGTCAAACTTCTGGACGAGTTCCGTTCGTTCATCACGAAGGGCAACGTCATCGACATGGCCGTGGGGATTGTCATCGGCCTAGCCTTCGGGGCCGTGGTCAACGGCATGGTCGGCGATGTCGTCACCCCGATGATCGCTCCCGCCACCGGAGCGGCCAACTTCGGTTCGTGGTATGTCAACGTCACCTACGCCCACAACGCGACGGGGGTGCCGGAGCAGATCCACTTCGCCCTCGGAGCGCTCGTCAACGTGGTCATTTCGTTCGTCCTCATCGCCCTCGTGGTCTTTCTCCTCATCGTCAAGCCTATGGCGACGATGAAAGCGCGACAAGAGGCCAAGAAGCCCAAGCCCGAGGTCACCACCAAGGAGTGCCCGTACTGCATCTCCGAGATCCCTCTCAAGGCCACCCGGTGCAAGTACTGCGCGTCCGACATGGACACCGCGGTGCCCCCCAAGCTCACCGAGAAGACCTGAGCACTTCGAGGGGACCTAGGGCAGACGGCCCTTCGTGAAGGGCCGCCGGTCGAGCTTGACGGGCAGCGTGGCGTCCAGCCCCCACTTGCACGTGAGTCCGTCCGTGCTGGCGCTCGGGTCGAGCGATGACCCCACGGCATGCGGAATGGTGAGCAAACCGCGGTCCGCCTGGAACCGGGTCGCGATGGCCCACTCGACCTCCTGGTCATCGAAGATGTTGATGTCCTGGTCCACCACCACGACCCGCTTCATCGACGCGTGGCCCGATAGCGCCGCCAGGATCGCGTTGCGGCCGTCGCCGTCCCGGCGCTTGTCGATCGAGACCACGCCGTGCAACCACGCCGCGCCGCCTTCGGTCAGCCGCACCGCCTTGGTCCCGGGCACCACAGCCCGCACCGCGCGAAGGATCATGGGCTCCCGCGGGAGACCCATGAGGATGAAGTGCTCGCGTGAGCCGGCGACGATGACCGGGAGGACCGGGTCTTCGACGTGGTACATCCGGTGGAACTCGACCACCGGCTGGTCGCGGACGGCGTCGTAGGTCCCGAGGATGTCGAGGAAGGGACCCTCCGGGACATCCTTCTTCAGGAACTTCCCCTCGAGCACGATCTCCGCCTCCGCGGGGACCCGCGCTCCGCTCTCGAGCTCGACGACCCTCAAGGGTCGCCCCGTCCGTTTGCGGCAAAGTGCGGAGGCGATCTCCATCTCGTCGACCGCGTAGTCCGTCGAGACCGCGCCCGCCAGGAGGAACTCCAGCGGGGCTCCGAGGACGGTCGCCACCGGGAGCTCGATCCCCTCCTTCCGCGCCTCCCGGACCATGCGGTCGAGATGTCGGGGAACGAGGCGCACTGGGCCGCCGCTGGGGCCCTGTACCCAGACCCGGTGGTAGGAGAGGTTCCGTTTCCCCTGCCAGCGGGCCGAGAACACCGCCGCGCTCAAGTAGGACCCCGCATCCTCGGGGTAGAACCACGGGACCGGGAACTTCGTGAGGTCGGCTGGGGCCTCGTGGGCGGCCCAGGTCGCCTGGGATCGAGGCACCAGTTCAGGGGCGATCGGATGCTCCAACGCTTCCAGGAGCAGGTCTGGGAGACCGGAGGGGGCGATCCCGAAGTAGTGAGCGACCCTCTCCCGCGTGGCCCAGAGGTTCCCGACGAGCGAACCCTTGCCCGTCCCTTGGAACCACACCGGACCCTGAGAGCCTCGCAGGAGCTCGCGGGTGACCCCCAGCTTGAGCTCGATGGGACCCTCAAAGACTCGGACCTCGCGGTCCGCCCGCAGGAAGTCCTTGAGCGGGATGGACCGCAGCGCTCGGAGGCCCTCGGGGGGAAGCGACCGGACGGGAGAAGGAAGCGCCGAGGGGGCTGGGGAGTCCAAGGCCTTCTCTCGTCGAGCTCAGTCGCGAACCGGGATGGTGGGTAGGGGGAGCCGCTCGGGGTGGGCGAGCGGGCTCTCCAAGCGGGGCGTGTCCGCCTTCGGTGGGCTGTAGATCCCTTTCATCTTCGCGATCGCGAGCAAGAACGCGATGAACCCCCGGTACGCTCCGATGTAGGCGCTGCGATACGCGTCCTTCTCCTCGAAGAAATCACGCAACATCTGGGTCGATTGGCGAAGGCCGTGCGTCATGGCGCGAGAGAGGAGCTCCCTCTGGGCCCGAGTGATACGGTCCTTCGTGAACCAGTTCTGCTTGTTGAGGTGGCCCAACGGAACGAAGAACATCGGGACAAGGATGGCCTTGAAGTCCCAAAGGTCGTCGATCAGGTCGATGGTCTTGAGGACATCGTCCTCCGTCTCCTGCGGGAGCCCGACGATGAAGGTGCAGGCCGGCATCACGGAGTTGTCGTTCATGAGCCCCGCGGCTTGAACGACGAGCTCGGGCCATTGGCTCGCCTTGAACGGGGCGACCTTGCCGGGCATGGCGGTGGTGATGATCCGGGGGCTCCCGGTCTCGACCCCGACCTCGACGCCCCACCAGGTCTGTCCGTTCGTGAGAAGGACATCCCGTAGCTTCGGGAGCAGGCGCGGTTTGGTCATGATGGAGGCGATCGCGCAGTGGCTCCACCCCACATGGGTGTAGTAGCGCTTGGCCAGCTGCATGAGCTTGACCAGCTTCTCTTCCTTGGGCATGATGTTCGGCGAGCCGTAGAAGAGGACGTCGTCGGAATGAAGCAACCCCTTCTTGATCCCGATCGCGGCGTTGATCTTGAGCTCCTCCTCGATCTTCTCGTAGGGGTACCAGCGCGTCGGCCGTGTGGTGACCGAACAGAACGAGCAGCCTCGGCAGCACCCTCGTCCGATCTCGATCAGGCCATTGACCGAAGGATAGCGGATCGAGTGGATCTCTTCCACCTTCGGAGCCACCTTCGGGGGCAGGAAGGTGTGGGGCGGCAACGGCTCGCCTTTCAGCGCCTTCTTCACGAGGTCCGTGACGAAGATGTCCGCCTCGCCTTCCACGATGGCGTCGATCCCGCCGATCTCCTTCACGAAGTCCCCGACCCACGGGAGCTTCGCTTGGGTGGCGGGCGAAAGCTGCCAGGCGCAAGGGCCCCCGGCGATGAGCTTCATGCCTTGACGGCGGGCTTCCAGGACGTGGGGCATCCGGAGCATCCGCATGAAATTGAGGCGGTTCATCGGTGCCCGGCCGCCCATGATGCCGCTGAACGTGGTGGACGGCGGGTTCAGGCCGAAGTAGTCGTGGCCCGAGATCATCATCACCTTGGCCTTCCCCGGCATGTAGCGGTCGAGGTAGCTAGGGTGGATGATCCGCGCGTCGAACCCTCCGTCGAGGAGCGCGGCCTCGACCTTCCTCATCCCGTAGGGGGCCTGTTGAGGGTGGCCCTCCTCATCGCACTTCATCCGAGGGAAGAACATCCCCTGGTAGACCCGTTCGGGGAGCAGGAACGGAGGGCTGGTCGTCCCGAACCCCAGGAATTCCTTCCCGTGGTGGTTGCTCATCATCGTCCAATCGCACGTGATGACCACTTCCGGCATGGCTCGGCCCCTGTGGGAGAGTACGAGACGGTTGAAGGATTAAGAAACTTCGTTGTGTTCGGGGTGCGGCCCAGCCCTGTCCTCGGCTACTCGCCCCCCTCCTCTTCGTCCTCGCGGGTCCCGAGTTCCGAGGCAGGGTCCTCCGGCAGGTCCTCCGAAGCGGGCTCGCCTCCCCAATCGCGGAAGGCAGGATCTCGCTGCAGGAGGTGGACCCTGACGCAGTCGCGGTGGGCCGGTTGCCCGTTCCAAGCGCTGGTCCCCGCATCCGTACCCAACGGGTTCTTGCAGAGCGCACAGAGCTTCGGAGGCTCGACGATCCATGCGGTCCGCCGAGGAGCCTGCGTGGTCGTCATGTCACGCGGTTCCAGGGAGGCGGAAGCGCAATTGAAGGTTCTCGGGGCGTGCACGCGAGGGAAGGCATGAGCCGACGCGTCGAACCCGTTCGCTCCTCCCTTTCGGAACCCTGGAGGAAGCTCACCCGCGACCGGCGGCACGGCGCGACCGAGGTCCAACGCCGAGCGCTGCGTTCCCTGCATCGCCTCGGAACACCGGGGACCAAGTACCTCTCGGAGGCCGAGTTGCGATGGCTTCGCCGGTGGTGCAGGGAGATGGGCCGGGTCCAGCCTGCGATGGGCGGACTGGTCCAGCTCGCGAGGTCCTTCTCAGAATGGACCGAGAACGCGCCGAGCCCCTGTCCTCGCGGGCCGCTTCGAAGGCTGGTCCAGCGTCACGAGCGAGCTCTCGCCCACGAGGTCGCGCTCCTTCGACGCACGGCCGTCGGACGTTTCCCACCAAAGGCCCTCGTCATGACGTTCAGCAGGTCGCAAGCGGTCCTAGATCTCCTTCGGGATCTCCCACCCGCGCGACGGCCCCAGAAGCTCGTTGTACCCCGGAGCACACCTGGAGGTGAGGGAAGGAGCCTCTACACGGAGCTTCGACGGACCTACGGCGCCCGGGTGCGACTGATCGACGACGAAGAGATCCCCACCCATCTCCGGGGTCCATCCGCCTGCGTGCTGGTCGGGGCGGACACCATCTACTCGGACGGCACCCTACTCCACAAGGTCGGTACCCGTTCGCTTGCGCGTCTGGCGGCGCGGCGGGGGGTTCCGTTCATCGCGCTGTCTCCCAGCTCGCGCATCCTTCCCTGGGGTCCCCCCCGGCGGGGTGCTTGGGGACGATGGTTCGACCTCACCCCCGGACGGTGGGTCAGCGAGGTTTGGACGGAGCGCGGGCGCTGGCGCCCCGGCAGGCTCCGAGACAGGCTGAGGCTTGACCTCCGCCGCGCCCGACATCGACCCACTCGGCGCTGAGGCGGCCGAAGGCTCGTCCCGAGCGGTCCTCGAGCCTTCGTCAGCGGGAGGTACGGGGGCCGTCGACGCGAGTGGGCTGGGGGCTGCAGAGGTTTCAGGGGGCAGAGGTTCGTCGTCGGCGTCATCCATCCCCTCTTTCCCCGCGGGACCCGAGGCGTCCGAAGCGGGAGGTGGAAGTTGCCCTCGCACCGGGGGCACTTGGGGCGGGCGCGCTTCTCTCTCTGGAGGATGGTCGGAAGCGCCTAGTTCTTCCTCTTCGTAGCGGGCTGTGATGGCCCCCGGCCAAGGTGCCCGGCCTTCGCCCTCCCCTGCGTCGCGAGGGGCCCAGGACCCCGACCCCGCGCCCCGCACGCCGCCGGCCCCGGGGGAGCGCCGAGACTGTCGCGACCTAGACTCCGCGTAGAGGGCGAGAAGGAGCGAGAGGAGCAGAAGAGCGAGGATGAGGTCGATCAGCGCGATACCGTGGTCCGCCGTCCCAAGAAGGCCGGTCGCGACCGTGTCGGTGGAGGTCCCTGTAACGGAGGCGGGGGCATAGTAGGGATACGTCACCGAGGCGCTCACCAGCAGGGGGGTGTCGTTGCTGACACTAGCGGGGTCGAACTGAACCGTCGTCCTCCCGGTGGAATCGGTGTACCCGAGCGCGCTCGCGTCACCGTTCGGACCGAACCCTCCCGAGGAAGAGCTCCACTCGACGGTCGCCCCGTCCAGAGGGTAACCCTGGAGGCCGAGCACCTCCAGCGTCAGCGTCACCGATTGTCCTTCGGTAACGTCGGCCGGCAGTCCGGAGAGCTGGAGCGTGGCGTTGCCCGTCGAGTTCTCCCACCAGGTCGCCCCGGACAGGACGAAACCCGGGGCTGAAACGTTCATCCAGAACCAAACCGGACCGAGGTAGGTCGGGTCCATCGACACCCGCAGGACGGCGGTCGCCCCTGCGGCCGCTACCGTGTCTGCGAAGGGGATCGGGGCTCCCCCGTCATCCCCGAGCACCGTTGCGTTCCACAGGCTCCCCCCTGCGACAGGGAGGTTCCCGGCCGGGGTCGAGAGCGACAGGCCGAAGGAGACGGTGCTTCCGACCCACACGTTACCCGGGGGAGGGCCCAGCACGAGCAGGGGCCGAAGCCCCACCGGAACGGTCGCCGACCCGGACTGCGTGATGAGCCCGGGGCCAGAGGCGGTGAGGAACACTGTCGAATTGGTGGGACGCGAGAAGAGCGGGGCGGTGAAGTCCACGAAGTAGAGTCCCGGGGTCGTCCCTCCCTCCGGAGCAAGCACCACGGTTCCGCCACCCTTGACCGAAGGGACCAACTGCGTCGGGACGGCAGGCACGCCCAGCGACGTGTTGACCCAGAACGGGATGGACGTGGTCGACCCGGACGGGACGGGGGAAGAAGGTGGACGGGCGTGGAGGACCAGGAGCGCGGCGTTGATCCCGAGGGCATAGGTCGACCTCACTCCGACATATCCGGTGCCGGTGGCGAGGAGGGTGATGGTGTCGTTCCCGTGTTGGATCGTATTCGGGGCGGTGAACACGAGTTGGTCCTCGCCCGCAACGGTTCCCCCCCCGTTCGGCACGAAGGCTCCGCCGAGCGAGGAGTTCGTCGCGAGGTTCGCGCTGCTCACTCCCCTATGGGTCGAGCTCGAGTTGATCCAAACCGTGAACGAGGCGCTCTCTCCTGAAGTGAGCTCCCCGGGGAGTCCCTTCTGGTCGAGCGTCAACGCGGGCAAGGGGCCCGTGTTCCACAGGAACGTGGCCGGGGTCTGCACCGGAACGGCAGGTCCGCCCACGACCGAGTCCGGGGGGATCGTGGAGTCCTGCAGGTACCCCTCGACCCCCAGGACGGAATCCAGGATCACGGTCCCGGCCGTCGACTGGGACCACGTGGACCCCGTGCGGTACTCGCTGACGATGGGGATCTGGAACGTGGGCAGGCCCGAGACGTTCGCGGAGACGAGCCATGCGAACAGCGGGAGGACGAACGGGCTGGTGCTCGCCGCGTAGAGGTCGGCGGTCCCGTTCCCGGTCCCCGAGCAGAAGCCGCCCCCGCCGAGCCCGCTCCCTCCCGTGATGAGGCTCCCGTCCAAGAGGAAGTTCCACCAGTCCTGGTGGGCCTGCTCCATCGCGAAGGTGTGGACCGTCGGCCCCGGCATCATGATCTGTCCGCCGAACCCACAGGTCGAGAGCGTGGTCCCGTTCAGCACAAGGTAGAGGGGAAGCGCGGCGGTGAATGGGCCGAACGTACCTTCGATGTACCCCACCAGGGCGGTGGAGTTCGTGGAGACCGTCTCGCCCAGCAGGACGAAGACGTAGGTCGAGGAATTGCCCCCCGTCGGCATCGCTCCGATCGTCGCGTTGAACCGCTGGCCCGTATTCCCCGTGAGCGAGAAAGAGAGGGGCGCCAGGGTGAATCCCGTGATGTTCCCCGTGAGGTTCGGAAGTCCTGGTCCCCCGGGAGCTGGAACGTGCGGTCGGGGGCTGAGGTACGGAAGGACCGGGTCGATCGTCGAACGTGTAAGAAGAGGCAACGGGGAGGCGGAGGCGGCGGCGCCATGCTGCAAAGGCATCGGGTTCGTGCTCGCCGCGCCCATGCCTGACGTGTTGGAGGGGACCGCGGCGAGAGCGTGGGTGCCCTGAACCGGGAGGACCATCGAGCCACCCAGGACGAGCGCGAGCATCCCGAGAAGGACTAGGCCGACCCTAACGCTGGGGGCGGACCTGCCGGGGGGCGTGCCCCCTGACGTGGACACGTCCTTCCGACCTTCCCCTGGGTATTAACCCTCTGTACCGGCGGACGGGCCGTCGGTTCGTGTCGCTCGTGTCGAGTGCCGTGATTCGGACGCTGGGAGCCCGCGGGGGCCCTTGCGGGGGGGTTCCTCCTCCCGGGCCCCCTTCGTAGAGGTCTCTCCCCCCTCGACCTCGACCTCGGGGGAAGCCTCCGGCGAAGAGGAGCTCTCGATGTCCTCCTTGGACTCCTGAACGATCCGTTCCAGCTCCCGGCGCTGCTCCGTGAGGCTCGAGAGCTGGGTCACGAGGGTCAGCCAGAGCCGGCCCTGGTTCTGGATGTTCCCCTCCACCCGGTCGAGGATAAGGCGCGTCCTTTCCGACAGGTCGAGCTCCAGGCGCTTCATTTCGGACCAAAGCTCGTCCCGCAGGCGCTTCATCTTCGCCTCCGACGCTCCGCCGCTCCCCGCGGGTCGCTTGTCGAGCTCGTCGATCTTGAGCCAGGTCCGTTTGAGCAGCGGGATCATCCGACCCATCAGCGTCTGGAGCTTTTCATCGAGGAAACGCACTTCCGCGCGGATGGTGGCCTCCAGCTCGGTCTGCGCCTTGGCCCGGCTCTGCAGCTCCTTGAGTAGCTTGTCGAGACGATCGTCGGTGGACCTCCGGTCGGCCTCGACGGAGGCCGAGACGTAGCGCTGGATCTTCTGTTCCATCAGCACGGCCGCCCGCCTCTCCCCCGTCTGGCCTGAAAGGAGCTCCAGCACGCGGTCGTCCACCTTGGCCAAGGTCACTTCGGGAGGCGCTTTCGGGACCTTCTGGGCCGACGATTCGGTGAGCCGCTGCGCGACGAGCGAGTTCACCACGTCAGCCAGCGAGGCCTTCACTTCGTCGGTCAGGAGGGAGCGAGGGTCCGGTGGAGGGGGCGGGGGTCGACGGGAGAGGACCTCGACGACACGAGCCTCCAGGGCCTCGGGCGAGACCAGGAGGTTGGCCTTCGCCTCGAGCCGACGCTCCAGGTCCCGCTCGAGCCTACCGACGACGTCGGGATCGAGATCTCCGGTGCGGGTCTTGACCTCTCCGATGCGACCGTCGATGTACGCGCGAAGCTCTTCGAGCAGGGTGGGGGAGAGCCGGAGCACGTCGGCGAACTGCGGGGGTGCGGCGGACGCCTGCGACACCAGGGCGCTTCCGGCGGCGGGGCTGGTCCCGACCGGAGCGACGGGGGCCGCGGCGGGCGGGCTTTCGACCCCGGGAGGTACGGCGCCCCCCGGGCCGACCCGAGGGCCGGGCACCACCTCGGAACGCTCCGATCGGAGCCGCGGGGTCCGTCGCCAGGGAGGTTCGGCGGTCTCGGTGGATCCCGCGACGGGACCCGAGGCGAGGGCCCCCGAGGCCTTGGCCGCAGGGGCGAAGCTCGACGAGAGCACACCGGTCTCGGGTACGGGAGCGACCGGGCCGATGGCCGTGAGATACGCTCCGACCTTGGAGGAGGTCTCGGCATCCAGCTCCCTTCGCTCCTCCGCAGGACGCTCCAGCGCCCCCGCGAGAGTGACCATCACCTCTCCGAGGCGTGCGAGCTCTCTCCTGTGCGCACTTCCGGAGGTCTCCTCGTCGCTCTTCGCCGGCTCTCGGAGTCGAGGGAGCTCGACCGCGTCCACCCCCTTTCGAAGGTCGGAAGCGAGCTCGCTCTTCTCTCCGCTGCACCACCAGGCGACGGGCGCGGGAGGGGTCAAGGCTCCTGCAGGGTCCGAGGGGACCCCCTGTGTCAGATCGATCATGCGAACAGGTTGGCCGGCCCATCCCGCGAGCCGCTTCTGATGCCGGTCGCCTCCCGCCTCGTTGCGGGGGATCCGCGCGAGACCCAGGGTCAGCGGGAACTTCTCCGCGAACTCGGGGAAGTTGACGCGGCCCACGGGGAGGAAGTACGGGAAGATCAGGATCCCGGAGCGGCCGGCCACGGACATCGGCACCCGCTCGAGGAGCGAGAACACGGCCTCGACGGCGCTCTCGAAGATGTCCGAGACGAACCCCAGGAGCGGAGTGGTCGGGTCCCCTCGCAGGTAGGTGAAGCCCTCCGAGAGCACTTCCACGAGCTGCGGGTCGACCTTCCCGGACGGCGGGGCGACGCGGCCGGGATTCCCCATCGAGGCGTACCAACGGCGAAGGGCCTGCCCCAGGTTCTCCGAGGCGAGAAGGCTCGACGTGTCCAGCACCAGGGTCTTCATGCCCAATCGCGGGCGGTCCTCGGTCGAGAGGAACATCCGACCCAGGCAGAGGTAGCGTCCGCCGTGGGCGGGATAGAGGAAGAGGTTGTTGTAGTAGGCGAGCTTGGTCGACGGGTCCGGGTCCCAGTAGTCGTGCGTGTCAGCTGCGTTGATCGCGAGATTGCCCACGACCCGCACCAGGTCCAGGGTCTCTTTTCGCCCGGGGAACTCCGTCGGGACCGTCGTGTACCCTGGGCTCTCCGCCTCGTTGTCCACCTGACGGCACCAGACCACGGACACCAGGCTGCGGTCCTTGCCGGACGGAGGGACGCCGGGCGGGAGGGTACGGGAGGCGGGGGGGGCACCAGGGCGCGCCTCTCCCACAGGGTTCGGCGCCGCCGTGGACATGACCCGTTCAGGCGCCCGCGGGGGCCTCTCCTCGTTGGGTCAGGACGCGTTCGCAGATCCTGGCCAGCGGCAGGGTGGTGTTGACCATGACCGGGACCCCGGCGGTGGCCCCGTTGTTGAGGTCCACGTCCGCCGTGTCGCCGTAGAGCAGGGGTCGGCCTTCCCCCGTGGAGATCGCCGAGGCGACCAGGAAGGCGTCCTGCTTCGTCGAGAACCCTCGGCCCTCCTGGGCTGCCAGGATGCTGCCGAGCCCGCTCCCGTCCCGCTCGGTCAGGAAACGGTTTGCGTCGAAGGGGGAGAGGTACCCCCGGTTGGTGAGGACCTGCTCGACCTCGAGGTAGAACTCCTTCAGAAGGTCCGCCTTCGAGATCGCGATGACCACCGGGATCCCTCGCTGACGGGCGTAGCGGAAGACCCCGCGGGCCAGGTTCACCTGCTGCGCGCTGTCGCGCAGCGAACCGAGCTGGGGCGTCAGGAGCAGGATGATCCCGTCGGCGTCCACGGTGAACCTTCCCATCAAGGTCAGCCCCCGTCGCCAGAGCTCCTGCCGGTCCGGCTTCCACGTGTCGAAGCGCGGGATGACCCGGCACTTCTCCATAGGGACCTCCTCCTGAGGGTGGCCGATCCAGAGCCGGTCGTAGGTGAAGTAGTCCGAGATGATCCCTCCCGCCTCGTCGACGGTGCGGAGCACCATCGGCTTCGCTCCCCCGATGTTCCCCGTGACCCCGAAGCGGAAGTTGAGCTTCATCTCGACGAACTGGTTGTACTTCGTCGGCAGGGGGTACTTCGTAAGGATCCCCTGCTCTTCCTGTCCTTGGGCCAGCTCGACGAAAAGCCGCGTCGGGTCCTCCATCGGGCGGTTCACGTAGAGACGGGTCGTCGTGTCCATCGCGGCGTCGGGGTGGTTCGGGTCCGACTCGTACGTCGTCTCTTCCATGACCACTTCGTTCCCGATGTCCCCGAAGAGCGGGACGACGGTGCCGGAGCGGCTCGGCACGTAGACCAGCGGCAGGTTCAGGCCGAAGTGGCCGGAGAGGTAGCGGAAGTAGGTGGTCTTACCGGAGGCCGGAATCCCCACCACCGCGATCTTCGCGGCGAGCGCCGGCGCGGCGGGCGGCTCGGGCTCGGGAGGGGGTGGGAGCGGGCGCGGGGTAGGAGGCGCCAGGGCCACCTTGCGCGCGGGAGCGGGGATCGAGCCAGGAGCGACCCGCTTCACCACGGGCGCGATCACCTCCGCCGACGGCGCGACCGGGGTGGAAGGCACGACAGGAGCCTGCGGAACGGCGGGTGCGGTGGCGGAAGGTTCGGCCGGGGCCCTCTTCTTCGATGCGGTCTTCGCGGGTGTGGGCGGGCTCATTCCGAACTCTCCTTCGTATGACGACCCTCCGTCTTATGCTTTCGGACTCCCAAGGCTACCTCATCTCCGCCAAGGCGATCTCCACAAAGTCGAGGAAAGCATCGACCGAGGGCTCGCGTCCGGTGTTCGCGAGCCGGGCATCCTGCAGGAGCCCAAAGATCTCCTCGACCAGAGCCTCGTGCGCTGCGGCCCCTCCCCCCTTGACGCCCGCATAGGTCCCCCGTAGCGAGAGGATCTTGTCGAACATCTGCTCGAGCTTCTTGTCCAGCCCCCCGCCGAGGGACCTCGCCTTCGTCTCGGCGGCGTCGTAGAAGGTCACCAGGCTCTCGGTCTCCTTGTCCCCTGCGACCTTCGCCTGCAGGAGCGCGAGGCGGCGCACGACCCGCCCTCGCTCCTGGGGGGCGAGCGTCTCGGCCTCGGACCAGGCTTGAGCAAGGTAGCGTCCTGCCTCGGTCTTTTCCCCCTGCGCGTAGTAGACGCGGGCCTGCCAGTAGAATCTCGTGACGGGGGCGATGAGTCCCCCCTTCTGGTAGAGGATCGCCTGCGCCCGGGCCCAGTCTCGGGCCATGTAGGCCTCTGCGACCTCCCCCAGCGGGCCGTAGCGGTCCCGCAGGTTCACGGCCGACGGACCGACCTGGGGGCTCAGGATGTCGACCTCCATGCCGGGGCTCGACGTGCCCTCGGCAGTTCGCGTCCCGCCCCGAGCGGCCCCCGCAGGACCCGAGGCGAGGTGTCCCACGACGCTCCGCTTGCCCTCGGTGTCGCGGAGGGCCCGCGCCGCGGAGGCGGCCGCCTCGGCAAGCTCGTCCGGATGGAGGTTCTCCACCGCCAGGGCGTCCTCGAACGGGACGTCGACAAAGGCCTGGACCATGCGGGAGAAGAGCTCCTCGCTCGTCGTCACTTCCTCGTAGCTCACAGTGCAGGGGAGGCGCCACTGCTGCGAACGCTGTTGGTAGATGGAGGCGAAAGCCTGCATCCGCTGCGAGTCGACCCCCTTGTCGCGTTCGACCCCGCTGCCGATGCCGATGATCCGTAGCCCGAGCCGGCTGCCCTGGGTGAGCAGGTAGGCCAGGATGTCGGACCGAGGAGGGGGATAGGTTCCCGGAGGAGCCCCAGGCGGAGGAGGGGGAGGGAGGTCGACACCGGGGGCCCCGAAGCGCTGGGACATGTTGTCCCACCCGTCCGTGACGAGCACGAGGTTGCCGACCGTGGAACCCCCTTCGACGCGTAGCAGGTCGGCCCCCAGGGCGAGCGCGTCCCAGATGGCGGAACGGCCCTTGGGGGGAAGGAGCGCGACCAGGTTGTCGAGCGCGGGCCGGATCTCGGGGCGGATCTCGGTTAGCGGGATGGCCACGTGGGCGACATTGTTGAAGATGACCAGCCCGAAGACCGCGCCTTGCGACTGGACCGCCTCGAAGATGCGGTACGTCGCAGCCCTCGCCACCTCGATCTTCCTGCGGATCTTGGTGGGGTCGCTCGGGTCGGGGAGGGGGGCCAGCATGCTCTTCGAGATGTCCAGCACGAGGACGTGGCGCGGTCGCTGGGGGGTGGTAGGGGAGGCCCCCCAGGAACCCTGCATGGCCGCAGGAGCTCCCGGGCCCGAAGCAGGGGAGGCTGGAGGGGGAGGTGGTGGAGGTCCGGCCATCGAGCTAGCCCACCCGGTGCGTCAGGAACTGCAACGATCGCTTACCGGGGCGGAGCCGTCCTCCCCTCGAGGCAGGGGCCACTACCTATTGTTACGCGGTCCTCTATTTCAGGATGCCGAAGCTCGTCCGCCACGGTGCATGGCGGCCCGTGTGGACCCAGAATTCTCGAGGTCGCGGAGACGAGCACCCACGCGAAGGGAGCTTGGCGCGGGCGGGTCGGGGGCCCCTCCAACTTGGGCCGAGCCCTCGCCGGGAAGCCCAGAGAGATGAGGAGGGATCCGCCTCCCTCGGGTCCTCCCCGAACTCACGCTCGGGAGAGCACCGAGTGGATCCCACTCCCGTATTGGAGCGCCTTCTTGGGCCTCTGCACGAGGGTCTCGGGCAATCCCATCAAGGCCGCGAGCTGTCGGAGCAGGCCCTTAGGCACTCCCGAGGGACGTCGAGCTTCGAGTGCGTATGACTCGACTTGCGCGCACCAGGATGGGTCCAAGTACGGCGCGCGAAGATCGCGCGCGAGGGACGCCGCTAGCCGCTGGCTCATCGGCCAGTCGACCTCGCGGAGCCGCCGCACGTCCTCCTGGTACCGGACCCTCAGACGCTCCCCGGAAAGCGGCCGAAAGTGAGCATACCCGAGGAAGAGCTCATCGGCCCCTTGACCGCAAAGGACCCTCGAGCAAGGCGCGTGGGCCAAGGCGAGGTAGATCCCGGTCTGCACCTCGAGCGCGACCCCCTCCGGCCCTCCGGTTCCAGCGTTCGGTGCCACGCCACGCTCCGTAGCGCGGACCTTGCGTGCGGCCTCGACGACCTCCTCCCGGGAGACCTGGGAACCGCTCCAAGCCATCTCCAAGCTCCGAGCAGCGTCCTCGGACTGCTGGAGGTCGGCCGAGCCCTCGAGCCCGATCGTGGTGAGATGGACCGCGAGCCCCCGAGAACGAGCGCGTTCGCGAAGCAGGAGCGCTAGCAGCGCAGAGTCGAGGCCGCCGGAGAAGAGCAAGGCCACCTCCGAGGACCCTTCGATCGCTCGATCGACGGAGGATCCGAGCCCGGACCGAAGAGGCTCGAGGGATCGCGGGGGGACTCCCGAACCTTGAGGTGGGGTCGTGTCCTGATCCTTCGCGATGGCCGGGGGAAGGATACCCTTAGTATCGGACGAGGAGGTCCTGGGGCCATCTCCAGGGACGACGGCGGGTCGCGGTCCTCCGCGCGGCCCACCGCGGTGGGTCCGATGGGTCCCGTGGCTGGTCGGAGGGCTACTTCTGCTGTCGGTCGCATGGGGGTTCCTTGCCCTCAACCCGTAGCCCCCGAGGCTCGCGGACCCCGCGCGGCCTCTTGAAGCCCTATCCTCTCTCGCCGTACGCCGATCGACCCCCGCTCGAGACCCCCGCGCTGACGGTGGACGGCCTCTTGTTCGCTCGAGGGCGCATCCTGCTGGTGCAGCGCGGAAGGCCCCCGTGGAAGGGGAGGTGGGCCCTCCCAGGGGGGTTCGTCGAGATCGGCGAGACCTGCGAGCGAGCGGTGGCTCGCGAGTTCCGGGAGGAGACCTCGGTTCACGTGCGTCCGGCGGGTCTGGTGGGGGTCTACTCTGACCCCCGTCGTGACCCCCGCGGGCACATTGTGACCGTGGCCTTCAGGGTCGCGCGGGTCGGTGGAACCCCGCTGGGGGGGGACGACGCCGCGGAGGCCAGGTGGTTCTCCCTGGCCCACCTTCCCCCCCTGGCCGCGGACCATGCACGGATCATCCGCGACGCACTGCGGCAGGGCACGAGGACCGCAGTGCGCCGCCGAACTTTGACCCCGCGCGCACCGAGGGGGCGACGGGTCTGACGCCCTTCACCGGGTCCGGATCGCGAGCGACACCTTTAAACTGAGAAGTCGATGGGGAGCGTGAGGATTTCTCACCTCAGCTACGAGAGGGGAAGCACCGATCATGAGCCCAGGACCCGCTGCTGGACCGAAGATCCCGCGCATCCGGACCTACGTCGAAGGACTTGACGAGAAGATGGAGGGAGGGATCCCCTCGGGGCACGTCGTGCTCCTCGCCGGTGAACCCGGTACGATGAAGTCCACCGTGGCCTACCACATGGCCTACGAGAACGCCCTGAAGGAGGGCAAGAAGGGGCTCTACATCACGATGGAGCAGTCGCGCGAGAGCTTGATCCAGAACATGGAGAGCGTCGGGATGAAGCTCGACGCGGTCGGCGACAAGCTCTCGATCGTCGACATCGGTCTCATCCGGAAGAACCTGAACGTCCTCGGGAACAAGTCCTGGATCGAGGTCCTCAAGATGTACTCCCGGAACATGAAGGACAGCCAGGGGTACGAGCTCCTGATCCTGGACTCGCTCCCGGTGCTGGAGACCCTTTCGGACTTCCAGAACCCGCGCAACGACCTCTTCCATTTCTTCGAGTGGATCCGCGACCTGGGCGTGACCAGCCTGCTCATCTCGGAGGTACGCCGCGACGTGGAGAGCTACGGCCCGAACGGCGAGGACTACCTTTCGGACGGCATCGTCCACCTGATGATGGCGAAGGTCAACGAGGAGACGATCCAACGGCGCATCCGGGTGGTGAAGATGCGTTCGACCAACCACTCGTCGAACCTCTACTCGCTCCTCTTGGAGAAGGGCAACTTCCGCATCGCCCGTGTCATCAGCACCTGAGCGGGAGGTGGGCTCGGAGTTCCGGGCCCCCTCGGCCCCGTCGCGGCTCCGACGGGCCGTCTTCGTCGACCGGGACGGGACCCTCAACGTCGACACCCACTACCTGACGGGGCCCGAGAAGGTGGAACTGCACCGCGGGGTGCGCGAGGGGGTCGTGCTCCTCCGTTCCCACGGGTTCCTGGTCCTCGTGGTCACGAACCAGTCCGGGATCTCTCGGGGGCTCTACACCAGGGAGGCTGTCGAGGCCATCCACGCTCGGATCCAGGAGCTGCTCGGAGCGGTCGGCACGCGGGTCGACGCCTTCTACTACTGCCCCCACGCCCCTTCCGAGGGATGCGCCTGCCGCAAGCCTGGGACCGCCCTCTTCGAACAGGCCGCCCGCGACCACCACCTGGACCTGGGGGGGTGCGCCATCATCGGTGACCGGATCCTCGACGTGGAAGCCGGCGCTCGGCTCGGAATGACCACCGTCTATGTCCCCGAGCCCGGGGCCGAGTCGAACTACCCTCAGGAGAGGGAGAAGGCGAACGAAGCCGCCGACCTGCTGGCTCCCAACTTCCTCTCCGCCGTCCACTTGCTCCTGGCCCGGGGCTAGGGGTGGCGGGTCCTGGGGCCAGCTCTTCTCCCCGCGGTCGCCAGGGGAGGTCGGAGCCGAGGCGTCTCCAGGCGGGCAGGTAGCCCCCTCGCGTAGCGCGCATCCGCCTCGCAAAGCACCCATCGGCGGCCCCATCGCTCCGCGGCCACCGCCGTCGTCCCGGTTCCCGCGAACGGGTCGAGCACGAGGTCCCCCGGGCGGGTGAGGAGGCGCACGAAGAACTCCGGAAGCTCCACCGGGAACCGTGCCGGATGCTCCGTAGGGTTCTTCGCGAACTCGGGCTCGAACAGCAGCAGCGTCGACGGCCGGACCAGGTCCGGGCCGGCGAGCGCCCTTCGCCTTCCCTGCCCCGACGGCTCGGACACGCGCACGTAGTTCTGAGGCAGGGCCCTCCTTCGGGCGCGGTCCTTTGCATCCCACCTCGCGGGGAGGAGGCACTGCTCGGGAAAGAACTGCCAGTCCTCGGTCTTCGCGAACTGGTAGCAGTACTCGACGGCGTCCTTCAAGAACCGACGGAACCGACCCGGGGGAGGGGAGGGCTTCCCCCAGACGAAGTCCTCGCAGAAGAGAAAGCCCTGGCGGCGCAAGGCGAACACCAGCTCGTACTGCAGGGTCCCGCGCTCGGAGCCCCCCCGCTTCGAGCGGTAGTTGAGGACGAAGCTCCCCCGAGGTCGGAGCAGTCGATGGACCTCTCGGGTCACGTCGAGGAAGTACCCTTCGTACCAGTCGCGGTCGTACCGCTCCCCATCCCCGTACCGCGGCTGGCCGTCGTACGGAGGGGAGGTCACGACCAGGTCGAAGGTGTTCGGCGGAAGGGTGCGGAGGGTTTCGAGCGCGTCGCCCACGAGGGACACCCCACGGGAAGTGCCGAAGATCCCCTTCGGTCGAAGCTGCTGGAGGAGCGCCTCCGCCGCCTCGGGTCCCATTCCGCGCCTAGGACCCGCACCCCGTCGCATCGCGGGGAGGACGAGCACGCTCCTTCTACCTCAAGCTTGAGCGTTCCGGGAGCCGCGCCGAGGCCCTTTTATACCACGGCCACGAGCGGCCCCCTTCGGGGGATGCTGTGAGCTTAGCCGTGCCCCTGGCCGTCCTTTCTCCCGGGGGTCTCCTAGGGGCCTTGGTCGGGGTCGTCGTCACCCTGGCGCTCTCGGTCTCCGCGATCCGGGCGAAGGTCCTCACTCCTGCGGCGGCGGCGGTGGCGGGGGTCTTCGGCATCGTGATCGTGCTCGTGGGGGGCCCTCCCTACCTCGCGATGCTCATCCTCTTCGTCCTCGGGGGAACCTTGGCCACGCGCTACGGGTGGGAGGAGAAGAAGGCTCGAAAGGTCGCCGAGGGGAAGGCCGGGGAGCGGGGCGTGCGGAACGTCCTCTCGCACATCGTCGTGCCCATGGCCCTGGTGCTCCTGCTTCCCTTGAGACTGGCCGGCGGCTCCCAGGGCCTCATCTCCTTCGTCTACGTCGCCGCGCTCGCCTGCGGGACCGCGGATACCTTCGCGAGCGAGTTCGGCGTCCTCTCCGGGAAGGCGGTGAACATCCTCGGGGGCGGGCCCGTCAAGGCCGGGACCAACGGGGGCGTGAGCGTCCCCGGGGAGCTATGGGCCCTGGTGGGAAGCCTGGTCACCATCGCCGCGGGAGCGGGGATCTTCTTCGCCTTCGGGGGGCTCGGCGCCCTCACGACCTCCGTGCCGCTGTGGTTCGCGGGCGGGACGTTCCTCGGTTTCCTCGGCTGCCAGATCGACAGCGTCCTGGGCGCGACGCTCGAGAACCGTGGCCTCATCGGGAAGGGGGCCGTGAACTTCCTCGCCATGCTCGCGACAGGTCTGCTGGCGGCCGGCATCTACTACGCGTGAGAGGACGGCGAGGTGAAGGGACAAGCAGGTCGCACGGCGCGGGAGCGAGGCCCCGCCGTGGTCCTCCTCTCAGGTGGCATGGACTCCGCCACGACGCTGGCCATCGCGCGTTCGAGGGGGCATCCGGTCGTGACGCTGAGCGTCCAGTACGGCCAGCGGCACCAACGCGAGCTCCGCTCTGCCCGCGCCCTCTCACGGCATTTCGGGGCCCGCGAGGCCCTGGAGGTCGTCGTTCCCCTCGGGAAGATCTCCCCGTCGGCCCTCACCACGCCCGGTGCTCGCGTCCCCAAGGACCGACGGAGCCTCTCCAGGGCAGCGTCCACCATCCCCTCCACCTATGTGCCCGCCCGGAACACGATCCTCCTGGGGCTCGCCCTGGCCGTGGCCGAGACCCGGCGCGCGGAGGCGATCTACTTGGGGGTCAACGCGGTGGACTACTCCGGATACCCCGACTGCCGACCGGCGTTCCTCTCGGCCTTCGGGCGGTTGGCAAGGCTCGCGACGGCACGAGGGGTCGAGGGCCGTGGAAGCCCCACGATCGAGGCACCGCTCCTGCACCGGACGAAGACCGAGATCGTGCGTTGGGGCGAGAGGCTTCGCGTCCCTTGGAAGCTCACCTGGAGCTGCTACGAGGGAGGACGACGACCGTGCGGCCATTGCGACTCCTGCCGTCTGCGGGAGAAGGGGTTCCGGGAAGCGGGCGTCGCCGACCCCCTGGTCGACCCCCCCAAGCGAGCTCGACGGTAGGTACTTGGCTCTCCCGTGCTTCTCTTGAGCCATGGCGCTCGCGGTCGAGGAGGGAGCTGTCGAAGAGCTCCTCGCCGAGGTCCCGACCCTTCCGAGGTTCCTCTCCGCCGCAGAGCTGGACGAGGCGTCGCTCGCGCTGGCCCGGGAACATCCGGGGGACGTCCGGGTCCGTCGTTTCGGCCATACCGCGCACGGCGACGCATTGATCGGGCTGGAGGTGGGGGACGGCGAGAAGGTCGCCCTCCTGGTCGGGGCCCCCCACCCGAACGAGCCGTTGGGCACGCTCACCGCGCTCCACCTCGCGCGCGCTTTGGCCCGGAAGGAGTCTCTCACCCGGCGTCTCGGGGCACGATTCTTCCTGATCCCCGCGATCGACCGTGACGGCCTGCGTCTGAACGAAGGGTGGATGACCCATCCCGGGTTCTCGCTCTCCCGCTTCGCGCACCACTACTACCGCCCTCCGGCCCGACAGCAGGTGGAGTGGGGCTTCCCGTACTACGCGGACGCCTACGACTTCTCGAGCGTGCCGCCGGAGACCGAAGCGCTCGCCCACCTGATCGACACGCTGCGACCTTCGCTGATCTTCTCGCTGCACAACTCGACCACGGGAGGGGTGTTCTACTACCTCAACCGACCGATCGAGAGGTTGCAGGAGCTCCTCGTCGATCACCCACGCCAGCTCGGGCTCCCCCTCGAGCCCGCCGTGCCGGAGGAGCCCTGGGGGTCGATCCTCTCCCCGTTCATCCTCAAGAGCCTCTCGACGCACGAAGCGGTCCAGTACCTCCTGGAGCACAATCTGGACCCGAGGCGGGTCCTGACGCACGGGGCCGGCAGCATCGAGTACGGGGAGAGCGTCAACCCGAATGTGCTGGGGATGATGGCCGAGGTCCCGCTCTTCCCCGACCCTCGTTCGGGGGACAGCACCGAGGCTCCCGTGGACCGCACGTCGCTGGAGGCCGAGCGGCACCAGCGTCGGGAGCGTGTGGTCAACCTCCTACGCTCGGCCCACCACACGTTGCAGCGCGAGGGGGTCCTTCGGCCCGGTACCTTCCGGGACTGCCTCGAGAGCTCCCTCGAGTTCCAGAGCCGCCGCGAGGGGCTCGCCCCGATCCCCTCCCCGGAGGGTCCGGTGACCGTCTCCGAGGTGTTCCGGAACCAGATCACGGCACGGTTCACCGACCTGAGGCTCCTGGGGACCTTGTACCGTTTCATCGGAGAACAGGCCGCGCCGGGGACCTTCGCCCGCGAGGGACTGCTTCGCTCCACCGAGGACCAGATCGAGCACGTCGCCCAGGGCCTAGAGGGGAATCTGAAGGGACGACGCGCCCCGCTCGTCGACCTGGTGCGCGCTCAGATGGCGGCAGGGCTCCACGCGCTCCGGTACCTGGCGTGAGCTCTCACCCAACGACGTGGGTGAGGCCGGGGACCTGCACCTTACCTCGGGGATGGTCCCCCCCTCCACGCAGGTAGGGGGAGGACGTGCCGCGCCAGCCCGGTCGCACTCAGCAGGCCCACTCACCTTCCTCCGACGACCCCCTTCCCTTTCCCGCCGGCGGGCCGGCGTGCTTATCTCCGTGAAGTTCGTGGAAGCCTCGATGACCCCCCGCGGGGACGATGCACCCTCCTCTCCTCGACGAGCGGTGCTCGGAGCCTCCTCATTCGCAGTGGTCGCGGGGGGCTTCATGGTCGTGCTCTGGGGCTTGGGATCGCTCGACCTCGAGGGAGGGCTGCTGGCCATCGGGGTTGGGGCGGTCGCGGGGATCGCCTCCGTGATCGCCCTGACCAGGCGGTCCGACGAAAACGCTCCCGTTCACTCGGGCCCCGGGGCGATCCCGTCACCTCGAGCCGCTCCACCCAAGGTCGGAACTTCCCGCCCGGCGTCGGCCACAAAGTCCGAAGCTCCGGCGCCGCGAAGCGGGACCGTCTCGCCCTCCCCTGAAGCCGCGAGTCGCATGCGATCGAAGACGCCGTGGACATGGTCGCTCTCTGTGCCCCTTTCCTCCCTGGAGACCTACCAGGAAGAGGACGTCTGGGGGCTGGTCCGGAAGACCTCGATCGACCCGACGCGCTTGCTCCTCTTCACCCAGGGGAGCCGCGACGCCCTCCTTCGCGACCCGCGGCTCGCGGGCGCGACCATCTACAAGGTCTCGCGCATGGAGGGAGAACACATCGTCTCCCCCGCGGACGTCGACAAGCTAGGCGACATGATCTCGATCCACTTCTCGAAGGGCAAGGGAAGGGCGGTCGTGCTGCCCGGGCTGGAGACCGTGGTCGAATCGACGAACGCCCGGAACGTACGTCGTCTCCTCGACCTGGTCCGGGACCTGGCACTGGAGTCGCGCGGGGCGGTCCTATTCTCGGTCGACCCGGGCTCCCTCTCTGCGGCGGACCTCACCCTTCTGGAGCGGGGAAGCGAACAACTCCACGCGCAAGCACCGCCCCCCCTATCGGCCTAAGATGGGCCCGGGGCGGGGTCCCTCGAGCGGCGTTCGGACGGCGGGGTAGCACCTACCCCCGTCGATACGGGAGACGTTAACCCCCCCGCGAGGTGAAGTGGGAAGTTACCGCTTTCCGGGCCCTCCTGGAGGTCCTTCCTCTGGGAGGCCCGTGAAGACTCCCCTCGGGGAGAGGGGGTGATTGCAAGTTATGCAGACTCCAGTTGTATCATCGGCCTTCCCACCGGCGCATGCCGAGGTCGCCACGCTGCGGCTCGCAGGTCTCACGAAGTATGCCACCCTCCTGACCCTCCTCGCGGGGATCGGGCTCTTGGCGTCCCTTCCGAACCTGCTGCCGCCGGCGTTCGGGATCATCGCGCTGGCCACCGGGTTGACCGCGATCCTTGGGTACATCGTCCACGACCAGGAGGCCCCGCACCGCTTGAAGGGGCTTCCCCGGTATACGACCGTCGCCGCCCTGACGGGCGCCTCGGCCGTGTACTACTTCCTCGGGTCGCTGATGACCCTGTCCACGGCCAACGCGTCGCTGATCGGGGCCTCGGCGGTCGTCACCTGGATCGTGCTGGTCTTCGGTTACCTCATGACCGTGGCTCATGAGACCAAGACCGGCGAGTTCCCGGCGACGCGCGCGGCTTGGATGACCGCCTTCGTTGGCATCATCCTCGCAGCGCTGTTCTGGACCGCCGGAGCAACCACCCACGCCATGTCGGCGTTGGTGGTGACCGGCTTCGCCGCGCTGCCGCAGATGGTCCACTCGACCCAGGACTCCGCGTAAGCGGAGCCCCTGGGACGGGCCGTCGCAACCCCTTTTTCGCTCTTTTTTCCCCCCTCGGGGGGCAACCCCCGGGGGCGGCTGCGCTTTCGAGCGTGCGTGGTGCGCGACCGCGCAAAGAAAATCCTTATCACCTCGAACCCACATGTATCTGTCCGACGAGTGTCAGACGACCATGCCCGATACGTCGGAGCGGGTAACGGTCCGCATCCCCCAGGAGCTTGTGGACGGCCTCAAGCGGATCCAAGAGAACCTGGGTCACCAGACCATTTCGGACACGATCAGGGCGGCGCTCGAGGAGTACATCCAAGTGCAACTTCCCACGACTCGCGCGCGAAAGACCGTCGTTTCCATCCCGCATCATGACTACCTCCAGTTGAAGGAGCTCGCCGACGAGGGCGTGAACGTCGACATGGAAGATGCCATCCGGACCGCCGTCCGGGAGTACGTTCGAAGCAAGCTGGAACAGCTCGGCCGCCACTCCGGCCCAGGTGGAGGCAGCTCGCACCGAGGAGCCTCTCCTGAAGGGGACGGGCTCGTGACCGAGGGCGGGTAGGTCGGATCGGGACCCGCCGGACCGGGGGTTCCACGGAGGGAAGACCATGGGGGAGGAGACGAGCCGCCCGCTTCCCAGCTCTGCGCTGGACCTCAAGTTCCCGTGGAACGAACTGGCCAGGGCCCCGCGTGCCCTCGTTGCCGGCCTCGGGGGGGCCGGCTCGGAAGCGGTCACGGACCTCTTCGACCAACAGATCCCGGGGGTCGAGACCCTCGCCGTGAACACGGATGGGCATCATCTCATGAGCGCCCGGGCCCATCGCCGGGTGCTCGTGGCCCAACCCTCCCTGGCAGGGAGGGGCAGTGGGGGGAACCGCGAGGCGGTGCTCGCGGGCATCGGGGAGTTCCGAGAGGACCTCCTGGCTCGGTTCCGACAGTACGACCTCATCTTCCTGCTGGCGGGGCTTGGGGGAGGAACGGGAAGCGCTCTCGCTCCGTTGTGCCTGTCCCTCACCCGACAGGTGGGGGCGTTGCCGGTAACGGGGGTCTTCCTCCCGTTCCACGCCGAGCTCGCGACCAGCGCTCGGATCCGCGAGAACACGGCCAAGGCGCTCGAGGAGCTGCAGGCGAACGGGGGCGCCCTTCTCGTCTTCGCGAACGAGCGGCTCCGCCGGTTCGATCGTCTGCCAATCAAGCAGGTCTTCCACTACCGGAACTCCTACCTTCGTGCCCTCGTCTCCGGACTGGTCGACATGGTCCGGCACCCCTCGGAGATGAACGTGGACCTGGCCCACGTCCGCAGGCTCTTCGAAGGGGGGGGCCTCTCCACCCTGCTCTTTGCCGAAGGGCATCCCGCCGACCCTGATGCCCTGGTCCAACAGGCCCTGACCGAGGGGCTGCTCGACTTCGAGCTCTCCGGGCGGGCCGGGCCGACAATCCTCTTTGTCGAAGGGGGCAGCGACCTCACCTTTGGAGCGTATCACCGCATCGTCGAAAGGTTCCGGAGCGAGCTCCATGAGCCTCTCGAGCTCACCCCGGGGTTCCGGACCCACCCGGAGCGTTGGGACCGTGTCCGCCTGACCGCCGTTGTCGGCGGGCTCGAGCGAAGGACGCTGGAAAAGGCGCTATCCGCCTAAGGGCGTGGAAGCCCCGGCGGCGGACGGTCCGCTCGCCTTCTGAGCAGCCTCTCGAAGATCGAGCTCGTTCTGGAAGAGCACCACACACTGGGAGGAGCGGAGAGAGCGCGGTCCGACCGCGATACGGGGGACCCCGGACGCCTCGAGAAGCCCCCGTTCCTGGTCGGTCGGGTCCCAAGGGTCGCTGAGGACGAAACCCGTCTCCCCCGGCTCGAGGGAGGCGGCCCGCAAGGGCTCGCCCGACTCCGTCGCCCAGAAGGTACCCGGTCGGCCCAGGAATGCCTTCAGGTCCTCCTCCGGCCGGCAGGGCCCCACGAAGATCCCTGGGGTGGTCTCCATCTCGTCGGTGGGACGGGTCCAGCTGCGGACCAGCGCGTTCTTGAGGAGCGCAGCGGTCGAACGCTCGTCGGGGTTCAGGAACTTGAGCCGTCGACCCTCCATCCGCACCTTCCGCGCCCGGGCGGGGTCCTGCGAGAGAAGGAGCGTGAGCTCGCAGTCGCGTCGAAGCCCGTTCGAGACGAGGAAGGTCGCGGCCACGACCGAGGCGACCTCGTCCAGCCGCCCTCCCGTGCCCGCGAGGTCGTTCAACGTGAACGCCCCGTCGACCGGGACCCGGTGGACCAGGAGAAGGACCCTGCGCACGGTCTGACGAGTACGGGCCGCTACTTGAGCTCCGGGGGGGGTCGGGCGGGGCCGTCGGGACATGTGCCCGCGAGGAGCAGATCGTGGCCCCGACCATGCCCCCGCAGGGGGAGTTCTCAGGTCGGACTGCTGGGACCGCGCTGGAACCGCGAGTTCGGTAGGGCGAGCGGAGGCGCCTCGGCCTCTTCCTCGCCCTCGTTCGGGTGCTTCCCCCACGCCTCGTCCGAGAGGTGGTGGTAGACCGACGAATCGGCCGTGGGAACGATGACCGGAGGCAGCTGAGGCATACGGGGGGCCCTCACGAGCTTCTCCTCCTCGGCCTCGGCGGGACTCGCCTCGGCCTCCTCCTTGGCCAGCTGGAGGATCCGTTCCTTCCGGAACATCCAGTAGTGGATCCGCCACTCGCGGCCGTCGTACAGGGTCGTCTCGTCCCTCTCGGTCTCCAGGATGCCCGAGTCCTCGAGCATGTAGAACGTGTCCCGGTCATCGGGTTCCAGAACGTTGTCGATGATCCGCTCGTTGAACCCGAAGAAGTTGAGGATGTGCCCGGCGATCGCGTCCGCGTCCTCCCTTCGCATCCCGTCGTGGCCGACCGCCCGTCGGATGGCCCGAGAGAGCGACGGCAGGTCGACGGCCGCTGCACTGGCGCTCATCGGGGGAAGCTCGGCCCGGGTCTCGGGGACCTTGGCCTTGGGAGTCGTCTTGAGCCCCACGTTTTCCAGCGCCAGTGGGCCTTTGAGGGATACCCGACGAGCACCCGAGATGCTCACGGGGACCTTCTGCCCCATCTCTAAGATATCATGGCCGGCGTCGGAATATAAACGTGGTCCCGGGCGACGGAGAGACCGTGCTATTGGATAGCTCGTGACCTGGGAGGGTTCCCTTCGGCAGGTCGTCACCTTTCCGTAAGCATGGCCATGCCGCACCGTCGAGATGTTGGCCTCGTGGATCGCTCGTCGCATCCTCGCTCGTGGAGCCTCATTTCTCCTCCCCACCTTATAGAGGGCATCAGCTCCCGATGTCGATGGCCGCTCCCCCGTCCTCCGTGACCCCAGTCTCCACCAACGAAACCTCCGGTGCCGGCCCGACCCCTCAAGAGAAGGAAGCCACCAGCCGACAGCTGCTGCGACTCCAGGACCACGCGGCAGGGTTCTTCGCGGTCTGGACGCTCGACCTCGGTCTCCGCCACCGGCTCTTCGAGGTGTTGTCGAAGCATCCTGAAGGGCTCTCGGCCGAGTTCCTGGCGCGAGAGCTCGACCTTGACCGCCTCTACGTGACGGTCTGGTGCAACGCGGCCTACAGCGCGGAGTACGTGGAATACAAGGAAGGGAAGTTCTACCTTGCCGAGGGCCTCAAAGCCCCGCTCCTCGAACCGGACAGCCCGGTCTACTTCGGGGGCACCGCGGTCTTCCTCGGGGCCCTGCGCTCGACCTGGAGCTTCCTCCACGAGCACCTGTCCGACGGCGAGAACTCTTGGTGGGACCAATTCCCTCCGGAGCTCCCCGCGGCCCAAGCGGACAGCTCTCGGACCTTCTACACCCGCCTCCTCCGCAAAGGGTTCGCTCGGGTCCCAGGTCTGCTCGAGCGTCTCTCGGGAACGACCCCCGTCACGTTCGTCGAGCTGGCCTGTGGCCGAGGGAGCGGGCTTGTCCGAATGGCCCAAGCCTTCCCGAACGTCAAGTTCCAGGGGATCGAGGGGGACGAGAAGAGCCTCAAGGCCGCGAAGGAGGCGGTCGAGCGAGCGGGACTCTCCTCGCGCGTCACGCTGGGTCAAGCGGTGCTCGAGAGAGGTCCGGTCCCCGCCGCGGACATCGTCCTGCTGAACATCGCCCTTCATGAGGCCCAGGACAAGGAGGCGGTCGTCCGCAACGCGGCGAAGGCCCTGCGTCCCAAGGGCACCCTCTTGGTGAGCGAGTTCCCGTTCCCCGACTGGGGCGAGATCGAGAAACTTCGTACCCCGGCCGGTCGCGTCATGGCGGGAGTCCAGTACCTGGAGGGGGTGCTGGGGGACCAGCTCCTACCCTCGATCCAGTTCGAGAGCTTCCTTCGGAAGGCCGGATTGCGCGAAGTGACCTCCGCCGAGCTGGCCCCTATCCACGTCCTGGTCTGGGGGACGAAGTAGCAGGAGGTCGGAACGCCTCGCCCGCGGCTGACCTCGTACCAGATCTTCGCCTTCACATGAGCGGGGTCACGTAGGTGGGCTCGTACTCCCCGGGGAGATGCCCCACGATGGGGATTGGGTGCAGGCACTCCTTGCACCGGTTTTGTTCGTCCAGGTTCCAGGAGCGGATGTAGAACCCGTAGCGATCCACGGCGATGGAACCACACTTGGGGCAGTAGGTGTGCTCGAGCGGGTGCCCCCAAACGTTCCCGAGATAGACGTAATCGAGTCCCTCCTCCTTCGCGATCGCGTGGAGCTTCTCCAGCGTCGGGATCGGGGTCTCCGGGAGGTCCATCATCTTGTAGTCAGGGTGCCAGCGAAGGAGATGGAACGGCACCTCCCTGCCAAGGTGGTCGCGCACCCAGGCCGCGAGCTTCCTCAGCGCTGCAGGGTCGTCCCCCACTTTCGGGACGATCAGGTTCGTGACCTCGACGTGCGTTCCGTTCTTCGCTAGGGCCTCGAGGGAGGAGAGGATGGGCTCGGGCCCTTTCGCCTGGATGTACTTGCGCATGAAGCCCGGCTCGCCGCTCCCCTTGAAGTCCACCGAGACCGCGTCGAGCTTGCCCCGCAGAAGGTCCGTGGCCTCTGGGGTCATGTAACCGTTCGTGACAAAGTTCGCGAAGAGGCCGTGACGGTGCGCCTCGTCGATGACGTCAACCGCGTACTCGATGAAGATCGTCGGCTCGTTGTAGGTGAACGTGATCCCCTGGCACTCGCGTCGCAGGGCCCACTCCACGGCTTCCTGGGGGGAGAGCTTGCGGCCCTCGATCCCGTGGTCCTGGCTGATCTCGAAGTTCTGACAGTACTGGCAGCGCCAGTTGCAGCCGTGCGTTCCGATGCCGAAGACTCGGGTCCCCGGGCGATAGTGGGAGAGCGGCTTCTTCTCGACCGGGTCGACCTGGACGGCGGCCACGATCCCGTAGGTCAGAAGCTCGAGCTTCCCGGCATGATTGGCACGAACGAAACAGAACCCGTGCGAACCCTCAGGGATCGTGCAGTAGCGCGCACAGGCGGTACAGCGGACCTTCCGCTGGGGCAACGCCTCGTAGAGCAGCGTGGGGTGTCCCGGGGGGAGGGCCGGGGCGGTCCGAGCGGCGACCATGCCATGAGTACCACGGTAGCGCCGCGCATAATGATTGAACGCGGACCGTCCCGGTCGACACGAGGGCTCAAGAGGGAGGACGATGGTCGCTCGGACCGTGTCAGCAGTGGAGAAGGGCGACGGCAGGCCCCCGGGAAGGAACGCCTCCCCAACCCTGTCCCCGACCCCCGTCCCCCTGACCCCCCTGGAGGAGGCGGTCGCACGGACCCTCCGACCGCGGGGCGAGGAGCTAGCGGCGCTCGCCAAGGCTCGCGAGGGCCTGGTGGCGGCAGCCCAGGCGGAGGCCGCTCGTCGGGGTCTGCCGCTCAAGCGGGCGCTGGTCGCCGGGAGCGCCGCCCGAGAGACCTACCTGCCCATCGAGGCGGGGGGACGGCTCGACATGGACCTCTTCATGCTCTTCGACCCCTCCATCCCGCGGGAACAGCTAGCCCGGCAGGGGCTCGAACTTGCGGGGGCGCTTCTGCAGTCGCCCGAAAAGAGGTACGCCGAGCATCCGTACCTTCGGGGCACGTACGCAGGCTTCGCCGTGGATGCGGTCCCAGGCTACCAGGTCGAGCGCTCCGATCGGCCCCAGACCGCGGTGGACCGCACCCCCTTCCACCACGCCTTCCTTTCTCCCCGACTTACACCAGAACTTCGGGACCACATCCGTCTGTTGAAGAGGTTCCTCAAGACGCTCGGGATCTACGGGGCCGACGCGAGGACCGAGGGATGCTCAGGCTACCTGGTCGAGCTCCTGATCGTGCGGTACGGCTCCCTGGGGGCATGCCTCCGGGACGCGCGAGGGTGGAGGATCCCTCAACGCCTCTGCCCGCCCGGTCCGGAGCCCTCAGTCTCGGAAGAGGTCGCGTTGGTGCTCCCCGACCCTGTGGATGCCCACCGGAACGTCGCCTCGGCCCTCTCGCGTCGCAACCTTGGGCTCTTGATCACGGCCGCCCAGGTGTACGGAGAGAAGCCTCGACGGGAGTTCTTCCTCCCCCCGAAGGTCCCGGTCCCTTCCGAGGAGGAGCTCAGGTCCCAGCTCAAGGCCCGGGGAACCGAGGTGGTGGCGCTTCGGTTCTCCTCCCCGGACCTGGTGGACGACATCATCTACCCCCAGCTTCGCAAATGTGAGAGGGCTCTCGCCGCACCGCTCGAGCGCTGGGGATATCAGGTGCTCGGCACAGCTTCCGCCCGCGTGGACCACGAGGCGGCCATCGTGGTCGAGATCGATCGGCGGGAGCTCGGGCCCACGACGCCGCACCCCGGACCTCCCGTCGGTGCACACGAAGCTGCGAACTTCTACGCCAAATGGGGCCGCCCCTCCGAGGCGCGGGTCGCCGGCCCCTACGTGACCCCGGAGGGCCGACTCCAGGTCGATGTCCGGCGGGCGACGCGAGACGCCGTCAAGCTGTTGCAGCGAGAGCTCCCCAATCTTGGGTTCGGCAAGAGCTTGCAGAAGGCGGTCGTGCAGGGGGCCGACCTCGCTTACTGGCCAGAGGCGCCCTCGTCGCCCGCGCTCTTGGAGGCGTTGCGAGCGCTCTGGACCAAGGGATTCCCGTGGGACGGTTGGCCCCCCGCCGTACCGTAGCCGCACCACTCAAGCAGAGTGACCGACCGTAGAGCTCGGGAGGAGCCATGTCCTTCCCTCCCCACGAGCCCGGAGGCCACGTCCCCGCATCGTCCCATGCCTGCACTCGCAGGCCGGGCTCAGGCCCAGACGTCGACCAGGAGGGCCCAGATCCCGGCCCACAGGAAGAGGTAGGTCATGACGAGGCTCGCCCAGTCCCCGCGCTTGTATTCCTCGGCCTTCGGACGGACCTTCTGGATGAGGAAGACCATCGCGACGGCCCCGGCGACCCCCATCGCGAGGGCGCCTAGCGCGAAGGGGAGCACCCCGGTCGAACCACTCCCCAGTCCGGCGACCGTGACCTGCCAGGACACGACCGCCAGGAGGAGCGCCAGGCTGAGGGCAATCGCCGTCGCATAGGACTGCTCGAGCTCGTGAAGGATGAAGGCCCGAGCGTCGAAGTGCGGGAACTTGAACTCCTTGACGTGCTGGTCCTCTTCGACCCGCTTCTTGACCTTCTTCGCCATGGTCAGACGGACCCCCTCGCTAGGGCGCGTACAAAAAGCTCGTCGGCGTGGTAGGAGGAGCGCACCATCGGCCCCGACGCGACCCCGGCGAACCCGAGCTCTTCGGCCTCTCGGCCCAGCTCCGTGAACTCCTCCGGGGGCACATAGCGCTCGACGGCGTGGAACCCCCTGCCTCCCGGACGAAGATACTGCCCTAAGGTCAGGAGGTCGACCCCCGCCTCCCGAAGGTCGCGCATCGTCTCTACGACCTCCTCTCGGGTCTCGCCAAGGCCGAGCATGAGCGAAGACTTGGTGACCCGGGCCCGAGGCTCGAGGCGCTTGGCCTCCTTGAGCGTTCGGAGGGAGAGCTCGTAGTCCGCCCGACGGTCGCGCACGGAAGGGGAGAGCCTCCGCACTGTCTCGAGATTATGAGCGAAGACCTCGGGCCCCGAGCGGAGCAGTTCGCCGATCGCGGTCGGGTCGCCCCCCAGGTCCCCCGCGAGGACCTCGACCCTCGTCCCGCGGCTCCGCGCATGGATCGCGCGGACCGTAGCGGCGAGGACCCGAGCCCCGTGGTCGGCGAGGTCATCGCGACAGACCTGGGTGAGCACCACGTACCGGAGTCCCCACTGGGAGACGGCATCCGCGACCCGCTCGGGCTCCGTCTCGTCCACGACCCCGTGCGGCGACCGTGTGGTGACCGCGCAGAAGGAACAGCGTCGAGTGCAGGTGTCCCCGAGGAGCATCAGGGTGGCCGTCCCCGCGGACCAGCACTCCGTCAAGTTCGGGCAGCGGGCCTCCCGACACACTGTCGCGAGGTGGTGGCCCTGAAGGAGGTCCCGCACCTGAGGATACAGTTCGTTCGGAAGGCCCATGCGGATCCAGGGGGGAAGGCGGGAGGTGCCCTCGATCTGCACCAACGACTCGGTCACGGGGACTCCGCCAGGAGCCACCCGCCGACCGTCTTCAAGGCTCGGGGCGCCACGCCACCGAGGGCCCTGGGGCGGGCGGCGGGAACGGTGGCGGCCTTTCCCGTGGGTCTCTGTTACGTCGCAACAGCACCGCCCAGCCGAGCAGCGGGGCGAGGGAGCCTCCGATGCCCAAGCTCAACGCGACCGCGAGGTCAAGACCGCCGCCCGGCTGCACCGGTCCCGGCGGCGGGGGGGGTCTCGCCTGGACCTGCAACCGCAGGGTCACGCTGTAGGCGGACCTTCCGAGATTGTCCTGAGCTTCGAAGGAGACCGAGAAGGTACCCGCGGCGTTCGGAGTGCAGTTCATGAACTGTCCGTTCCACGAGGTGTTCGTCAGCTGCGAGCAGCCGCTCGGCACTCCGTACCACCGGTAGTAGATCGGGTAGGTCCCTCCCGTGCTCGAGGCCGAGAGGGCGAGCGGGGACCCTACCGTCGCCGGGTCAGGATACGCCTGGGGAGCATTGACCGACAAGGGCGTGGAGATGACGTTCACGAATAGGGTTGAGCTCGTCGAGACCTGACCCGCAGGGTCCCTCGCCGTCACGTCGACCGCGTAGTCCCCGGTGCCCACCGGTGTGCAGTTGAGGGACGCCCCCTGCGCCGTCCCGTTCGGGGAGCTGGCGCACCCCGAGGGCAACCCGTGCCACAGGACATAGTAGGGACGCACCCCGCCGGAGACCGCCACCGAGAGCTCGAGGAAGGACCCCACGTTCACCGGGTTGGGCACCGCCCAGGGGGCCCCAACGACCAGGGGAACGTTCTGCACGATGATCGCGAGGGACGCTCCGACCGCCGAGACACCGTAGGCGTCGGTCGCGTTCGCCCAAACGATGTAGTCCCCTAGGACGACGGGGGTGCAGTTGAGGAACTCCTCGAACCCCAACCCCCCCACGGGCGAGACGCATCCCGCAGGGAGGCCGTACCAATGGAGGGAGACCGGGAAAAGACCCCCGGAGGCCAGGGCCGAGAGCCGGAGCAGGTACCCCACCGTGACAGGGTTCGGATACGCGGTGGGGGCTGACACCGCGAGGAGGTCTTGGACCGTCAGGATCGACGTCCGTGAGCTCAGGTTCATCCAACCTGCGGCCCCAAGGTTCACGGAGACCTGGAAGGAGAGGGGATAGGTTCCGGGCGACGAGGGCGTGCAGCTGAAGTTCTCGATCCCGAAACTGACCTCGCTACAACCGGGGGGAAGTCCGCTCCAGGAGATGGGCAAGCCGGCGGTCCCCTGCAGTGCGCTCGCGCCGACCTGGACCGATTGGCCGAGCCCTATGGCGCTGGTGGAAAGCCACGGACCCGTGAGGACCACTTCGGGAAGGGGGTAGGTCCATACCTGGTTCGAATGTCCGCAGCCGTTCCGTCCTCCCCCTAAGCTGGCGCATCCGTCGAACAGGATGACGTAGGAGGTGCTGTTGTCCAGGGCCGCGACGGGGTACTCCTGCATCGGCGGCGACGCGCCCAGGGTCCCCGAGACGTTCCGCCAAGTCCCATCGTACACCCACGAGTTGTTCGAGAGCAGCGCCCCCGCGGTCCCGGGGACGGCCTCGTCACCCCCGAAGAGCACGACGCCCTGGTCCATGGGGTCCGTGGCCATCGCGGCGTTGAACCGGCCTTCGGGACCCGAGGGCTGCGTCAGGTTGTGCCACTTCCCCGAGGAGAAGCTCCAGGTGTCAGCGCAGGCGAAGCCGCAAGCTCCGAACGTGCTCGACTCCCCGCCAAAGAGGATGGCGGCCCTCGCGGTCGGGTCATAGGCCATGGAGGCGGAGGAGCGCGGTGAAGGAGCGGTCGACAGCCCTGCCGTCAGGTTCTGCCACTGGCCATTCTTCCAGAGCCAGGAGTCGTTGAGCGCGCGGCCCCCCGCCCCTCTTCCCCCGAAGAGCAGGTCGCCCCCGGCCTCAGCGTCGTAGATCATCGAGGTCATCCCTCGGGCCGGAGGGGTCAGGACCGAGCTCGAAGTGACATTGGTCCATCCCAAAGGAGAGAGCAACCAGGTCGTCGCTTGAGGATAGGAGCAGCTGAGCTCCGTGCAACCCCCGAAGAGGATCGTGCAGCCCTTCCCTCCCCACGGCGCGTTGCACGTGGGGTCGTACGCCATCGACGGGAAGACCGCTCCAGGGGGCTCGGCCCCGTTGGTGAATTTGCTCCAGGTCTCATTGGCATAGACCCACGTCTGGTTCAGCCCCAGGAACCCCGTGCCGAATCCCCCGAACTCCACGAAGGCGTGGAAGCGCTCGTCGAAGTCGGCGGACATGCCCCAGTTGGAGGATGGCCACGGGTAGGGGGCCTGGCTCAGGTACCAGGCGGACCCGCTGACGGACGTCAGGGTGTGAGATGGGCACCCGGTTGGGGAGCCTGCCCTCCCACAGTCCGAAGATGAAGGGGTCGAACTCGAGAGACCAGAATGGCTGCTCCTCGGCTCGAGCTGCGCGGGAAGGGGAGGGGCATTCGCCGGTACTGGGGGGAGCAGGACCACCCAAAGCACACCGATCACCAGGAGCTGGACCGCCAAGCTCGAGCGCCGCGGGGAGCCTTGTCGCCACGCTCCGACCCGCGGCGCCGTGACCATGTCCTGACGTATGGGACGGCGGAGGCTTGAACTCGTGGGCCGTCCGCGGGGGAGGAGACGGCCCTACCGGAACCCGTTGGCGAAGGCCTCCGCGGCCTTCTCGTAGTGGCCCTCTTTCTCGAGCTCCACGCCCTTGTGATGCCACGCTTCGCGGAAGTTGGGGTCCACCTCCAGGGCTTCGTCGAACGCCTTGACCGCCTCGCGGCCGCGTCCCAGGGCCGCGAGCGCGACGCCTCGGAAGGTGAAGGCGGCAGCGTCCTTCGGCGCATGCTCGACCAGCCAGTCGAAGCAATCGAGGGCCTCCGAGTATCGTTCGAGCTGGAGGAGCGCCTCGCCCTTCAGCGCCCAGGCGGCCGCGCTCTCCTTCTCCACGCGCAGGGCGAGGTCCGCCTGATGGAGCGCGACCTGCGCCTTACCCAGGGATAGCAGCGCTCTCCCCGTGAGCACCCGAGCGGAAGCGTTCTCGGGATCGAGCATGAGCACCACCGAGAGGGCGTCCATGGCATCCGCGAACTGGTGCATCTCGAGCAGCATCCGGGAGGTCGAGAGCCACTCTGCCGCCGCGTTCGGGGGAACGCCGTAGACCGAGGAGAGGCTCTCGGCCCGCAGGCGCTTGGCCTCCTCGTTCTTGGGGTCGAGCTCGAGGGCCCGGCGGAAGCACTCGTGCGCTTCGGAGTAGCCCTGCCGCCGGAGGAACCCCCGGCCGAGCGCCATCCATCCCTCGGCGCTCCGCTCGTCGATGCGGTGGGTCTTCGAAAGGGCGGCGCCCCGGTGGTTCCAGCTCTCGTAGTCGAAGGGGTCCAGACGGTGGGCCCGCTTGAACTGGAGATAGGCCCCGTCCGCACGACCTTGGAGCAGGTAGATCTGCCCCAGGTTGAAGTTGAGGTCCTTCGCGTCGGGACGGAAGGCGAGCGTCGCCTCCAGTTCCTTCGCCGCCTCGTCGTACCGCTTGCCTTTGGCGAGGACAACGGCGAGGTTCGCCGCCGAATCCACGTGGGTACGGTCGATCGCGAGCGCCGCGCGGAACGCATCCGCCGCGGGGGCGTCCTTCCCGAGCTTCTGCCGGACGACGCCCAGGTTGTAGAAGGATTCGACGTTCTTCGGGTCGATCCTCGTGGCGGCGAGGAAGTTCGTCTCGGCCTCGGCGTCCTTCGAGCCCTTGGAGAGCAACGTCGCGAGCGCCATCCTGGCGGCGACGTGGTCCGGGTCGAGCTCGACCGCCTTCCGCAGGGCGGCCTCGGCATCACCGAGCTTCCCTTCGCGGTGGCGGAGCAGTCCGAGCTCCCTCCAAGCCTCGGGGTTCCCCGGGTCCTCCTTGAGGTACTCCTCCAGGAGCTGAGCGGCCTCGGCGGGGTGGCCCAGCCTTCCCAACGCGATGGCCTGGGGGAGCGCGACCCCGATCTGCTTCGGGTCGAGGGCCCTCACCTTCCCGGCGGCCTCGGCGGTCTCGGCGTAATGGCCCAGACGGAAGGAGGCGACCACGAGCGTCCTCCAGGCCTCGGGGTCTTTCGGGGCCTTCTGGACGAGACGGTGCGCCCCGCGAAGGGCCGGGAACGGACGCTGTCGTGCCCAAGGGGAAGCGAGCGCGATCTTCAGGAGCTCCGCATCGTCCGGAGCGGCTGCGAGCAGTCGGTCCAGCAAGGGCGTGGCCTCCTCTTCGCGTTTCAGACGATAGAGCGCTCGTGCCCGCAGTAGGGTCGCTTCACGACCTTCCTTCGGCTCTCTCTCCGCGCCCGCGAGAGGTTCCAGGCAGCCCTTCCAGTCCTCCTTGCCGTAGAGGGCGTAGCCCAGGTAGGCCTGGGCGACCGGGTCGCCCGAAAAGCGGGAGAGGCGGGCCCGAGCGCGCATCAGGAGCTCGTCGTATTCCTTCTCCTCCCGGAGATGGCGGGCGTCCTCCCGCCAGCTCTCAGGGTCCGTGTCGGCGGTCGACAGTGCCTCATCCGACAGGTCGACCGCCAGGGCCCGGTGACCTTGCCGCATCGCCTCCATCGCGAGCGCGTGCGCGTCCGTCCCCGGCTCGACCCCCAGGAACTCCGCCGCGGTCTCTCGTCGCGCCTTCCTCCAGGGGTCGGAGGAGGGGGAGAGCTGGAGCGCCTTCGTGTAGGCCCAGAGCGAGCGCTCCTTGTCCCCCAGCACCCTCAGCGCTTCACCGCGTCCCGCGTGGGCGGACGGAAGGTCGGATCGGAGCGCGAGGGCCTGGTCGAGCTCGCTCAGGGCCTCGCTCGCCCGGTGGAGGTCCAGCAGGGTGAGGCCACGCTGTTCTCGCGCCTCGGCGTCGTGGGGGGAGGAACGGAGCGCCAGGTCGACCTGGGCGAGCGCCTCCTCGAACTTCCCTTCTGCCCGGAGCTCCCGGGCGGTCTGAAGGGGCTCCTGGGGGGAAGTCTCGGCCGGAGGAGGGGGGGCAGGCGGAGGTGCGGGCGGAGCGACGGCGGCGGGAGTGGCGGTGCGGCGCGCGTGGCTGCTGTGCGACCCCGAGTGGGTCGCGAACCCGCGTCGGCTCCCTGTGGTCATCCCGCGTGGCCAGAGTTCATCGGCATTTAACTTTGGGCCGAGGACGGACGTCCCAGGCGCTCGTTCAGGACCAGCTCCAGCATGCTGGCGGGGATCTCGTCCTGCGTCAGGCGCCCGGGAGCTCCGGGACGAGGGGCCTCCATCTCCAGGAGCCCTTCCATCTCGAGGGCCTTGACCGTCCGCCAGAAGGTGACCTTGCCGCCCGCCTTGATGCCGAACTCCTCGGAGGCCAGGGCGTAGGCCCTCCGCACGCGCTCCATCTTGACCCACGACCCGGGGGCCCGAAGGGTCCGGGCGAGGGCGAGCAGCACGAGGAGCGAGGAGGGGGGGAGCCCGTCCAACTTCTCCTCCGTGATCGTGGGGTAGAGCGAGGCCTTGGCCCATCGGACGTCCTCGGCACCGACCTCGCGAGCGCCCTGTTCCTCGGCCCGACGAGCCGAGCCCGCAAGGAGCTCGAGGGCGAGCCGCGCATCGCCCTGCGCCTCCGCGACCCGGGCGATCTGTTCGGCGACCTCCCGACCCAGCGTCCCCGGACGGAGCGCCAATCCCGCCCTCGCCTGGACGATGTCCGCGAGCGCCTCCCGGGAGTACCTGGAGAGGTGCAGCCGGTGCGTGACCCCGAACCCGCTGCGGGAGGCGGCGTCGAGGTACGGGAGCACGTCCTGGGGTGCGATGAGCAGCAGGGAGAGCGGTCCGAGACCGACCTCGCGGCCCCGGGTCAGCATGTAGATGAGCTTGCTTCCGCCCTTGAGCAGGACGCTCACCTCGTCCAGGATAATGAGGGTCGGTCCCCGGACCTCCCTCAAGCCCCTCTCGAAGGTGTCCATCATCTCCGAGACCGAGAACCCGCGGTCCGGGACCGGACGGTCCACGGCGTTCAGCAGCTCGAGGACGACCGCCCGGTCGCTGTTGCGTCGCCAGCAGTTGACGTAGATCTCCTTGAGCCCGGGACCGGAGGCCTTGTCCTTGGGGCGACGGCGCGCGGCAAGCTCGTGGGCGAGCGCCCGGGAGAGGGCGGTCTTCCCGCTGCCGATTCCCCCGGTCAAGAGCTGGCTCCACCCTTGGCCCGCATCCATCGACCGGGAGAACCGCTCACGCAACAGGGCGAGCTCCTTCTCACGGTGGGGCAGCGAAGGGGGGAGGTAGGAGGCGTCCAGAGTCTCCTCGCGGAGAATGATCCCGTCCGTCATGTCGTGGAGAAGGAGGGGGAGCAGCGTCTCGCCCTAAAAGGTCGCTCGCCGCGATCGGGCTGCGCCCGCTTTCGAGCGCGGTCCCAGCCGCCGCTCTACGGCGGCCAAGGCGGCGGCCCGAACCTCGGCAGGGGGCAACCGGGCGTCCAGCCGCACGAACCGACGCGGCTCGCGCCGGGCATACCCTCCGTAGGCTCGAGCCGTCCGCGCCAGGACCTCCAAGCGCTCCCACCGCGAGCGAGCAGCTCCTCGCTGTCCCACGCGTTCCAGGGCCACCCGGGCGTCCAGTTGGAGCCAGAGCACCAGGTCGGGGACATGGGCCACGGAACGTTGGAGGAGCTCCAAAGTTCGCCGCTCCCGAGGCTTGAGCGCACTCCCCTGGTAGGCCAGGGTGGAAAAGTAGGAACGGTCCGAAAGCACCACATCATGGCCGCGGCGGAGGGCCTCCAGGTTCGCCCATTCCCCACCTCGGTCGAGCGTGAAGAGCAGGGCGGCCTGGCCGGGGTCCTTTCCTCCGTAGCCTCTCGCGGCCTTCCCGAGCACCGAATTGGAGGGCTCCTTCCACCGCCCGACGCTCCACCCTCGAGAGCGCAGGACCCTCGCCAGTCCGTTCAACAGCGTGCTCTTCCCGGTCCCATCGATGCCCTCGATGGCCACGAGGACCCCGCGTTGCCGCTCACCCTTCACGTCAGCGCCCTCCCTCAGACTTCGATCGTCAGCGGCGACCTCCGCATCAGTTCCAGCCCATAGAGCCGGCGTGGGGCTTCGACGAACGGGATCGAGAGCTTTTCGACGACGTCGCCCCGCGGTAGAGCGGGCGAGCCGAGAAGCTGCCGCACTCTCCGGGGCACGGTCTCGAGCGGGAGGGCGACCCCAGGTCGAGCCGGGTCGTCCAGGAAGTCGGTCTCGAAGAACCACGGTCCGGGCTCGCGCACCACCTCCCGGACGAGCTCCCGCTTGGCCAGGAAGGAGGGGGTGACCCCGTGCCGCTGGGCCGAGGGGACCACCGTGCGTGCGTAGTGCTTGATCGCGCGTTCCGGGGGAAGTCCGCTCTTCCGGGTCATCTCCGAGACCTCCGCGTATCCCCGCTCATCGAGGTCCTCGGTGTGGAGCACGGCCGGACATCCGGTTTCGTGGGCGATCCGTAGCGCGGTCCCCATGACCCGGTCGAGCGCTTGCTTGACCTCGGGGTCCACAGGGAAGTGGGCACGTCCGACCTCACCCAGGGCCACCGCCCGGCCTTCGCGTACTTCCTTCGCGGCAAGCTCGAGGGCATCGAGCTGCAGGTGTTCTGCAGCGACGAGCCCGGTCTCGGAGGCCACGTGGACGAGGTCGATCGGGTAAGGGGCCAGGACCGAGAGAACCTCGATGCCCGTCTCCTTGCGCACCCGGGCGGCGATGGACTCGGTCGTTTCGAACTGCCTCCGGTACTCCTCAAGGCTCCTTGGGGCATGGGCGAGGTAGTTCTGGGTGGCGAGGAAGAGGTGGGACCCGCCCGCCTTCGCGAAGTTCCGAGCGGCGAGGAGCGCGCTCTCCCCGGGGCGAAGGTGGGCATGGTGGTCCACGATGGGAAGGTCGAACGTGACGGCCATCGCTCTCACGCCCCCGTCTGCCGTGCTCGAGCCCGGTCGCTCAGGACCGGCCCCGGTTCAGCGGAGCAGACCCGCGCCCTGGAGCTCCTTCGTGATCTTCTGGACCGCCACTTCGACGTCCGAGGGCTTGCGGGCCCCTGTACAGACGAGCTTGCCGCTGCCGAAGAGCAGGACCACGACCCGCGGCTCGTCGATGCGGCAGACGAGCCCTGGGAACTGCTCGGGCTCGTACTCGACACGCTCGAGCCCCAGGGTCACGGCGATGGCGTTCAGGTTGATCTCGGACTCGAGGTCGGAGGAAGCGACGATGTTCTGGACCTCGATCTTGGGCCGCGTGTTGACCTTCTGGCCCGCCTTGCGGATCTGCTGAGCGACCTTGTGGATGGACTCCTCCACCTCGGCCATGCTCTTGGCCCCGGTGCACACGACCTTCCCACTGCGGAAGAGCAGGATCGCCGTCTTCGGCTCTTTCAGGCGGTAGATGAGCCCTGGGAACTGTTCCGGCTCGTACTCCGCGCCGTCCAAGGCGAGCGCGATGGCCTGTAGGTCGAGTTCGTCTCCGAGCGAAGTTGACGCGACGACGTTCTCGATCCGGATCTTTGCCATCTGGAACGGCCCCGCCCGAGTATTTAAGTGTGGTTTTTAAACTTATGGGTCCCGATGATCCGAGAACGCGACAGCGCGCTTGCCGGGAGGACCCTATCTCTCCCCGAGACGAGCTCCCGAACTCCTGAGCGGACCATCTCCCGCAACCTGCCACTCCCGGGTAGCGCAACCCGCGAAGGAGCGTCCAACGATACCTGACTCGGGACCATCGTGAGTTCTTGCGCGGGAGGAGCGGTCGCGCGTGAGCCGTCGACCGGTGCAGATCTCGCCTTCGCGTACGCCATGAACGTCCTGCGCACTCCGGCTGCCGCGGGATCCTGCGAACACAGGAGCAGGACGGAAAGCTCTCTCCCACGGGAATGCCCCGCTCGTCCGCTCAGGCGGAAAGTGCTCTTGGGGTCGCTGGGTGCGGTCAGGGAGCCCCCAACCGGTGCGCGAGGCAAGAACGTCTCCTCAGGAGGACCCCCTGCGCCCTCCCTCCCCGGCTCCGCCCGTGCCGTCGTGGCCGCCTCGGGGCAGTCTCGAACGGCCTCCTCCAGCGCCTCACGGAGAAGCAAAGGCGGGAGCGGGAGTCGGTGAACAGGACCACCCATCCGGCGGGCCTCCTGCATGGCGGCTGGGGGTGCGGAGGGGGCGAGAAGCAGCACCCAGGGCTTCTGACCCTGGTCGTCTCGGGTCAGCTGGGTGAAGAACAAGCGGGCCTCTTGCACATCCCGCGCGTAGCCCAGGAACACGCTCGGCCGGTGATCCTCGGGGACGTCGCCGCCGATGGGACGCGGTTCTGCGATACGGGCGCGGAACTTCGTTGAACGGACGATGCCCAGCAGAGCTCGGCGAACCGCCTCGTCGTTCGCGATGACGTTGATCTCGGGTGAAGGGGCGGAGGCAAGGACCCTACTCGACATGGATGTCCCCTCCCAGCTTCAGAGCACCGGCACCAGTTCGAAGATGGGGAAGCTCCGGGGGTCGCGCGGCGCTCGGATCGCGTAGAGCGGCTTCCCGTGGTGGACCTCCTCGAGCAACGGAAGCCCATCCCGTTCGAAGATCCTCAGGTGATGGCTTGCTTCGCCCGTGAGGAAGCGCGACCCCGCGTTGTAGTCGTAGCCGTAGAGCACGAGGAGCCCGCCGCGGGCCCGCACCGTCTGGATGAGCGCCGACAGGAAGGGCTCGAACTTCTTCTCGTCCCTCCCGGCCATAGCCGCCAGCATCGAGGTGGATGCGATGACGACGGCCGGCCCGGCCCCCTCGCCCGCAACGATCGTAGCGAGCTCCTCCGGCTCCTTGGGGGGCATGCCGTCGAGCGCATAGGGGACGAGGCTCTCCGCGGGGACCTGGAATTGTGTCCGAGGCGAGGGCCCGCGGGAAGGGACCGACCAGATGATCCTGAACTTCTGAGGGAACTTCCCGTCCGGCTCGACCTCGGGGCGGATCACGCTCGGCGTGAGCCCCTGCGGCAGGACCACGGTCACCATGAGCCCGCGGTGCCCGTTCGTCGAGCCGATGTGCGTGTCGATGCGGCCCATCGTGTCTCCCGAGGCGTTGGCTACGGTCTCCAGGAAGACCAGGGCGCCAGGGTAGAGGGGGGCGAGGCGTTCGTCCATCTGCCGGTGACCCCAGGTGAACTCGACGGGACCCCCGGTCACGGGTTCCGGGGACCGGTGGACCGAGTGAGGCACGGCCCGCCAGGAGGGAGTGGGCCCGAGGAACTGGAACCGACCCCCGTGGAGGGTGAAGGGAAAGTCCGCGACACCCACCCCGACCCCGCGAAGTTTGAGAGGGGAGAGCGCCCGGAAGACGTGGTCCTGGAAGACCTCGCGGCGGGCCTCCAGCACGCCGTCGACGAGGTAGTCGGCCGCGTTCGGATCCGCGGTCTCGCGGACCAGGATCACGTTGGTCCCTTGCCCCACGAACATCGAGATCAGGGCTTCGGCGAGCTCGGGCTCGGAGAGCGCCTCCTCGGACCGCGACGTCAGGCGGGACGCGTAGTCCGCCAAGAGGGCCTCCCAACTGTCGATCACCACGGTCGCGCGGCCCGGCCCTTCCGGCGTGCGACTGTAGAGCTCTTGGACGGGGGGAGGCAGGGTCAGGAAGCGTCCGAGATCGACCTTGGACGACGGACCTGGGTTCCCCACCACCAACGAGGTCACCCGCGAGACGTCCGACTTCATCAGAAGGCGTTCCGCCCGCATCGAGGCCAGGTCGACGACCTCGATCCGCTCGTACCTGGAGGTCAGGAACGGGAACTGCTTGAACAGCCGCATCTGGTCCACACGCGTGGACAGGAAGAAGCGACGACCGGGCACCCTGGCCAGCATCTCTAGGGCAAGAGAGGTCTTGCCCGTCCCTGGCCTTCCGCGAATGGAGAGCGACCGGCCTCCCCCCTCGGTCAGGAAGGCCAGTAGCTCCGGGGGAACCCCATCGGAGCTCTCGCTTACGGTCAGGGGCTCGGCATGGGTGGGCGCCGTCGGGCTCAGGACACCGCTCATGGGGAGCGTCTCGGAGGGGGAGGGGATGAATGTGAGGTTCCGCTTTGGAACCGAGGACCGCCTTGGGGCAACAGAATGGTCCAAGGTGGGGGACCGAGCCAAAGAGAGGAGTCTTTCTGTGACGGACCGTCGAGGAAGTCATTCTTCATGTATCGAGAGGGGTGGTACGACCGTGGTCGACCTGGGCCTCGCCCTCCTCGTGGTCTTCCTCGTGATCGATTTTGCGATCTCGATCTGGAATGCTTACATGTCGGGCTTCTCCCTGACGCTCATCGCCAAGACGCCTGGGGAGAAGCCCCCCCTCCTGGCCCGGGCCGCGGCCTACGCCGGTCTGGGGCTCGCCTTCGCGGGCATGTCGTACGTGATGATGATCGTCCTCGGATTCGCGGCGCTCCAGCTCGGGTTCTTGGACGGGGCCTCGTTCTCCCTGATCCTCGCCTTCGACTTCCTGGTCTTCGGGGCCATGATCATCGGCTTCGGTCTGGTGGTGACCGCCCAGTCCGTCGCGGTGGCGTACCGACAGCGCTCCTTCGGCACCGTCGCGATCTCGATATGGAACGTCTTCGCCGAGGTGATGGACATCGCGGTCTACGCGGAAGGCTTCCGCAGCGCCTACGGCACCCTGAAGGGAGGAGGAAGCAGGGACGAAGCGAACCTGGTCGCCGTGGCACTCATGGCGATCGCGGTGGCGTTCTTCATCACCTACGCCGCCTACCGTCACGGGGTCAAGCGCGCGAACGCCCTGGTCAGCGGCGCTTCCACCCGTACCCCGTTCGACCGTCCACTTCCCAGCGGGGTCTCAGGGTAAGAGGGGGCCGTAGGCCCCCAGCACGTCCAGCAGAACCCGCCGGGTGAACCCCCATATGACCTGGTCGCCGAACCGGAGGGCTTCCGCTCGGAGATGGCCCTCCGAGCCGAGGACCTCGACGGGGCCTTGCGAGGGCCGAAGTTCATGGAGCGGTGTCCAGAAGGCCTCGGCGACCTCTGGGCTCAAGGATAGGGGGGCGGCCTCACCATCCTTCAGGACGCTCAGGAAGACCCCGACGTGGAGCCACGGCCGGTTCGCCGGCACACGCTTCCCCACCGGAATGGGAGGCCCTTCCAGCTGTTCCAACGAGATCCCCACCTCCTCCTTCGTTTCGCGCACCGCGGTCGCGGCGAGAGCGCCGTCGCTGTCCTCGCGTCGACCCCCCGGGAACGCCACGTGGCCGGACCAGGGGTCACCCTCCCGGTCGGACCTTCGGATCAGCAGGAGCTCGGAGCGGGCGTGCTGCAACCGGAAGAGCACGAGCACGGCCGCCTCCCCCTTCGGGGGGCCGAGAGGCCGATGCGAGGAGGTTCCCTTCTCGAATCCCTGGGGCGCAGAAGCCAGTCGATGATAGAGCTCGCGCGAGGACCGCGCCTCGCCCTTCGTGGGGTTCCGTTCCGTCCGCGTCGGGGCGGGGGGACGGGGGGCCATCGCAGAGCCCTAGCGGGCTGGGGGGGCGGAGTCCCGGGCTCCAGGAGGACGCGGGGATACCGGGGATGGAGAAGTTCCATTGCGGGGAGAGCTGTTGAACGCCTCCTCCTTGGCGGCTGCGACCTCCTCGACCGTGGCCATCTCCCGCAGGAGCCTGCTGGCGAGGTCGCAAAGGCCCATCTGGAGGGCGGCGCTGGTGCCTTCGCCCATCCGCGTTGCGAAATCAAAGTAGGGCTGGAGGCCCAGAGCGTCGAGCGCGACCCGGTGACCGGGCTCCTCCGACGCGTGGGAGGGTACGAGGAAGGGGCCGAGGCGAGGTGCCAGGGTGAGGGCGAAGAGCGCCGCCGCGGAGGAGGTGAGCCCGTCGACGATCGCGGGGACCCTCTGCGACGCTGCGCCGAGGAAGGCCCCGGCCATCGCCCCGATCTCGAAGCCTCCGACCCGCTCCAGCACCTCCCAGGGGTCCTCGCGGCGTGGCACGTGCCGCTCCAGGGCGCTCGAAATGACCATGACCTTGCGGCGGACCTGCTCCTCTCGCGTCCCGGTCCCCGGCCCGACGAGCTTCTCGACCGACATCCCGGTCAGGCCGGCCAGCATGGCCGAAGCGGAGGTGGTGTTCCCGATCCCGAGGTCCCCGATCGCCATGAGGTCCGCCCCTGCAGCGATGAGGTTCAGGGCGACCTCGATCCCGATGCGGACCGACTCCCGCGCCTGGGATGGGGTCATGGCGGGCTCACGGGCGAAGTTCCTCGTCCCGCGCGCGATCTTCCGGGAGAAGAACCCCGGGCGAGGAGGTATGGGCGGAGCGTCGACCCCCACGTCCACCACGTGGAGCTCTGCCCGCAGGAAGCGGGAGAAGACCGTGATCGCGGCCCCGCCGTCCAAGAGGTTGTGCAGCATGCCCGCCGTGAGCTCACGAGGATGGGAGGAGACGCCCTCCTCCGTCACCCCGTGGTCGGCGACGAACACCACGACCGCTTTGTGGTGGAAGGTCGGTTGCTCGTTACCACGGATAGCGGCCAGGTGCTCGGCGAGGGTCTGGAGCCTCCCCAGGGACCCCTCCGCCGTGGCCAGGATCGCCCAGCGAGCATGCGCGGCCGCACGCGCCTCCTCGTCCGGAAGCCCCAGCGAGCCGATGGTCTCCTCGATGAGGTCCTTCGCCATCGCAGGGGAGAGAGCCCCGTGAGCTTATCTTCTCTTGCTCAACGACCAGGCCGACCCGGCAGCAAGGGAGGAAGAAGAGTGCCCCCTTCTGCGAGCCGGAAAAGGAGATGAACACCCCCCGGTTCGCCACTTCGCCCTTCGGTCGACCGGCCGCGGCCGTCCTCCTCAGGGCACGGGAGAGCTAGGATCCTCGATGACCGACTGGGAGCGGGTGGAGAAGCTCCGCGCCAAGGGGCTGAGCTGGGAGGAGATCGCCACCGACGACAAGGTGGAGTTCGCCGCACCGGAGGGCACGGAGAAGCCCGGGCTCGCCCTCAAGGCGCTCTACTTCCAGCGAAGATCGCGGACCAAGCGCCAGGCCAAGTCCGGTGTCCCCTCTGCGGAGGGCGGAGGCCAAGCGGCGGGAGGGACCGGGGGGTTCACCCGGAAGAAGCTCTACCGGCTGCTGGCGGTACTCGGAATCCTCATCGCCCTCGTGGGCGCGCTCCCGTACCTGGTCAACTTCGAGTTCCCGGTGGTCAGCGCGGCCTCCCAGCTCATCCCCACGGTCTTGCTCGCGATCGCCATCGTCGGCATCGCGCTCCTGGCCTTCGCCTTCATCTCCGGCGGCCAGAAGGTCCTGCGGGTCTGGAAGAAGGGCCTGATCTCCGGGGTCATCATTGGACTCGTTCTTACGGGAGTGCTCGTCCTTCTGGCAGGAGCCGCGGGATGCCCCAGTTTGACCAGCGCTCACACCGGGGAACTCGGACCCACGGGGGACAGCGGCTGGTTCAAGGTCAACAATCCGATGTGGACCCGAGGAGGCCTTCCGGTCTTCTTCTACTACGGTTCGATCGCGTGCCCGTACTGCTCCGCTTCGAGCTGGGCCTTCAAAGGAGCCCTCGTCAACTACTCCAGTGCCCTCTTGGGGGTCAGCTTCGGAACGTCCGATCCCGGGGATGTTTATCCCAACACCCCAGAAGTGAACTTTGTGAGTTCGAGCACCAACAGCCAGTACCTAAGCTGGGACCCCCACGAAACCTCCGACGATTCCCAGATCACCCTTCCCGCGGTGAGCTGTCCGGAGTCAGCCTACGTGAGCGCCTACAACACCGGGCCCCAGGCCGGCATCCCGTTCATCGTGGTCGGTGGCATCTACGTCCACACGGGCTCGCTCGTGTCCCCGGGTCAGCTTCGGAGCGATCCTACCCAGTCTTCGAGCACACCCCTCTCCCCACAGACGGTGGCCCAGGACCTGGTGACGTGCGGCAACAATCCCAGCAGCGGGGGGTCCGACTGCCAGGCGATCCTTCCGGCGCAGTTCTGGCTCGAAGCGTACATCGCGAAGGTCCTCGTGGACAATGGTCAGACCCCACCCTCGCAGTACACGACGCCGGGAACCGTCGTGGGTAACGACTACATCCAGATCACGTAACGCAGACCTTCCGCGATCTTCTCCTCGACGGACCGAAGCTAGGGACACTGTTCGGAGGGAAGGAGCAAGTGGCCGACGCGGACGTCCTCGAACGTGCCATGCTGGCCTTCGCCACCCTTGGCGTGATCTTCAGCCTCTATGCGATGGGGGAGGTCCTGGACGCGACCCTCGCCCAGTACTGCTCTCCGCCCGTCCTCCCATGGCTTTCGTGCACGCAGGTCCTGACCAGCGGGCATACCACGGTCTTCGGGGTACAGGACTGGTCCATCGGGCTTGCGGGATTCGTGGTCCTCCTGGCGCTCACGGTCCTCTTGATGCGCTCCTCCGACCCGCGCTTTCTCCAAATGATCCTGCTCTTGTCTGGGGTCGGGCTCATCTTCGCGGCCTACTTCGTCTCGGTCGAGGCGAGCCTCCATGCCGTGTGCATCATCTGCACCGGCGCCCACCTGAGCGGGCTGGCGGTCTTCCTCGTGGCCCTGAAGCTCACGATGGTCCGGACCAAGGCCCTGCGGGATGAGAAGGAGGAGCTCCGCGAAGAACGCGCGAAGTCCAGGAAGCCCGGGCAGAGCTCGGAGAGCGAGCCCGAAACCTCCCCTCTAGCGGAAGAGAAGGAGTCAGAGCCCCACTCCGAGAACGTGGTCGACGCGTAGAGGCAGCGGGATCAATCCCGCTTGCGGGCGAGGACGAAGGCCAGAAGGAACGGGAGCAGCGACCAGAACAACCCCGCGAGGATCAAGCCCGCCGGGGTCAAGCCCACGCTGGCCAGCCCACCCGGGGGACGGATGAAACCGCCAAAGAACCCTCCCTGCACCTCCACCAGCGCGAGGAACGGCAACCCGGCGGGGTCCGAGTACTCCAGTTCGACGATGCGGGTCATCGCTTCGGTCTTTACCCCCGAAGAACCCGCGGTGAAGAGCGGAATGATCCCCAAGAAGAAGAGCAGAAAGAACCACACGACATCGATCAGGACGAAGACCACGACGGCCGAACCCAGGATGGCCCCTGGGGAGCGCAACAGGTGGGCGATGAGAAAGAGGACACCCGCGAACGACACGGCCTCCGCGAGAAGGGCCCCGTAGAGCCCGACGAGCTGGTCGGCGGGGAGGGCGTAGCCGGTCTCGAGCAGGTTCAAGGCGTCCAGGAAGAGGAGGGCGCACGCGATGGCGGCCGCTGAAGCAACGACCACCGCAAGATACCGGGAGAGGATGAGCCTCGACCGAGAGATCGGACGGACGAGGATGGACTCCAGCACGCCGGTCGCGTGGTCCCGGGCATAGGTGGCATATCCGGTTTGAATGCCCAGGATGGGGACGAAGAACGCGTAGATCATTCCCATGATCAGGACCACCACGACCGTGTCTTCGCTCGCCTGGGCAGGGGAGCCAGGGGCGCTCAGCACGTCGTAGATGGTCAGCGCCACAAGCGCTAGGAGACTCGTCAGCACGACAAGGACCAGAACCCCGCGGTTGCGGAGCACGCGGAGCACGTCGTAGAAGAAGGGGTTCATCGTGCCTCCTCGATAAGCCGGAAGAAGTACGCTTCGAGGTCCTCGCGTTCGGTATGGAGGTCCGCGACCCGGTAC
>JAGWLG010000057.1 GCA_028864975.1 Thermoplasmata archaeon | reverse complement strand
GGGCTCCGGTCGCGGCGTTCGGCGGCGGGCGCGCGTGGATGCATCCTCGTGTTCCTGCTCACGGCCTCGGGACTGCTAGCCCTCGTCGTGGGGTCGGCCCGCGCATCTCCCTCCGCCCGTACGGATGGCATCTCTGACCTGACGCTCTCGGTCACCCTCTCCTTCTACAATGCCACGGAGAACCGCACCACCCCCGTCGGTCAGACCGAGGGAGCGGTTCTCTTCCTGGGGGACGAGCCCCAGCTCTACGACAACTTCACCCTGGTCAACGGAACCAACTACACTTCGTCCGATTTCCCGGGGCTGAACCTCACCAACCTCACGACCGTCCTCGTGGATGTCTACTCGCCTGTGGGATGCGGCTGCGCGGATGCCCAGGCCGAGTACGACAACCTGAGCGGAGACCCCACGCTCCCGCTCAACGTGATCTTCCAGCAGAATGGCACCGCGGTCGGCCTTCCACCCCCTCCCCCCCCCGGGAGCGACACCGCGGCTCCGTTCCCCGCCTTCCTACGGCTCGTCGGGGTCGGGGTCGCGATCGCGCTCACGTTCCTCGTGATCCAGGGCCTGCGGAAGCTCCTGGTCCCGCTCGCCTCGGAGAACTGACCCCAGGGGAACCACCATGAGTCTCTGGGATGACCTCTGGAACGCGCTCTGGGGAGCCCTCGCGACCCCCTTCGCCGCGGCGGACAACGCCCTCCTCGGCTATGTCCCCTCGGCCATCGAATACACGCCCAACCTTGGAACGTCCGCGGTCCAGACCGTTTGGACCCTGGTCTACGTCGTCTTCCTCGGGAGCCTCGGTATCGCCGTCGCGGGGATCGGACTCCTCTACATCCTGACCCCTGTCGTCGAGAAGAAGGTCCATCTCAAGTTCCTCTGGACCAAGCTCGCCTTCGCCCTCGTCCTGGGCGGGTCCTCCATCCTGATCGGGAACTTCACCATCCAGCTGGCGAACCAGCTCACCCAGGGGCTCCTCTCCGGGGTCAGCGTGAGCGTCTTCGGACAGAACTACTGGGGGAACTCCGTCAACGCCCTCGGCCCCGGGTCGTTCATCGTCTACCTCATCGCGCTGATCTTCATCGTGATGGTCCTCATCGAGAACGGCGTCCGCATCCTGATGATCTTCTTCGCCGGGGCCATCCTCCCATGGGGCTTCCTGCTCTGGTCCTTCCCGACGACCCAGGCCTACGGGACGAAGATCATCAAGATGTTCTTCGAGTGGACCTTCGTCTCCGTCTTCATGGCCATCGTCCTGGCCATCACGTTCCTCATCCTGGGCGGGAACGGGACGGGGAACGACATCCTGGACGCGTTCCTCTTCCTGGGCGGCCTCGGGCTTGTCGCCGCCATGCCCAAGGTCATGACCGAGACCGGGTCGGCGGTCTCCGACGTCGGGATGGCCACCCTCGGAGGCGTCGGCGGGGCCCAGGGAGGCATGATGGGAGGGTTCGGAGGCGCCGCCGGTGGACCCGCGGGAATGGCCGGGGGAATGGCCGGAAAGATGGGGAACATGGCCTCGAAGGTCGGGGGCGCCGCGGGGGGCGGGGGAAAGGGCGGAGGCGGCGCCATGGGCGCGCTCGGCCGCGCGGGCTGGATGATGGCCTACAACCCGATCGGCGGCGCGGGCGCTATCGGTGGCATGGTCGCTGGCGGCCTCGCAAAGGGCGCGGGCCGCGCCCTCCACCGCGGGGTCCGCGGGGTGTCCGGAGCCATCCGTCGTCACGGGGCGGTCAAGGGTGCCACCGCTGGCGGCATGCCTCTCGGAGATGCGCGAGCCATCGCCTCCGGCAAGTTCTCACCGACCGGCCAGAAGGGCGGCACCCTCTCCCCGCCATCCGGCGGGGTCGTCGGCAAGGAGACCCTCCGAGGGAAGGAGTACCTCGCGATGGAAAGGAAGCTCCAGGGGACCAAGGGCCAGGGTCTGTACCAGGCGGGCGTCACGACGCGCGACCGCGTCCGCCGCACCCGCGCCCGCGTCCATCAGCTCGGTGAACGGATCCGCCGCGACAACGGGCCCGCCTACCAGGCGCTCCGCGAGCGGGTCTCGGGGAGCCGCTCGCCATCGCGGGCGCTCAGCCGGAACAGGAGGACCGCATGAGCGATGAGGAGAGCGTCCTCTCGGGGCTGGTCGCTTTCCCCCCCAGGCTGGGGTCCATCGAGAGCAGGTTCGGCCCTCTCACCACCTCCCAGGCGGCTTGGCTGATGGGCTCGGCCTCGGTAGGCGCCCTCGTCGCCTACACGCTGCTCGGAACCTTCGCCCACTCCCTCATCGTGAGCCTCTTCGCCTACGGTTCTTTCTTCGCGATCCTGGCCACGGGGATGTGGCTCGGCCTCACCCGGAAGGAAGGCCTTCCGCGGCTCCGCTACCTCCTGCTCCTCCAGCGCTTCCGGTCCACTCCCCATGTGTTGACCGGACCGCTCGCCAAGCGGTTCGTCCACCTCCAGGACGTGACGGGCGACATGCTCGTCCTGCCTCACGATGTCTACGCCCGGGCGCTCGAGGTCTCGGGTGTCAACTATCCGCTCCTCTCTTCCTCCGACCAGGCGCAGCACCTCCAGGCGTTCCTCTCCGTCCTGAACGGACTCGACTTCGACGTCCAGCTCATCGCCCGCCCCGAGAAGTTCGACAACCTCCCGTACGTGAGGGCCCTCACGGACCGCGGCGAGACCGAGACCTCGGCGGTGATCCAAGACCAGCTGGTGGGATACGCCCCCTTCTTCGATGAGCTCACCAAGAGCGCCCTGGACCGGAAGTTCTACGCGGTCGTCGCTGCGAACCTCCGCTCGGAGCGTCCGGACCTCTTCTCGGAAGGAAAGAGCCCCTCAACCGCCCAACGGGAACAGGCGGCGCGCACGGTCCTCGACCAGCGGACCTCGGTGCTGGCGGACCACCTCAGCGCGGGAGGTCTCCACACCGAGCGCCTCGCGGGGGAGGGGATGGCCACCCTTCTCAGGACCTACTGCCAGTTCGGGTCGAAGTCGGCCGGGCCCGTCTCTTCCTTCCTGGATGCCGTGGCTCCCGAGCAGGTGGAGGTCGAACCGAAGGACCTCACCGTCGGGAAGGAGCACGTCCGCATCCTCCAGGTGGAGCGCTACCCTGCGACGCTCCCGTACGGCTGGCTCATGCCTTTCCTCACCGCCCAGGCCCGGGTCGACGTCGTGCTGCACCTGCATCCGCTCGCGCAGGACCGGGCCCAGGCACTCGTGAACCACGAGATCACACGACTCCAAGTGGAGCTCCTGGGGAAGCGTGAGCGGGGGACGGTGGACACGAGCGCGCTCGAGCACCAGGTGGAGGCCTTCGAGGAGGCGCGCGGCGCCCTCGTCCGAGGGGATGAGCGGCTGTTCATGACCGGGGTCTACCTCGCCTGCCGGGCCGACACGAGGGACGAGCTCGAGGCCCTGGCAGCGAAGGTCCAGGGGACGCTCCGGGGCCTCATGGTGGGAGCCAAGCCCCCGCTCTTCCGGCCCCTGCCCGCCTATCGGACGATCATGCCGTTCGGCCGCGACTTCCTCGCCGACGACTACCCGCTCCCGAGCTCGTCCCTCGCGACGATGTTCCCGTTCGTCTCGGCGGTCCTCGCGGAGGAGGGAGGGATCCTCTATGGCATCAACGAGCTGAACGGGACGCCGGTCATCTTCGACCGGTTCACGCTCGAGAACTACAACACGTGCATCTTTGGGACGTCGGGGAGCGGCAAGAGCTACCTCTCGAAGCTCGAGGTCCTTCGCTACCGGATGCTGGACCCGGACCTGAGGGTCTTCATCATCGACCCGTTGCGCGAGTTCGCGGACACCACCATCGCGCTCGACGGGACCGTCCTCTCGATAGGGCGTGACGGGGGCACTCACGTCAACCCTCTCTGGGTCGGCCGGGACAACGCGGAGCGGGCTCGCCATGCCCTCGAGTTCTTGGATGTGCTTCTCCAATGGAGCACGGACGAGAAGGAGGAGCGGGCCCTCCTCGACGGGACCCTCTCTCGGATGTACCGCTCCCAGGAGGAGGAGTTCACCCTTCAGGACCTGCTCGTCGAGCTGGAGAAGGAGCCTTCTCTCCAGTCGGAGCACCTCCGCCTGGTCCTCCAACCCTACATCTCGGGGTCCTGCGCCTTCCTGAACCACCCGACGGACGTGGACCTGGGCTCCTCGGTGGTCTGCTTCGACATTCGGGACCTGGACCCGGACCTCTTCGCCCCGGTGATGACGCTGGTCCTCTCCTATCTCTTCAGCGAGTGCAGTCGGGACGTCGGGCGCAAGATCATCGTCGTCGACGAGGCCTGGCACCTGATGGACCGCCCGAGTTCCGCCCAGGCCCTGGCGAACCTCACGCGGCACTCGCGTCACTATCACACCGGGCTCACCCTCATCTCCCAGACCGCGAACGACTTCCTGGAGCACGAGAAGGGGCGCGTGGTCCTGGCCAACTCCTCGATGGTGTCCCTGGTCCGGCACCGGACCGTGACGGAGGCCATGCGCGAGCACTGGTCGCTCACCCCCGCCGAGGTCAACCTGGTGCGCCACGCGATGACCGGGAAGGACTCGGGCTACTCCCAGGCGCTCCTGCTCACGGGGACGCTCCGCACGCCGCTCAGGATCATCGCCAGCGGGGGCGAGCACGAGCTCATCACGACGAACCCCGAGGACCTCGCGGACCGCGACGAGGAGGATGCGGTCCCCGCCCTCGTGCCATCACGCTCGGAGGAAACCAAGGAGGAACCATGACCGCGAAGAACAACCTGCTGTACCCGACGCCGATCGCCGACCTCGTCCCGTTCCGACCCGCGCTCGTCCAAGGGGTCGTCGTGCACTATGGGCCTGTGTACGACCGATCGCGCCTGGAGGGGACGTTGCGGAGGACCCTCCCGGCCCGGACGGTCTGGCTCAGGGACGCGACAGGAGAGATCCCGCTGACCCTCTGGGGAGAGGAGGTCGGCCATGTCCACGACGCCGATCGACTCCTCATTGTCGAGGCGTGGGTCGACAGGTACGACGACCGCATCGAGCTCTCCCTCGGGTGCCGGGGCTACCTCGTGAACCTCGGTCCCGCGAACGGACGCGGACCCGTCTGGCACCCCGACCCCCGGGGAAGCCTCTACGTCTGGGGGTTGGTCCGGCGAAGGCAGAGAGAGAAGGACCTTCGAGCGCGCGAGGCGAGAGCAGCCGAAGAGCGGCAGATGTCCCGGTCGGTGGTCCGCCCGGTCCCCCTCCCTGAGTCCCCGCAGCCCGTGACCGCTCTCCAGGGGGCCCCATGACCGAGGAATGGGAGTGCCTGCACTGCGGGGCCAGGGTGCCGCCCCCCGTTCCCCGCCGCCCCTTCAACTTCCACCCCCCTTGCGCGAACAGCGGGATGGGCGTTCTCGTGCCGGTGAACAAGTCCGCTCCCGAGTCCCGTGCGTTAGGGGTGGAGCCGGTTCCTCCTTTGGAGGAAGCGGCTAGGAGGGGGCCATGATCCATCGCCGTCTCCTCCTCCCGGTTCCCCGCCGCGACCCACGGGACCCGCCCCCCAACCGAGCGGCCCTCGGGAACGCTCGCGTCTCTTCGCTCGCGCTCGAGCTCTATCGCGCCCCTCACGGGAACGTTTCCATCACGGTTGCGGGCGAGACCGAGGCGGACCTCACGACTTGGAGCGCGGTCTACGAGAGCGTCTTTCCGGGAGGGGTCGTCGAGCCCACTCCTGTCGAATGCCCGTTCCCGGTCCACGGGTTCGTGCAAGGCGTCCTCGCTCGCGCGAGGGTCCGGCGCAGACACCACTGGTGGCCGATGCGCCTCGAACCGACCTTCGACTACGCGGACCTGCTGGCCCGGAGCCTCACTTCACCCCTCCTTCAGGAGCACGAGGTCATGCTCCAGGTCCTCGCCCGCCCCGTGGGGGGTTGGGAGTCGGGGTTCCACCTCTTCACTTCCCCCTACGACAAGCTGCTAATGTATCTCGACGGGCGCACCGAGCCGCTCCTGGGGACGCCCAGGCAGAAGGTCCCGACCGCGCGGCAGAAGGAGCAGCATGCCCTCATCACCGAACGGAACGCCCTCGCGCCGTGGCATGACGAGATGCGGCTGGGGATCCTCGGGCCGGAGGCCAAGGGGGCTTTCCAGGCCCTGAACGCCTGGGTCCGCCAGTGGGAGTCGATCATCGGCGGGAACTGGTGGAGCTTCGCGAGGGTCCGCAACGGCCTTCTCTTCTCCCGACAGCGCGTGCTGGAGTTCCGGGAGGTCTACCGAAACCACGACTTCGAGCATTTCCACGAGAGGAAGGAGCGGCGGAACATCTCCTCCCGGGAGCAGGGGTTCGTCTATCCTCTCCCCGAGCGGCACGAGCATCCGGGGTTCCCCTACGCGACCTCCCCCGCCGCGGGGCATGTCCCGGCGGCGAGCCTCGAGTCGGTGGCCACCCCCCTGTCCCCGTCCTCCCCCGCCCGGACGCCTGCTCCGACGCTCCGCCTCCCCCACGGGTTTCGCGGGAGCCCCGAGAAGTGGGCTCGCACCGTGGCCCAGTACGAGGAGATCCGCCGGCGCGTCGCGCCCTCGACCCCATCCCGGGCGATCGCTTCCATCAGGGGGGCGGCGGCCATCCCGGCCCCTCTTCCCTCTCCCACCCGACGGACCGACACCCTCCTGGGCTCCCCCCTGCCACCCTCGTCGCCCTCGGGTCCCCATCCGCAGCTGAACCCTGCTCACTCGGACCTCGTCGTGGGGCACGCCCGCGGGCAACTCCTCCGTCTCCCTCCCGGCTGGAACCATCTGGCGGTCCTGGGCCGGACCCAAACCGGCAAGTCCACGTTGGTCCTCAATCTGGTCCTCCAACTCCTGCTCAAGAGGCCCGACGCGACCGTGATCGTCCTGGAGCCGACCGGGGGTTTCATCCTGGACGTCCTCCGGCGCATCGACCCTGGCACGGCCGCCGAGACCATCCAGGTGGACCCGGCCCATGCGACCTTCCGCGAGGGGGGCCTCTCGAAGGTGTCGGTCCCTCTGGGAATCCTCCATCTCACGGAGCGCGATAGGAGGGACCTGGACGAACTGGAACGGCGCTCGGAGATGGTCGCCGGGGACATCCTCCTCTCGATCAAGAACGCCTGGGGTGAGGACAGCATCGGTGCTCGGGCCGACTTCATCCTGCGCCCGATCCTCCAGGGGCTCCTGGCCACTCGAGGGACCAACCTCGTCGACGCCTACTACGTTCTCTCCGACGCGGAGGTCCGTCGCAGGTTCCTCCGGACCCTCCCGGAAGGGCCCTCCACCAACTTTCTCCGGGTCCACCTCCCAGGGCTCGACTACGCCTTCACGATGTCCTCGCTCAACAAGGTGGGGAAGATCGCGACGAACCCGATGCTGAGGAAGGCCCTCTGCCAGAGGGTACACGCCGTGCCGTTCGAGGACCTTCTGAAGCACCGCCTCCTCCTCCTGAACCTCTCCAAGGGTGAGCTAGGGACCGAAGGGTCGAACTTCCTCGGGGCCATCTTCCTGACCCAGCTCTGGGCCGCCCTCCAGCGGAGCGGGAGCAAGGAGCACCCGGTCTACCTCGTCGTGGACGAGTTCCAGAACTACGCGGTCCCGATCTTCAAGGACATGCTCAGCGAGGGGGCCAAATTCGGCCTCCACGTCGTCGCGGTGACCCAGTACCTCCACCAGGTCGACGAGAAAATCCAGGCGGCCCTGCACGGGAACGTCAGCGCGTGGCTCTTCCTCGCGCTCGGGGTGGAGGACATGCAGCTCGCGTGGAAGGTCGCGGACGGGGAGCGGCGGGGCTGGGTCCCCCAGGACTTCGTCAACGGGCTTCCGAACCACCAGGTCGCGATGGCCGCGGGAGGCTCCTTCTGCAAGATGGAGACCTTCCCGGCCCCTCCGCCTCGCCCGGACGCCCCGGCGCTGGCGGGGATGGTCGAGCGGAGCACACGCCGCTACGCCCGGCTGGAGGACTCGGAGGTCTCCCCGCTCCAGACCGCCCCGGAGCAGCTCGCCATGGTGCTCAAGAAGTTGGAGGAGAAGCCGCTGGGGTGGGAGGATTTCGCCAAAGCCACCCCGCTCCTTCCCGACCGTTTCGGGGTCGTGCTGCTCTGGGGGTCCCAGATCCGCGACATCACGCAGGACGAGGACACGGGAAAGTTCCAGCTCACCCCCCGGGGACGGCTTCACCTGGCGGCGATGCGGGCGGAGCGGAACGAGGGAGAGGACCACTCGGACCTCCTGGTGGACATCGGCATGTTCCTGGCCGACCGGGGGTTGGCCATGACCGTCGCCACGCAGAGGGGCGGGGTGCTCCTTCCCGACGGCGAGTTCGCGCTGGATGGGGCGCTCTACAACGTTGAGGTGGAGTGCAGCACGGTGGCCACCCGAATGGAGCAGGTGGTCGCGAACATCCGCAAAGCGGCCGAGGCCGGGAGGAGGTGTCTGGTCGTGGTGTCGAGCCGGTCGTCGGCCGAACGGATCGCGCTGGTGCTCGCCTCCGGCGGAGAGGGCCTCCCCCTTTGGGACAAGGTCGGGCTGGTCTGGAAGGAGGGGGCTGGGTTCGCTCCGTACTACATCACGGGAAGGGAGGTCTGGCCCTTCCTGGTGGGGACGCCGACCCGGTCCCCCAAGGGGGATTCCCCGAACGGGGGGCCGGAGGCAAGCACCCCCGCCGCGGCGACCCCCGGCCGGGACCGCCCGGCGCGGCACACTGACCCCGACGTGGACCTGGTCGGTGCGATCGTCGAGAAGTTGAGGGAGGAGGGGGAACCCGGGACGCTCTACTCCTTCCCGGATTTCCTTCCCTACATCCCTGCATCCGAGCGTGAGGCCTGGGACGAGCGACGGCTGGGCGTGGCCATGGACGCGAACGGGATCGATGGACATCGCTGTCGGCGCGGCGGGGTACGGGGCGTCTACTATCTCTTGGACCCGGCTCCGGGGAAGCGGGGGGGAGCCCCCGGCTCGCCCTGAGGTCGCCCTTCCCAAGCATTCCCCCGGCTCCGGTGGCGAGCTCGTCCCCCACCTGGCAAGACCCCCCTCGGCTCGTGCCTCCGTCTGTAGCTGGCGGAGAGACAAGCCGTCCGTGCCAGACGCGGCGGGACCTGTGCGAGGGGCCGAGCTAGCGGCTGTCCCGACGCGTCCCGACCTGTCCCGAAGGGGTCGGGCCCCCCTCGGGACATCGCGACCTGTCCTGACCCGTCCCGGTGGGGGTCGGGACGGGCGGTTTCACGTCAGGGCGTCCCGGCCTGTCCTGAGGTGTCCCGAAGTGTCCCGACCTATTCTATACCCCACCCCTCGCGTCCTTCCGTCCCACCGGCCACAGCGCCATCCGAGCGCACGGCCACGCTCAATCTCGAACTCGCTTCTCCCACCCTCATTCCGCGTCGTCCCATACGCTACAAACACCCGCAGTCCGAGCGACAGATCCAGAGTTGCAAGCACTTTTCGTCGCGTATCCTGAGCCACGGACTCGCGCGTTCCCGACCCCCCCGGTGGACGTGGTCAAGACTCTCCACACAGCGTGGAACGGACTCCTCGAACCCGACCAACCCGATCCGTTCGCGTCCGAGCCTGTCCGCTCCTACTCTGCCGCATCACTCGCTCCCCCCCACCACGCGGCGGGAGGACCCATTCGCGGAGCGAATGGGAGGACCCGCCGCCCCTGTGCCGTGGGTGGCGGGGGAGGTCCTGCCCCCCCACGCTCCCTTCCCCTACCCCTTCGCCCTTCAAGCGTGGGGGGGAAGGGCCGGTGGAGGGTGGGCGGGAAGGGGGGGAGGTGGCCTCTGCGGCGGGGACCCGGGACGAGGGCGTGCCG
>JAGWLG010000121.1 GCA_028864975.1 Thermoplasmata archaeon | reverse complement strand
GGCGTCCCGAAGCTCTCCTGCCTGATGCTGGCCATGCTCGCCGAAGGGCAGGAGATCACGACCATCGAGGGGGTCGCCCCGCCGGGAGGCCTCCACCCGGTCCAGAAGGCCTTCGTCGACCTGGGAGCGACGCAGTGCGGTTTCTGCACTCCCGGGTTCATCCTCACGTCCATCGCCTTCCTGCGCGACCACCCGCACGCCACCCGGGAAGAGATCGCCTCCGCCATCTCGGGGAACCTCTGCCGATGCACCGGCTACGTGAAGATCCTGGACGCGATCGAGTCGGCCGCGCGCTCGATGGCCCCGCGGGGGGAGGCCTGAGTTGTCGGGAGCGAGCGGAACGCGACCCGCCGGCGCCTCCCACGAGGACCGGCCCAAGGACGAGGACCTCGTGGAGCAGGTCGAGGCGACGCGCGCCGAGGCCGGCTACCGTCTGATCGGAAAGCGGGTCCCCCTCATCGACGCCTCGCTCAAGGTCACGGGCCGCGCCGAGTACACGGACGACCTGAAGCGCCCGGGGATGCTCGTGGGACGGCTGCTGAAGTCGATCCACCCCCACGCCAACCTTCGCCGGGTCGACGCCGACGGAGCCCGCCAGCTTCCGGGGGTCGCGGCCGTCCTCACCGGCGAGCGGTATCCCACGCCGTTCGGGGTCCTCCCGATGACGCACGACGAGACCGCGCTGGCGGTCGATCGCGTCAGGTTCCTCGGCGAGCACGTGGCGGCCGTGGCGGCCGTCGACGAGGAGACCTGCGAGCGGGCCTTCGACAAGATCAAGGTCGACTACGAGCCGCTCCCGGTCTACGACGACCCGAAGGTCTCGAAGGAGAGGGTCGCGGTCAAGATCCACGCGCGGGCCCTACGGGACACGAACCTCCAGAAGGAGGTCGTGCAGCACTTCGGGGACGTTCCCGGGGCCTTCGCGAAGGCCCCGTTCAAGGTGAAGGTCGCCGGAAAGTACCTGGGGGTCACCCACGCCTTCACCGAGCCTCATTGCACCATCGCGGACTCCACCCCCGACGGAAGGCTCACGGTCTGGTCCGCGACGCAGGTCCCCCACTACCTTCACCGCGCCCTTTCCGAGGTCCTGGGGATCCCGATGCATCGCATCCGTGTGGTGAAGCCCGAGGTCGGAGGCGGCTTCGGGGGGAAGAGCGACCCCTTCCCCCACGAGATCGCCTGTGCGGCGCTCTCTATCGAGACGGGCCGCCCCGTCAAGGTCCTCTTCGACCGCGAGGACGTCTTCTACCTGAACCACGGCCGCCACCCGACGTTGAACGAGGTCTCGATCGCGGCGCAAGAGGACGGGACGTTCCTGGGCATGGACTTGGAGGCGCTCATCGACGGCGGCGCTTGGAGCTCCTTCGGGACCGTCTCGACCTACTACAACGGCGTCCTCGCGATGGGCCCGTACAAGTTCGACAACTTCCGCTACCACGGCTACCGGGCCTACACCAACCACCCCCCCTCGGGGGCGATGCGCGCCCATGGGGGGACGAACATCCGCTACAGCGTGGAGACGGCGGTGGACGAGCTCGCCGAAAAGCTGGACTTCGACCCGATCGACCTGCGTCTCAAGAACTTCCTTCCTCCGAACTGCAAGACCGTGAACGAGTTCCGCATCACCTCGAACTCGGTCCGCGCCTGCATCCTCGCGGCCAAGCGGGCCTCCGGCTGGGAGGAGAAGTTCCGCCGTCTCTCCTTCGGGAAGGGGATCGGCGTCGCGTGCGGCTTCTACATCTCGGGCTCGAACTCGCCGATCCATTTCTCCCCCGTCTTCCCCCAGTGCACGGTGCATCTCAAGGCGGACATGGACGCCGGAGTGACGATCCACTGCGGCGCCGCCGACATCGGCCAGGGGTCGAAGACCCTGCT
>JAGWLG010000030.1 GCA_028864975.1 Thermoplasmata archaeon | reverse complement strand
AGACCGCTCACCGTCACGGCCAACCTCACCGTAGGGACCCCCGTGGTCACCCCCTCGGTCGTCGACCTCGGCACTCCCGTGAACATCACGGCCATCGTGAACGGCGGTCTCGGGAGCATTGTCTACGCCTGGACTGGGCTTCCCGCAGGCTGCGCTCCCATCGAGGCGAGCTTCTCGTGCACGCCGGCACAGGCGGGGGCGTTCAACATCTCCCTGACCGTTCGGGACCAGAGCGGCGTGAGCGCGACGTCGGGGGTCGCGCGGTTCGTGGTCAATCCCGTGCTGACCGCGACCGCCTCGGTCTCCCCCCCGAGCGCGAAGGTCCACACGCTGTTCGCCTTCAGCGCGGTCTGGACGGGGGGCACCGCCCCCTTCACCGTAGTGTGGCGTTTCGGTGACGGTGCATCGAGCACCTCGGCCAGCGCCTCGCATGCTTATGCCAGCGGTGGGAGCTACTTGGCAACGCTCTGGGTGAACGATAGCTTGGGAACATCGACTGTACGACTCGTGGCCGTGACGGTGACGGCGCCTCCCGTCCAGACCAACCAGGTCCAGCTGCTGGGTTTTGCCGGCTCGCAGGCCTACATCCTTCTCGCCGTGATCGCGGTCGTGCTCTTCGTGGTCCTCCAGGTCCTCTTCTCGGTCCTCAACAAGAAGGGGGGCCGATCGCCTCCCCGCTCTTCCAGCAAGGACGGATCGCCAAAGTCGCGAACACGCAGGGCACCGAGCCCCGCTCGCGGCAAGCCCCAAGCTACTGGCGGCAAGACGGCGAGTCCCGAAGTCGAACGCGTCGACGAGACTGCGGCCGCAGGAGGACCCTCCAGTCCGCCCATCAGTTCTCCCATGCCAGCCAGGGAGGAACCGGTCGAGAAGCTCGTCGAGGGGGGCCCTTCCCCGGTCGCTCCGACCGTACCGATGCCCGCGCCCGCCCCGTCGGAGGCAACTGCTCCCACGGAGCTGCCGGCCCCTCGGTTGGCTCCGGCTCCACCCGGGGACGTGGCGAGGTCCACGACGGTGGTCGAGGTTGGCAACGTGGCTCCAAGCCCGCCTCCAAGCACACCTTTCAACCCCTCCGATGGAGGAGTGGCAACGCCCCTCGCCACCGGGCCCGAGAGCCCGGCCCTGCCGGAGGTCGAACCAACCGCGCCAGAAGCGACGCGGGGCGCTCAGACCTTCTTGGCGGGGGACGAGATCGTCAGACCATCGGTGGCGGCCCAGCCCCCGCTGGAGGGACTCATCTCGGGGCTGATCTCCGTCCCTCAGCCGGAGCCGACCTCTGTCCCGACTCCCGATGACACCGCGCCCGGCATGGATGAGCAACTCTCCCATCTCTTGGAACAGTGGAAGGCGGAAACCCCGCAGGACGCGTCGCAACCGCCGACCACAAGAAAGCCTCCGGCCGAGCCTGCTGTGGACGAGGCTTCGGGCACCGAGCATGCTCCTTCCGAAGGGGGCTCGTCGAGCTCGGAACCGCACGAGTCGGCAGGATCGGGACCGGACCCTGCCCAACCCGACCCCGCGAGGCGAGAGGGTGAAGCGAAGGACGATTCCTCGTCGCCTCCCTCCGGCGTTTGACCCGCCGTCTCCAGTCCTTGAGCCACGGCTTCTGGGTCCTTTCCCCCGCCCTCGTGGTTGGGCAGTTGCTCAGGCGCGACGTTCCCTGGGAAGTTGAGCGGTTCGGACAGGTCCACGAAGAACAGGTCAATGGGAATCCGGCCGGGTCTTCACGTGAAGGGCGAGACCACCGCAGACCAGCCCCACCCCGACCGCCAGAACGACAAGATTGGTCGAGGCGGCGATGTCATCTGGTCCGACACCCGAGCCAGGAACCAGCCCAAGAAAGAGCAGGTAGAGCACGAAGGCGGTCGTTGCGATCGCGCCACCCACGAGGACCATGAGCTTCCCCTCGATCACGGAGTTCCCTCACGAAATTGACGCCGCAAGCTGGGCCGGTCCACCCGTTGAGGGCTGATCCGGGTGGGGCATCTTGCCTTCCCCTTCTCCGAACGCCTCAGGATATCCGTCCGGATCGGATGATCTTCGCCTCGAGGTAGGACTTCCCCAGGTCGGTGATGTGATAGAGGTCGCTCACGCTTCGTTGACGGACCCATGAGAAGTGCTCGGAGTCGTCTTGGGAGACCATCTTGTGCTGGAGCATCAGCCTCAGCATGAGTTCCGGCTCGGACCCGGCCTCCCTGACCCCCCAGAACTCCCGGCACTCGAACATGATCTCTGTGATCTCGAGACCTTGCTCCCGCTCTTCCTCGAACTCCTCCTCTGCGCGGTTCAAAAGCCGCAGGATATGCAGGGCGGTCGCCGTATTGGCATCGGTGGGTTCTCCGTGGTACGGGGAAATCCGAGGTGGCCACGGTGCGTCCAACTCCACCGGTATGCGGGAGGGGTCATCGGTCATGGTCGGTTCTACCGGGGCGCCTCAGGCGCTGGTTCAGAGGGACGGTCACATGACCCGGCCATGCTCTCCGACGTTCTTCACGAGGTGCTCTTTCCCCGGCTCGGTGATCATGTACATGTCCTTGACCTGTCTCTGCCGGACCCACGAGTAATGCTCCCCGGGGACCCGGTCCACGAACCCGTTGTCCAATAGCAACTGAAGGATGAGCTCAGGCTTGGCGCCCCCCTCCCGCACGGCCCAGTACTCTGAGCAGTTGAAGTGGATCTCCGTAGCCTCGAGACCCCCTTCATCCTTCCCCTCGTACTCGTCGGCGGCCTTGTTGAGCATCCTCAAGATGTGGAGCAGCGTGGCCGTGTTCGGGTCCTGAGGCTCGCCATGCATCGAGCTTCCCTTCTTCGGAGCCGACGGCGCGGGCCCTTCACCGACCGGGATTCGCGCGGGATCCCCTTCCATGTCCATCGGAAGAGCTGGTGGAGTACTTCACCCTGCCGCGAAGGGATGCTCCGGTGCAGGAAGGGGTCCAGACGGCCCCTGAGAGCCACACCCCCTGAGACGCGGCCCCTTCGTGTCGTGAGTCTGGATCGCCGGGTCGCTATGCTAGGCTGCGCCTCGTCACTGTCGCAGGACAACGTGGGGACGAGGCTGCGGCACGGGTAGCGGCGCGGGGAGCGCTCGCCCGGCTCCAGTTCCACGGCTCCCCCCGCACGGGAGATAAAATCAGTATAATACTGACATCCAAGATTTACCTGCATCCGCTTCTGCGGGCCAAGGAACGACCTTGCCCACGAGCGTTTTGATCCCGAGCTCGTCACCGGACGGTCCGCTCGAGGTATCCCGAGCGTGATCCTGGTCGACCTCCCGGTCGCGCTCTACGCGCTGTCGCTCCTCTCCTTCGCCCTGGCTGCCCTGGCGGGGGTGACCTCTCGGTCCGCTTCGGTCCGCGCTGCCCACCCTTCGCTCGCTCTGTCGCTGGTGGGGCTCGTCTTCGGTGGGTCGTTGGCCGTCCTCCAGCTAGGGGCTCCCTCGGCATGGGGGTCAGAGCTCGTGGTGCCCGGGTTCTCCGCAGCCGCCCCCGGCATCACCGTCCTCGATTTCGGCCTCACCGGGCTCGGAGCGGTCTTCCTCCTTCTCCTCGCGGTCGTGGGCGGGGTCGTCGTCCTGGCCTCGCTCGGATACGTTGCGCGCTTCGTCCACGAGCGCAGGGGCCCGCTCGCGGGTCTGATCGGGCTCTTTCTCATGTCCATGGAGCTCGTGATCACCTCGCAATCCGTCTTCCTCTTTCTCCTCGCTTGGGAGGGGATGACCCTCGTCTCGTACTTCCTGGTGGTCCACGAGCACGATTCATGGGAGGTGCGTCGGGCCGGTCTTTTCTACCTGGTGATGAGCCATGCGGCGGCCGCCGGCGTTCTCATCTCGTTGGTCCTGCTTGGCGCCGGGACGGGGGCCTGGACGTTCTCCTCGATCGCGGCCGGGGCGGGCCGGCTAGGAGCTTGGCAAGCCGGGGCGGTCTTCGTTGCGGCCTTGATCGGCTTCGGGACCAAGGCGGGAGTTGCACCTTTGCACGTGTGGCTACCCGAGGCCCACCCGGCCGCGCCGTCGAACGTCTCGGCCCTCATGTCCGGCGTAATGATCAAGATGGGGGTTTACGGAGCGATCCTGGTTCCGTTCGAACTTCTCGGGGGGACACCACCGCTGTGGTGGGGCTTCACGTGGATCGGGCTGGGTGCCCTTTCGTGCCTGCTCGGGGTTCTGAACGCGATCGCTCAACACGACCTGAAGCGGCTTCTGGCCTTCCATTCCGTGGAGAACATCGGGATCATCTTCCTCGCGCTGGGAGCTTCGCTCGTGTTCCTTTCCCTGGGGGCGCCTCTGCTCGCGGCGCTCTCGCTCCTCGCCGGATTGTTCCACACTTGGAACCATGCGCTGTTCAAGGCCCTCCTCTTCCTCGGCGCGGGGGCGGCGACGGGGTCCGCCGGCACGCGGGACATGGAGGCCCTGGGCGGGCTCGCTCGCAGGATGCCCTACACGGCCCTCTTCTTCCTCGGAGGAGCCATGGCCATCTCCGGGCTGCCCCCTCTCAACGGGTTCGTCAGCGAATGGCTTCTCTTCCAGTCGCTCTTTGGGGCCTTCACCACGGGTTCGTTGGCCACCGAGGTCGTGTTCACCGCCGTCGCCGGAGTGCTCGCGCTCTCGAGCGGCCTGGCCGCCTACTGCTTCGTCAAGGCCTTCGGGGTGACCTTCCTCGCTAGGCCGCGCTCGGAGGCGGCTCGCTCCGTCGTTCGGGAGGCCCCCTCCTCGATGACGGCCGCCATGGGGGCACTTTTCGGACTCTGTCTGCTCCTCGGAGTGGCTCCCTTCCTGTTGCTGGGACCGATCTCCACGGTCGCCTCAGGGCTCGTCGGCGCTCCACCCATCAGCTACTCCGCGGGAGGTGCGTTCGGGAGCTTACCGCGCCCTGGCAGCACAGGAGGAAGTCTTGCCATCGGGGTTGTCGCCCTCGGTCTGGCCGCTGGGCTGTTGGTGGTCTGGCTCCTGCGGCGCATGGGTAGCGGCCACGCGGCCCCCAGGGGCGCCGCATGGGACTGTGGGATCGATGCGCCCACGCCCCGGATGGAATACACCGCGAGCGGGTACGCCCAGCCCATCCTTCGATTGTTCGGCGGGTTCTATCGAGCGAGCTCGCACCTGGAGCCCCGTGGACCGGGTTCGCCCCGGCAAGGGTCCCTCGCCAAGACCGGTCACGTCGAGGTCGAAGTGGAGTATCCCCTCGTGGCAGGGTTCTACAGCCCTCTGACCGTCGCGGTGCAGAGCCTCGCCCGACGCGTCAGTCGGCTCCAGTCGGGCGGCATCCACGCCTATCTTGGGTACATGGTGCTGACCCTGATCGGGCTCCTGGTCATCCTTCGCATCGCGGGGGGAGGCGCCCCGTGACACCCTGGGAGATCCTCCTCACGACCCTGGTGCTTGCGGCCGAGCTCGCCCTCGCGGTGGGACTTGCCCCGCTGCTCACCTCGGTCGTTCGCCGGCGGAAGTCCCGAAGCCAGCGTCGGACGGGCCCGAGCATGATCCAACCTTACCTGGACCTCGCGAAGTTATGGGGAAAGGGCACGGTGTACGTCGAATCCTCCTCCGCGGTCACCCGCGCCGCGCCGCTCATCTCCTTCGCTTCGCTCCTGGCGGCGGTCCCGTTCGTTCCGTGGTTCTTCCTTCCCGCCCCTCTGGGATTCGCCGGTGATCTGATCGTCGTGGTCGGGCTGCTCGCGCTCTCACGCTTCATGACCGCGGTGGCGGCGCTCGACGCCGGAAGCACCTTTGGCGGCATGGGTTCGACCCGGGACATGTGGATCGGGGCCCTGTTCGAACCGACCTTCCTTCTCGTGATCTTCGCCTGGGGCGCGCCTTCGGGGTCGACACAGGCTTCCACCATCGTGCTGCATGGGGCGACCCTGGGCGCCGCCCACCTCTCCCCCGCGCTCCTCCTCGCTTCCGCCGCTTTCGCCCTGCTCCTGCTTGCCGAGACCGGTCGGCTCCCCGTGGACAACCCTGCGACCCACCTGGAGCTCACCATGGTCCACGAAGCGATGGTGTTGGAGTACGGCGGCCGGGACCTTGCGCTCATCGAGCTGGGACAGTCGCTACGGATGGTGCTCCTGCTCGAGCTCTTCGTCGCGGTCCTTCTCCCCTGGGGCATCGCCCTCTCCTTCGGGCTCGCGGCGCTCGCGCTGGCTCTCGTGCTTCTGCTCGTGAAGCTCCTCGCCGCCTCGGCGCTCTTGGGCGAGCTGGAGACGCGGGTCGCCAAATGGCGGCTCTTCCGCGTCGCGGACCTCGCCGTCCTATCCTGGGTGCTCGCCCTGGGATCGATCTCGCTCACGTACCTTGTGGGGGTCGGATGAGCCTGGCACCGGGCCAGCAGCTGCTGGAAGTGCTCGCTGCGGTGGTCCTGGTCACGTCATGGATCTCCCTCGTCCATCGGCGGGTGGCCGCGCTGGTCCGCCTCTACGCGGCCCAGTCGGCGGCGATGGCGGCCGTGGCGGGCCTGGTCGCCTACCTCTACAACGCTCCGATCCTCTATCTCACGGGGGCCACGATCTTCGGGCTCAATGCGGTCTTGATCCCGACGGTCCTGCTCCGCCTCCAGAGAGACCTGCGAGTACCGGACGAGGTCAACATGCTGGTCTCGGTCCGGACGAGCGGGCTGGCCGGGCTCGGGTGCCTGCTTCTTGCCGTGGCGGTGGTCGGTCCGCTGACGCCGTACGCCGAGATCCCTGCCGCCGGGCTGCTCCCGATCTCGGTCACCGTGGTCCTGATCGGGCTGTTCCTGACCTCGACGCGCCGAAAGGCCTTCACCCAGGTCATCGGGATGCTGGTGATGGCCAACGGGGTCTTCCTCGCGGGTCTTGCCCTGACCTTCGGGCTGGGACTCCTCCTCGAGCTGGGGGTCGCCGCGAACCTCCTGATCCTCGCCATCGTCGGGCGGCTCTTCCTGTTCCGGATGAAGGACTCCTTCGACACCGTCGACGCGGACGCACTGCGGGCGCTGGAGGGCTGAACCTTGTCGCTCCTCCCCTACGACCTGCTCCTCCTGGCCACCCCCGTCGTGGCGGCGGCTCTCGTGATGGTCGCCCCCTCTCGCCGGGTCGCGAACTCGGCCGCCGTTGCGGGCGGCGTGGTGAGCGCGGTCCTCGTCCTCCTTCTGCTTTCCGAAGTCCTGTCCGGGGGGAGCGTCCGTGAGCCCTACGGGCTGCTGGCGGTGGACGCCCTTTCGGGAGTCCTTCTGCTCCTGCTCGCGATCGTGGGCCTGGCCTCGGTGGTCTACTCGGTCGACTACCTCGGATGGGAGGACAGCCCCCACCCCGTGTCGCTCGAGCGCCTTCGTCGGTACCACACGTTCGTCCTCCTCTTCCTCTTCACGATGTTCCTGGTCGCGGAAGCGAACAATCTGGGGCTGCTTTGGATCGCGGTCGAGGGGACGACGCTCTGCTCCGCTCTCCTGGTCGGCTTTTACCATACGAAGCGAGCCGTGGAGGCCTCCTGGAAGTACCTGGTCCTCTGCACGGTGGGGCTCGTCTTCGCGCTCTTCGGCACCCTGCTCCTCTACCTAGCATCCGAGGCGTCCGTGGGACCTGCCGGTGCCTCCCTGGACTGGAACGTGCTGATCACCCTCGCGCCGAAGCTCGACCCGGGGCTTGTCCGCCTGGCGCTGGTCTTCCTCTTCATCGGGTACGGGACCAAGGCCGGTTTCGCACCCCTCCACGTTTGGCTCCCCGATGCCCATTCTGAAGCTCCCACGCCCGTCTCGGCGCTCCTGTCTGCGGGGCTCCTCAAGTGCGCCGTTTACGCGCTGCTCCGCGTGGATGCCATCACCGTGCGAATGCCGGGGTTCAGCTTCGCCACCTGGCTCTTCTTGGGATTCGGCCTTCTCTCGGTCCTGCTGGCCGCGCTCTTCATCCTGGTCCAACGGGACCTGAAGCGCTTGCTCGCCTACCATTCCGTCGAGCACATGGGCATCATCTCGATCGGCATCGGGTTCGGAGGCTTCCTCGGGCTCTTTGGCGCGCTCTTCCACATGATCAACCACGCTGCGACGAAGGCGACGCTCTTTCTCGCAGGGGGCAATCTCTCCGCCAGCGCGCACACGAAGGACCTGGAGGAGGTCTCGGGAGCGCTCACGGCCCTCCCGGCGACAGGAACCGTGCTCTTGGTGGGCGGGCTCGCCCTGGCGGGGGTGCCTCCCTTCTCGGTCTTCACGAGCGAGTTCCTGATCCTGACCGCGGGGTTCGCGAGCGGCGACTGGGCGGCTTCCGCCTTGCTCCTGCTCGCCTTGGCGATCGTCTTCGGGGGACTGATGATGCATCTGATGCGAGCGCTCCTCGGAGCGCGACCTCACCAGGGGTTCTCCACGGTGCCTCGCCGCTTCCTCGCCACCGCGCTTGCGCTGGGCCTCCTCTTCCCTATCGTCGTAGGTCTCGGTCTGCTGCTTCCGAGCCCGCTCTCGGAGCTCCTCCGCCAGGCCGTCAAGGTGGTGAACGGGTGAAGGAGATCCCCTACGAGGGGGACGAGGCCTCCGTCGCGGCCGTCGCCTTGCCCGCGATAAGGCCGGTGCCTACGGCGGCGGACGAAGGGAAGTGGGCCCGCAACCTGGGCCTGAAGGACCCTACAGGGGAGGCCGCACGCGGTCCCTGGACGGGAGAGGTCCCCCGCGGCTCTTGGAGGAGCGTTGCGCTCTCGCTGAGACCCGTCCTCCAACATCGCCTCGCGACCCTGTGGGGTGAGGACGCCCGAGATCGTGTGAGGGTCCACGCGCTCTGGTTGGGGGGTTCGGGGACCCGAGGCGTGCATCTCTACGCCAGCCTGCCGGAGGGATCGCTCGAGCTTCCCACCCTTTCTCCCGAGGTCGCGCCCGCGCTCTACTTCGAACGGGAGGTCGCCGAGATGTTCGGCGTGGAGTTCGCTGGCAGCCCTGACACGCGTCCACTCCTCCTGCATCATCGGCACCGTGCGCCCCCGATGCGCGGAGAGGGAGCGGCCCCGGAAGCGGACCGCTCGCGGTTCGACTTCGCTCCCGTGGAGGGCGAGGGGGTCTACGAGATCCCGGTCGGCCCGGTCCACGCCGGGGTCATTGAGCCGGGCCACTTCCGATTCCAGGCCCTGGGAGAGCAGATCCTCGACCTGGAGGTGCGCCTGGGGTACACGCACAAAGGGACCGAACGTCTCTGGCAAGGGCGCGACCCCCAGAAGGGGGTGCTGCTTGCGGAGTCCATCTCGGGTGACCACTCGGTCGCGGGGGCCGTGGCCTACGCGAGCGCGGTCGAGGGGGCGCTCGAAACGCCTTCCCTCCCCGCTCCCGTGGAAGCGGCGCGGGGTCTCCTGCTCGAAACCGAACGGATCGCCTTCCTCCTCGGCGACGTTTCCGGTATCGTTCTGGACGTCGGGTATGCTGCGGGTGCGGCCCAAGCGAACGTGCTCCGCGACCGAGCGTACCGCCTTCTGGAATCCCTCACCGGTTCCCGTCTGGGGCGCGGCACGGTTCGCGTGGGCGGACTTTCGCGCCCTCTACCAACCCTCGTTCCTGGGAAGATCGCACGCGAGCTCCAGGAGCTTGCCCGGGGGACCGAGGAGCTCCTGGACCATGTCCAAGGGGTCTCGAGCATCATGGACCGGCTCCGTGGAACGGGTACCGTTCCCCTCGCCGTGGCGGATGCCCTGGGCATGGTGGGACCTGCCGCCCGTGCCTCCGGCGCCGATCGGGACGTACGTCGGGACCGGCCGTACGGGGCCTACCGGAACGAAGAGGTCCGAGTGGCCCGCCAGGACGCGGGAGACGTGGAAGCTCGTCTGCGTGTCAAGGTCGAAGAGGTCCGCGAAGCCTCCCGCCTCGCCCAGGCCTTCCTGAAGAGGGGGGCCCTTGGGGGGGCGGTCTCGGTCGATGGGGGCGTCCCCTCCGTGAGCGGAGAGCGGTTCGGGCTGGGGATCGTCGAGTCGCCGCGAGGCGAGTTCCTGTTCGCGGTGAGCATCGACCACGGCTCGCTTCAACGGGTCCACGTTCGCGAACCGTCCTTCCTCAACTGGCCGGCGATCGAGTATGCCGTCCGGGAGAACATCGTTCCCGACTTCCCGCTCTGCAACAAGAGCCTCAACCTGTCCTATTCGGGGTTCGACCGATGAGCGAGACCGAGGTTCCCCCTGAGACACGACATTCCTCCTACCGGCCCGCAGACCGCGTGCGGGGTCCTATCGTGACCCACCCCTTCCCTCTCGGTCCAGCGAGGCCTCCCGCAGGTCCCGCGCGAACCCCGGCCCACTCGGCGCAGAGATGTGAGGGGACGGGAGCGTGCGCCCTGGCATGCCCGACGCAGGCCATCGACGTCAAGGGGAAGGGACGGGGATCGTCCTTCCGGCTCGACCTTGGACGTTGCGTCTTCTGTCGGGCATGCGTCGAGGTCTGTCCCACCGGCGCCCTCCAGGCGCGTCCCGATTTCGAGCTCGCGGTGACCGACCTTCGGGACCTCATCGTCATGCATGGTTCCCCCCGCGGCAGTGTTGCGCCGTCCGTCCCGGAACGGATGCGTGCAGAGACCCAGGAACGGGTCCGTCGGCTCTTCGGAGGCTCCCTCGCCCTTCGGGAGGTGGATGCCGGGAGCTGCAACGGATGTGAGGTCGAAGTGAGCGCGCTGGCCTGGCCTAACTATGACCTTGAACGACTGGGCATTCACCTCGTCGCTTCCCCCCGCCACGCCGACGGTCTTCTGGTCACGGGACCGGTCACCGTCAACATGCGTCTGGCCCTCGAGAAGACCTTCCGCGCCACCCCCGAGCCGAAGCTCGTCATCGCCGTGGGGGCATGCGGGATCTCCGGCGGTCCCTTCCGGGGGTCTCCCGAGGTGCTCGGGGGTGTCGCGTCCGTGCTCCCGGTGGACGTCTGGGTACCCGGCTGCCCTCCCCGACCTGAAGCGCTCCTCTACGGAATTTGGCTCGCTCTCGGCAGGGTCGAACAACGGCTCCGACGAGGGGAGCTTCCCGACGGAGAGCGGACCGCGCCTGCGCGGAAGGCATAGGAGGGGCCTCGATCATGCCCCCTCGGATGGCACGGCGCTCAGCGGGCCTGCCGAAGGCCCCGGCCGACGGTGCGCGGCCCGAACCTCTCGCGTCGCCAGGGCGCCCGGTCCCTCGACTGGTCCAGCGCTCAGGGCCTACCACGTTGGTCGTGAGCCTCCCCAAGTCTTGGGTCGAGAAGGAAGGGATCCACCCCGGCCAGGCCGTCTCCTGGATGGGGGGAGACGAGGGGGAGCTTCGCTTGATCCCGCCCCAAAGATCTTCCCATGCGGCGGAGCCTCGGCTCTTCCGGGTGCACGCCCGGCACCTCGATTCCCCCGACACGGTCCAGCGGGTGCTGCGCTCGGCCTATGTCCTGGGATTCGACCACATCCAGATCCAGGCCGAACAGGGGATCGCTGAGGAGGTCCGGGCCGCGGCCGAGCAGACCGCGCGAGAGCTCCTGGGGTTCACCTTGACCGAGGCCACGTCAAAGTCGCTGGTCGCGACCAGTTTCCTGGACCCGGGGGCGCACCCTGTGGCCGAGGTCATCACGCGCGTCGGGTACACGCTGGACCTCTTTCTCGAGCGCCTCGAGCGCGGCCTCGAGGAGGGGCCTTCGAAGGCCCTCCAGAAGGCTTCCGACATGCGCGTCGAGGTCCGTCGACTTCACGCCCTGGCCCTGCGCCAGCTGAACCTGGCCTCGCAGGACCCGCGCCTCGCACGCCAGCTCGGGGTCGCGCGGTCCAGCCATCTCCTCGGGACCCGGGTGGTGGTTCGGCTCTTGGATGACATCGCGGACGCGGTCGAGGCCGCTGCCTCTGCGCTCGGAAAGATGCGTCGTCCTCCCACCTCGACCCGTGAGGTGTTGGGCGACCTCCAGGTGCGGGTCGCTTCGTTGCGGGAGAATCTGCGACGCTCGCTTCGCGCCCTGCGGTCTGAGAGCCCCTCCCAGGCCGAGGCGGCGATCGAACCACGGCAGGAAGCGATCGATGCGTGGCTTCGCACCGACGCGAAGCTGCGCCGCATGGCGGGAAAGCGAGAGGTGCGCCATTCGCTCTCCCTCTGTTCCTGGTGGATCGGGGTCGCACGGCAGCACGCGGCCACGATCGCCGAGCTCGCCTTCACGCGATCTTTGGACCGCTCGCCCTCGGAACTAGAGCTCCAGTAGCCGGTCCCTCGAGAGCTTCGCCGGTGGGTCCGGTGCTACGCGCAGTCCTCTCCATCGGTCTCTCGGCTCGATCCGTCGAGGAGCGGCCAGTTCGCTCCGTTACTCCGCGTCGTCCTCAGCGTGGAACCGTATGGGTCCGCCGTCGGAGCGCGACGAGGGGTCGGGGTCAGGGTCCGGGGAAGCGGCCGAGTCCTGAGAGGCAGTGTCACTCGACAGCGGAGCATCCGCCGACGCCGCCTCGTCACGTGCTCGGGCGATGCTCGACCGGATCTCTTCGAGGTCCGCGTTCTGCGCCATGAGGAAGTGGACCTCGAAGCCGCCTGCCTGGACCTCGTCGCTGGTGCTGCTGGGGAAGTTCGAGGCGACGTCGGAGGTCACGCTCAGGACAAGGAGGTTGATGCCTCCTCGCTCCTGGAAGGTCATGACGCGAAGATCTAGGATCTTGGAGAACGGGATCTTGATACTAGGCTCAACTCCTGTCGGCCGGAACTCGTAAGACCGTAACTCCCGAACGTATTCTCCTTGTTCCGTGCAGTGAACGAGCCCCCTGTTCGTGACAAGGAGCAGGCCATGCGTCACGATGGGAAGATTGTCCCAAGCACTGACGTGGTCGTGGCGAACCGGGACCCCGTACCAACAGCCGACGAGTCGTTCGTCCGAGTTCACGACGATGTACTCGTCGAACGGAGAGGGGATCCTGTCCATGGTTCCTAGGGGTCGTCCTGCGCGTTGAATCGTATCGGGCTATCCTCGGGCTCGGGCACCTGCGCAAAGACCCCCTCTCGTGTGGAAGGAAGAGGCTTCGATGCGCTCCCCGGGTCCCGAAAGGCTGGGCAGCCCGCCGCGCGGCCCGCAGCTCGGATCTTGTTCCAGACCTCCTCGAGGTCGGTCTTCCGGCCCAGGAGCAGCTTGACCATGACCAGGTGTCGATGGCCTCCCTCGAGATAGGGTGCGTCAGGGGATGCTGCAACCCGATGGAATCTGACCACGAGAAGCTGATAGGGGTGCGGCGGGATCCGAACCGCGTCCAGTCCCACCAGGTCGCCGAACGGGATCTTCAGAAGTGGCGTGACCCCGTCCATGATACGGGTGGAGGCATACGCCGTGGCGAACGTACGGAAGTCGGTCGAGGAATTGTAGTGCTTGACGCACTGGACCATCCCCTTGTCCGTGAGCACGAGAAGCCCATCTTTGACGTCGGGAACGCGGTCGATGCGACCTAGCTGATCGACCTTGACGGGGACACTGTACCATGACGCGTAAAATCGCTCATTCCGGTTCACCTCGATGAAGCGATCGAAAGGTGACGGTATCGTGTCCACGGCCCTTCTGCCTCTCTCTGGGAGTGACGATGCTGCCAGCAGGTAAGAGTTTCTCCGCCCGCCCTTGCTCGGCCAAGCGTGTTCGCGCCGACCTCTTGAATCACCGGGCGATCTCCCCGTCGACGAGGTCTTGGACGACCCCCTTCACGACGCTCCATGGGGCGTCGGTTCGCCATGACGCGTTGTCCATCGGAGTCGGTCCGGATCTCCAGCCGCGTGCCCGAAGGCCGGCAAGGACCGCGGCGAGAGGGGGCAACCGCGGTAGGTGGAGCAGTTTCCCGACCTCGCCGCTCGAGTAGTAGAAGAGCACGTCGACCTCCGCCTCCTCCTTCAAGCACGCCATCCATGCGCGCAACCCCTCCGGGTCCGAGGGTGAACGGGGTGGCTCCAGCGAACGGACAAGATCGCGATGGTGGAGGTTTCCCGTCCAGAGCGGTCCACCCTTCGTGCCGTGGGGCAACGGAGGGCCCTGGTATCCTTCGAAGGGGACAGACCCGACGGGGAGCGGTTCGTCCCCCCGGGCGGGCCCAAGCTCGAGGTACGAACGCACGTGATGGTCCCTCGCGTAAGAAAGGAGCGGCCGAACGTTTCTCCCACGCAGGGCTGCAGCTCTGGCCACGGCGGCCAAGAGGATGCGAAGCCCAGCCTCTCGGCACAGGTAGTTCCTGAGGGGTCTAGCGCCATAGCGGCGCTCGCACGCGGTTCGCTGGGGACCGGCTAGCACGGGCATGTCCGTGGCGGTGATCCCGAGCACACCCCCAGGGCGGAGGGCATCCAGCGCCGTCTCGAGGAAAGGCATTGGGGAGCCGTAGGGGTCGAGGTCCACGAGGTCGAACGGCGCCTCGGGCGGGACCACATGAGCATCGGCGGAGCGGGCAAGGGCATTGTCGAGGCCGAGCCTCCGAACGTTCTCCGACAGGACGGCGACCGCTTGTGGCTGCAGGTCGGTCGCGATGAGGAGCTCCACCCCCCGGGTCTCCGAACACGCCCGAAGACCTCGAACGCCGCTGGCCGCTAGCGCGTCCCAGATCCGTAGCGGACGTCCCACCCGGGCCGCGAGGGCCTCGACCACCGCTACGTGGAGGTCCCGAGAGAGGCCCATTGCCCGGTTGTAGAAGACCGGGGCACGATGCGCCGGTCCCCGAGATGAGCTTCTCGGAGCCGAGGCCGGAAGCAGGACCTCGGTCCCGCCTTCTTGGACCGGGACGAGGCCCGGCAGTGTCGGGGAATCGCGATTCTCGGTCGCCAACCTTGCTCTCGCCCCGGAAGTTCACGCCGTCGAAGCTAAAGGTGACGCCCCCCTTCCCGGGGGCGTTCGTGCGGCTGTGGGACCTCGACCTCTCGGAACGACCTCACGTCTATCCCCCGCGGGAGGACTCGCTGCTCCTCGCTTCTTCGGCCGGTGTGAAGAACGGGGAGCGAGTGCTCGAGGTCGGGTGTGGACTGGGACTCGCCTCGCTCTCCGCGGCTCGAGCCGGGGGAAGGGTCGTCGCGTCAGATGTGAACCCCTACGCCGTCCAAGCCGTGCGGGAAGAAGCGCTGGCCCGCGGTCTGCAGCTGGACACCGTCCGGGCCGACCTGTTCCGGGGCCTCGGCCGATTCGACGTCGTGCTTTCCAATCCACCCTACCTCCCCTCTTCCCCTTCGCTCAGCGATCCCGATGTGTGGCAGGAACGGGCCGTTGACGGGGGGGAGGACGGGCTCGCGTTCGTCCGGCGATTCATCGAGGAACTGCCCGACCACCTGACCGAGGACGGTCGCGCCTACCTCTTGGTCGCGTCCTTGCCGCAGGCTCCGATCCGGACGCGGGGGCTACCCGTCCGAAGCTCCAGGGTCGTCATCTCCGACCTGGTCGGCGACCGCGTCCTGCCCGCCGAGACGCTCTGGGTCTTGGAACTTCGGGCCTCCGAGGTCACCTAGGCGGCGGCTGCGGCTCCGCACGACGGCGAAGGACGACCGAGTAGGTCCTGAGCTCATCCCGGCCCGGACGGGCGTCCCGGAACTCCAACAACTGGAACAGGAAGCGTTCTTCCAGGGCGTTCGCCACCTCCAAGACCGACGGGCGATGCGGAGGACCCCGTTCCTGCGTGGCTTCCCGCGCGACCCACGAAAGGAGCAAGCGGCCTCCGGGCACCAGAACGCGTGAGAGCTCCCGGGCATAGTCCCTGCGACGCTGCGGAGGGAGCGAGTGGAAGCAGCCGATGTCGCTCGCGGTCTCGTACGCCCCTTCTGGAAAGGGAAGAGCCAGGGCATCCCCGACGACAAACCGTGCGCGCGACCCGCCTCGAGTCCGGCTCGCCCGTCGGCGCGCAGCAGCGATAGCACCTGGAGCCAGGTCGACGCCCGTGGCGACAAAGCCCCGCGCGGTCAGCCAGAGCACGTTCGTCCCCGCGCCGCACCCGACATCCAAGTGACCCCCGCGCTTCCGAAGCCAGCCCTGCTGGACCCCCCGTTCGATCCAGGAAGCGGGACGAGCAGAGAACCAGGGCAGCTGGTCGTACCGGGTCGAGCTGTAGGTCTCGGCCCAGGAGCGTCGGATCTCACGAGAGATCCCCACGGAGCTGTCGGACCCGGTCGGCCCCGAGCCGCCGCGAGCCAAGGTCAACCTCCACGTTCGGTGTATCGGACGAGCGCCTCGAGGAAACGCCAACCGTCGCCGGGACCGTCGGAAGCTCCGCGTCGGGTGTAGTCCGGGTACTGGAGCAACGAGACCGAGCGCTCAGGGTGGGGCATGAGCCCAAAGACGTTCCCATCGCGGTTGGTGATACCGGCGACGTTCCCCTCCGAGCCGTTCGGGTTCCAAGGGTACCCCGCGATCCGCCCCTCGGGGTCGACCCACCGGAAGAGGACTTGGCCGTTCTCTTCGAGCTCGCGTAGGCTGGCCCCCTTCTCGCCGGAGAGCATCAGCTTCCCCTCGCCGTGGGCCGAGGGGATGTAGAGGACCGTCCCCTTCGACATCTGGTCCTTCAGAGGTCGGAAGTTCCCTCCCTCCCATCGGCAGAACGTCGGTCGGCACTCGAAGTGCGCGGAGTCGTTGGTGTTCAGGACGGCCTGGGGGGCCCCGAGGAGGTCGCGTGGGCGCCCGGGAAGGAGCCCCATCTCGACCAGGACCTGGAAGCCGTTGCAGATCCCCCCGACCAGGTGGCCCGCACGGGCGAACTCGGCGAGGTCCTTCCCAAGAACGCTCTTCACCCGAGCGCCGAGGACCGCTCCTGCACGAACGTAGTCACCGGCGGAGAAGCCCCCGGGGACCATCAGGGCATCGTAATCGTAGAGCCGCCGCCGCTTCTCGGGCGCCACGTCACGACCCTCGAACTGCTTCAAGTGGACGATCTCGGGGGCTGCGCCCAGGAGGCGAAAGGCCCGCGCGAGCTCCTCGTCGCAGTTCGTCCCCTCGATGGAGAGGATCGCGATCGCCTTTCGTGAGCCGGGCACGGCCCTCTCAGGGTGCGTGGACCATTAGGCTTGTGCGCGGAACGAGCGGAGCGAGAACGAGGGCGCTCGTAACCCCGGGTTCACGAAACGGTTGAAGCCTTCCTGAGCGCTCGCGCCGAACGGAGGCCGATCATGCCCCGAAAGACCCGCACCACGAGCTCCGAACCCGCGCCGACCGCAAACCCTCGAACCACGACCACCAACGCTCCAGCCTCGCTGAGCAACGGCATGGAGGTCTGGACCCGGTTCGTCGCCGAGACCGGGAAGACCGCGACGGAGTTCCTGACCCGCTTCTCGGAACAGCAGCAGAAGAGCTACGCGTCCTGGATCGAGACGTTCAACCGGACCGCATCGACCCCTCGCAACGCGGAGGAGGAAGCGGATGCGGAGTCGCGGAGAGAGGACTGGAGCCGCAGAACGACCGAGCTCGGTGACCGGATGCGGGAAGCCTTCCAGGCGACCCTGGCACCGCAGCGCGCGATGATGGACGTCTGGATGCGGACGTTCCTCCCAGGGTCTTCGAGCGAAAGCGCTGGCCGTCCTGCGGTCGCATCGCCCGCGGCCCCCACGGGCACGACCGAGCGAAGGGGCCCCAGCCCGCGCAGTTGAGCCTACGCTCCGCTTCGCTTCTCTGGGACGGTGTTCCGCCGGGAAATGTCCCGGCGGGAGCGCCACCAGCGTTCGTCTTCACCCCGCTAGGTTATAGCGCGTCGCGGGATAGCTCGGGGCAGACCCGCCCGTGGGGCTGGCTCAGAGGTCCACAACGGCAGATCCTCCGCCTGACCAAGAGCCCTCGGGAGAGGCCCCGGGGCCAGAGGAGAAGGGGACCGAGGTTCCGGTCCACATCGTCCACGAGGTGCAGTCCGCCACGCCCCGGCGTCGCGCCGAGGGCTCCACGACCACCCCGCGGGCCGGGCGCTCCGGGCTCGGAGAGCCCCTGGCCATCCTGATGGGGAAGACCGACGGCGTCGAGTGGAAGGTGGGGGTCGTCGTGCAGGACGGGGCTTTCCTCCCGATCTTCGAGTTCTCGGCGAAGGTCCCACGGGAGCACCCCGCGGTCCTCGAGGCCTACGTGGGCCTTGTCCGCTGTCTTCAGAGCGCTATCGGGGAGGCCTGGAGCGCGAAGTCGATGTGCCCGGTATGCCATCTTCCCTCCTCGGCCCCGCAAGAGTGCGACTGCTGCGAGCAACGCATGTGCGGGGTGTGCAGGGCTCGACACGCGCGCGGGCAGGGCATCCCGGGAACCGGAGAGCCGAGGGCGCAGACGAGGAGCGACCCCGTGCCACCCAAGGACGGGCGGTACCCCCAGACTTTGCCCGGGTACGGTTAGGACGCCCTCTCTCGGCGCGCCCAAGCCCTAGCGCGGGGTCCCCCGACTACAGCAGCATGTCGGGTGGGAAGCGCGCCCACGAGGAGAGATTCAATTCGTTCTTCCAAGGTCCAAGAGCAGTTGATCGTACTGCGCCTTTGTGAGCTCTCCGCGAGCGTACCGAAGCCTTGCCACTTCCACGGGATCCGCACCTCCCATCGAAACGGCAGGGGCGGACGCCCCTCGGAAGAGCACGTAGAGCAGGAACAAGAACAGCCCCAGGAAGACCACCATCACGAGGACCCCGACCAAGGCCATGGAGCCCCAGTTGCCCCCCCAGTAGTAACCCATCATCGGCCCGCCGAACCCTCCTGCGAAGGACATCATCAACACGCCCGCCGCGATGACGACAAGGAAGACCGCCAAGAGCCCCAGCACAATGGTCCGATCCCCCACCGAATAGGCGGCTCGCGCCGCGTTGGCCTGCACAGCTCACCCAGGGCGCTAGCGCCCCGACGACAGAAGGCGCCGAGGTTAACTTGGATTGACCTTGCGCCAGATGGCCTCCGGCGGCCCGCCCTCGGCCGATGCAGCGGCGTCGTCAGGTCAGATGTGGTCGCCGCTCGAACTCCCGGGGGCGAGTGCGAAGCTCACTCAGAGCGCCCGATGGGAAGTTCAGGCCAAGGGATAGGGAAGACGCTGGACCGTGACCTGGGCGCCCCTCAGGAGAGGACGCGTCGAGGGGGGGACGAGCACGTAGCCATCGGCCTCGATGAGGCTCGTGATCGCGGCCGACCCCCGATAGGTGGGGTAGGCCCAACCCTCCTTCAGCCGCACCGGCAGAACCGCCGAGAAACCCGCCGTCGGGGACTCGTATCGGGTCGCGAGCCGCGCCTCTTCAGGAGATACTCCAGGACCCGGGAGCCGGGCTAGCTTCCTCAGGAGCGGCAGAAGGAGCCAGAGCCCGTTCGAGAGGCAGCTCGTCGGGTGCCCCGGCATCCCCAGGAGGAGTTTCTCCCCGACCTTAGCGGCCAGCGTAGGCTTCCCCGGTCGGACGCGGATGCCGTGGAAGAGGAGGCGGCCGAGGCGAGGGAAGACCGTCGCCAAGAAGTCTCGCTCGCCTACGGAACTTCCCCCCGTCGCGATCACGAGGTCCGCGTACCTCAGGGCTCCCTCGAGGGCGCCCTCGAGCACCGCCGGGTCGTCCGGCGCAGGAGGAAGGGGAAGAGGGATCCCCCCGGAGGCCGCGACCAGGGCGCCGAGAGTGAAGTTGTTGAACTCGTGGATGCGACCTGGGGCCAGCTGACCGCCAGGGGGCACCAGCTCGTTCCCGTTCGGAAGGAGGACCACGTTCGGCTTCGCGTAGACCTCGATTGAGTCCCTCCCTGTCGCGCCGACCGCCCCGATCCGGGCCGGGGTGAGGACCTCCCCGGATCGGACCAGCCGCTGCCCCTTCCGCACGTCCTCGCCGGGAAGGGCGAGACCGTTCTCGGGCGGGACCGGGGACGTGAGCCGCACGTGCTCGCCTTCGACCTGCACGTTCTCGAACAGCTCGACCGTGTTCGCCCCCCGAGGCAGCGCCGCTCCGGTGGCGATGGCGACACACTCTCCGCGACGGAGCGTGCGGGGGAGACGCTCCTCCGCGTGCAGCTCCCCCACGACCCTCAACGCTACGGGGGAGCGCCGTGAAGCCCCTTGGGAGTCGCGGGCAAGGAAGGCGTAACCGTCCCAGGTGGCGCGAAGAAAGGACGGGATCGGTCGCGGCGCCCGGACCTCTCGGGCCGCGACACGTCCTATCGCCTGCCCGAGGGGAATGCGCTCGACCCGGTGGATAGGGACCGCAGCTGCGAGCAGACGACGCTTGGCCTCCTCCATGGAAATGAGCGAGTCGAGGGGGGTCATCTTCATCGTGATCTCTCCTCCGCTCTGCGATCCTTCACGGGTTGCCCGAATGTGTAGCGTTCCCTAGGCCGCTCTCGGAACCTTCGCACGGACCGCAAGCCGTGAGGGCAAGCGTCCGTCAGGCCCGGGGGGGTGTTCCACGAGGGCCCCCGCGGCGGCCGAGCCCCAGGAAAGGCAGCGCTCCAGCGGCTCGCCTTCGAACCAGGCACGGTAGAACCCTCCCCGGAACGCGTCCCCCGCCCCGGTGACCCTGTGGAAGCGCCGAAGTCGGGCAGGAGGTGCCTCCAAGGTACCTCGGCGGGTGTACGCCCGTACCCCCTTGGGCCCGCGGGTGACCACCGCGACAGGAACGCGCGCAAGGAAGTCTCGCGGTGTCCGTGCCTTGACGAGCGAGCGGGCCTGGAGGAACTCTCGCTCGTTCCCGAAGAACATCTCGGAGAGCGAGAGCAGCTCCGCCATCCCCCGGGGCGACCACCGGTAGTGGATCTCCTGGGCCGGGTCGCAGACGACGATCTTTCCAGCCTCTCGGGCGGCGCGCGCGACGCGGAGCTGGAAAACTGGGTCGCCCGTGGTGATGTGGACCAGCCGGGATCGAGCGATCGTCCGACGGGGCAGAGCTTCGTTCCGGGTCGAATCCATCGCGCCTTGATCGATGATGGTGAGCTGGCCCCCCTTCCCATCCTCGAAGATCCAGCAGGTGGGGGTGAACTCGCGGTGGCGCACCACGACGTCGTCGACACGAACACCGTCCCTGCGGAGGGTCGAGAGGAAAGCGCTCGGCAGGTCCTCCCCGACGAACGACGAGAGGGCGGTCCGGACCCCGAGATGAGCCGACCACCGCGCGATGTTGGCCGCGGTGCCGCCCAGGCTCATTCGCCGGGCGAGGGCCGGGACCGTCCAGTCCCGGTCGGGGAGACGAGGGACCCGGATCTCGGCATCCACATTGAGGTGTCCGACGCTGAGGAGGTCCAGGTCAGAGGGGAGCCCGCGGGGCACGTTGGCCCGAGCACGGCAAGAGCTCTTGGAGGCTTCGACCCGCAAAGACCCGAGCGGAAGGGGGGCGCTGCCCTTCCCAACACCTAAATCTGCGGGAACGTTCCGCCACTCCATGCCCGCAGCCGCGCGTATCGCGATCGTCGGGGCCGCGCGAACCCCTATCGGGAAGTTCGGCGGAGCTCTATCAAAGGTCCCCGCGGTCAAGCTCGGGGCGATCGCGGCCGCGGAGGCGCTGAGACGCTCCCAGGTCCCTCCGAAGAAGGTCGACGAGGTGATCATGGGCCTCTGCATCCAGGCAGGGCTGGGGCAGAATCCTGCTCGACAGGTCGAAGAGGCGGTCGGCCTCCCTCACGACCGTGGGGCGGTCACGATCAACAAGGTCTGCGGCTCGGGCATGCGCGCGGCGATGCTCGCGGCCTCGGAGATCCGCGCGGGAGATGTTGACATCGCCCTCGTCGGCGGGATGGAGAGCATGAGCCAGGCGCCGTACCTCTCCCCCCGCTTCCGAACGGGTCTGCGCTACGGGGACACGACGCTCGTCGACAGCGTCCTCCGAGACTCTCTCGAGGACGCCTATGGGCACGGCCACATGGGGAAGACGGCGGATGGTACGGCGAAGCGGAACTCGGTCTCCCGGGAGGAGCAGGACGCCTTCGCCCTGCGGAGCCATCAGAGATCCGCCAAGGCGACCGCGGACGGAAAGTTCAGAGACGAGATCGTGCCCGTGCCCCCCGAAGCGTCCCACGCGCCCGGGCCGCTCGACAAGGACGAAGGCATCCGCGGGGACACCACGATGGAGCGTCTTGCGAAACTGAAGCCCGTCTTCTCCGAGGATGGCACGGTCACGGCGGGCAACGCGTCGCAGCTCTCGGACGGTGCGGCGGCGCTCGTCCTCGCGAGCGAAGCCCGCGTGAAGAAGCTCGGACTCGCCCCGCTGGCGTGGGTCCACTCCTACCACGTGGGAGGGGTGGAACCCGCCCGGATCACCGAGTCCCCGATCCCCACCGTCAAGGAGCACCTCGCCAAGGCCCGGCTGTCGATCGGGGAAGTGGACCGCGTGGAGGTCAACGAAGCGTTCGCCGTCTCGGCCGTGGCCTTCCAGAAAGAGCTTGGAGTGAACGACGACCGTTTCAACGTGAACGGCGGGGCGGTCGCGATGGGTCACCCGATCGGTTGCACGGGAGCTCGCCTGCTCGTGACCCTCGCCTACGAGATGCAGCACGGCAAGGTCGGACGAGGGCTTGCTTCGCTCTGCATGGGGGGCGGAAATGGCCTCTCGATGCTCCTAGAAGCGCCGTAGCGACCTATCGCGGGTCCCTAAGGTTCTGGCCGCTCCAGCGACGGGCTCGAACGGCCCTTCGGTCCTTCGGGGGCGGTGGGAAGGGCAGGCTCCTCAGGCATCCGAGTGTCGCGAGCGCGTGTGGTGGTCGCCTGCAGAATGCGGTCCTGGTGGCCCGCGATCTCCTCCGGCTCGACCGACCGGTTGATCGAGATCTCCCCGATCACGACGAGCATCCGGAGGGTCTGCGTCATTCTACCGACGAGGCGTTGCGCCATGAGCGCCGAGAGCTTGTCGCGGACCCTGCGTGGGATCTCGTTCTCCAGCTCCTTGAGCCCCGGGAGGTCGTCCTGCACGTCGTTGAGCGCGCTGTTCGCCTCCACGGTCGAAGGGTGGGCGAAGGCCGCGATGGTCCGGGAGAGGTGCCCCTCGATCCGGGAGAGCCAGGCCGCGAGGTCGTTCGCGACATCCCTCGGCACGTCCCACTCCCCTTCCATGCGCGAGCCGAGCTCGCGACCGATGTCCGAGAGGAGGTCGCCGATCTCCTCGAGCGCCTTCCCCACCACGCGGTAGCCCATCTGGAAGTGGTGGCTCGGGACCCCGACCTCCTTCGCGATGCGGAAGTTGTCGCTCGAGAGCAAGAGCTGACGTACCATCAACCGGTAGATCCGGTCGACCTCGTCCTCGAGCGCACCGGAGCGCTCGAGGTCCAGCCGTCCGTGGTCGTGGAGGGCGGAGCGGAGCACCTCGTTCTGCATCTTGAGGAGCGCGACCATCCTTCCGAGGAGTCGAGGGAGCCCGTAGTGCGTGGGGTCGACGAAATTGCGGACCTCCATGCGGTCCGGCTCGTCCTCAACAATCGTCGTGCCGAGGAGGCGGGAGACGGTCCGGGCGACCTCTGCTCTCTGAGCCGCGGAGACCCGGCCCACGAGGACCACCTGGTCGTGGCCCGTGATGTAGGCCCCCACGATGATCCTCGAGAGGAAGTGAGGGTCCGCGCCGCGAGCGTCGACGCTCAGGGTCCGCGGGAGCGGGTTCTCCTTCGGCTCGGCGCTGTTGGCGTGGCTGACCTCGAGCCGTCCCCCCCCGAGGTCGCGGAAGCGTAGGGCGTCCCCGGACCGTACCCCCATGGCTTCGGTCCACCACTTGGGCAGCGTTACGGTGAGCGAAGCGCTCCCCGTGCGCTGGACTCGGCGCAAAAGCTCGTGCTCTCCCTCCCCGACCTCCGGGGTCGTCCTTGCCTCCATAGATGCTCGCCCGAACAGCGTGGGGGCTCCTTATCAGTCGGAAGTAAGGAGAATTTGACCCACGGCATTCCGAAGGGCCTCTGACCAGCCCCATCGGCGGCGATGCTCTCACCACCCCCCCAATTGGCCCCCGTGGCACGGGAGGACCGAGAGCGGAGGGATGGAGTCGTGCCCTGTCAGGACCTAGCAGCCCCTCTCCCTACTCTCCTTACCGAACAGCCGCGACGGGTATCGGAGCCTGCGCGAATCTTGTGAACGAGGGCGACCATGACGCCGAACGAAGAGCTCAGAGCCGAGACGTTGCCGAAAACGAGCGAGGGAGGCGGGGCTTAGGCTCCGGAGGAAGGACCATGACGTTCATCGATGACCTGGGCCTTATCGAGGGTCTGCTCCTACTTGCCGGGGTCCTCCTGACGTACGTAGCTGTCGTCGGTTGGTTCCGGATGCTCAAGGGAGACACGAAGGGCCTCCATGAGGTGCTCAAGGGCTCGGCCATCCCCCTGGGCGGGGTCGGGATCACCGCGAGCCTCCTAGGGGTCTGGGCGGAGATGGTGTGGCCTTACGCCCCCTACGCTTACCTGGGCGGCTACAACATCCTGTTCACGGATGTGATCCTCCTCTTCGGCCTGGTGCTGGTCGCCTTCGCCATCTCGGCGTACCTGAACCTGAAGCTGCAGTACGTGGGGCTGTTCGCGCTCGTCGCGGGGGCGATCACGCTCTTCTACGGCTGGACAGGGTACGGGCTCAACTACACCAAGGAGCCCCTCAACATGCTCCTGCTGTACGCGGGGTTCGGCGCCGCGGGCATCATGGCGTTCCCAGCGACGGTCCTGGTGGACCACTTCATGGGCTCCGTGGAGACCTCCCCGATGTACTGGACGAGCGAAGCGCCGAACGTCATCTCCCGCCGGTTGGGGGTCGCCGTTCGCGGCGTCCAAGGCCTTTCGCCCCAACTGAAGGCGAAGGCGGGGTCGAGCGACGAGATCCGGTACCACCTGCCACGAGTGGTGAGCCTCGTCCTGCTCGTCTTCCCGGTCTTCATGGCGCTCGCCTCGATTGCGGCCTACTTCTTCCTGGGCTCGACGATCCCGGGGCACCTCGTCCCCGGGAAGACCCCGTAAGGAGAGGGTCGGGTCGTCAGGAGACCACGAGCGGACAGAGAACTGCGTACGAGAAGGGGGGAGGAGGGACCATGCCAGGACGCTTCGGCAACCGCAGCTCCGTTCCCCTCCTCCCCCTGGAGCTCATCGTGGGCACCCAAGCCGAGGCCGAGGAGCCCGCAGATGGTGGAGGGTACTGGAAGCCGGTCGGCATGAACCTGGACGTGCCTCGGGACGGCCCCCTCACGAAGGTGGAGCGTCCGGCGTTCCAGATCCTGCTGGATGAGCGTGCTCCTCGTTCCGCCCTTTTCGGACGTGGTGGGCGCTGGGGCCGACTTCCGCGAGGGTCGATGCCACTGCCGATCTTCCGAGCGGCTCGGGACCTCCGTAACGGACGCTGAAGGCCGGCCCGGGAGCGAAGGCCGCCCTCCGCTAGCACTCTCGGGCACCCCCGGGGGGACCGGCAACGGTCCCTCTGGGGGGAAACTCCTTCTTTCGCTCCCTGGGGAGGGGACGTACCCTCGAAGGCCCGTTTCTGCCACCTTTGATAAGGAGGCACCGCCCCCCGCACGCGGATCGCGGAGGGCATCGTGGGGGATCGCAGCCCGGACCGAGGCTCCAGGGAAGCCCGAGAGCGGCCCGAGCTACGGGTCGTCGGGGCCATCATCGATTCCGAAGGAGCCCTCCCAGGAGAAGTTCGTCTCGGTCGCAGCGGGAGGGTGTTAGAGCGGGGGTCGCGAGGGACCCTCGGCCCCCTCCTTCCGAGCGAGCGGAAGGTCCACGGCATCGCTCTCCCCTGGTCCGTGGATGGGCACACCCACCTCGGGGACAGTGTGTGGACCCAGGAGCCGCCGAAGATCCCGTTCCATCAGGTCGTTGCGCCACCCCATGGTCTCAAGCATCGGGTGCTGGCCGCGTCTTCCCCGTCAGAGAAGGTCGAAGCCATGCACCGTTCGCTGCAAACCATGGCCAGCTTGGGGACCTCCGCGACGCTCGACTTTCGGGAGGAAGGGCTTGGGGGCGTCCGCCTTCTGCGACGGGCCTCCAAGGGCACCCTGGTGGAGCCCATCATCTTTGGCCGCCCGGCCGACCCGCTCAGCCGGAAGGAGCTTCGGACGCTCCTCGCGGAAGCGGACGGCCTGGGGCTCTCCGCGATCCGCGACCTTCCTCTGGGCGCGGCGGAGCTCGCTCGGCAGGAGGTGAAGCGCGCAGGCAAGCGGCTCGCGCTGCACGCGAGCGAATCGGTCTGGGAACCGATCGACCCGGTGCTCGACCTCAAGCCGTTCCTCCTGGTCCACCTGTGCCACGCGACGGGAGATGACCTGGATGCGGTCAGGGAGGCGAAGGTCCCGGTCGCGGTCTGTCCTCGGTCCAACGCCCTGTACGAGCGCTTCCCTCCGATCGCCCAGCTCGAGCGGCGGGGGATCCCGATCCTCCTCGGGACGGACAACGTGATGTTCCAGTCCCCGGACCTCTTCCGCGAGATGGAGTTCGCCTACCTCTCGGCCCGGGCCCGGGGGGAGCCGGTCGAGCCGCGTACCCTGGTGGAGGCGGCGTTCGTCACTCCCTGGAAGGTCCTCGGGCGCCCTCGGAGCGCCCGGCTCGAGGTCGGGTCGCCCGGCCGGGCGCTCGTGCTCCGTCTCCCCCCCGAGGACCCGTACTATCAGGTCGCCGCCAGGTCGGCGCATCGTCATCTTCTTGTCCCGGGGAGTTCCGCTTCCGAGGCCTAGGGGTCGCGGGGGAGCGAAGGGAGGTCCGCCAAGCCGTGCAGTTCGAAGAGCTCCTCTCCCTGTTCAAGCGACGGGGCGTGCTCTGGCCGAGCGCGGAGATCTACGGCGGGACCGCAGGGCTCTACGACTACGGCCCGGCCGGTACGGCGCTCAAGCGGCGGCTGGAAGCGGCCTGGAGCTCCTGGTTCGTCGGCCTCTCCCCGAACTACCATCTCATCGACCCGGCGGAGATCGTCCCCGAGGCCGTGGTCCGCTCCTCGGGCCATCTCGCCCATTTCGCCGACCCTGACGTGACGTGCGGGAAGTGCGGGCAGCACTTCCGAGCGGACACGCTGCTCGAGGAGAACGGGGTCGCCGACGTGGAGGGGCTCGCCCCCGAGGTCCTGGGCCGCATGCTCCAGGAGAAGAACCTCCCCTGCCCCCGCTGCGGGGAACGCGCACTCTCGCTGCCGCGCGCCTTCAATCTGATGTTCGGCCTGGACTTCGGCGCCGCCGGGAAGGAACGCGCGTACCTTCGGCCCGAGACGGCCCAGGGGGCCTACCTCTCCTTCTCCCGGATGTGGGAGGTGGGTCGCAACCAGCTGCCGCTCGGGATCGCGGTGATCGGGAAGGCCTATCGGAACGAGATCGCCCCCCGGAACGTGCTCTTCCGGATGCGCGCGTTCACCCAGGCCGAGCTCCAGATCTTCTTCGACCCCGAGAACTTCTCCGTGCCCCTGGACGAGGTGGCGGGAGAGGAGCTTCCTTGCCTCCGAGCGAAGGACCGGGAGAAGGGGGCGACCGAGCCCACCCCCATCCGGGCAGGGGAGCTGGTGTCGTCGGGGGGCATCCCCTCCTTCTACGCCTACCACCTCGCGATGATGCTCCGGTTCTTCCGGGACGTCCTACAGTACCCTGCGGACCGGGTCCGGTTCCTAGAGAAGAACGAGAAGGAACGAGCCTTCTACAACCGGATCCATTTCGACGCGGAGGTCCGCCTGGACTCCCTCGGGGGGTACAAGGAGCTGGGCGCGGTGCACTACCGCGGGGACTACGACCTCTCTCGTCATGGAGAGGGGTCGAAGACCGATCTTCGGGTCACCCCGACGGGCGGGAAGACGGTTCTCCCACATGTGTTGGAGCTCACCTTCGGGGTGGACCGCAACCTCTGGGCGCTGGGGGACCTGCACTTACGCGTGGAGACCCCCGCTGCCGCGTCAGGGGGGGCCGCCGAGGGTGGGCAGGAGGAGAAGGAACCGCGTACCGTCTGGGCCCTTCCCCCCTACCTAGCTCCCATGCAGATCGCGGTCCTGCCCTTGATCCGCAAGGTGCACGCCGCGAAGGCCGACGAGGTGGCCGAGCGTTTGCGGCGGGAGGACGGGTTCACGGTCGTCGTCCCGCTCACGGCCTCCGTCGGGAAGCGGTACGCCCGCGAGGACGAGCTCGCAACCCCCTTCGCGGTGACCATCGACAATCAGACGATGCAGGACGGAACGATCACGCTCCGGGAGCGGGACAGCCGGGCACAGGTACGCCTTCCCCTGGAGGCTCTCGCGGGTCGGGTCCGGTCGAAGTTCGTGCCTCCTCGACCCACGTTCCGAGCGTAGAGGTCCCCGCACGAGGCGCTCTGGATGCGGGGCCGGGCCTTCCCGGCACGGTGCGGTCGGGCGGTCCGGTTCGAACGGAATTGAAATAAGCTGGTTCGATACCCGGTGTACCTGTTCATGGCGGGAAGGCAGGAGCCCCCGGTGCCCCCCCTTCCTCTTAGCGGGGGGTTCACGGGCGGCGGGGGGAGCTCCGCAGGGGTGTCCTCGTCGACCACCGCCCCGCCCCCCTCCGGGTCAACCCTGGACACCGACCGCAGCGCCCGCTTCATGAGCCTGGGCGTGGCCAACATTAACAAGCTACGGGAGGAGGCTGCGAAATACGAGAAGATGGCCTTCAAGGAGCGGCACCGAGCCTCCAAGCTCACCACGACGATGGAGAAGCACCGGCACCGCGCGACGGTCCTCCGGGAGAAAGAGCAGGCCGTCCTCGGCAGGATCCCCGAGCTCGAATCGGACCAGAAGGAGCAGGAGAAGATGCTCCAGATGGGAGCGAGCGGTACGGCTTCCGGGGCCGTGGCGGCGCACGACCAGTCCAAGATCCACGTGAAGATCCGCAAGATCCAGCAGAAGATGGCCGGACTCCAACGCCGCGCCAAGAACTTGGAGCACGCGGCGGCGCACCACCTTCAGATCGCGTCCCAGAAGAAGGTCCTCTCCGACATGCACATCGAAAAGGCGAAGCAGTGGGAGGCGGAGGCCCGGGCGTACACCCTGATGGCCGACCGCATGCAGAAGGCGACCGAGCCGGATTCGCTGGCCCCGACGTTGGGCCATTGAGGCGCCAGGGTCGATGAAGCTCGTCGTGACCGTCGGACTCCCGGGGTCCGGGAAGGACGAGATCGTGGGGGTCGCGAAGATGCTCGGCTTCCATGTCCTCAAGATGGGCGACCTGGTCCGGGACGAGGTCCGCCGTCGTGGGCTCCCGATCAACGACAAGAACAACGCCCGGATCGCGAACGAGGAGCGCGACCGGCAGGGCCCCTCGGTCTGGGCCAAGAAGATCGTCCCGAAGATCACCGAGACCAAGACTCTGGTCGATGGGTGCCGCTCGGATGCGGAGGTAACGGTCTTCCGTCACAATTTCGGCGACCTCACCGTGGTGGGCGTCTTCGCCTCCCCCGACACCCGTTTCGACCGTCTCACCCGGCGGGGCAGGGGCGACGACCACACCTCCATGGAGGAGTTCTACGAACGCGACCGCCGCGAGCTCAAATGGGGCATCGGCAACGCTCTCGCGCTCGCGGACCACATGATCGTCAACGAGGGGTCGCTCTCGGACCTCCAGTCCCAGGCCCGGGACATCCTGTCGCGGGTGCTGCGCGAGGACGACTGACCCCGTCCCCTCCCTCGAAGCCGCGCGGAGGCCAAGGCTAAAGGCGCGCATCCCTGATGCCGAGGGGATGGTGCAGGGTCGCTGGGTGCTGGTGCGCCATGCGCCCGCACGCTCGCGCGATTTTGTCCGATGGCCGGACGACCGGGGTCGCCCGCTCAAACCCGGAGGGCGGCGGGAGTTCGAGGACGCTTCCCACGGGCTTCGTTCGCTCCTCGAGGGACGGGGGAACGCCGCCACGAGCCCTCTGGCCCGGGCGGCCGAGACCGCGGAGATCCTTGGAAAGGTCTGGCCCCCCGCGCGTCGGCTCCAGACCTGGAAGGAGCTCGAACCAGAGGGAGACCTGGTTGCGCTCTTCCGTCGGGCGAGCGCCGCGCGCGGCAGGGGGGACCTCGTCCTGGTCGGCCACGAGCCTCAGCTCTCACGCCTCGTCGGGTACTGTGTCCTGGGGGAGGGGACCTCGGTCCTCAAGTTCTCAAAGGGCGGGGCCGTCGCGATCGACTTCCCGGGTCCCGTCCGTCCGGGGGGTGGCAGGCTTCTTTGGGCGCTGACCCGTGGCCAGCTCTGCCGTGTCCGCGCCAGGCGGTCCTCCCGAGGCGCCCGCAGGGGCAGACCATCCCGCGCGCCCAAGGAGAAGGGCGACGAAGGCTAGCCGTAATCGTGCGTCGTGGCTCACCCTGGGGCTAGCCCTACTGCTGACCCTCGGCCTCCTGCCCATGGGAGCGGCTCGGGTCGTCGTGGCCCCTCCGCAAGGCTCCGCGGGGGGGGACCGGGACATGGTTCACGCCGGCGCGCTGTCCGTCAGCGCTTCCACCACCCCGAATGCCACCGATGAGGGGATCGCGGTGAGCTTTCACGCCAGTGTCGCGGGCGGTTTAGCTCCCTACAATCTCACGTGGGGCTTCTCGCAGGGAGGGGGCCCTCGCTACGGGGCGTGGGTCAATCGTTCGTTCGGAGCTTCTCCCAACGCGACGGCCACGGTCTGGGCGAACGACAGTGCAGGCGGAAGCGCGAGTACTTCGGTGCTGGTGATCGTCAACAACTGGCCGTCGGCAGGGATCGACGCCCCCTCCTCGACGGACGTGGGGGCCCCCACACACTTCCTCGCCGTTCCCTACGGGGGCACGTCCCCCTACGCCTTCCAGTGGCTCTTCGGAGATGGGAGCCGGGGGGTGGGGGTCACGGTGAACCACACCTACTCCACGTCGGGGACCTTCTCGATCGGCTTGTTCGACAACGACTCCGTCGGCGCGAGCGTCTACCACGCGGAACGGATCTCCGTCCTCCCAGGTTTGTCGTCTGCCTCGCTCGTCGCCTCTCCTGCGGTTCTCGACCTGGGCGACAATCTGACCCTCAACACAACGGTGGTGGGGGGAACGCCCGCGTACAACTACACCTACGTCGGCCTTCCCCAGGGATGCGCCAGCCTTCCGCTCGCGCTCCTCACCTGTGCCCCGAACGCGACGGGGAGCTTTTCCGTAACGGTCACGGTCCGCGACCACGCTGGAGGTTCTCTCTCCGCGAGCTCTGGGGTGCAGGTGAACGCGGACCCGGCCATCGCCTCCTTCTCCGCCTCTCCTTCGGTGGTGGCGGAGGGAAGTGCGCTCTCCTTCTCGGTCCAACTGATCGGGGGGTCCGGAGGAATCCACCTCTCGTACACCGGGCTGCCCGCGGGTTGCGCTTCGGCGAACACCACCTCGCTCGTGTGCGCGCCCGCACGCTCAGGCAACTTCACGATCGGGGTCCTTGCTCAGGACGGACGCGGACGCAGCACTGGTGCGACTACCACGGTCGACGTGACACCCCCGCAAGGTCCCGGCGGCGGAGGCAACCCTTCGGGGAACGGCTCCGGGAACTCGACCCCCTCGCATCGGGTGAGCACGCCACCCTGGTCCCTCGTCGCGGACGTCGCGCTGGTGCTGGCGCTGGGCGCGCTCATCGTCCTCTGGAAATGGGGCCCCCCTCTACGTGGGAAGTCACGGGGCCCTCCTCCGTCCAAGGGTCATGCCGCTGCACCCCAAGCCTCCGCATCGGGGCAAGGGCGGCGAGAGGGGACCCGCGGAGCGGTAGAGGAAGAAGACCTGGATGCCCCCGTAGATTGAACACGCCCGGTCCGCGCACGAGCCCGCGGGATGCGACGGCTACCTACCTCTCACCGACCTTCATGCCCCGAGCGTGCGCTCTGCGGCCAAGGGGGCTTCAAGAGGTAACGCGGAATCCGCAAGCCGTGAGGCACCGGGGCAAGGTCCCAGACCGCGGGGTCGCCAAGGTGACCCCGGATCAGGTCTCGGCGTTCCGGCTCGCTCGCCACCACCTCCTCGCGCCTGCACCCCTTCGCGACCGCCTGCGTGTGCTCCACGACATTGGCGGAGCGCAGGCCCAGGTACTTTCTTCCGCGGAGCTGTCGCTCGCCCTGCGTGTGCGTGGTCTCCGGAGGGAGACCTTCGAGCAGGCCCTGTGGAAGGACCGCTCGATGGTGCGGGCCTGGTGCATGCGCCGCACGCTTCACCTCCTCCCGTCGGCCGACCTGGCGGTCTTTGTTCGAGGCTCCGCGGGCCGCGCGGAGAAGGAGATCCGCTGGGCGCTGGGCAAGGGAGTGAACCGTAAGGCGCTCGAGGGGCTCTTGACCGCGACGCTCGACGCCCTGGAGGAACCTGTCACCGCCCCGGAGCTCGTACAGCGGGTGGCTCGTGACCTGCGTCTGCCCCAGGACACCTGGACCGGAGGGGGTTGGGGGAACGCGCGGAAGATCCCATCCGTGCGGCTGGGGCGGCAGCTCTTCCCCGGCGGCTACCTCCTGCATCTCGTAGGCGCGCGCGGCGACATCTGCCACGGACCCCCCCGGGGCACGGAATCGACCTACGTTCGGGGCGAGACCTGGGTGCCGCGCTGGCGCGACACGACGAGGGAACGGGCGGAGGAGGAGCTGCTCCGGATCTATCTCGGCACCTACGGACCGGCCGACCCCCGAGACTTCGTGGGCTGGAGCCGGATCCTCCACCGAGAGGCGGTCTCGATCTTCCATAGGCTCGAGGACGAGCTCGTCCCGGTGGAGAGCGCGGGTCGCAAGGGCTGGATGGTGCGGCGGGACCTCCCGGCGCTCCTCGACCGCGACGTGCCCTCGCCGTCGGCACGCCTTCTCCCGAACTTCGATGTCTTCCTATTGGGGCACTGGGGACGGGACCACCTCGCCAGGTCAGAGCATCTCCCCAGGGTCTACCGGCCCCAGGGCTGGGTCGCTCCGACCATCCTCGAGAACGGTCGCGTGGCCGGGGTCTGGTCGCAGACCACCCGGGGACGGGAGCTCAGGATACGACTTGAGCCGTTCCATCGGCTCTCCCGGTCGGCCGAAGCTGCGCTCCGTGCAGACGCCGCTGAGGTCGCGAGGTTCCTGGGTCTCGAGCGGGCGACCCTCACGGGAGCGAGGAGCGGGTGACCTCTCGGTCGGGTGGGGCTCTCCATCTACGGCGATCCGCATCCCGCGCGCTCGAACCGAGGGCACCGCCTCGCCGCTGACCCCTCCCCAACGTTCAAGAGGTCCCGTTCGCATGCGAACGGTGCCTATGTCGGAGCAGCCCGGGCTCGTCCTCGACGTGGGGAGCATGGTGCTTCACGTCAAGGACCTGGACGAAGGGCTCCGGTTCTACCACGACCTTCTAGGGTTCCAAGTGACCGACGGGGCACACCGGGGCTGTTGTCATAGGGTAAAGATCGGCGCGGGAGCGAGCGAACTGGTGCTCCTTGAGATCGACGATCATACTCCGCTCGCCATGAAGTGCTGGGGGCTGGACTCCCCCGTTCAGCTTAGGGTATCCAACTTTGCCCAGGCCGCGACCTTCCTCGAGGGCAAGGGGGTCCGTGTCGAAAGGGACGACGAGCACAGCGGGGTCGTCTGGGACCCGTCGGGGAACGCGATCGGCCTCCACGACCATCCTCCCGGCACTGCAACGGGGAAGGGCCACAGGTCTCAGCCGGCTTGTCGACGTCGTTGAGCGGTCGTTGACCTTGACCTTCTCCGCGTGCCGCGGGGGAGGCGATGCAGAGCTGGTGAAGCCGGCAGTGTGAGACCGTTCTCCGCCCGCATCCTCCGCCGTTCCAACTCCTCATGAAGCAGGCGGCGCAACCTCTTCCGCGTCTCAGGTGCCGCGCGTTCGCTCACCCAATCTTCGAGGACTCCAAGGTCATGGTGCGCTCCAAGGTCGCGTTGGAGCCGGCGCCACCGGGCTTCCAGGTCCGCCTCTCGGGGGTGGTGCGCGAGCGAGGTCCGCAGGTGACGGAGCCGACGCAAGGAGATCCGCAATCGGTGAAGTCGGCGGACCGACGGGTGTCGTCGTGCACGGCGGTGGGCCCGGCCCAGCTCTCGGCGAGCTTCCGCGAGCTCCTCCCGTACCGCGCGGGCGAACCGCGCCCGCGCCCCCGGTCCTCTCAGACCTTGAAGCCCAGAAGGAAGACGAACGGAAGCGTTCGTCAGCGCGCGCTTGGCGTCCCGACCCAGGCGCCGCCGTAGGACCCTTCCTTCCTTGTGAAGCTCCCTGGCGAGGGTGCGAGCCATGCGCGCGACGGGCGGACGGACGTTGTGCGAGAGCCTGCGTAGGTCCGCTTCCAAGACATCCCGGTCGCGTGCCTCTCCGACGCGCTGGGAGAGCTCTGCCAGCATGGACTCCAGCTCCTGGAGCCCCTCGCGCGACCCCGACCGCACGGTGCTCTGGAGCACCCGCGCGTCCACCCTTGCCCGACGCACCTCTCGGTGCAGGTCGTGCAAGAACTCGGGGGGTGCGAAGGACGAGCGAGAGGCCTTCACCAGGAGCCGGTGGACGCGGAGCGAGCGCGCCTGCGCGCGCCGCAGGAACTCGCTTAGGTCCACGACCCGTGGTACGTTCCGGGGCGGCAAGCCCCTCCTCCATGGCCGACGAAGCGACTCCCTGGGAGCGAGAGCCTTCGAACCCCGAGCTTCCGTGGCGCGGGGGCCCAAGGGGTCGCCCTTGTCCGACCCCCCAGCAGGGGCCGCACGACCGGGACGGAGGTCACGGCCCGGCCTCCCTCCCCCTCAACGGAAGGACTCGAGGCGGTTACCGTCGAGGAGACCCTGGACCGAGGCACGGACGTCCCGGTGGACCTCGAGAGGGGAACGGTTCGCGTTGATCTTGACGAACCCGTAGCTACGGGCCATCCAGTCGAACTCGGTCTTGAGGAGGGCCTGGTACCGGAAGAAGCTCTCGAAGCGGTCGCGGGAGATGCCCAGGTCCATCCCCGACTCCCAGTAGTCGAGCGAGCCGTAACGCCCGAAGGACCGGTGCATCAGGATCTCTGGCCGGGTCTCGAGGAAGATGGTCATGTCCGGGCGCAGCGCGAAGGCGTGCAGCTTCTGAGCCCACTGACGGCTCGCCCCTCGGACGATGGCCCGCGCCATGAGCGTGAAGATGTATCGGTCGGCGAGCACAATGCTCCCTGCGGAGAGCGCGGGGACGATCTTGTTCTCGAGCTGATCCGCGAAGTCCACAGCGTAGAAGAGGGCCATCGTGGTCGCCCCCAGCACGTGACCCTGCTTGGCTTGGTCGATCTGTTCGCTGACCAGGTTGGACCGCCGTAGCCCCGTCTCGAGGACCGCATGCCCTTGTACCTCGAGGTGTTCCTTCAGGAGCGCGCACTCGGTGGTGCGTCCGGAGCCGTCCGGCCCTTCGATCACGATCAAGTGCCCGCGCAGGGACTCCAGGTTGGCGCCGGGGAGCCGGGTGCCGTAGGTCGAGAACCCGAGCTTCTCGGTCGGAGGGCGGGTCGAACGGGCCCGGCCACCCCCGCGGGGGATCCTCAGGGCCCGCTGCACACCCTTCTGAAGCGAGCCTGCGGCCGAAGCCGCCAGCTCTCGAGGGCCCCTAAGCGCCATGCATGAGCACCTCCTCCTTGGGGAACCCGCCGAGAAGAGGGCGGATGGCGGAGCGAACCTCCCGCTGCAAGTGTTCGATCTGCTGCTCGGCCTCGATGACGTGGTACCCCTCGGAGCGGGCGAGCTGGTCGTACTGACGCTTGAGGAGCCCCTGGAAACGCAGGTAGCTCTCCGTCACGTCGTCGGAGAGATGCATGTCCATCCCGGCCTCGTAGTACTTGATCTTGAGCCGGGAGGCTTCCTTCCGTCGGTGCGCCGTCTCCACGGGGACGCGGAAGTAGAAGGTCTTGTCCGGGGGAACGGCAAACGCGTAGAGGTTGCGGACCCACTCCGGGTCGCAGCCGCGGGCGACGTCCCGCGCATACGCCGTGTAGATGTAGCGGTCGCAGATCACGATGTAGCCGGCGCGCAGCGGCGGCAGGATGTGCCGTTCGTAGCGATCGGCGAAATCGGTCGCGTGGAGGAGCGAGAAGGTCGACGGCGTGAGCAGGTTCTTCTTCTTCCCGCGGCGGATGATCTCGGAGACCAGCTCCGAGGAGTTCCACTCGGTGAAGAAGGCCCGGTATCCCCTCGCGGTCAGCCACTTGAGCAACAGATGTGCCTGCGTCGACTTCCCGGACCCGTCGAGCCCCTCGAAGACGATCAACCGCCCCGGGTAGGAGACCGGGCGCGAGCCCCCCGCCGAGCGGTCGAGCCGGTCACGTGGGTCGGGCATGGACCTCCACATCCATCGATCGCTTGAGCCAGCGGGAGGCACGGTCGAAAAGCCTTCGGTTGGGGGGAGTCCCCCCCGTGACACGGATGGTCAAGCGTTCCCCCTGCACCCGGAAACGGGGTCGGGGGCGCAGGTCGCCCAACGCCTCCGAGAGGGCCAGCATCGCGCCCAGGCGTCGTGCGACGTCCACGTCGTCCTCCTCCAGGACCGAGGGATACCGTTTGATGGTCCCTCCCGGGACATCCTCGCCCTCGCTCATCCCCGCCGCGAGGGAGGCGAGCAGGAAACCGCGATGGGTGAGCCCGTAGAGCGGACGGCTGCGGAGGAAGTAGGCGGAGTGGGCCGCATGGCCCGGGTAAGAGAGCGTGGTCCCCACATCATGGAGGAGGGAGGCGACCTCGAGGGCCAGTCGCTCCTCCCCGTCCCGGTCCATCTCGTGGCGTCGCCGCGTGAGGTCGAAGACCTCGAGCGACAGCTCGCGGACCCGCTGAGCATGCGCGCGGTCGACCCCCGTCGCCCATAGCGTGGCCAACGCGCTGCCCCGGGCCATCTCCGCGACCGAGGCGGGCAGGGGGCGGTCCAGCGTCTCCTGGGCGATCCCCTCCCGGATGCCGCACCCGGAGACCGTGAGCTCCTCCGCGTCCCGTCGGTGCAGGGTGCCGAGGACAACCGCGAGACCGGCGACCAGGATGTCCGCCCGGTCCGCCGAGAGGCCCGGCATCTCCTTCCGCACGGCGACCGAGCTTTCCGAAAGGATGTCGAAGAGCCGCTCCAGGTCGCGGGTACGCAACGTGTAGCCATGGACCCTGGAGAGCGGGTAGCCCCGGGTCGCTTGCATCACGTGGGCGAGCGACCGTGTCGTTCCCCCCACCCCGATGACGCGCTCGTCCTCCCCCGCATCCAGCGCGTCCAGGGGCTTCAACGCCTTCTCGATGTGCTCCTCCAGGGCTTCGAGCTCCTTCCGTTTCGGCGGGTCGTGATCCAAGAACTTGCGGTGGAGGCGGAGGGCCCCGAGCCGGAGCGATAGGCTCTCGCGCAAGAGCCCCTCTCGAACGGCCATCACCTGGAGCGAGCCCCCTCCCAGGTCCATCAGGAGGTCGTCCTCAAGCGGAAGGGTGCTCGCCACGCCGAGGAAGGCGTAGCGCGCCTCCTCGGGAGCCGAGAGGATGCGGAGCCGGAGCGAGCACCGCCGGTGGACCTCGCTCACGAAGGCCGCCCGGTTCGGTGCCTCGCGCACCGCGCTGGTCGCGACGGCCCGGACGTCCCGGACCCCGTGCACGTCGAGCAGGCGCCGGAACCGCTGGAGCGTCGCGACCCCGCTCCGGCGCCCGTCCTCCGAAAGTCTCCCGTCCTTCTGGATCTCCCCCACCAGTCGAGGGTCCTCCTTGCTCTCGAACACGCTCCAGGGGGGTCCCACGGGGGCCGCGTGGTAGATCACGAGGCGCGCGGTGTTCGACCCGAGGTCGATGACCGCGAACGGGCGATGGGGACGGGGCGCGAGGGTCGCGCCGACGTGGCCTCCCCCCGGGACCGATCCCGAAAGGTCGTAGAGCTCGAATCCCGCTCCCTCTCGCAGCCCTCTCAGGGGGGCCCGACGGCCCAACGGACTCCCGAGGGTCGAGGAATCCGGATGGAAGGTCACGGTGGGGACGTCGGCGCGGCTCATGGCCGGCCCTTGTCCCCCTCAGGTCGTGGGGTCGCCCGGGTCGGTAGAGGCTCCGACGCTCTTGGGGCCTCCCGAAGGTCGCTCCCCGGCTCCTGGGCGAGCTCCTTCAGCAACCCCGGAAACCGTTCCACGTCGACCAGCAATGCAACCCGGTTCATGAGCGATGCGCCCCCGGTCCCGGGAGCCGCGAGGGGAGGAGCCTGATGGACCTCGCGGAGCCGCGAGCGAGCATGACCGACTCGGGCCGCTCCGAGCCGACGGGACCCTGCCCCGGTCCCGCTCCGCGCCTCCCAAGCGAGCGCGAACGTCTCCGAGTCCTCCGCCAGCGGGGGATTCCGTTGCAAGGAGCGCTCGGACAGGGTGCGTCGCAGGAGCTCGAAGTAGCCCACGTGCTCCACGAAGAGCTCGCTGTAGGTCTCGTCCGGGGGCTCGACCCCGTGCAGCGCCACGCCATGCACGGCCGCCCACCGGATCGCGCCGAGGAACGCCGGAGAGGGAACTCGCACCGCACCGAACCGGGCGATGCCCCTCGCGTAGGCGAGCTCGGAAGAAGCGAGAGGCACCCAAGGCTCGACGTAAGGGTCCGAGAAGTGCTGTTGGAGCGCGTGGAGCTCCTCCGGGGCCAGCCCGATCGCCACCTGAGTGGGAGCGAACTCCTCCAACGCGGTCATCACGCGTGAAGCTTCTTCCACGGGGCCCCGGACGGCGCCCAAGAGGAGCAGGGGGTTCGGCGAGGCCGCTCGCGCCTGCCTCACGGCCGCTTCCGCCGCTCCCGAAGGAGCTCCCGCAGCTCCTCGGGGCCTGCGTGCCGACGAAGCTCCTGGTAGCTCACGAGAGGCACGCCCTCGACGTTCGTCCGCGACCGCCGCTCCGGGACGACGAAGAGGCTCTCCCCCTCGGCGACCCGGGCCACGTGGAAGAGCAGGCGGGAGCGACGCTCGGCGCTCTGCAGGTCTCCGACCCCGATGAGGACCCGTTCCTCATGGCGCCGCTCTTCGCGGGCCAGGAGGTCGAAGGGGGTGCGTAGCGTGATGATGAGGTCCCAACCTCGCTCGTTCAGCTCCTCGGCGACCGAAGGAGGGAGCGGGCCCTGCGGGCGCGGCCGAACGGGGCTCTCCTCCTCAGTGGGGGAGCGATAGCTCCCGACGATCCCCTCCGCGAAGGGGTCGAGGGGGATCGCTAACTGGACCGCGAGGAAGCGTTCCAGGCGGTCGAGGATCGCGAGGTCGGCCCCCGCGCCTTCCTCGTAGAGCTGGATGGTCCGTCGGGAGACCCCTGCCGCTTCGGCCACCGCCGCCAGGGAGAGCCCTTGCTCTTCCCGGGCCCTACGCAGCTGCCGGCCATCGATGCGGGCGAACTTGCCCCCCGGACCTGAGAGGAGGATCGGGGGGATGCCCTTCGTCAGGTACTCGGTCAGGGTCGAAAGCGAGACGATCACGACCCCGTGGCGAGAGTAGAGGATCCCCGGCTCGAGCTCGTACGGCCCCGAGGTGCCGCCGACGACGATCGCGATGGCGCCCATCGCGCCCGCGACCAGGCGGAGGACCGAGGCGTCCTCGGGGCCGAGGCCGTCCGCGTTCTTGAGGACCTTGACCAGGAGGAGCGTCGAGTCCCGTCTGGCGATGAGGTCGAAGGGGGTCGGTCGGACGTGATGGACATCGAACAGGTAGAACCCCGCTCGATGAAGGAGCGCCGCGACCCGAGCGAGCCCTTCCTCCCGGTTTGTGAACATGAAGGGATACGCTCCCGGGAAGCGGCCGTTCCCTCTTAACGCCTGTCGATACGTGAGCCGGTCCCCGTCAGGCGCTGGGCGGGGGGTCGCCGGGGGGAGGCGTCTTGGGAGCGGCGCGACGGCGCACGGGGCTTTTCTTGGAGGGGGAGGGGGAGGAAGGGGAGACCCCTGCCGCCCCACCCACCGTCTCCGAGACGGTGGCGGGCGGAGAGGACGGCTCGGTCGCCTCGGCGGGAGCGGAGGAGGTCGCTGTCGCCTTTCGCTTGACCTTCCCTCCGGAAGGCTTCGCGGTCGGGCCCTTGGCCGCGCTCGTGGGCCGTTTCGTCGCACGAGGCTTTGCCGCAGGGGGAGAAGCTGTCGTCGGAGCGGAGAGGTTGGCGCTGGACGTCAATGGCCCGGGGACTGGTGGGGCCGAAGAGGCGGGAACAGGTGCGGAAGGAGCACTCGGCGGAGTGATTGAAGCGGGTGAGGACGGAAGCACCGTGGTTGGAGTCGGCGGTTGCGGAGCCGTCCCGACGGACGGGGCTGGCTTCGACGGGGGCGGCACAGCGGCCGGGCTAGGCGCGGGAGCTGGCGAGGGTGGGGCACCCGCAGTTCTGACCGTGGGTTGGACGGGTGAGGGCGGGGGCAAGGTGGCCGGAGCGGGTGGCGGGACTGGAGCGGGAGCAGGAGGTGCAGCGGGGAGGGGAGTCGGAATCCATTGCTGCCGGACCGAAGCGGGCACGAAGAGGGTCACCCCCTCAGGGAGGCGGGGGGCCGTAGGCGGCGGAGGTGGGGGCGGGGGTGGAGGGGGAGGTGGAGAGGGAGGGGGACGAGTGGCCACCGCGGGAGCCGCCGGGACGGCGGCCGGATGCACGGCAAAGGACGCTCGTGACGACATGGCCGGAGCTGGGGGGGGAGGGGGCGGTGGCGGTGGCTCCGCCGGCACGTTACCGGGGTGGAGGACCAAGTAGAGGTCTGCGATCCGGTCCCTCAGACGCTTCACCATCAGGTACGGCACGTCGCATCGGACCGACCGCACCCTCGACGTGCCGGTGAGGCTCGCGACGTAGACGTTGATCCAGTTCGTCACCTGGTTCATGTCCTCCATCAGCCCCTGCATCCCCTGGACGGCGCGGTCCCGGCGCGGTCCCGGGGGCGGAGCGACCTCAGGGTTCGCGAGGAGAGCGATGAAGATCCGGGCGGTGCCCGACAGCTCTGCCATCACCTCCATCAACGTCTGGCGAACTAGGGAGGAAGGTCGTTCGACCCCGTGCTGGGGGTCGAGCGTCCCCAAGGTCCGGTCGACCGCGATGAGGAGATGTTCCGCGGGCGCGTAGACCTGGGGCCCCACCACCATCGGGAACCACAGGTCTCTGTCGAGATATGTACGCTCCGCCGCACCTTCCGGCCCTGCCGAGGACGGCTGACGACGAAGGACGGAGCGCAACCTCTTCTTCCTGGCCGTCTCGCAGGCGAGGTGTCGCCTCCCCGAGAACGACGGGGCCCCTCCGCGGTCGTGGAGCCGCTGTGGGGCTCACCGCTCCTGGTCGTTCGGGGTCGGTGCCCCATGCTGGTCGCGGCCGACGTGCATGTCGGTCTCGCGTTCCCGACCGCTCGCTCCCCTCGGCCGGAGGCGGGCTCGCCCGTGTCGCTCGCGGGGGGCCTCCTCGCCGCCGCGGAGCGCACGGGAGTGCGACGGGTCCTCTTCCTAGGGGACGTGAAGGACCCGATCGTAGGGCTTCCGCGCCACGTGCGGGACGAGCTTCTCGAGTTCTTCGGTCTTCTCCGGGAAGGGGGCCTGGAGTGCGAGCTGGTCCTGGGGAACCACGACGCCGGGATCGCCAGGGCGCTCCCGCCGGAGGTCGTGGTCCACGCTCCGACCGGTGTGCTCAGAGAGGGCGTGGGGTACTTCCACGGCCACTCGTGGCCCTCGTCGGTACTGCTCCGGGGGGCACGGACGCTAGTCGTGGGCCATCTCCACCCGGGCTTCCGGCTCGCTCCCTCGGAGCGGGGAGCCCGAACGGGCAAGGAGCGATGTTGGGTACGCACCCGGCTTCCTGAACTCTCCGCGGGGGCGAAGCGGCGAAGACGTCGGCATCCCCTCCCTCGCGCGCGCGAGATCGTCGTCCTCCCGGCGTACAACCCCCTCTGCGCGAGCGAGGCGCTTAACCGCGAGGAGCCTCGACGGGGCCATCGGTTCTTGGTCCGACGTTTCCTCTGTCGTGGAAGTTCTCGGGCCTACCTCCTCGACGGGACCGACCTGGGGGAGCTCACGTGGGAATCCCCCTCGGGGAGCACGCTGTAGGAAGAACTCCCTTGGAAGTCCTCCGCCGCGCCCTGCGATTCAGGGCCGGCGTGATTGTTCATGAGTTGGTAGCACCTCCAGGCGTCGGAGGAGAAAGGAGTTTCCCCACGACGTCACTGAGGGTCGGGACCTTGACCTCCTTCTTCGCTCGTCGGACGAGTGCCCTCTTCTTCGCGGCGTAGGAGCCCTCCTGCTCGTCGGACTCGTGGTAGGGTTTGCCGCTCTTCCACATGCCGTACACCACGAAGGCGATCCGGTGCGCGACGGCCATGGTGGCCTTCGCTGGGCCCAAACGGTGGACCAGGGTACGGTAGAGGGTGGCGAAGCGGCTCCGTCCTCTCTGGGCCGCCTTCACGGCGGTGGTGAACGCCCACGTGAGCCGGGGGTTCCCGTGACGCTTCTTCGCGTGCTCGGCGACCCTCCCGCCGCTGTCCCGGTTCTTCGGAACCACGCCACAGTAGGCCGCGAACTTCTTCCGGTTCGGGAAGCGGTGGATGTCCCCGACCTCTCCCACGATGGTGAGGGCCAGGCGATAGTCGATTCCGGGAACGCTCTGGAAGAGCTCGACCTGCGGGGTCTTCAGTCCGAGCTTCGAAAGCTCCACGTTGAACTCCTCTTCCTGTCTGCGGTAGAGCTCCGCCTCCTCGAGGAGGATCCGCAGCTGGACTTGGTCCACAGGGTCGGCGAACCCCACCTTCTCGAGGTAGCGGAGGGCTTGGGCTCCGAAGATGTCGTTGAAGTGAGAGGCCCGTTCGTACTGGTCGTTCTTCACCAGAAGGGCGTGCACTTGGTTCTTGGCACGCTTGAGCTTCTCCACGACTTCGCCGCGAACCCGCAAGAGGGTCCGGACCTGCTCCATCTCCTCGGAGGGGACGTAGGACTGAGGGAAGCGGTTGCAACGCAAGAGATCCGCGATCTCCCAGGCGTCGTTCCGGTCGGTCTTGGTCTCCGAGGTGATGATGGCCCGCAGCTTGGCCGGGTGGGCCATGTAGGTCTCGCGCCCCAGCTTGCGCAGGTGCTGGAAGACCATCTTCCCGGCTGTGGAAGCCTCCAGGCCGAGAATCACACGCGCGTCCCCGCAGAGCTTGGGCAGCTCGCGGTGAAGCTGGTCGAGCATCTTCCTCGTGGTGGGGATGGTCCACTCCTTCTCGATGCGACCGGAGTTATCCATCAGGCAGAGGCTGGTCGTCTTCTGATGGACATCCATCCCCAGCGTGTGGTCCCCCGGGTGGGGTGGGACCGGCAGACGTTCGTTCTTCGTCTCTCTCGTGTCTCCCATATCGTCTTCAGTTCACCTCGGTGCGGGCGTCCTGTGGCCTCGGGTCTCCTGGACTGGGCGGGACGATGTGTGTCGTCCGTACTCCCTTACGGGTGGTCGCGCTCGGGAGAGCGCGCTCCCAGAACCCCATGCCAGGCGACGGCGCCCAGTCTTTGCGACAAGCTCCCTCGAAGAGGGGCCCAATTTTCCTACCGGGCGCCGCGGGCTCGAGGCCACACCCCTGGATGGGGTGCGCGGATAAGGCGGGGAACCCCGTGGGGTGTTCCTCGCCGAGCCCTGTGAGGTGGGCGAGGTGTGGCGAGAACACCACACCTCTTCTTGGGGCGTCCCCCTGAGGGGGACCGCGGGTGGCAGGCCGAGCGGTATGGAAGGGTCCGCCCATCCTTCCAACAAGGAGAGGGTCCGGGAGCGGAGCGACCAGGCGAGCGGTAGCGAGCTCAGGCGGACCTCCGCGAGGCCCCGCGAGGGGGTCAACTCAATTCGCGGAGGACTTCCCAGGGGTCTTTCGGGGGGTTTGGCCCCCTCGGCCGGCTATCGGAGAATCGCCCTACCTACGTGTCGAACCTGGGTCCGGCCCCGCAGGTGCCCCCCCCTCCACCGCGCTGAACGGCTCCCGGGCCCGCATTTCCCTCGGGTCCCTGGCCGAAGGGAGAGGCGGCCGGGCCCCGCGGGCTTCGGCCAAGGCTCCTACGTCGGTGCTGGGCGGAACTTGGTCATGCTATGCGAGTTCTCGAGGTAAATCGTGTAGCTGTAGGACCGCCGATTTCGGGGTCCCTCCGGGGAGTTACGCGGGAATCATCTGGTCCAGCTTGAGCCCGGTGAACACCTGGGCCTCCTCCCGTCCCATCTTCTCGAGGACCAGACGCGGCTTCCCCTCCGTGGTTCTCACCAAGACCACCTTGATCGCTTCGAGCGCCTCCACCAGCTCCTTCATCGACAGATCCTGGGCTCGCATCTCCCACTGAAGGTAACGAAGCAGCAGGAGCCCCATCGCGCACAGGAAGAGGTGACCCGGCACCGTCGCGTCGTGCCAGACGTGGAACGGCTTGGCCGAGACCACATACCGGTCCTTCAGCCACCGGAAGTCCTGCTCGATCTGGTCCCGGGCCACGAACCCCTCCACCAGCGCTCGGTGCGAGAGCTCCTC
>JAGWLG010000005.1 GCA_028864975.1 Thermoplasmata archaeon | reverse complement strand
GATGGAGCGTCGATGGTGTACGACCCTGCGACGAACTACACGCTCTACTTCGCCGGGGAGGACCTCGGGGTCTACCTGAACCAGACCTGGACGTTCCTTGGAGGCACCTTCACAGAGCTCTCGCCTTCCCGTGCCCCGCCGACCGCGCAGTACATGACGGCGACCTTCGACCTCGCCGACGGCTACGTCCTGGCCTTTGGCGGGGCGATCAAGTCGCACCTTTCGGGCCAGACGTGGGCGTGGAGCCGGCCGCTTCCGCTCACGCTCTCGGCCTCGGACAGCGCGAGCTCCACCACCGTCGGGACCACCGAGAGGTTCTCGGCCACGGCGTGGGGAGGCGTCGCGCCTCTCGCGGTGGGATGGCAGTTCGGCGACAACTCCTCTGCACCCGGGGGAGATACCCAGCACACCTACAGCTGGCCAGGGAACTACACGGCGAACTGCACGGCCAGCGATGCGACCGGGACTAGAACCACTCAGAGCTTCACGATCTTGGTGACCTGGGGAGCTGGGACCCCGATCATCGTCACCCCTTCGGCCAGCCCTACTTCAGGTCCCGCGACCCTGACCGTGACCTTTGTCGGCGCGGCGACGGGCGGATTCCCAGGGTATGTCCCGACGTGGTCGTACGGGGATGGCTCCCCTCCGGCCTCTGGATGGAACGAGACCCATCCGTACACCCGCACAGGGAGCTTCACCGCGACCCTATCGGTGACGGACCGGGCCGGCCGCTCAGGATCGGCGACGACCTCGATCACCGTCACCGCTCCGCCGCCGCCGCCCGCGCCCCTCACGCTCTCGGTCTCCGGCTCTCCAACGGGCGGGAGCGCCCCACTGACGGTGACGTTCTCGTCCACGACCCACGGGGGAACGCCGGGCTACACGTACGCGTGGACTTTCGGGGACGGCGGGGCCTCCGCCACGTCCAACGCCACCTACACCTACCTTAGCGCCGGATCCTTCACGGCGACCCTCACCGTTCGAGACTCTTCGAGCCACGCCACCTCCCGGAGCGTAATGGTGAACGTGACCGGAAGTTCTGCGCCCCCGGGAGGGGCCCCGGGGTTCCTCGGGCTCCCGGGCGATGAGGGCGTCCTCCTCTTGGGCGGGCTGGTCGCCGTGGTCGTCGTGGTGGCCGCGGTCGCCGTGTTCCTGCTTCGGCGTCGTCCGCCCGCGACGCCCCAGGCCTATCCCGAAGCAAGCTATCCTGGGACCACGCCCAGTTACCCCCCGGCCTCCGCGTATCCAAGAACCCCCTATCCGTACAGCGGAGGGTACCCACCGCAGCAACCCTAACTCCACGAGCTTCGGGAAGCCCGCGGCGGTCCACGCCGCGAGGGGACGGTCCTTCGCCCCGACCCATCTATATCCTGGGCCAGGCCTGCCCCGACGAAGCGCTGTGTCGTTCGTCGTGCATCCGCGTCTTCGCCACGAGCGGGTCGAGGACCGGCAGTATCAGCGGGTCATCGCCGACCACGCGTCGCGGGAGAACGTCCTCGTCGTCCTCCCCACAGGATTGGGGAAGACCGCGGTCGCCCTTCGGCTCATGGCGGAGGTCCTCGAGCGTCGACCGGACCGCTCGGTCCTCTTCCTCGCCCCCACGCGGCCGCTGGTGGAACAACACGCGGAGAGCGTGCGAGCGAACCTCGTGGCGCCGGAGCCCTTGGTGTTCACGGGCGCGATCCCCCCGGATCGGCGCAAGGACCTGCTCTCTCCACCCCAGGTGGTGATCGCGACCCCTCAGGTCATCGCGAACGATGTGCGCTCCGGCGCTCTTGACCTCTCGATCTTCTCCCTTGTGGTCTTCGACGAGGCGCACCGCGCCTCCGGGGACTATCCCTACGTCATGCTCGGCGGGGCGTTGCGCGAGCTCTCAGGGGTCCGGGTCCTCGGGATGACCGCGTCCCCGGGCTACGACAAGTCGAAGATCCTCGAGGTCCTGCGGAACCTCGGCATTTCCCCGTCCTCCGGGATCGAGGTCCGGACCCAGCAATCCCCGGATGTCGCCCCATACTTCCACGGTACCGAGATCACCCCCGTGTACGTCGACAACCCCCCGCAGATCCTCGAGATCGCCTCCCACCTCCGCGCGTCGTTCCAGCGCCAAGTGGAGCGGCTCTGCAAGGGCGGGCACCTGCCCGACCCGGAGCGCGTGGGGCGGGGAGACCTCCTGCAGCTGGGACTGCGCCTGCGGCAAGCGGTCGCTTCCGCACGGGCCTCGGGGGGACAGCCCGACCCTTACGTCTGGGACGCGGTGAACGCCCAGGCGGTGGCCATGAAGGCCTCCCACGCGATCGAGATGGCCGAGAGCCAGAGCCTCGAAGCTTTGCGGAGCTTCTTCGAACGGCTCGAAGGAGGCCGGCATCGGCCCGGAGGCAAGCCACCCAAGCTCTCCCCTTCCGATCGCACGTTCCTCAAGGACCCGGACATCGAAGAGGTCCGACGTCTGCTCGAGAAGGTCGACCTCGAGCACCCGAAGGTCGCCAAGGTCGTCGAGGTGGTGCGGGACGAGCTGCTCAAGCACCCCACCTCCCGCGTGCTGGTCTTCTCCCACTTCCGCGACACGGCGAAGGTGATCACCGAGGCGCTCTCGAACGCTCCCGGGGGGATCGTCCATCCCGCACGCTTCGTCGGGCAGGCCGACAAGGGCGTCTCCGACCGCGGCCTCTCCCAGAAGGAGCAGGTGGCGGTGCTCGACCGTTTCCGGGGGGGCGAGCTCAACTGCCTGGTCGCAACGAGCGTCGCGGAGGAGGGGCTCGACATCCCCAACACCGACCTGGTGGTCTTCTACGAGCCGGTTCCTTCGGAGATCCGTACGATCCAGCGACGCGGGAGGACCGGGAGGTTCCGCTCCGGCGAAGTGGTCGTCCTTCTCGCGCGCGGGAGCCGCGATGTCCCTAGCCAGTACTCCGCGCGGGGGAAGGAGCACAAGATGGAGCGGCTCCTCCAGGAGCTCCAGCGGGAGATGCGCGTCTCGGAGTCACGACGATCGGGCGGCGGCGAGCGGCCCGCGCCTCGCCCACCTGGGCAGAGCCAGCTCGAGGACTTCGGGCGCTAGCCGGGGCGCTTTCGCGTGGACGCTCTGGCGCGGAGCTTCGGGACCTTTGGAGGGAGGGCGAGAGCGAAGCTGAGCGAGCGCTCCACCCACCGAGAGGCCTCTGCCTTGCGAGAGAGCACGTCAGGAGGAAGCACGACGTACTGCCGCGTTGGCCGTCCTGGCATCGGGGAGAAAGGCTCGGCTCCGGGCATCGCGAGCGCCTGGGTAGCTTCCACCTCGGAGAGACGGACGTAGATCTGGGTGCCGAAGGTCCCGAAGAACATGTTCCCCGCCGCAAAGGCGGCCGGGTGGCCGAAGACCTTCTTGACCGAGACCTCGGGATGGGAAGGCACCAATGACTCGAAGGTGCGGATCGTTTCGACGGAAGGACGGGGCATCTTCATGGAAGCCTCGTCGTGCCACGAGATGCGGCCGTATGAAGGGGCCGACCTCGCCCTTCTACCTCACCTGCGCGGGAGGGGAGAGCTCGCCCAGGAGCTCAGGGTCCGCCCCCGGGACCTCCTGGGCCTCGGGGCCCAGGTCGATGCGGTAGATGAGGGAGGAAGGGGGCAGGGCCTCGCGCAACCGGAAGGAGGGGCCGTCGGTCGTCTCCCATCCCGGAAGGATCCGGTCCTCCGGCGCGACGCGCACCGCATAGACCACGGGGCTTCCGCCCTTCCAGCGGGAGAGGAACTCCTCGCGAAGCGACATCACCTTGCGCAGCGATTCGGCGATGTACTTCGGGTCGACGATGGCGTTCAGGGCGAGCTCGCGCTGCTGCATCGAGGTGACCAGGGCGGACTCCTGCTCCCCGGGAGCGAGCGGGCGGCCCACGCGCTCCCGTTCCCGGTCATCCCACTCCTTGAGGAGCTGCCGATGCGCGTCCCGTCGACCGGGGTCCGAGAGCAGATGCGCGAGCTCTTCGGTGGCCTGCAAGAGGGCCCGGGCGGTCTCCCCGAACGGGAAGGCGATCGCACGATTGCGCGCCGTGAAGTAGTAAGGCGTGAACCACTGGAAGGCGCCCTCCAGCTCCGGACGGTCCTGGGCCTCCATCAGGACGGCGCGTGGCGTGACCCCCTTGAGCTCCCCATCGTACTGGAGCTCCTCGTAGATCTCCAGGAGCCGAGCGACGTCCTCCTTGGGGCGGTAGGGCCGCGCCACGGGGTCGAACCCCTGCTCCTCCAGAAGGGCCGAGCGCAGCGAGGAGGTAGGATGAAGGAGCAGCATCCGAGAGTCCTCGGTGGAGGGCACGGGGGACCGCGTGTCGCGCGGTTCCGGCACTGGGAGGATCAGCATTTGCCGAAGAGCATATCGAGGGGGGATAACGCTGCCTCCTTCGACCCTGCGGAACGGACCGCCCGAAAGGCCTTACCTTGGTAGGAGGTCGCGCCGGTGTGCTCTTCCGGAACCTCGACCTAGGTCCTGCCGAGGACCCGCTCGCGCACGACCGTCGCGACGTGGTCGAGGTCCTGACCGCCGCGATCCGAGGGGCGGATGCCTACGCGGCCGTCCGACGGGCGGTGAAGCTCGAGGAGGGCGTGGTGCGCGTTGGGAACCGCTTCGTCCGCAAGTCGAAGCTCCGGGAGGTCGCGTTCCTGGCCGTCGGGAACTGTGCGGGGGCGATGGCGAGGGGGTTCCACGACGCTCTGGGCGAGGTCGTGACGCAAGGCCTCGTCGGCGGACCGGAGGCGCCTCCCGAACCCTGGCCCTTCCTCTTCCGAAAGGTGACCGACCCGATGCTGCCGACCGCGGAGGGGGCCACCCTCGCGGCGGAGGCTCTGGAGATGGCCCAAGGTCTCGGTGAGAAGGACCTCTTCGTCCCCCTTCTCTCCCCGGGGGCGCTCGGCATGCTTGCATCACCCCCATCGGGTTGGGGACTACCTGAATATCACGAGCTGCTCCGTTCGATCGCGTCCAAACCGACCGCCCGGGCAGACCTTCCGGCGGTCGCGGCTGCGCTCTCTCCCGCGCAAGGCGGAGGGCTCGCGAGCGCCGCCAGGAACGTCCCCACCGAAGCCCTTCTGGTGGCGAACGGGGAAGGAGGACGCACCCTGGGGGCCTCTCCCCTGGTACCGGCCGACCACGACCGCGGCCCTCAGGCGCGGGCCGCGCTCGAGCGTGCAGGGCTCCTGGGACGCGTTCCGCTCGCGCTGAGGGACCGGCTCGCCCCCGGAGCGGCGAGCGCCCTGGGAGGGAGAGCGGACCTCCACAACGTGGTGATCGTCTCTCCGGGCGACGCCCTCGAGACCGCGGGAGCGGAGGCGGCTTACCGCAAGCACCGACCGCGCCTTCTGGAACTTCACGACAGTTCCCTCCCTGAGATGGCGGCCGAGAAGCTGCTCAAGGCGATCGAGATCCACGCGCCCCGGGCCTCCCGGAAGGCCGGGGAAGGGCTCGCGCTCTTCGCCGGAGTGGGGCTGAACGTTCCCGAGGGAGGGCAGCGCCGTGAGGTCCTGGCGAGGTTCCTCGCCACGGCTCAGCAGGGTCTCTCACGACGGGAGGTCACCGTTGCCCTCGTCTACACCGGGGGTTCGTTGCGGGAGGACCTGACGCCCTCGGGAGGGATGGTCGACGCGCGACAGCGCTTCACGCTGGAGAAGTTCCGAACCAAGGGACTGGGCGTCCTCGACCTCGCCCCGGGGTTCACCGACGTGGGGGCGATCGCGCTGGCGTACGTGACCCCACAGCCCTCCACCCGGGGCTGAAAGAGAGGCTCAGCTCCTTTTCTCGAAGTGGGACTTGAGCGCGGCCCACTCCTCGTAGCTGATCATCCGACGGCCGCGCGCCCGGTTCGCATCCCGCATGTCCTTCAGGTCGAGCTCGCGGAGGAGCGCGTCGACCGAGCGGGGGGACGTCCTGGCGGGCCCTTGGGAGCTCGACGCGGAAGGGGCGATGGTGGCGAGGGGAGCCTCAGGGGGAGGAGCGGTCTTCGGCGGTGGCCCCTTGGAGGCCCTCTCAGGGGGGGTTCGGACCGCCGCCTGCAAGACCTGGTGCTCGGTCGGGGTCAGTTCTCCCTCCCAGAGCAGGGCGTCCACCAGCTCGAGATTGCGGGGGCGATAGGTCTCGAGCAGGTCCGGGAGCGGTCGATCGGGACGGGGTCCCGCGCCCGACGGACCCCCTTCCGAGAGGGTCGCGATCGCGCTCTCCAGGTGGTGGGAGAGCAACTTCACCGCGGCCTGGACCTCCTCCGTGGTCACTTCCGCTCCCTCGGCGGGCTGGAGGGTCATCGCCAGGTGGACCCGACGAGCAGGGGTATCTCCCGCGGGAAGGGCTTCCTCCTCGACCGAGACGGTGATCCCTTGGGGCTTTCCCGGCATGTGGACGGTGGATGGCAGAAGGTCCTAGGTAGTAAACGGCGTCGCTCCTTGGGGAACCTGGAAGGTGCTGGGGCGGTCGTCACACGGGAGGCGGCGGGGGCCCCTCCGGAGGACCTGGCGCCACCGCCTCCTCGACGGGGACGCCGGACGCACCGTTGTAACCCCCTAACTCCCCTGCGCCCCGCTTCCGTCGCCGGTACATGACCACGACACCAAGGATAGCGGCCGCGATCGCGGCAAGCATCGCCACGAAAACGGGCGATGTGAGGAACGAGCCCTGGGTCGCGGGGGGGTTCGTCCGCCCGGAACAATCCGCAGGGTAGCTCACCGCCCAGGGAGAGCTCCTGTTGGAGTCACCCCCCGAGTCGTTCGCGATCAGCACGACATCGTAGGTGCCCATCGTCGGAAAGAGGTGGGTGGTATGGTTCGTGGTCCCTGTCGACTGCCATCCCGAGCCATCCCCGAAGTTCCAGTCGAAGGAGACCGGTCCGGTCCCGCCGCTCGCGACCGCCCAGAGGCCCGTCGCGATGCCGGCACAGGTCATGGACATCCCGCCCATCCGGACCGAGAGCGGCAGGTGCGTGCTGATGAGGACGGAAGCGCTCTGAGTGTGGCCCTGGGCGTCGGTAACGGTCAGGGTGGCCGGGAAGTTCCCTACGCTCGTGTAGGTGTGCGACGGCGCACCGCTGGCGTATCCGTCGCTCCCGTCGCCGAAGCTCCAAGTGTAGTTGTAAGGCAGGACCCCACCCGTCGTGACCGACGCGAACACGACCCGGAGCGGGGTCGCGCCGTGCGTGGGGTACGCCGAGACGGTCACGGACAGCGCCGGCACGCTTGTGGTCACGCTGATGGACGTGTTCGACCACGCGGCGTGGGACGCGGAGTCGTTCACCTCAAGCGATGCGGTGAACGTGCCGCTCGAGTTGTACTCGTGAAGGGGCGCCTTCGCGTGCGACCGGGGGCTCCCATCCCCGAACGTCCAGAGGTACGAGTAAGGAGACGTCCCACCGCTCACGGCGCTCGAGAAGGTCACGTTGAGAGGGGCGGGACCACTCAGAGGGTTACCGGAGGCCGTCGCACGGAGCGGCGGAGGCGCGGCCACCGTGATGTTCCCGAACGCGTTCGCGTTGACCCCCGTGGAGTTCGTCACCGTGAGCTGCACGGGGAACGTCCCGGTCAAGTTGTAGATGTGCGACGGGTCCGCCGCTCCCGACGGAGCGCCTCCATCACCGAACCTCCAGACGTAGACGAAGGGATTCCCACCGCCCACCACCGTGCTCGAGAAGACGACGGAGAGCGGGACCGTCCCGCTCGTGGGTGCGGCCGTGAAGGTGGCCGAGAGGACGGCCGCTCCGTACTGGTAGCAGCCGATGTCCTGAGCGCTCGTGGTCGGACGAGGTACCCCGGCCAGGTCCAAGGTCACGTTCGACAGCGCCGCTCCGGCACGGATGGCCGGGGCCGAGGAGAGGAGATGATAGTCCCCCGCGCCGGGGTTCACGAACAGGGAGGCGGGGGAAGCCGAGAGCGAGTGCGGCTCGTACCCCATCCCCTGCCACTGCGCCAGCGTGTAGATGTTCCCCACCGAGTCGACAGTGATCGTGTCCTGGACCTCGTAGTCGGTGCTGGTGTTGTACACATCGCCCCACGTCCCGAACTCCTCCCCCCCGTGCGCCGGGTTCAGGTTGTCGAGGATGTTGTTCCGCACGTAGTTCTCCCCCGTGGTGGAGAGGAGCTGCAGGGCCCAACGGCCGTTCGAGGCCATGACCACGGTGTTGTCCAGGATGGTCATGCCGTGGGGACCCGTCAGACCGTCCAGGTAGTAGTTCACGATCCCGGTGGCGTGGTTGCCATAGAGAAGGTTGTTCACGACGCGGGTGTTCCACACCCCGTCGAAGTTGAGGGCGGCCCCGCCCCCGGCCCCGTTGTCGTAGATCACGTTGTCCTCGACATCCCCTCCGCTCGAGATCCCCCACCCGCCCTGGGAGGCGTCCGCGTTGATCTGGATGCCGGCGCCGTAGTTGTTGTAGACCGTGTTCCAGCGCAACGTGGGTGCGACCGGGCTGTTCGAGACGTAGATGCCGTGCTGCTGAACGCTCCCGTAGCAGGTGTTGTGCTCGAGCACGCTGTACTTGTCGAAGTCGGTGAAGATGCCCCAGACCGTGTTGTTCCCGAACGTGCCGTTGGTCACCGTGATGTTGTCGCTCTGGTCGATCCGGACGGCCGCGCGGTTCGCGTTGAAGGCCTCGAACCCGTCCAGGACGATGTGCGAGCTGGTCAGGATGTGGACGATGTCGCGGTTGTCGGAGCGGTTCACGGTGTTCGTGAGCACCGCATGGCGGCCAGGGGCCTCGAGCGTGACCGGGCTCGAGGGGCTCCCGACGACCGAGCTCACGTCGAACCCGAGGTAGACCCCGTTCGCCACGTCGATGGTCTCCCCGGCCGACACGAGGCCGAGCGCTTCCGAGGGTTGCCGACACGGCTGGGAGGAGGTGCACGGAGCCGTGTCGCTACCGGTGGGCGCGACGTAGAAGGTCGTCGGGGCCCTGGGGTGGAAGGGCGCGACGTACGGGAGCGTGCCCGCACTTCCCAATCCCAAGGCCTGGACCATCTCCCCCAGGGAAGGCACCGCCGATCCGGACCCGCCGGGGCCACCCAAGTGGGGAGGCGACGGGACCCCCACCAGCAGGAGCACGAGGCCGAAGGCCGCGGCGCTTCTTCCGGGGGTGACGCCGACCAAGCGGCCCATACGCGAGGATGCTTCGAGACCCTATTTGGTCCTACTCTGCGGTGGTGCGCGGAGGAGGCCCTGCCTCCGGTGACCTCTAAGGTAGGGACCCGCCAAGGAGCTCTATCGACTGCGAGCGGTCATGAAGTGTCTGGTCCGACATGACGCCACAGGCCCCGCCGTGCTCCAGGTCAGAGGACAGGCGGTGGCGGTCTGTCAGTGCGGACTTTCGAAGAACAAGCGCTTCTGGGACGACTCCCACGCACGAACGCGGGACGAGAAGCGAGGGCGTATCTATCTCGACGATTCGATGGGGAATCGCCTGACCCTCGAGGACATGTTCCCGACCCCCGCGAAGAAGTTCGAGGTCGCGAAGAGGGAGACCCCTTCAGGCCCGGCCATCCCTCCCTAGAAGGGGCGGTAGCGGTCCCGCCGGAACATGTGCATGTACCCGACAGCGAAGGCGGTGACCGACATCGTGAAGACGAGGAACATGAGGGCCCCGTAGGCCGAGGAGAATTGGACGGTGACGACGAGCGTCCCGGCGTCCGAGGCCACGATCCCGTAGAGCTGCCCCCCGGCCGCCGTGAACGTCTCGCTGCCGGAGTTGCCAGACCCGTTCGCGATCGCGAACGGACCCTTCCCTTCGCACACACCGGAGGAGATCGACGAACACGTGTAGACCGAGACCCAGCTCGAGGGCTGCATGGCGTTCCAGGCGATCTGGATGGTGGTCCCCACCGGGAAGACGAACCAGCTAGGGAGCGAGAAGGGCGAAGCCTGTTCCGGCTGAACGTAGTACGACCGGTTCGCGCTGTAGGGCCCCAGGAGCAGGTAGCAGCCGAGAAGGAGAAGCACGACCCCGAGCGCGATCGCCGCGCCGCCCCCGGCCATGCCTACGGTCGACCCTCCCGTCCCCACTCGGGAGGGAGCTCGGTGAGATAATGGCCCTCCCCCGGGGGCACCTCGCTCAACATCGAGGAGCTGCCCCGGTTCCTCCGCCGCTGGCGCCGGACGGCTAAGAAGACGGCGAAGAAGGTCGCGACCACGATACCCGTGGGGATCAGGAGTCGCAGGAGAAGGTACGCGAGGTACGGTGGACCTGGAGCTTGGCAGTCGAGGCAGGGCTCAGGAGCGGAAGCGTGAATGGTCAGGCTCGCGGATCGAACATCTCCAAGACTGTCCTTGACCGTGACGACCACAACGTAGGTGCCCGTACTTCGGTAACGATGTAGCACCGGGGAGCCGGTACCGTTGGACCCGTCTCCGAACGACCAAACGTAGGCATACTCTCCCGTGCCCCCGGAGGCGTTGGCCCAGAGGGTCACATTGAGCGGAGGGATGCCCGACGTCACCGTCGAGCTCGCCGAGACCTCAAGTTGCGGAAGGACCGTCATGACGGTGGAGGAGACGTTGCTACCCCCGGCCGTGTCGTTGACCCACAAACGCGCGACGAACGTCCCGTTTTTCAGGAACCGATGGGTCGCGTTCTGCAGCGAGGCGCGTCCACCGTCCCCGAAGGTCCACGCGAAGGCGTAGGGGGCCCGCCCGCCGGTCGCGTTGCCATGGAACGAGGCGTTGAGCGGCGCCATCCCCTCGGTGGGCACGGCCGAGGTGCTCGCCACCAGGACGGGCGGGGGGCTCGAGACCACGACCGTGGGCGCGCTCACGTTCAAGCAGGACGGGCCCGTCGCGCAAACGGTCGCCACCGGAGCGAAGCTCCCCGCGACGGTGAAGGTGTGCGTCGTCGCGCTCCCGCTCCCTCGATATCCATCGGCGAACGACCACGCGACCGAGTAAGGGGGTGTCCCGCCGTAGGGATAGGCATGGAAGGTCACGACCAGGGGGACCGTGCCGCGGGAGGGGGTCTCGGAGAGGTGCGCGGTGAGGTTCGCGACCGGTGTGGCTACGACCGGGGAGCTCAAGGGCCCGGCGCCGATCGCACTGATCGCCTGGACCGCGAAATCGTAGCTCGTGCCGTTGACCAACCCCCCCACGGTGAGCGACCACGGCGAGGATGCTCCGACCAGCGCGTATTGGGTCATCGAAGTGGGAGAGGTCCCCCAGCTCACGTTGTAGCCGTCGACGGGCCACGACCCGTTCGAGGCCGGAGGGGTCCAGGAGAGGAGAACGCTCCGGTTGAGCCCGGTTGCGGAGACCCCCTGGGGAACCGAGGGGACCGAGAGCGAGGGGGAGGAGAACCCCAGCAGATGGTGGCGGAACTCGACCCCGTAGGGCTGGTACGGGGTGCCCGTGTAGCTCGAGATCAACGTGGGACCCGAGCACGTGTTCCACGTGTCCCACGTCCATCCCAGGTAAGGGACCTGAAGCGCGTCCGCCCACGAGAAGTAGCGGTCGATGAAGGTCGCGTTGCAGTCGCTCTCTCCCAGCTCCCCGGTGACGAGCGGGACCCCCGCCTGGACGATGGGGAGGAGCGTTGAGTTCCAGCAGGAGAATGTGCTGCACGAGTTGAACTGGTACATGTGCAGGCTCGCCCCCAGGTGCCCTGGGCCCGCGGGGTCGGAGGGCTCGTGCGCGAGCCACCCCGACGCATCGTTCGACCAGTTGAGCCCCCCCAGGATGACCAGTTGGGTCGTCGCGCCCGCAGCCCGAACGTTGTCAAGGAGCTCCTGCATGCCCGCGGTCTGCCAGCCGGGAGAGGGGGTGGTCTCCCAGCAGCCGTTCTCCCAGCAGTTCCAGGAGATGTCGTGGGGTTCGTTGTAGAGGTCGAAGATGACCAGGCTGTCGTTCCGGAACGCACCCGCGAGGCTGGCCCAGAATGCGGGTGCGTGGTCCTGGTCGGCCATCGGCTGCTGAGCGTTGGAGAGGTTCGTCCCTGGAGCGTTCCAGTGGAGGTCCAGGATAGGACGGATCGCCTGCGACTCCAGGAGCGCCACGTAGGCCTCGATGAAGGCGCGGTAGGGTGCTCCGCTGTAGGCCGCTGGCGCCCCGTTGATCGCCAGCCAGCAATCTTCGTTGAGGGGGACCCGAACTGCCGTGACGTTCCAGGTGCGGAGGGCCTGTACGCTCGCAAGGTCGTACGGGCCGTCGCCGAAGCCCCACCCTTGGATGCACGCGTACTCTGTCCCGCTCCGGTCCACCCCGTGGAAGGGCCAAGGGAGGCCTCCTCCCGCGTACAGGGAGGAGGCCCCACGGGGCAACATGGCTGAGGAGGCTCCATCGGAGTCATGGACAACGACCGTGGGAAGGGAGGATCCAAGGGCGTGCCCCACGGGGGGCAGCGCACTCGCCAGGAGCCAGAGAACGAGCGCGAGGACGAGCGAGGACCGGACAGGACCGGGACGGACCAAAGCCCACCTGGCGAACGCCGAGAGAAGTACGTCGCGGGAGGTTCTTCATCCTGTCGAGAACAGGAGTGGAGGCCGCTCCGCACGCAGGACGGTCGGTGCAACCGTCCTCTTTGCGATGTAGGTCGCGGCGCTCCTTGGGGTGGTTTCCCGAGAAGAATTCCCCCTGGAGCCTATTTCAACAGGGGGGGAGAGGTCGTGAAACGGTCCTCTCCTCGAGACTCCCTCGAAGAACGGAGGTCTCAGGAGGTCGACCGAACACTGGAGGGGGAGCGGGAGCGCCTTCCCGAAGGCTCCACGAGGGATTGGAGCGACCCCGTACGCCCGAGCGAGATCTGCAAGTGGCCCTTGTAGTCTTTGACCCACCCCTCGGAGATCCGGACCTTCTGCCCCTCCTCTTGGACCAGGTCGACCTCGTTCCCCCAGAGGACCAGGACGACCTCGCCGGTCCCATCCTTGAGGCGCACGTTCCGGACCTTCTTCGAGCCCCCGGTCCCGACCGCCACCTCTCGCGTGGGCTCGACCGACACCACCGAAGCCTCGATCGAGGCCACCCGGTTGGGGCGAAGGTCCGAGATGTAGGTCGCCGGCGGCCGGCTTTCGGGCATCGGGCTCGGAGAGCCTTCGTGAGCCTTCAGCCTATCCATCGAGGCCGAAGATCGAGGGCGGAGCGGATCTCCCGCTCGCTCCGGAGGGTCGCTTCCCGAAAGGTAGGCCCTCAGATGCGCATAAGTAGGGGCGCGTCCATGTTTCCTTCGCGGAGGCGGTTGCAGAAGGTCCTGGCGCCGGTCCGGTGATTACAGTTGACCCGGGCCGCCGAGGGAGCTTCCGGGGGACGGGTACCACCCGCCCCCCGTCCGCAGCGACCGTAGGCTCGTCCGCCTGGGGGCGGACGAAGAAGGACCGTGAGAGCGAACGACCGACCGCACCGGTAGAGGAGAAAGTTCTCGAGGAGCGGGCAAACGCTAAGAATCACAATGCTACGAAGTGGCACACCAATGAAGGAAGACCTTAAATACAAGTCTGCAGGGTAATTAGTTGGGAGACCTAAGTGATGGACCATGTCACCTTCCCATTCCTCCTCTAAGGACCGCTCGGGAGATGTGCCCGTAGGCGCGCACCGCGAGCGAGGCACCGGCGACGGCGTCGAGCGTTGCAAGAGCTGCGGGAGCGCCCGGCTCTTCCGGGACGAGGCGACCGCGGACCTGGTCTGCCAGGACTGCGGGCTTGTCAACCGTGAGGGCGAGGCCGTCGTCCAGGAGCCCCTCGGGCACAGCGACGACGCGAGCCGGTACGGTCCGGGGACGCATGGGCGAGCCACGACCGTGCTGCTCCCCGACAAGGGGCTTCGGACCCGGATCGGCCCGCTCACCCGCGGCAATGTCCCATCCCCCCTCTCCCACCGGCGCAAGATGGAGTTCGCCCGCCTGCGGCTGGTCGACCGGCGCCAGGGTCGCGGCGACAGCGGCGAGCGGAACCTCGAGACCGCCCTTCCTCAGCTCAAGCGCTTGACGGAGGCCCTGGGCCTCCCTCGGACCGTCGAGGAGACCGCCGTCCGCCTCTACCGTGAGTCGTTGGCCCGGCGAGGGATGCGCGGGCTCCGGATCGCTTCGTTGGTCGCCGCGTGCGTCTACGTCGCCTGCCGGGTCCACGGGGTCCCTCGTACCCTGCGGGTCGTCGCTTCCCACTCCGAGGCTCCGCGAAGCGTGATCGCGACCGTCTCGATCCACCTGATCCGCGACCTTCGGGTCAAGGTCCGCCCGGTGAACCCCCTCGACCTGCTCCCGAAGCTGGCCGAGGACCTGGAGTTCCCCCGGGAGCTCCGCGCCAAGGTCCGAGAGTACCTCGAGCGGCTGGACAAGGGCGGCTACCAGTCGAGCGGCGTCATGCCGGCGACCCTGTTAGGCACCGTGGCCTACGTTGCGGCCCAGGAGGGGGGCTGGCGCTACAGCCAGGACCGCATCGCGAAGGCCCTGGGGGTCACGAGCGTCTCGCTCCGCAACCGGGTACCCAGCGTCGTCGCGTTCCTCCGGCTCCCTGCCCCCGGGGCACGGCCAGGATCTCGAGCTTCGCCCCCGGGCGGTTCTGCTCCCCCGCCCCATCCAACGGGGTCCGAGTCCCCGATCGACGTTCCGGGTTGACCTAGCGCTGCCGGGGAGCCTCAGGTCCCTGGGGTCAGTGTGCCCCCCGAGTAGGTGAGATTCACTCCGGAGAAGACCCCCATGGAGACGAGGGCTCCCACGGCCAGGGCGTTGGAGAGGGCGTAGCGCCCCGGGCCTTCGGCTCCCACCTGCACCGCGAGGACGAGGAGGACCAGGGTCAGCACCAGCGTCAGCACCGAGACGACCTTGAGCCTCGGGGGCACCAGCAGGGACTCCCGCCGCAGGTCAGGGGAGGAGGAAGGGGTCGGCGCGGCCACGTCCCCCCATCGCGACCTGGCTTGAAGCCTGGGGGTTGGGCCCTCCACCGACCCGAGCTTTGATATGGGCCTTGCCTACCTGGATTCTAGGCGGTCCTACCGAGATCGCCAGGCCGCCTTGACCCTCCAACCGACCCCTTTCGTCTCTCTTCTCGTCGCCCTCCTGTTCGTGCTCTCCCCCGGCGGGGGGTCCGGGAGCACTCTCGCGGGAGGGGTCCTCCCCACCGGGCATGCCCTGCTGAGCTCTCCGGGGGTCCCTAGGCCCAACGTCCCCGCCTCGACCGCTCCACCTCCGATCGCTCCCCGCTCGCCCGAGCACCTCGGTGCGGTGCCTCCCGGGATCGTGCTTCCAGGGACCCCCCCCTCGGCTCCCCTGGCGCCCCCGTCACCCCGACCCTGGGCGGCGGGCCCCCCCACCACGGACATCAACGGGAGCGCGCACATCAACGGGTCGCTCGCTTCGAGCCTGAACTACCTCTCCGGCTACGTCAACATCGCCGGGCAGGTCTCCACCTCGGGTTGGACCCAGACCATGGGCTGGGCGGACTACGGGCCCACCCAGGTCAACGGAGCGATGACCATCCAGCCGATCACTCCCGGCGGCAACCTCTTCGCGACCCACCCGGGCTCGAGCCTGTGGGTCGACCCGACGTCCGCCGACCCCACCGCGGTCGCGGTGATGCAAGGGAACATCGCGATCGGGAACGCGGCGACCGGCGACTCGGTACTGATGACGACGGTGGGCACCGCGACCACCTTCACGGTCGACGCCAACAAGGCCGGAGGGATCTACTCGTACCCGTCGGGGAACAACAATCTCAACAGCGGCGGAAACATCGTGGTGACCAACTACGCCAACTCGACCGGTTCGATCACGCTCAACTGCAACATCATCTTCGTCTGTCCGGTGACCGTCTCCCCCGGCTCAACCTTCACTCCCCCGTTCGGCGCCTCGGCCTCCTCGAGCTCCATCACGTGGGGAGCGAACACCCACTTCTCCATCACGGGGGACACCTCGTCCTCGGGGGCCGGGGTCACGGCCTCGTTGCCCGACTCTCGGATGGATGTCACGATCGCCTCCGGGGGCAACATGTCCCTCGCGTACGGGGGCGGGTCGCCCTCCCTCACCGTTTCGCCCGGCGCGACCTGGCCCGCCGCTCTCGTGACCGTCGGACATTCGACCGTCTCGAGCGGGGAGCATCTCCTCTCCGCGAACACGATCGTCCAAGGGACCTTCCAGGCCGTCCAGAGCGCCTCGAACGGCGGGACGTTCTACAACCAAGGGGGGCTCCTCATCACCGGGCAGATCGACGCCGCCGGGGAGCAGCTCTTCCCGCAGGACCTGACCATCGGTCCCGCGGTCAACATCACGAGCTACCCGGGAGGGAACATCACCAACACCGGGTCGGTCAATATCAACAGCGTGGCGGCGATCCAGGGCATGGCCGTCGCCCAGGGGACGCTGACCATCGCCGGGACGATGGCCCAAGGGTCCTCGGCGAACAACATCACCGGCACGGTCACGGTGAACGGAACGATGTTCACCCAGGGCTCGGTCACGAGCACCGGGAGCACGCTCTTCGTCGGTAACGTCTACAGCTCCGGCAACATCGGCCTCCCGAGCGCCTTCATCTCGGGGGACCTCTCGCTCACCGGGGGAACGTTCCTGGGCCAGGGCGTGACTTCGCTCACGGGGACCACCCTCGGGGTGGGGACCATCCAGGTCACGAGTACGCAGTACAGCACCGTAGGAACGACGACGCTCGCCGGGGACATCCTGTCCACCGGGACCATCGCCGTCAACGGGACCTCGGTCATCACGACCGCCCCCGGGGCGTGGTTCCATCTTACGCACACCGTCGAGATGGGGGTCACGGCCTCCGGTGGCTGGACCTCCAAGGTCGTTGGCGACACCTACACCCAGGGGACCTCGTTCTCCAACGGCAGTGCCTCGTTCAGCTCCTCGCAGGTCGCCTTCCCTCCGGGGCTCACGGTCCATGGGACCGCGTGGACCGTGGGCAATGTCACGGTCCTTGGCAACTCCGTCTTCGATGGCGCCCTGGCCACCACCGGGGTCTCGCGTTTCCCCGGTTCCGTGCTGGTGGGCGACTTCACGCTCGCCGCCCCCGGGACGGTCTCGTCCACCGGGACCTCCTGGGTCTCGGGGAACGTGAGCCTGGTCGGGGTCCTGTCGATCGGAGTAGGGCTCTTCCAGGAGAACGGCGCCTCGGACATCGCTGGGAACCTGGACATCACCGGATCGGTGAGCCTCTCCGGGGACTCCGAGATCTGGACCGGCCCCACGGGTGCGCTCCACCTGTTCGGAACCATCGAGATGGGGGCCCGCTCGGGGACCTTCACCTCGCAGGTCGTCGGGCGCGCGATGACCCTGGGGACGATCTACACCAACGGCACCTCGACGTTCAACGGAGGAGTCGCCTCCTTCCCGCCCGGACTGAGCGTCCATGGGATCGTCGAGACCCAGGGGAACGTGACGGTGCTCGGCAGCGAACTTTTCGACGGTTCGGTCGCCACGAGCGGCACCTCGCGGTTCCCCGGGGCCACGCTGGTGGGGACCTTCTCCCTTCCTTCGCCGGGGACCATCAACGAGACCGGCACGAGCTGGGTCGTCGGGAACGTCTCGATGGACGGGCTCCTCTCCGTCGGGGCGGGGACGTTCGCCGAGAACGGAGCCTCCGCGATCACCGGATACGCGGACCTTGACGGGCCGGTGACCATCGTGGGGAACGGCTACATGACCACGGGGGGCGGCGCCTTCCACATGGCGGGGACCATCGACATGGGCTCGGTCTCCACCGTGGTGGGGTCGGTCATGACCCAGGGGACGGTCTTCGCGAACGGGACCTCCACGTTCACCTGGGGGCTCGCGAAGTTCCCGGTCGGCCTCTCGGTCCATGGCGCGGTGGAGTCGGAGGGGAACATCTCGGTCCACGGCGGGACCGACTTCACCGGGGCCGTCACGACGAGCGGGCTCGCGCAGTTCCCCGGGATGACGCTCTCCGGCACGTTCGACCTCTCGGCCCAAGGCGGTTCGGTCAACGCCACCGGGACGAGCCAGGTCAACGGGAACATCTCGCTCGCGGGGGTCCTCACGATCGGGACGAGCGACTTCCAGGAGGTGGGGAACTCCTACATCACCGGCACCATGGTGATGACCGGGACCGTCGTCGTGAACGGCGACTCGACGCTCACGACCTCACCGGGGACGTTGCTCGAGCTCTACGGGAACATCCAGCTCGCGAACGCGGCACACATCATCGGGAACGTCAACTCCACCGGGAGCGTGACCATCTCGGGGAGCGCGGTCCTTTCCTCCACATCGGTGGACATCGGAGGGGCGATGGTGCTCGATGGATGGGTCTCCTCCCGGGGCCTCGTCACCCTGAGCGGGGTCGCGGACTTCCAGGGACCGGTCCTGACCCAAGGGCACACGACGCTCTCGGGCCTCGCGGTCGCGGGCAACTACTCCCTCCACTGGGGAGAGTTCCATCTTTCGGGGACGGTCTCGCTGGTTGGCGCGACGATCGCTCATGGGTCCGTGGTCGCCAACAGCTCCGGGTACTACGTCGTCGGCAGCAGCCGGATCGAGGGGGTCACCGGGGTCGACGGGGCGGCCTGGGTCCGGGGGGCCTCGACGATGCTGGGGAGCGCCGCCCTGAACGCGGGGAGCTCCTTCGGGACGTACATGGTGATCAACGGGAACCTCGACACGGGGGGCCTCAACATCCAGGGACCGGTGGTCCTTCCCGACGACACGGTGACCTTCTCGACGAACGCCAACATCACCGGGTCGATCTGGCAGAACGGGCTCCTCACCAGCGTGGGGGGCACGACGACGTTCGTCGGGCAGAGCATCATCAACGGCACGGCGACGAGCTCGGGGGCCCCGACGATCTCGGGACCGGTCGTGCTCTCGATCTCCGGGAGGCCCTTCGCGCTCGAACTCGGGGTCGCGTTCTATCTGATGGTCCTGCTGCTGGTCCTGGCCCTTGTGGTCGGGATCGTGGAGGGGGTCCGAAAGGCCCGACGTCGGAAACGGCCGCTCTCCGAGTCCGAGCGGGGAGCGGTGCGGCCGCTCCGACCCCTCGTCGCGGTGGCGACCCTCTCCCTGCTCGCGGGAGCGGGGGTGGGACTGGGTGGGGCGTTCTGGCTGGGGTCCGTCCTGACTTCCCCCTTGAACGCCTCCTCCGCCGGGCTCGTACCGGTCCTGGAGTTCGTGAGCTCGATCCTCCTCCTCGTGGGGGCGGCCGTCTGGGGCGTCCACCGGGCTCTCTACCGTTCACGGCGCCAGAGGGCCCGGGAGGAACCCGCGCCTCCCTTCGACTGGACCGATGAGGTCGCGAGTCCGGGGTACCCCAATGCGGGAGGGACGCCTTCCGAGCTCCAGTACGACCCGAACTCCCCGGTCCCCGACCATGACGTCGGAGCGGGCGCTCCCTTTGCGATGCCACCGTTCGACCCGTCGACGCCGCCGGGGCCTCCGCCGGCCTATCCCATGGAGCTTGCTCCCGTTCCGTTCCCCCCGCCCGTAGCACCGACCTCACCTCCAGCGTCTCCACCGCCGCCTCCCCCGCCCCCCATGGCGGCGCCACCACCCCAGCAACCCCTCCTCGCACCACCGGGGAAGTATGTGACCGAACGGCAACGTCGGGCGCAGGAGGCGGCAGAGGCCGCAGCACGTTCCGCGGACGGGAAGGTCAGTTGAGCCTTATCGCTCAGGACGCCTCCCAGGAACGATGGCCGGCCGAGGGGTTCCCGAGGCCTCGCTCCTGGTCCGCCGGGTCGAACCCAACCTGACCGCGGCGCTTCTGGTCCGCGACCAGATCACGAAGGTCTCCCCTCCTCCTGCGGAGCTTACGCAGGTCTCGGTGAGCCGTCTCGTCAATCCTGGACGAGCCTACTACGAGCTTACGCATCCCCTGCCGGAGGACCTGGCCGCGCATCAGAAACGCATCGCGGGGAGCGGGGCCCACGACCTCCTCGAGGAGGCCCTCGCGGCCGGCGTCCAGTTCACGGAGCTCTGGCTGCACGGAGAGGATGCCCCAGGGGACCCCCCGTTGGACCGGGTGACCGCACGCTTGGACGCCTGCGAGATGCGGCCCGACGGCCGCCTCTCGCCGACCGAGATCAAGAACGTGGGGACCGAGAAAGAGCGACCGGCCGACGAGCATCTCGAGCAGCTGGGAATGTACTGCGCGCTGATGGGCGTCGAGGAGGGGCGCGTCCTCGCCGTCCACCGGGATGACGTGAGCGGGAGGTCACGCCTGCTCGTGCCCTGGAAGGTCCGTTACTCGGACCTCGCCCTGGTCCGCCGCGCCATGGCGGAGAGGAGGGACCTTCTCACCGAGGCGTTCGAAAAGAAGGACGCGAGCCGCCTTCCCGCGTGCCCCTGGTGGTTCGCTCGGTGCAAGTACCGCGAGGCGGGCATCTGCGATTGTGGGCGACGGGAGAAGCTCGTGCCGGTGATCGCGCGTTCCGCCGATATCGAGCGGGACCCCGCGTATCTCGAGCTGCTCCAGAAGAGGGCCGCGGAGCGTTCGGCCGAACGAAGCGAGGAGGACGCAGCGGTCCGGCTGACCTTGGGAAGCTTCCTCACTCCGCGAAAGGTGTACTTCGCTGCACGTCGACCGCCCGAGACCTCTCCCGAGCCGGACGGCGGGGGGGCAGCGCCGCCAGCCTCCCCAGGACCTACCGAACAGGAGCGGGTCGAGAAGAGCCTCGCCAGGGTCAACACGCGGGGTGTCGAGCGGCAGGTCTTCTCGGCGGTGCGACGCGCTCACGGTACGCGGTACGAGATGCGATCGGTCGACCGGGACGGCCACTCGTGGAAGGTCCCGGTCGTCGATGGGAAGCCCTTTCTCGTCCGGGTCCGCCACGTCGGCCGGGCGCTCGGAAACTCTTCGCGTGAGCTCACCGGGAACTGGGGAGTGCCCGATGACCTGCGGCAACTCGCCCTTCGAGCCTCGTTGCTCGGGGCCGGAGAGGCCAGGGTCTACATCTGGAACTGGAAGCTCGCCGACTCCGAGATGAAACTGCAGGTCTTCGACGTGAGGTTCGAGCCCCCGGTCCTGGAAGAGACCCGATCCTACCTGGGAGCGCTACCGCAGCAGTTGGAAAGCGCGCTCGCGTCGAGCGACCATCGGGGGCTTCCGCTCTGCCCCCGCTGGATGTGCCCGAAGTGCGAGTTCCTCTCCCTCTGCCAACCCGATGCGGGTTGACCTTGTTTGGGAGGAAGGCCGCCGGAGGAGCTGACCTGGGTCCGCAGGCCACCCCCCGGAAGTCCTTCGTTCGCCAGGGCTCAGGGTGGCGGTGGGGTGAGCCGCACCGCGTGAGGTGTTGAGGGTCCTGCGAATTCGAGGAGCGGGAGCTGGTCGAGCGGGACCGAGGGCCGGTAGGGTTGGCGTTCGAGGCCTTGGATCAGCCCGTGAATCGTAGAGGACGCATCCCGGCACCGTCGTATCGCCAGGTCGATCGCACGGGGGTCCCGCTTCAGCTGGATGGCCACCGAGCGACGGAACGCCAGGATCCCTCGAACGAAATCCACGGTGGTCGCGAGCGCCCTGTAACTGTCCCTGAGCGAGACATCTTCGGGAAAGCTCGAGGGGAACGGGGGGACCTGCATGGAGGTCGCCCCCCGCGATGCTCTCGCGAGCGCGGCGTTGAGGTGGTATTGCCTCACCCACACCGCATCCAGGGCTCCCGCGACCTCACTCTTCAGACAGTCTCGCTCGTACTGGCTCAGCGAAGCTCCCTGCGCACCGACCGCCGTGGCGTCAAGCCGGCTCTGGTAATGGGCGATCCGCAGGGCGAGGAACACGATGGCCAGGTAGTACTCCATACCTAGGCTCTGGGCCTCGTACAGTCGCTGGTCGAGGTCAGGGAGACTGGGGGTCCTCAGGGCCTCCGGGACGGCGAACTCGTCCAAGAGGACCGACCTCCCACAGAAGGGGCACTCGAGGCGATTCGTGTCGCCTGGGGGGTCCAGGGGGGCGCCGCAGGAGGGGCAGTTCAGGGCCACAAGACGAGTTTGGACCGACGACGGAACTGAAGAGTTCCCTCCGTCTCCACCGTTGGTCGGGTCGGGCACGGAGGGTGGGGGCTGCGACAAGCATGTCTCTTTGCGTGTTCGCTCTTGTAAAACCTCCGCCCCGACCGGACCGGGATGAGGTCGGAACCTTCTGCGGCCTTGCCTTGGCGCGTTTCCAGTCGATCCTCCCCTACTAGGCCCTACCCCTGGACGGTGTGTCCTCGCACACGGTGCTGACGGCCAAGGAACCCTAAGGCGGTCGAGACCCGCCGCTACGTGGCGGCGCGCTGCGGATGGCGCATCCCTCTACGAGGCCCGCGAGAGCCCATTCAAACGAGACAGGATGGAGGGGAAGGCATGCAATGACGAACGGGTTCGCCTGCAACGCCTACCCAGGTTCTTGAAACCGCAGATGCACCTTTCCTCAAGGAACACCCTGAAGGTGACTACTTCTCTCTCGGAGCACCTTACGCGGCCCGACCAGGGGCCCCGGCCATCGCTCGAGACCTCGGACCGTTTCACCATCCCCTCCAAGGTTAAACCCATGTCTCGCTCGTCGTGGGGTGGTCGCCCAGCGGGTCCTTGATTGGCTCCTGGAACCGGCACAACCTTCGGTCCGCTATCGGGCCCTGACCGAGCTCCTGCACCGATCGGCAAAGGATCGAGAGGTCCGAGAGGCGAAAGCGCGGATCCCGGAGCAAGGGTGGGCCGCGGAGATCCTCTCGCGGAGGGAGCCCGGAGGATGGTGGGTACACTCGAAGAGCTTGTACACGCCCAAGTACCTCTCAACGAACTGGAACTTGCTCGCCCTGGCGGACCTGGGCGCGACTCGCGACCTCCCACCCATCCGCGTATCCTGCGAGCTATGGATGGAACGCTCACCACTGAACGGTGGGGGTGTAGGGGGATTCTCCAACGGCAAGGGCCACCTGTGCTACACCGGCAACATGGCTCGCGCCCTCGTGCAATTCGGCTACGGGGAGGACCCGAGGGTCCGGAAGGCCTTCGAGTGGCTCGCCCGTACGGCCGATGTCAAGGGTGGCTGGAGCTGCTGGAACATGAGCGACCAACCCTCTCGCGGACGCAACCTCGATTCGTGGGAGGCTCTGAGCGCCTTCTCGGTCTACCCTCGCTCGCGTTGGACGCCGGAGATGAAGCGGGCGGTCGAGCTCGGAGTCGAGTTCTTCCTCCAGAGGGAGCTACACCTCCAGGGCGACCGGTACAAGCCGTGGTACCGGTTCCACTGGCCCTCCCACTACTACTACGACGTGCTGGTGGGGCTCGACGTGCTCACCGCGTTAGGGGTCACCGACGACCCGCGTCTGAAGTTCGCCCTCGACCTGGTAAGGAAGAAGCGACGGGGCGACGGGCGGTGGGTCCTCGATGCGGCCCATCCGGACGTTGAGGGGCCGATCAAGAGGTAGATCGATGCCCACCCTCGGCAGGCGCCAGTGCCGATGCGTTTCGAGGAGGTGGGTGCCCCCAGCAAGATGATCACGCTCACCGCGCTCAAGGTCCTCGACCGAGTGGAGCACTAGGTCCTCGCTTCCAGCCTGAACGGTCCATTGGCCCTTCGCCCGAGGGAGACCGCTTCCCCGGGTCGAAGGCACCGTTCCCGAGGACGATCTCCGGGCCCGCTGTCCGTCTTGGACCCTCGGATGAGATCCACCTGGGACCACCGGAGGCCCGGTCAGCCCATGTCCAAGAAGGGCGCATGCAGGGGGAGGGATTCGAACCCACGAACTCCTACGAGACCAGACCCTGAATCTGGCGCCTTTGACCAAGCTAGGCGACCCCTGCTCGGTCCTGCGAGCGGCGAGCCCCCCTCAAGTGCTTTGCGCATCCGGGGCGCGGTCCGGAGGAGTTTGGGGAAGGGACCTTTCGAGCTCTTCCGGCGCGCAGCTAGGCCCAGATCAGAGGCGCTTGGTACGACATCACGAGCGTCACCGTGGCTCCCGAGGAGAGGGAGATGCACGCGGCGAAGGAGTCTCCCCCGAGCGAGGTGTAGTTCCCGTACCCTGAGGAGGTCAGTCCGGTCGGAAGCGATCCCGAGCTCGTGTTGAGGGGGACGTTCTGGTAGGCGATCCCGACCGGAAGCTGTCCCACGAGCAGGTAGACGTCCGAGCCGCTCCACCATTGGAAGCTGACGTGGCCATAGGGGAGCGTCGTATTGTGGATGTACGGCCAGGGGTCCTTTTCCAGCGCTTGGAGGTCGCTGAAGATGAACGCACAGGGAAGCTCGACGCTTCGGAGCACGGTGAAGGCCGGCACGAGGGTCGCGACCAGCACCACGGGAACGACGATCGCAGCCGCCATCAGGAGGACCGTCGGCCGGAGCTTCCTCCGTCTGGCCCGTACCACCCCGAGATGGAGTTCGTGTTCGGTGGCCTCTAGCATTCCTTGGGGCCCGGTGACGCCTACCCACTCGACATGCCCGACCCTACGGGCCGAAGCCTGTCCGTCCCCCAGTGAGGAGAACGTCAGTTCTCCGACGTCGAACCAGCGATGGAACAGGCCTCTTCGCACGGCGAGCCCGGAGATCGTCGCGCGGGGCAAGGAGGAGAGATCGCGGGCTGAGCCTTCGGGAAGAACCAGGACCCGTCGGTCGGTCAGGGCATATCGCGACCGCCACCAGGAGTAGAGCGACAGCGTGAGGGGGACTAGAACTCCGAAGATCAGGAAGAACGTCAAGAGCGCGATCGCCCCGGCCTGATCGAACCAAGAGGCCACCGTGACCAGCGGGAACGTGATGACGATGAGGAGGAGGGCGGCACCGACCCAGCGCGGTAGGGCGACCGACCACCGCCACGCGCCCAGGACCACGAGCGCGTAGCCCCCCAGGTAGAGCGCAAGGATGACCGGGGCATCCTTGGCGAGGAACGTCGAGATCTTGATCGTCCCGAGAAGGAGAGCCACCAGCTTCTGCGTCAGGTCGTAGTTCCCGTAGAAGAAGACGAACATGCCCGTCAGGACGAGCGCCATCGCGGGCACTTGGAACGCGTGGAGTAGCGAGCGACGCGTGGAGAACAACGTGGTTTCGCCCCGGGCCAGGGTGCCTAGAGGGAGCTCGGTGCTTGGAGCGAAGGGCCGCGCCTCCCTCGCGAAATACATGATGAAGACCCAGACATCGATGGCCAGGATGCCGATGGCCTCGCCGACGGCTCCGGGCACGTGACCGAACCCGACCATCGCCCCCAGGCCGGCCAGCACGGCCCCGATCAGGAGGACGAAGATGCCCAGAGCTTCGCGGAGCGTCCCGCGCTTCACGAAGAGCGCCAGGAGCCCGCCGAGGGCGGCGATCACGGCGCCCAGGACGATTCCCCCCTCAGCTACGATGTGAGGGATCACGGGCTTCGCGGAGTAGAACCCCGAAAGAGGACCGAACGCGACTGCGATGAAGACCGCGACCGACCACGCTCCGAACGTCGAGGTGATCATGCCGAGGCCGATGGGGAACCGGCGCTCGAACCGAAGCCCGACGCCCCACGTGAGCCCCGCGAGGAGGGCCTGGAGGAAGAACCAGGCCGAGAAGAGGTCGTGAAGGTCCTGGCCCAGGCTCTGAGAGGTCCCCGGAGGGTAAGGACCGGGGCCTTGATGCCAGACGCCGATTCCCACCAGGAGCATGCCCGCGATGACGAAGTGGACGCTCCCAAGCTTCTGGGTCCGATTGCGCGAAACTTGTAACAGATAGAAGGCAAAGATGAGGATCATTCCGCCGGTCAGCATCATCCCGACGTTGTACAGCCAGGGATCGACGTGTCCCGTTCCGGACGACCCCAGGTAGCTGAACGCCTGGGAGGTGATGGACCACCAGGGGTTCAGGGCAGCCAGGGTCAGCAGGATGACCCAGGCGAAGACGCCCGCGATGGGGCCGGTCCAGTAGCCGTACTTGCGGAAGAGCTCGAGGAAGGTCATGGCCTTCGACCGTCTCGAGCGGGGCGACGGGCGAAGAGCATCAGGGCCGCGACGAGGTCGATGGCGATGATCCCGATCGTCTCGTTCTCCGCGACAGAGATCCCGGTGCTATGCATCAGACGGGCGACGAAAAGCGGGAGGAGCAGGGCCGGGAGCACCAATTGGTAGCCCAGAGCGAACCTACCATCCAAGCACCGGCGGACGGAAGCGAGCGCTCGCACCTCCCCCCCGAGAAGGGCGAGCAGAGGGATGATGTCGAAGAGTAGGAACAAGAAGGCCGCGGCCCCCAGCTCCACAAGGCCCACGCTCTTCTGGTCCAGTCCGAAAACGAGGAGCGGAGTGAAGACGGCAAGGGACAGGAACGTGTAACCGAGCTCGTACCTTCTCTCGAGCAGAAGTCCGAACCCGAAGATGATCATCGAGAAGAGGGCCTGGATGAAGAACCAATCCGACACGAAATCATGGTACGCCGGCGGGTAGGGCGTGTTCACCACATAGGAGGGGTCGCAGGTGGGGACGCTGGAGGTCTCCCCGTGGTAGATCCCCACGAGGAAGAGGAAGATCCCGGCAACGAGGAAGAACGAGGCGCCAGTGGACTGGACCCGGTTCCGCGAGTACATCACAAGGGCCGCCGAGAAGAGCATCAAGAGGATCGCGGTCGGGAAGATCACCACGTCGTTGTAGAACCAGTAGAGCCCGGCGGCGGCGCTCGAGCAGTTCGGTCCGGGGTCCCCCAGCGCGCTCAATGAGCTGGACTGGTAGATCCACCAGGAGCGGTTGAGATAGGCGTCCAACGATACGGAGGCCCAGAAGTAGAAGACCGCGAAGATCCCCGCCCAGAACCCGAAGGGCGGGAACTTGACCTTCAGCCAGCGGACCAACCACGAGAAGAACCGCCAGAGGGGGAACCGGAACGGGGGAAGCTGCTGGGGCCCCTGGATCTCCGTCACCTCTGAGCGGTCCTCCTGAGTTTCAGCCGCCATCGTGGTGGCTGCCATAATCCTATCGAAGGTTCGCTCGACCGGGGCAGGACCGCCAAGCTCGACCGAGCTCGCACAACCATTATTTGTCGGGTACCGGTCAGATGCCCCCTCGGATGACCAGCCTTCCCTGGGAATGTGGGATCGCCCTGTTGCTCGTCCTGGGAGGCGTCATCCCCTTCAGCACAGGATTGCCCATGGCCGTGGGACCGGTTCCAACCGCGACCGGTACCGACCACACGTTGATCGCGGCCCAGGACAGCTTGTCCCGAGGAGAAGGCCCTGCCCAGGGGCACCCCTTCCAGTGCACGTCGACCGGAGCGCTGAGCCTCGGCTGCGCTGAGAGCTCGTTCACGCCACGCGTGCAGAGCAGTGCCGTAGGATGGCAGAGGCTCTGTTCGATCGACGTCTGCCCGCCGCCCGGGCGAGGGGGAGCGGGCATGACCTACGACCCCATCACGGGGTACGTCGTCCTCTTCGGAGGGATCAAGAACCTCACGACCGCGAGCGGCACGACCTACAACGACACCTGGGTCTTCCAGAACGGGAACTGGACGCAGCTGCACATCGCAGGACCCACCCCGCGCCTGGGCCAGTACATGGCCTACGACTACGTCGATCACTACGTGGTGATGTTCGGCGGTGGCCCCTACCTCACGCTCGATAGCACGCTCTACTTCCACGACACTTGGACGTTCCAGAACGGGACGTGGACCCAGCTCGACCTGAGCGTCTACCCCTCGGCGCGGGGCCTCGGAGGGATGGTGTGGGATCCCGCCGACGGGTACCTGCTGATGGTCGGAGGGATGACCAGCCCTACGGATGTGCACAGCGACACCTGGACATTTGTCAACGGGCAGTGGAACAACCGAACGGCCTCGATCGTCAACCGCCCCCCGCCGCTTCTCGCTCCTGGGGTCGCCTACGATGCCGCCACCGGGTACGTCCTGGTCTTCGGTGGGGCAAGCCCCGCACCGGGCCTCCAGTTCGGCGCCGACCAGGACCAGACCTGGAGCTATGCCCACGGCATCTGGACCAACCTCACGCCGAGCGTCCACGGCGCTATCCCTGACGGACGCATCCTCGCCTCCATGGCGTACGACCCGGTCGACGGGTACGTGCTCCTCTTCGGAGGCTGGAACACCACGACCGGTGCCTTGTTCGGTGACACGTGGATCTTCGTGAACGGCGCCTGGACCCTCTTGTTCCTCTCCCCTTCCCCGGCAGCGGCCATCATCGGAGCGAGCCTGATCTCGACCGTTCCCACTGCGGGACTGCTGCTGTTCGGCGGGATCGTGGGAACCTACACGAGCTACCATTCCACGAACGCGACCTGGTCCTACGGCCCGGCGCCCTACCTGAGAGCAACACCGTTCGTCGTCTCCATTGTGACGGGCCCGTCGACCTGCTCGGTCGAGTTCAACGGGAGCGTGCGTTCGAGCGGGAGCTCGGCCAACGTCCTCCCCGGCGCCTACGGCACGGCCGCGCTCCCATGCTCGGGCTACACCTTCTCGGGATGGTTCACGGGCGGTGGCGTCACCGTGGCCAGCGGCACCGGCCCCGCCATGACCTTGGACGTCACCGGAAATGGATCCCTTACCGCCTACTACGAGCCCTCCGACCCTGGGGCGACCGTCTACCGGGTCGACCCGGCGACGCTCGGGACGACCCTGGCGGTCATCGTGATCGTCGTCTTGGTCGTGCTCTGGGCGCGGCGGATCCGCCCGGCGCGCCCTCGACCGCCCCCGCTCACCCCTGAGGGGGGGGAGCCCAGCCCGTCGGTCCCGGCGTAACGGCGGCAGGGGCGGGCTCGGGCGGGACTGCGGACATCGGGGGCGGCGGGTTCGCGATCGCCTTCTTTCGCCGGCGGACGTAGAGCAGCGCGGCGAGCACGGCGACCGCCGCGATCGCGAGGATAGCGACCAGAGGCAGCCAAAGTCCGGTGGAGGTCCCCGCGGGTGTGGTCGGCGCGGTCACCGTCAGCGTGGTCACGGCGTTCACGCTGTGACCTGCGGTGTCGTTGACGAACACCCGGATCGTGAAGGTCCCGGCGACGTTCGGAGCGCAAGCGAGGGCCGCCGAGCTCGCGGAGGCGCACCCGGACGGGAGTCCCGTGTAGGAGTAGCTCAGGGCGCCCGTTCCCCCGGTGGCGCTCACCGACAGATCGCTCGTGGACCCGACAGGGACGGAAGACGGCAGCGCGCTGAAGGAGGTGATCGAGAGCCCACCGCTCGAGACAGGGGTCACCTGGAGCGAGGTGGTCTGAGTGGCGAAGGAGACGCTGTTGTTCACGTACACCCTGAGGGTGAACGTGCCCGTAACCGTCGGGGTACAGCTGAACGAGGCGAGCGACGACGAGCAGCCCGCGGGCATGCCCGTGTAGCCATAGGCGAGCGTGCCCGAGCCTGAGGCGGTCACCGCGATGGCGGTCGTGCTCCCCAGCTGGATCGCGTTCGGCGTGGCCGTGAACGCCGTGATCGTGGGTGCCCCCGAGGCGCTGACCACCAGGTTCAGCCACTTCGTCGCCGAGTGGCTCGCGGCGTCGCTGACTGTGACCGTCACGTTCGCGGTCCCGACCTGCGTCGGAACGCACGGAAGGACCGCTTGGTTCGCCGACACGCAACCGGACGGCAAGCCCGCGTAGGAGTAGTGGAGCGTCCCGCTCCCCCCGGATGCGGAGACCGTGAAGTTCGTGGAATGGGACACGACCACGGGGTTCGGGTTGGCTTGGAAGCTCGAGATCGTGAGCGGGGCCGGGGCGCTGACGGTGAGCGGGCTCGCGGCGACGGCCCACGCCCCCGAGCTATCGGTCACGTTGACCTTGGGGGTGTAGCTTCCCGTCGAAGAGGGGGTACACGAGAGCGACCTCGTGTTGGAGGAGGTGCAGCCGGGGGGGAGCGAGAGGTAGGCGTACCCGTAAGGCGGGGTCCCGCCGTTGGCCGTGATGTTGATGGTGGTGGTTGCGCCCAAGGAGACAGGGTTCGAGCTGTAATTGAACCCCGTGATGGCGATGGGCACATGGACCGTGATCGAGGCCGTGGCGGTCCCGCTGTGACCCGCCGAGTCGTTGACGAAGACTACGCCCTGGTAGGTTCCGTTCGACTTGGGGTCGCAGTTGAACGTCGCGGGTTGCCCGCCGTCGCACCCCGTGGGCGCGCCTTGGTAGTCGTAGGTGAGGGGCGGGACGCCGCCAGCGACCGTGGTCGCCACGGAGGTCCAGGTTCCCCACGTCAGGGTGCTCGGAGTGAAGGAGAGGGCGCTGACCACGAGGTCGGCATAGACGTTCAGCGCGGGAAGGGTAACCACCGCTGAGCTCGAGTGGGTATTGGTATCGTTGACGTACACCCGCACCGGGAAGAACCCCAGCTGCGTCGGTGTGCAGCTGAGGACCGTGACGTTCTGGGTCAAGCAGCCCGCAGGCAGCCCTGTGTAGGTATAGGTGAGCGTGGCGGGGAGTGGCCAGCTGGCGTTCACGAAGAACTGGGTCGTATCCCCGAGGACGATCTTGGGATGCCAAGCGTCGAAGTTCTCGATCGTCGGGGCGCCGACGAGCGCGACGGTGATGTTCGCCTCGTCGTGGATGGTCGAGCAATTGTAGCTGACGTTGGCCCAGATCCTTCCGGAGACCTGCGAGCTCCCGGCCGTGAAGAGAACGGTGGAACCCGTGGTCCGGTTGAGCGTCCCTAGCGAGGCAGGGCTGATCGCCCAGTGGTAGTGGGCTTTGGGGATCCAGGCGCCGTTCTCGTCGAACGCCGTGGCGTTGAACGCCTGCGTCTTGCCGAACGCGATCGTCGCCGACACGGGCGAGATCGAGCTCTGGTTGAGGATGACCACCTTGTAGTTACCCCACAGCGGTACCAGAGGACCGGGGAACGGCACGGAAGAACCCACCTTCACGCTGTCGATCCGCAACGATCCGACCTGGTTGTGACCCTGGATACCCACCGTGCCGAGCGAGGCGTTGATCTGGGGGACCGCATTCGCGCCCTCCGGCACGTAATCCGGGGAGGAGTGGCCGACGGGCTCCACACCTACGGCCCAAGGCACGGTCGTCGTGGGGATGGTCGGGGTGGCGGCCCCGCTCGCGCCGTAGGCGAGGGCCACGAAGGAGGGGCCCAGGGTGTAGCCGGCCTCACACATCACCCCGGCCGCGACCGAGACCCCGATGTTGTACGTGCCGTTCTCCCAGGCACTGCTTCCCGTGATCGCGTTCCCGTCGTAGGTGTACTTCCACCAGTACCCGCTCACGTGGTTGATCTCGTAGGTATGCGTCGAGCCCAAGCTCACGAGGTTCGCCGCGTTGTAGATCAGCGTACCGTTCGGAAGGTAGGCGGCCGGCGCCGCCACGGTGGCCAACACATAGAACGTCTCGGCGACGGCGACGGCCGTGAACTTCGTGGCGTTGACAGGGTCGCCGACGCCGAGGACCACGTACTGGTTGGTCGAGAGGGACGGGTTGCTCGGGGCCGTGATGGTGGCGTTCACGGCCGTGTTGTTGACCAACTTGGTGTCGTTGTACTGCCCGGCGGCCCCGGTCCCGGCCGCGGGGATGCTGATCGGGAACCCGGCCGAGGGGTGGGTGGAGCCGGAACTCCGGTCGCAGGACTCCTTGAACGACGAGAACAGGTTCGAGGGCAAGTTCAGAGGATGGGACTCCGGAGCCCCAGGGAGGCCCGTGGCATGTCCCGTAGACGCTCCGGCGGGTACGATCATCAGTGCGGCGAGCAGGGCCAGGACGGCGGCGGCGGCGTAACGCATGCGCAGGGCAGCGTATCCCCTCTCATAAAAACCCCCGGAACGCCGCATCCGCGCCCGCCTCACGGCGAAATCCGGCGGTTTGAAGGCCGTCCAGCGGTGCTCGGGACATGCCGGTCCGGCTGGTGGGGGTGCCCTGGGACGCTACGACCCTGGGGCGCAAGGGCGCGCGGCTGGCCCCCGAAGCCCTCCGGAGGGAGCTCGCTCGGCTGCACCCCTTCGATGCGGAGGGGCTCCGACCCATCTCCTGGCTCACGGGCAAGGACCTCGCCCTGTCCGAGGAGCACGCCGACCTGCTCCGGGCGGTCGGGCGAACGGCCGAACAAGGGGCCAAGCTCGACCCAGAAGCGCCCCTGGTCCTGCTAGGAGGGGACCATGCGGTCGCTTACGCGGGTGTCGGTGCCCTTCACCGTCGCTACCCTGACCTCGAGGTGGTCAGTCTCGACGCCCACCTCGACCTGCGCGGGCCCGAGGGCGGACCCAGCAACGGGAACTGGGCGCTACGGATGATGGAGACCTTCGACTGTCCCTACCGGGTCCTCGGGGTGGGTCGATTCTCGAACGGACCCGAGCTCTTCGACCGCGCCCGCGAGCGGGGAGTTCGGTGGGTAAGTGCCGAGACTGTCCGACGGCTGGGGCCCGAGCGGTCGCTCAAGGAGCTCGGGGTCCCGCAGCTCAGGGGGAAGGATGTCTACCTCACGCTCGACGTCGATGTCATCGACCAGGCGGCGGCGCCGGGGGCCTCGTCCCCCGCCCCCGACGGGCTCTCCCCCTTGCAGGTTCGGGAGCTGCTCCATCGGATCTGCGCTTCGACCCGCGTTCGAGGCTTCGACCTCTGCGAGGTCAATCCCACGGTCGATCCCTCAGGGATCACGGCCCGCCTCGCGGCGCACCTGCTGCTGGCCTTCCTCTCGACGACCGGGACCTGAGCCTTTCGACCCCGTACGGGCGGGACCTTTTTCCCGCGGCCCCCTCTCAAAGCTGACACACGAGGCTCCAGGGACGTTCTGGCCTCGACGTGACCCTCAGGGGTGCATTTATCTGGCCCCTCGGGCCATATACGCACGGAGGCAGGGGTCGATCTCCGTCCCCGAAGCTCCGTCTTGGCCCGCATAACGTCCCGAGCACCCGCTCGGCCCGCGGGTGGACATTGGAGAGGCGGGGTCGTGGCAGGTATGGGGCTCCTGGTCCTGGGGGCGCTCGCCCTGTCGGCCCTCCCTGTTCATGGCGCCTCAGCGACGGCGGCCATCCCTCACCATCCCCCTGCGGCCCCTCCCGCCATACCAGGGCGACCGAGCAGCTGCAGCCAGTACCCCTGCGACGATGAAGCCCCCATCACCTGGTACAACTGGTACCCCTGGGGCGGCGGGCAGGGGTTCGGTCTCCCGTACCGCGACGGTGGGGAATGCATCGAGTTCAATGGCTACTGGCCGTACAACTCTTGCAGCTTCAGCGGGGCGAACGGCAACTACAATTCCTTCTACGGTGAGAACTGTCCCGGGTACATCAATTCCCGACCCGGGGTCCAGGGCAACGGCAACCTCTGCTACATCGGGATGCAGAGCTTCCCGATCTATTTCGCGACCCAGCAGGGAAGCGGGAACGTCTACGCCGGGACCTACACCTTCCAGAGCGCGGGGGACGACTGTTCGTCCCTCTACCTCAACAACAACCCCACCATCGACCCCTCGAGCGGACCGTTCAGCGGGCTCGTCTTCGGCTGTTTCGCGGGCCCTTCCTCCTGGTCGAGCTGGTCGGGCTCCAGCACCACGTTCCATGGCTTCAGTTTCTTCCACATGGCCTACGCGGAGAGCAACGGCGGGCCCGCGGCGCTCTCCTACTGGTTCTACACGAACGGCGCTTCCTTCCTCTCCCCGGGAGGGGTCTCCCCGGGGAGCACGGCGGAGCTCTTCCCCCAGGCGGCGATCTACGGCGACGTCATCGGGACGAACGGGCTGCCGATGGCGGGCCTCACCGTCACGATCAACGCGACCTATGCTCCCTGGAACGGGGCGACCATCTACACGATGACCTCCGCGAACGATGGGAGCTGGGGGTTCGACATCCCGCAGGACCAGTTCCCTCTCGGAGATGTCTCGAACAATTACATCATCTCCGTGACCCCGCCCCCCGGGTTCTACATCGTCAGCGCGACCATCAACGGGAGCTCGGCCACCTTCCCTGCGAGCGTGAACGTGGGCGACGGCTTCGGCGTGGATGTCCAGTTCAAGGTCGCTCCCCTCCCCGTCACGGTCCAGCTCGGGGCGACCACCAACCCCGTGCGGGTCTGCGCCGTGACCGCCCATGCGGGCTGTGGGGCGCCGACCACCACGATGACGACCTTCTATGCCAACGGCACCGGGGGTCCGATGTACGCTACGAGCGCGGGGGCCCCGCTCTTCCAGTTCTGGCCGGACACCAACATCCAGTGGGCGAGCCCGCTCAACGCCTACGCCACGTGCCTCGATGGGGGAGGGAACCCCCTCCCAGGCTGCTCCAGCACCCCGGTCGCCCTCGCGAACGGCGGCATCGGGTTCACCTGGCCGGGCAGCGACTTCGCCCTGGGCGACCACTGGTCGGTCACTTTCGGGGTCCAGGCCTTTGGGGGCCCGTTCAACGTCCATCGGCCGGTCGAGGCTTGTACGTGGACCGGGACGAACTACGCCACGACCTGCAACGGCGTGAACCCGAGCGGCCAGTCGAGCATCCTGGGATACGTGGATTTCTTCGGGAACGTGGGAAGTTCCTCCTTCCCACCCGCCCCGCTCGTCGTCGAGCCTCCATTCGTGTGGTATCCTCCCCCACCCCCGCCTCCCCCACCCCCGCCTCCCCCGCCGCCTCCCGGCATGCCGGTCCTGCAACCGGTGAACGTCCCGCTCGGGACGCCGCTCACGAGCCCGCTCCTCTCGCCCGTGGTGAACCCCATCACGACCGCGCTGCCCACGCCGACGCTATCGATCAACGTGGTGGCCCAACCTCTCGCGACGGGGATGATCACCGCTGGGTGGATCGGAGCGATGACCGCGCTCGGCGTCGGGACCCGCGTGCGGCAACGCAGGATGGTCGCGATGCGGAACGTCTCCCAGGGCGCCCGGCGTGGGGCCACGCCCCCTCAGGAGCCGGGCTCCATCGGCCACCTCGAGTGATCATCGCCCCGCGAGAACGGCGGGTGCCCTGCCGTTCGGTCTTATCCTCTCGAGGGGATCGCGGGGCCGTGCGCGCTGCGGTCCTCTGGAAACCCGGCAAGCCGGACGCGATCCGGATCGGCACGGTCGCGGACCCTAGACCCGGACCTGGGGAGGCGCTGGTACGGGTCCGGGCGACTTCCGTGAACCGATTGGACCTCTGGATCCGTCAAGGGACCTACCGCGTCGCGCTCCCCCACATCCTTGGGGCAGATGTGGTGGGGGAGCTGGAGCAGGATTCGCCGTCAGGACGCTGGAGGGCCGGCGCACGCGTCGTGGTCTACCCGGGCATCTTCTGTGGCCGCTGTCCCGCGTGCCGGATGGGGCATGAAAGTCTGTGTCCCACACTGGGGATCCTCGGCCGGGAACGGCACGGCGGATACGCCGAGATGGTGGCCGTTCCGGAGACGAACATCTTTCCGCTCCCCGGGAGCCTCCCCTGGGCCGAGGGCGCAGCTTTCCCCCTCACGTTCCTCACGGCGGAGCACGCGCTCAACCGGGCCGCACTTCGTGCCGGCGAGACGGTGCTCATCTTCGGCGCCTCGGGCGGCGTGGGCTGCGCAGCGATCTCGCGCGCGAGCCGCCGTGGCGCGCGGGTGATCGCGGTCACGGGATCTCCGCAGCATGTTCCCACCCTGCGCGTCCTCGGCGCGGAGGAGGTGCTGATGCGGGGGTCGAGCGACCTTCCTGACCGTGTCCATGCCTTGACTCGCGGCCACGGCGCGGACGTCGTTGTCGATCCTGTCGGGAAGGCGGTCTGGTCCTCCGGGGTCAAAGCGCTCGCTCGCGGCGGAAGGTACGCCCTCGTGGGGGTGACCAGCGGGGCGGAGGTCGAGGCCGAACTGCGTCCCGTCTACACGCGGCAGCTCTCGCTGCTGGGCGGGTTCTTGGGCGACCTGGGGGAGTTCGAAGGACTCGTCGAGGAACTGGCCCGCGGTCGGATCGCCCCCACCGTCGCGGAGACACGGCCCCTGACGGAGGCGATGGAAGCCCATGGACAACTTGACCGGCCTCACTTCGGGAAGATCGTGCTGACCCCGTAGGTCGTTGTGTCGCCGGGGACGGGGAAGGATCTCCTCTCAGCGGTACCCACAGATTGATGCCGAGCTCGGAAGTGGGGAACCGGGGACGCTCCCCATGCTGATCGAGGCGCGAGGGCTTTCCAAGAGCTACGGGCAGGTGGCCGCGCTCGGACCCGTCGAGCTCAACGTGCCGGAGGGCTCCCTCGGCCTGGTCGGCCCGAACGGGGCGGGCAAGACGACGCTCCTTCGCTTGCTTCTGGGCCTCGTGCGTCCGAACGCGGGGTCCGTCCGGGTGCTGGGGCGGGACAGCGCGGCGAACGCGCTGGAGGTACGAGCGCGGGTTGGGTACATGCCGGAGCATGAGTGCCTGATACCGGAGATGACCGGGGTAGGCTTCGTGGCCTACATGGGCCGGCTCAGCGGGCTCTCCGCGTCCACCGCGCTCTCTCGCGCGCACGACGTGCTCCAGTTCGTGGGGTTCCGCGAGGAGCGCTACCGCCGTATCTCCGAGTATTCGATGGGGATGCGGCAGCGGGTCAAGCTCGCCCAGGCCATCGTCCACGACCCGCCCCTGTGCCTCCTCGACGAGCCGACGGCCGGTCTCGACCCCCAAGGCCGCGACGAGATGCTCGGGCTCCTGCGTGCGCTCACCAAGAAGACGGGGAAGAGCCTGGTCCTCTCCACCCACATCCTGAGCGACGTCGAGGGCATCTGCGAGAACCTCCTCGTCCTGGACGGAGGGCAGGTGCTCGCGCACGGACCGCTCCAGAAGCTCCTCTCCCTCGGCGGTTCGAGCCTCGTCGTCCGGGTCAAGGGAGATCCCGCCCCCTTCCTCGCGGCCCTCGCAGCCCGGGGTATCCACGCGGAGCGGACGGGTCCCGAGATCCGTGTCCAGAGACCCCCGGGAGGGGAGCGCGAGATCTTCGAAGTGGCGCTGGCCACCAAAAGCCAGGTCCGGCACTTGGGCCGGTCCCTTCAGTCGGTGGAGGACCTGTTCTTGGAGCTCGTCCGGAGGAACGGCGAGGCGAGCGTGGCGGCAGGAGGGCCCTCGTGACGATCGCGCAGCCCCGTTACGCCCTGTTCGATCACGCGACCCGTTCTCGCGTGGAACGGGTGTGGACCATCTTTGCGGAGAACACCCGCTTGCGCGGGCTCAGGACGGGCCCCCTCCTTCTGGTCGGCTTCGGGTTCACCGCGACCTTCGTGCCGCTCTTGCTCACCGAGATCTTCGCGAGCTTCGGCCTTCTGCAGGGCCCCCAACTCAGCTCGTTCTACCAGGCCTACGAGAGCCCGGTCCTGCTCATCTTCACGATGCTGATGAGCACCATGGTCGGAGCGGGGATCGTCGCCGATGACCTGCGATCGAAGGCGATCAGCCTCTACCTCTCCCGCCCCATCACCATCCTCGACTACCTGGTGGGCAAGAGCGCGGTCGTGGGGTTGCTCCTCGCGCTCCTGGCCATCCTCCCGGGCCTCCTGACGGCCCTCATCGTCGGACTCTTGGGCTACGTGACCGCGACCGTGGCCGCCGAGGCGGCCGCGGTGTTCCTCGGTGTGGGGGCGCTGACCGTCCTCACCTTCACCGGGGTCGCGGTCCTCCTGTCCACGCTGACCGACCGGAAGAGCTTCTCCGGCGCCGGCATCTTCGCGCTCCTCTTCTCCGTCGAGATCGTTTCCCTCATTCTCGCCGGTGCGACACGCGACCTCTCCTTCGAGTACCTGTCGCCCTGGGAGGACGTACTCGCCGTGGCCCGCGCGGGGTTCAACGTGAGCACTACCCCCGGGAGCACGATCGACCCGTTGGTGGCCCTCACGGTCCTGCTAGTGCTCATCCCGGTGCTGTTCGTGCTCGCCTATCTCCGTCTGAGTCGCCTGGAGGTGGTCACGGACTGATGTGCCCCGCGGTCGTGGAAGCGCACGAAGCGACCCGTCGCTACAAGGAGGTCCTCGGGCTCAACCGCTTCACGGCCAGCTTCCCCCCGGGGATCACCGGGCTCGTCGGACCGAACGGCGCAGGAAAGTCCACCTTCTTCCGAGTTCTCGCCGGCCTTCTTCCGCTCGATGCGGGCAGCATGACGCTGCTGGGCGGGCCGGTGTGGAACCATCCGGAGCGGAACCGCGACCTGGGGTACTGCCCGGACCATGGGGGGCTCTACGGCTGGATGACCCCCCAGGAGTTCGTTCGTACCCTCCTCGAGTTCGACGGTTTCACGCCGGTGGAAGCGCAGGAGAAGACCCTGGCCGCCCTCGCGACCGTGGAACTTCTCTCGGTCAAGGACCGACAGATCCGCACGTTCAGCAAGGGGATGCGACAGCGCGTGAAGATGGCCCAGGCGATCGCCCACGACCCGAAGGTCCTGCTTCTGGACGAGCCGCTCAACGGCACGGACCCCGTCGGGCGGGCACGCCTCCTCCAGCTCTTTCGGGAGCTCGCGACCTCGGGACATCACCTGATCATCAGTTCGCACGTGCTCCACGAGGTCGAGCGGCTCACGGACAACATCGTGATGATCGCGAACGGGCAGGCGCTCGCGCAGGGTGACCTTCATCGGATCCGGGAGCTCTTGGACCAGCACCCCCACGCGATCGAGCTCGAGACCTCCACGCCCCGACCGCTCGCGCGGGTCCTCGCTGAGCGCCCGGACGTCTTCAGCCTCCAGTTCAGTGGGCCGGACCGGGTCACGGTCCTCACCTCTTCCCCGAACAGCTTCTTCGACGACCTCCCGGGCCTGGCGCTCCAGGACGGGATCTCGATCACGGGCGTCCGCAGCCTGGACGACAGCCTGGAGGCCGTCTTCCGCTACTTGTCGAAGGGGACCCCATGAAGGCGGGGACGATCTTTCCTCTCTGGCCCACCTGGGTCCTCGCTCGGACCACGTTCCTCGCCACGGCGAAGAGCTGGAGGGCGCTCGGGCTCCTGCTGCTCGCCTTCTTCCCGTCGGTCCTCGTGGGAGGTCTTCTGGCGGACGGAACGCAAGGGAGCGCGCTGGTCTCGGTCTACGAGGTCCTTGTCGTTCAGCTCTTCCTCCCTCTGGTCCTTCTCCTGGTCGCGCTCCTGCTCGCCGTGCCGCTCCTCCGGGAGGAGATCGACGAGCAGAGCATGGGTTACCTCGTGACGCGGACCCTCGGCAAGCCCGCGGTGGTCCTGGGGAAGTACGTGGGCTATCTGCTCCTGGGGACGGTGTTCCTGCTCCCTTCCGTGCTGGTCACCTACGGCATCGTGGCTTTGGGCGCGCCCCAGAGCTCGACGGACCTCGCGGGGGTCCTCCCTTCCCTGCTCGTCTCCACGACGCTCGGTCTGATCGCCTACGGCGCGTTCTACCTCCTCCTAGGACTTCTGACCCGAAGGGCCCTGCTGGTGGGACTGGTCTACGCGTTCTTCTGGGAGTTCCTGCTGGGGAACCTCCCCGGAGTGGTTCCCGACCTGACGGTGATGCACTACTTGCTCTCGATCCCTTCCTTCTGGGTCTCGTACGGCCCCCTCGCGAACTACGCCACCTCGCTCACGCTGGTCGACGCGATCGTGGTCCCGCTGTTCGTTGGGTTGAGCTGCTTCGGTCTCGCCGTGATGGCCATCCTCCACGTACCCCTCATCCCTGCCTCTGAGTAAGGAGAGAAGACCGGGAGAGGGCCAGGCGCGAACGCGAGTTCCCCGACGGGCCTATGGGGTCGCGTTCCCGCCCCTGACAGGTCTATAACCCACCACATCCGATGGTCGGTCATGCCGAAAAAGGCCCGAGGAACCTCGCGCTCCCCCGGTCGCAAGCGCGCGTCCTCCCGGTCAGGCGTGTCCCGTTCGCACTTGCCGGTCCCGGCCACCCCCAACGAGACGAATTTGGGTCAGGTCCTGCGTGCTTCGCTCGGGATCCCGCAGGTAGAGGCGAGCGATCCTTCCGACCTGGTCGAAGGGCCGGTCCGGCCGGAGACCCCCGAAAAGCCACCCGAGGTGCGAGTCGTCTCGGTGTCATCATTCGTTCCCACCGGTCACCTGGTTTGCGAAGGGTGCGGACGGATCGTCCGGTGGACCATTCCCGAAGGGCCCCGCAAGGAACTCGCCGAGGTCGCGATCACGTCTCCCGAGGGCTGGGAGGTCCGGGCCCTCGCCGTGAGCTTCACGGGGTACTGCCCTGCCTGCCGCCGTTCCTCAGCGGGGCGCTGAGCGCCTCACACCCACAAGTGCCCTACGTCTTGGGGCCGCCGCGCTCGGCGGTCGATAGGGGCGTGCCGCACTTCGGGCAGAAGCGCCTCGCTTCGGACCCCAGCGGCGCGTCGCACGCGGGGCAGGTCGGGCCCCCCACCGGGGCGGGCTCGACCTCGGATGCCGACGGGGTGTCGTCGGGGAGCAGGGGAGGCTCCTCGGCACTCTTCGTAGCGCTGATATCGTCGTCCCAGTCCTCGTCGATCTCCTCTTCGCTCTCGGGGGTACGGGGGGTCCGGGCCCTAAGATAGGCGAGGGCCAACCCCAAGAGGACCACGGCGAGAACGGCGTCGATCACGATGACCGAGGTCTCCGACCAGGCCGAGGGGGTGGGCGAGGAGGATCCCGTCACGTTGAGGTGGGCGGTGGTGCTTCCGCTGAACCCCAGGAACTCCACCGTGAACGTCAGGGCGACCGGTCCCGGGGCCGCGGGGGCCAGGTACGAACCGTTCGCGAACCCTCCCCGAGCGGTCATCCACGGTGCGGCGGGCGTGAAGACCCCGCCGCCCACGCTGGCCGAGAAGCTGAGGTTGACCCCCTCGACCCCTTGCCCCGCGTGGTCGACGACGACCGTCACGTTCACGCTACCCCCCGGAGCGACCGAGAACGAGGAGAGGAGGACCGACACGGTGAGCGAGGTGGGGGAGACGGTGAGGGTAGGGGCGCTCCCCGACCCCTGGAACTGACCGTTCCCCACGTAGGCCGTGAGCGTCACGGAGGTCGAGGAGGAGACCAGCGGGGAGGTGTAGTTCCCCCGGGCCACGCCGGTCGCGTTCAACCTCCAGGGAAGGGCGGGTGAGAAGGCTCCCCCCACCGCGTTGCTCGTCATCGAGACATTGAGCCCAGGGATCGCCACGTTCGAAGCGAGGGCGGTCACCGTGAGGGCCACCGTCGAGCCCCCCACGACGTGGGTGGCGTTGGCGCTCACGGAGACGGTGAGGGGGGTCGGCGACGCGCTGGTCCAGAGCTCGGTCCCGTTGGTCACGGTCGCGACGGAGGTCCCCACATCCAAGGCCCCGGGGGCGAGGTACCCGCGTTGGACGGTCCCCGCTTCTCCCCAGGAGGGGAGCGCGGTGCCATTCCAGCTGGCCGCGACGGGATGGGGAAGGTACCAGCGGTTCCCTTGACGCACGTGCATGCTGCTCGGCACCGAGATGAGAGAGGGTACCCACGGGGACGTGCCGTTCCACGCCGCATACGTCACGACCCCCAGGCTCCCGGTCCAGGTCGCCTCCGTGCCGTTGAGCGTGATATTGTCCGATCCCGCGAAGGCGTTCCCATGGTACAGGACCTCCCAGGTCCGGTTGGCCACGTAGAGGGCTTGGAACGGGTAGGTCGCGCCGGCGTTGGGCGTGCTGACGGTGTACCCGCAGTTCACGATGTGCCCGGTAGCATTGTCCACCACCGCCCAGAACGGCACCTCCCCGGGTCCCGTGAACGAGCTGTTCGAGATGTACCCCATCAGAAGGTCCTGCGAGGCGAGTCCCCCGACCCCGGCGATCTCCTCCTGTTCAGAGAGCAGGAGGGTGCCCATCCCGGTCGTGGGCATCCTGTACGCCGTCACGTTGTACTCGAAACCGTTGTTCGGGACGGCCAGGGGGTCCACGCTGTGAGCCGAGAGGCCCCCGGCTCCCCCGAAGGGGACCGAACCGGGTCCGGACAGGTGATCTGCGCCGAGCCCCAGCGCGCTCCGTAACGGCAAGGAAACGGGGCAGGCCTGAGACGGAAGATGGGGGGCGTTCGGCACCTGGGCCGTGGGAGTACCGGGCATCCTAGCCAAGCTCGGTGCGACCGAGGCGTGGGTCGCCATCGGCCCGGTTCCTTGCGGGACGGAGGAATACGAGGGAGTGAGGAGAAGGGAGGAGACCACCAAGGCGGCGGCGACGAGGCGGACGGCCCCCGCTGAACCGATCGCCGCCGTTCGCATCATAGGACCGGAAGAGCTCCTCCACAAAGCTTTGCGGGCACCGCCCGTAGGGCCGAGGATCGCCTCGTGGCCTCTCACGCCCGCGGAGGCGCGACGGCGGAGTCCTTCGCAGATGCCGCGGTCCGGGCGACGGAGCGGGGAGCGACGGGCTTGGAAGTCGACTCGAGGAGCTGCCGCTCCACGGCGTGGTTGATCGCGATCTCGGCGAGGTCGCTCGCATAGAGCGAGGTGCGCTCGAGGCTCTCCAGGACGTAGGCGAGGGCGACCGCCACGCGTCCGGGCCGTGAGAAGAAGTTGTCCAGGAGCTTCCTTCGGTGCTGGACGAGCCGTTCGGAGTCGTCGAGGATGCTGTTCGCCCCTCGGGCATCACCGGAGAAGAGCGTTTCGACGGCCGTGTCGAGCAAACGCCGCGCGGTCTCCGACAGACGGACCAGCTCCTCGACCTGAGGCCGGGGCACCGGGGTCGCGCCGACCAGGTCCGTCACTTCGGCCACACGGACGGCGTGGTCCGCGATCCTCTCCAAGACGCGCGAGGCCTGGAGCAGGGTCGAGCATTCGGGGAGCGTGAGGCCGAGGGACGCCAGGTGCCGCTGGTCGCGAAGGGCGACCGCGACCTGTTTCTGGACGAACCAATGGAGACGGTCCACTTCCCAGTCGCGGGCCTGGACGTCTTGGGCGATCGCGGTGTCGTGGGTGGAGAAGGCGGTCATGGCATCCGCGTGCATCGCACGGACCATGTGATGCATACGGCGGATGACGGAAGGGAGCGGGAGCGGGTTCGCGCCCACGACATCTTGGAGAACGACCGCTTCCGCGGACTCCTCTAGGATCTCGGGACCGATCATGTGCTGGGCGAAGTCCCGGACCACCTCTCGCGTCTCGGCGCTCATCCTCCCGGGGGTCCTCACCTCGAGGAGCGTCGCCCCGGCGATGTACTCGGCGACGAGGAGACGGAAAAGATGGTCCCGGTCCATGTCGTTCGAGACCGTGATCGAACGACGGGCCGGTTCGCTCGTGCTGCCTTCGGGCGTGTAGAGGGTGAGCGACCCGTCGGGACGGGGCGCGAAGAGCAGCACGTCCCCCGCGACGAGGCCCCGGGACGTCACCCAGGTCTTCGGGAGCGACACGATGAAGGTGCTACCGCCCGTCCGCTGGATCCGCCGTCCCTCGTACCCCCCGGGGGTCCGCATCGACCCCGTTCGACCGACGTGTTCTATATAGCGCTACAGGGATGCTGGCCCGACTACCGAAACGGAGCACGACCGACCCTTCAGAGCGTCGGTTCCTCGTCCTCGGACTTCGGGCGGGGTGCGGGACGCTTGGGCGGGACGGACTTCGGGGTGGGAGCCCGAGGCCCCTCTTCGTCCTCCGTCTCCCTGTCCGAGGAAGGCGCGACGTGGCGGGAGGAAGGTGGGCTTCGGGGGCCATGGGCCCCCTCAACCTCCTCCGTCGGAGGTTCCGGGTGTCGGAGCACCACGGGGAGCTTCTTGAGCTCGTCAGGACCGGGCTCCTCTTCATCCTCTTCCTCGTCCGCAGAAGAGGTCTCCTCCCCCACCTGCTCGATCTTGACGGGACGTTCCGCGCCCTTGGTCCCGCTCCGCTTGGTGGGAGGTGACGCCGGCCCCTCTTCGGCCTCCTGCTCCTCCGACCCTTCCTCTTCGTCCGGTGCCGCGGTGGCGCGGCTTGGCCGCGAAGCCGTGGTCGGAGCAGCCCCCGAGGGCTTCTTCAGGCGCACGACAGCGACCTGGCCCGAGGAGCTCTCAGCGTCCTCCTCGGACGTCGAGGGATGCCGGTGGGAGTGAGAGTCGCGATGGCGGTGGATCTTGGGAGCGACCCGCAGCGTCTCCGGGTCCTTCGGGCGCGCCTTGGGTTCCAGGTCGGGGGCGAGAGGGTCCCAGGGCATGACCTCCCCGAGATAGGGGGGGATGCCCCGACGCTCGCGGAGCAGCCTCGAGCCGACCCAGAAGAGGGCGACCACGAGGAGCACGAAGAAGGCCCAGAACCAGAAGGGGACCCCCACCAAGGGGGTCGCATACCAGATCGCCCCGGTCGTTCCCGGCAGGACGGTCGCGACCACGACCGTGGAGGAGGCCGCAAATCCGTTGCCGGCGACCGCGGTCACGTTCACATCGTAGGTGCCGGCCCTCGGGACGACGACCCACGAGGTGTTGACGGGAGAGGGGTCGTTGAACGGGCAGGACCACGTGGTGAGGTCCGTGCTATAGCAGACCCGGACGGAAGAGAACTCCGGCAGGGATGCCGCGTTCCACGAGACGTGGAGCCCGAGGGGTCCGCCGACGACCTGGAGCGTAGGCGGGGAGAGGAGAGGGGCGAAGGAGACCGCAGGGCTCAGAGCATGGGCGTCGAAGGTATGGACATACAGTTGGAACTCGGTGGAGGCGAGGTCGGGCACGACGGGAGCGACGAACTCGCCGATCCCGTCGACGGGGGCCGACGCGGGTAGGGAGGTGGGCGCCGAGCTGCCGGGGAGGCTCATGTTCACCGTCCAGGTGGCGTTGCCCTGGTGAAGGTCGATCGGGACCGCGAGCGACCAGGAGAGCGTGGCCTGCCCCGGGAACCCTGGGGTCGCGGCGGCGGAGATCGTGGGGGCCACCAGGGCGGTCGTGGTGTTGATCGGGGTGGAAGCGAACCAGCCGAAGCTCGTCTCCCGCGCGACCTGGACGGAGAGCTGGCTGTCCATCGAAAGGCCTCCGAAGAGGTAGGAGGAAGCGTTGGTGGCCGCCAGGCGCACGCTCTGCATGGCCGCGCCGTGGTCGATCGAAACATTGACGACCCACGCCTCGAAGCCCGGTTCGGGCGGAGCGTTCCACAGCACCCAGAGGGCGCCGGGAGTGGGAGCGACCAACTGGACGGAGGGCGGAGCGAACGCCGCCGGGGTCACGACGACCTGGACGGGGCCGAAGAGGGTCCTGTCCCCGACGGTGTCGTTGACCGACGCGGTCACCCAGTCGGTCCCGGGGAGCGTGAAGTTGAGCGCGGAGTTGAGCGAGGCCGGGTGCAACCACTCGGGCTGGGTACCTTGGACCTGGAGAGAGAGCGAATAGGGCGCGTGCCCTCCGGCGACGGTAACGGTGGCATTCGTCCAGAAGGGGGCCGGCCCGCTCGAAGGGCTCAGTTGGAGCTTCGCCGTGAGCGCCGGGTCCACGGTCACGTTGACCACGAAGGGACCCGCCCAGGCACCTTCCTGGTCGCTGGCGATCACCTGGGCCCACGCCGGACCCGCGACACTGAACGCATGCTGGACCGAGCTGCCCACGTTCTTGGCCCCGTCCGAGAACATCCAGGAGAACTGGAGGGGAGAACCTGCACCGCCCGACGTCCAAGCGGTGAAGGTGAAGGGCGTCCCCACGCCCGCGTCGGCCGTCGGGCTGGAGGAGGCGAAGACCTGGAGGGGAGGGGAGCCGAGGGCCGTCAAGTTCCCGCTCTCGTCCATGGCGTAGAGGTCCCCGTCCGCGACCACGACGGTCGAATTGACCGGCTTCGCCGTCTCGAAGAACCAGAGCAGCGCCCCCGTGGTGGCGTTGACCGCGGCGACGCCGTCACCCAGGGCCGTCAGGTTCGCGCCGACGAAGACCTGCTGCCCCACCGCGGTCGGGGGGCCCTCCGTGTAGAAGGAGGTCTCCCAAAGGGAGTTGCCCGACGAAGCCTCCAGGGCGTGGAGCGGTCCGACCCCGTCCGTAGCGTAGATCCGACCGTTCGAGGCCGCGGCCTCAAGCAGGGGGGCGTGCCCGCTGTTGAGCCGGACCTTCCAGACGTGGGGACCGTTGAGCCCTCCGGAGAGGTTCCCCGAGGGACCGGCGACAGCCACAAGGCCGTCGGAGAAGAGAGGTGCCCCTTCGTGGGTGAAGAACTGAGGGGTGAAGTTCCAGAGGCGACCGAAGGCGGTGAAGGCATCGAGACCCCCTACGGCTTGGGCGTAGAGGAGTCCTCCCGAGACGGCGAGGGCGTGCGTGGGGTCCGCGGAGGAGTTCCCTCCGACGAAGAGGAGCGCGCCGGTCGTGCCGTTGACCACCGAGAGGTTCTTCTGGGTGAGGACGAAGAGGTCCCCCTGGTAGGGCACGGGCGCGGCGCCAAGGTCGGGGGCGCCGAGGGAGGTGTTCCAGACCTGGACTCCGCTCCCCACGTCCCAGGCGAAGAGCCGACCGGAACTTCCCATGGCGTAGACGAGGCCACCGACGGTCGTGGGGCCGGCGACGAGGGGTTCGTGGGCCTTCGCGGTCCAGAGCGGCGCCAGGTCCTGCGCTCCGAACGCCCCGACGGTGCCGTTCCGCAGGGCGAGGAGGAGGGGGCCCCCGGGCGAGACCGCCATGCCGGTGAGATTGCTAGCCGCCCGGCCGAGCGCGGCAACGCCCAGGAGGCTGGGGGGCGAGCCCGCGGAAGGGACCTCAGGGGCGAATCCCGTCGAGCTCCCGTTCTCGGTCGCCGGTCCACGCGGGGTCGGCCACCCCACTACGGGCGGAGGCGGAAGGGAGGGCGGCGCGGGCGGGGCGGAGGGGGTGGGCAGCCCTTCGGGAACCGCGGGAACCTGGATCTCGTTCCCTCGGGGCGAGCCGACCGCGCTCCCGATGGAGGACGGGGACAGAACCGCGGGGTGGTCGGCCGCGGAGAAGGCGAGGGGAAGCGAGGAGGAGAGGAGCACCAGCATCACCGCGAGCACGCCGATGCGGAGCTCGGAGCCCCGGGGCGTCGATGCAAGGGTTCCGCTCCAAGCCTCCCCGCCAAGGGATCGGAAGGGCCCGCCCGGGCATCTCGACAACCACCGCACGCTGCTTCGAGGAAAGCGACCCTTCAAAGCCCTTGGCTTTCAGTCGAAGCGCTCCGCGGAGGCGCCGAAGGTCTTTTCGCCCTGTCAGGAAAGGGGGACCCTGGTGGTCCTTGGCGCGTCGGAAGCTCACCCCCCCAGTGCGTTTCACCTTCGACGGGCTCTACTCCTCGGCCATCCCGGGGGAGACGCTCCTGCAGGCGCTCTCCCGGAGAAGGGTGCCGATCCTCTCCCGGTCGATCAAGTACCACCGCCCCCGGGGTCCTCTTTGTGGCACGGGGCAGTGTGCGAGCTGCCTCGTTCGCGTCAACGGAGCCCCGAACCAGCGTGCCTGTCGGACGTTCCCCCAGGAAGGGGACCGGATCCGAACGGAGAACGCGTGGCCCTCCGTGAGGCTCGACCTCTTCGGAGCGTTCGACCTGATCTTCCCACGACATCTGGACACCCTGCATGGGTTCCGTCGACCGCTCTTCCTTCGGCCCGCGTATCATGCCGTGGTCCGTCGGCTTGCCGGTACCGGAAAGCTCCCCACCTCTCCGACCGAGGGATCGCTCGGACCCGACCCTCGGGCGGGTCCCTTGCTCAGCACCTACCTAGTGGTCGGCGGAGGCGCGTCCGGGTCCCGTGCCGCACGTGCTCTTGCCGATGCGCCCGGGCACCGTTCAGTACGCCTGCTCGACCGCGGGGGGGCGTCCGCGCTCGGGAAAGGTCCGCTTCCCCCGAACCTGCACGTCGAGCGACGGACGTCGCTGCTCTTCCTCCCCCCGCCGGCGACGAGCGCAGCGCCGTTCGTCGGGATCGCCGCGAGGGAGGGCGGCGGCGCGGTGGAGGTCTGGGCCTCGAAGGTCCTCCTGGCCCCGGGGGGGTACGATGCGTTCCTCCTCTTCACCGGTAACGACCGTCCTGGGGTCCTCACCGCGGACGGGGCTCTCGCCTTGCGCCAAGGAGGGAGGGTCCCCTTCCGGCGGGCGCTCATCTTCGGAGGCGGCCGCCGCGCGGAAACGCTCATCAAGCTTCTCAAAGGGCGCGTCGCCGCGGTCGCCGCCCCGGGGCCGCTCGAGGCCGCGACAGGGTCGACCGCCAAGGCGCTTTCCGTCCCGACGTACCCGGGACATCTTCTCGTGGCCTCGAAGGGCCGGCGTCGGGTGCACGGGGCCCTCCTCCGCGACCGGAAGACCGGACAGCGGACCTCGATGAAGGTCGACGCGATCGTCCTCGCGCACCGACGTGTCCCGAACGTCCCCCTCTACTTTCAGGTCGGAGCGAAGATGCACTGGAGGGAAGGCACCGGGGCGTTCTACCCCGACCTTGACGCGTCCGGCTGTACCTCGGTGCCGCGCATCTACGCCGCGGGAGAGGGGGCGGGCTTCGTGGAGACCCTTGCCCTCGAGGCTTCCGTGGACCGTGCGGTCCAGGGCATGCTCGAGGGGGCATCGTTTCGGCGACCCGATGTGGAGCTTCCGGGACGGGTCCGGGCGGAGGGCCCGAACGTGCTCCTCGCCTACTACCGGGAACTGCTCGAGCAACCGTGGTTGGGGAAGCGCGTGCTCTGCCCGTGCGAGGATGTCGTCCTGGAGGAGCTGGACGAGGCCGTCCACGAGGGGTTCACCGGCACGGAGGTGGTCAAGCGTTTCACGGGGGCTGGGACGGGGATCTGCCAGGGCCGTTACTGCCTGCCGGACGTGCTGCTGCTGCTCTCGATCCTCGAGGGACGACCCCCCAGCGAGGTCGGGTTCATCACCCAGCGCCCTCCGGTCTGGCCCGTCCCCCTCGGGGACCTTGCGCGCCTTCCTGCGGGCGGGGTTCCACCCGCCCTGGAAGAGCTCGGGGCTCCTCCTGCGACGCGGTCACCCGCCTCCGGAGGAGCATGACGCCCAAGTTCCGGCGCCAGGACTACGAGGTCGTCGTCGTCGGCGGCGGCGTCATGGGGCTCTTCACCGCCTACCATCTTTCGCGCCATCTCGACCCGGAGCGTATCCTCGTCGTCGACCGCGGGTTCCTCTCGTCGGGAGCCTCCGGGCGGAACGGTGGAGGCGTCCGACAGCAGTGGGAGACCGTCCCGACCGTGAGGCTGGCGAAGGAGGCCGTGGAGGCCTACCGTCGGTTCCCTCTGGAGTTCGGCTACAACCCGTGGTTCCGCCAAGGGGGGTACCTCTTCCTGGCGTTCTCGGCCGAAGAAGAGGAGCGACTGCGCCGCGTGGACGCGGCGGTCCGGTCCGAGGGGCTGCGTCTCGAGTGGCTCTCCACCCCCGAGATCCTGCGCCGGGTCCCCGCGCTCGACCCGGAGCGGATCGTGGGAGGCTCCTACCTCCGCTCCGACGGGGTGATCTTCCCCTTCCCGGTCCTCTGGGGCCTCTATCGCACCCTCCAGCGCGCGGGGGTCGAGGTGGCGATGCGGACGGAGGTCCTCGGCTTCGAGCAAGGCGATGGCGCGGTGCGGGCGGTCAAGACCTCCGCCGGGAGCGTCCGCACCTCGAAGGTCGTGAACGCGGCGGGAGGCTGGTCGAGGGACGTGGGGGCTCTTGCAGGCCTCTCGATGCCCAACACCCCCACCCGCCATGAGATCCTCGCCACGGAGCCGCTGAAGCCGTTCCTCGATCCCATGATCGTGACGCTACGTCGGGGGGTCTACTTCTCGCAGTCCATGCGAGGGGAGGTGATCGGCGGACTCTCCCTCGCCCATCCCTCGGGTCCGGCCGGAGGGATGCCCTCCTCGCTCGAGTTCCTTCGGGAGTTCGCGAAGGAGCTGGTCGCCCTCGTCCCGAGGCTCGCCCAGGTCCGTGTGCTCCGTTCTTGGGCCGGGTTCTACGACGACACCCCGGACGGGCTCCCCGTTCTCGGAGAGGACCCCCGGCTCCTCGGGTTCTTCCAGGCGAATGGCTTCGGCGGACACGGGTTCATGCTCGCCCCCGCCGCCGGGCCACGGGTGGCGCAAATGGTGCTGGGGAGGACAACGGACCTCGACCCTGCGATGTTCGCTCCGGAGCGCTTCCTGCGTCAGGCCGGAGGACGGGCCGTGGAAGGGATCCAGCTGGGCTAGCGAGGTTAGGGCGGCGGCCGCTCAAGGACCCCGACGACGGCGGGATGCCCCACCGTCCATCGGCCCGAAGGCGCGCGACCAGGAGATGAGGAGTTCCTCACGGCGCGCCCCCGCGGGGTCGCTCCTGCCGTCCGTCTTCCCGAAGAAGGGGTCGCGAGAGTCACGCACGAAGCGCAGGAAGGCCTCGGGGTCCCGAGAGGCCTCCTCGAACCCCCAGAGGATGAGCTCACGCATCAAGGAGGAGCGTCCGCGCAGGCCCATCCTTCGACGTGTACCCGAGTTGAGCCCACTTCTCGCCGTCCGCCAGGCCTGCGAGAGCGTTCGGTGGTCCTTCGGCGAGAGGACCATCATGACCATCGGCATGTTGGGTCATGGTGGAGAAAAGTGCCTCTAAATTAGACTTGACCCCCCGAAGATTCCCCAACGATGCGCAAATCGGAAGCCGGACCCTTCGAGTTCTCCTCGAGGAGCCCTACAATACGCATCCGATGCCGAACTACGATGGGGGGGAGCCCAAGGGGACGCGCAGCAGCGTCGTGTGCCGTGCCCCCTCCGACGAAAGCTGGCTCGCCTTGAGCTCGACCGATCGCACCCAGCCGGAGGCGAAGATGGTCTCCGCGTGCCGCTCGAGGAGGGCGGGGACGGAGCTGGTGGAGGCGCCCGGTCGGAACCGACGCACGGTGACGTGAGGGGAGAACGGGTGCTCCTCGGGAGCGAACCCCAACCCCTGGAGCGCCCCCTCGGTACGTCGGGCGAGATCGGAGAGCTCCTTCGCTCCCTGCGAGACGCCGACCCAGAGCACGCGGGGGCGCGAACGCGAGGGAAACACCCCCATGCCCCGCAAGGTGATGGGAAAGGCGGAGGCACCCTGAAGCCCCCGCTCGAGCGCGTGGCCGATCTCCCCTAGGCGCTCTTCCGGCACCTCGCCCAAGAACTTGAGCGTGAGATGAGCGGGGGCCGAGCCGTCGTGGGAGGAGGGCCCCAGACCGGGGAGGTGGAACGCGGGAGTGTCCACCGCGACGAAAAGGCGCACCCGTCACCTCGCCCCAGGGGGAGAGCGGCGGAGCTCGAAGACCGACCCGACCTCTTCCAGGCGCTTGCGCGCCACACGGATGGCTTGGGAGGAAGCATCGATACCGACCCATCGTCGGTCAAGCTCCTGCGCGGCGACGAGGGTCGTCCCGCTCCCGCAGAAGGCGTCCAACACCAGGTCCCCCGGGGAGGAGGAAGCGGCCACGATGGTCCGCAGGAGGTCCAGGCTCTTCTCGGTCGGGTAGGAGGGGTACGGGGGGTCCTTGAACTCCCAGATGTCCTGGCGCTTCTTTCCCCGAGGGACCTTCTCGTCCGCGTAGATCCGCACGCGAGGGTTCCCTCGCTCCGACCACTCGATCCGTCCTTGTTCGTCGAGCCGCGTCAGCACGGCGGGAGCGTACCTCCAGTGGCGCCCCACCGGCGGAGGGATCCCCTTCCAGGGTCGGCCGGTCGGACCGTCCTGGGTGACCCCGGGGGCATGGAGCGGGTTGGTCGTGTACCGCCGCCCTTGCGCGTCGGTCTTGGGGAAGAGTCGCGCGATGTCCTCCACGGGCACCGGTTCCCGCGACTCGTTCCAGACCCGATGGGGGGTCTTGCTGTAGAAGAAGAGCACATCCTTGACGTTCCCGAACGCCGCGCGGGAGAAGTTCTTGGGATTGCACTTGATCCGCGCGATCTCGTTGATGAACCGTTCTTCGCCGAACACCTCGTCGAGGAGGAGCCGGACCTTGTGGCCGACCTTGTTGTCGATGTGCAGATAGATCGAACCACGGTCGGAGAGGAGCTGCCGAAGCCCTTCCAACCTCTCGCGAAGGAAGGTGAGGAACGGCCCCCCGGTCAGCCGGTCATCGAACGCGATCTCGTCGGCCGTGCGAGAGGCGGGGAAGCTATGGCCCGTGGAGAAAGGAGGGTCGATGTAGACGAGCGCGACCTTTCCGGCGATCGTCGGGTCGTGCGCGAGCGCTCGGAGCCAGAGAAGGTTGTCGCCTTCCAGCAACAGGTTGCTGCCCCCGAGGGCGGGAGGAGGGGACCGTGGTCCCGAAGCGGGCAGGGGGCGGGCCCGGCCCCTCCTCACCCCCCGGTCGCCCGCGGAGGGCGCCTCCAGGACCTCCGACCCGGTCACTTGACCTCCCCTCCGCTCCGCACCTCACCATCTGTCCGAGGTCTATATTCCTCGCAGTCTCCCCGGGCGGACTCCCGGAAGACCCAGATCAGGGCCCGTTCCGGGGAGACCTCCCGGGAGTCCAGGAACTTCTCGACCCGAAGCGCGTCCTCGTCGGTCCCGACGAGGAAGAGCACGCTCGCCCGTGCGCGGAGCGCTTTCGAGAGGGACCGGCCCAGCCGCTCATCGTTTCGGACGCTGCTGACCTCGGCCTCCACGTAGAGGTCCCTCCCCCCCGTCAGGGTCCAGGGCCAACGCGCTCGCGCCGCCTCGAGACGCTCCAGGAGCTCGAAGGGCGCCATGGGGCGCCCCAGCTCTCCTTGGGGAAGCACGCGCAGCACCGCGTCGGCCGTGGCGTGGTCCAATTCGCCCTGTCGGGGGATCTGCAGGAGGTATCCCCGCCGGGAGAAATGGCGGAAGGCCGCCTTCAGCAGCCGACGGTGCTCGGCGCTCTCCCGCGGAGCACCGGCCTCCTCACGGTAGCCAAGGCGCATCCAGCCGCTCTCCGTGAGCTCGTAGGTGCCCCCTCCTCCGACCTGGGGAGCGAGACGCCTCACCCAGCCTCGCTTCTCCGCCCATCGCAGAGCGTCCTCCATCTGCCCGCGAGTGGGCGCGGCGACGAACCGCGTTCGGTCCGCGGACTCACCACCGAGGTCCAGGGGGCATCCGCGGCACTCGTCTCGCAGGACCCGGAGGAGGACCTCCCGGAGCGCCTCCTCCTCCGAAGCGCTCCGTCGCTCCCCCTGTACGTCCAGCGGTTGGGTCCGCGTTCCATGCTCCTCCGCGGACCGGTCGCTTGCCCACGTCCAGAGCTCGACGTTCGACGGCAAGCTCCCCGGAAGTCGGAGCAGCTCCGGCGTCGAGGAACCGTACCGGCAGACCCAGGCGGCATGGGGAGGCAGCGTCGCCAGGCTCGACCCGAGCTCCCGCGTCTCGTTTCCCAAGTGCCCCGAAGATGGGGCGAGCGCCATGGCCACCCCTCCTGCTTCGGCTGGAGGCAGGTGGAGCGCGACGAGGGTCCCCGCCGCGTCGACCGGAGCGCGTCCCAGGAGCTCGGTCATCCTCCCAGGCGCCTGGGTCGCAAAGACACAGGCGACCCCGAACTTGCGGCCCTCCTCGACGATCGTGCGGAGCAACCGGGGCGAGTAGGCCTGCGCTTCGTCCAGCACGAGGAGCGCCCGTGGCGCGGCCCGGTCGCTTCGCGGTGGGGCCCGCAGAAGTCCCAGGAACGTCCGCGCCAGGAGGAGGTTCGCGACGAACGTCGTGACCCCTTCGCCCAGTGCACCGCGGGGAAGGTGGAGGATGAGGCTCCGCCTCCCTCCCAGGACCTCCTCGGGCCGTAGCGCGGGCTCGTGAGCGGCGACCAGCGCCGCGACGCGAGGGGAGAGCAGCAACTTCGACACCCGGTTCTGGCTCGAAGAGAGCAGGTCGGGCTGGCGTCGGAGCAGCTGGGGCAGTTCCCGGAGGGCTAGGGCGAGCTCGGGGTTCCGTACGGACGACGCGAGCACGGGGGCCACGTCCAGAGGGTGGTGAAGGAGCTTCGCGACGTCCAGCAGCGTGCCGTGCGTCTCGAGCTCGGCGCGCACCCCCGCCTCCAGATAGCGTTCCATCCGAGGTCCCCAGTACTCCTCCCGTCCTCCTCCAAGGGGTCGTAGCGCCGAGAGCACTTCCCCCGCAAGGAGGTCCTCCTGGACTTCGGATAGTCCGCCTCCCCCCGGTCCCGGTCCGTCCTCCCATCCGAGGACGTCCATCCCCACGATCCCGCGCGACGGGTCGCGGGTGGCGTCCATGACGACCACTCGTGAGGCGAAGCCGGGTCCCAGGCGAGCCAGGACCGAAGGCCCCAGGTCTCCGTGAAGGTCGAAGACGACGAACGGGACCCCCGCGCGAAGAAGGCTCTCCACCGAAAGGTGGGCCAGGAGCTGGGTCTTTCCGCTCCCGGTCGCTCCCACCACCGCGACGTGACGCAGAAGCGAAACGGGGTCGATCCGCGCCGGCTCCCCCGTCCCCCACCCGGTGCCCAGGACCACCCCCCGCCTGGAGTCGGGGAGGGAGGGCCCGAGCGGCTCTCCCTGCGGACAGGGCACCCGCCAAGGGCGCGAGAGCTCCTCGGCGCGGGGAGGCGCGACCGGCCCGCTGCAGAACCGGAGCGCCGCGTGGTCCTCCCACTCCTGCTGGGCACACTGGTGGGCGGGGGAGCCGGGGGCCCAGGGAACGAAGCTGCCTCCGAGCTCCGCCGCCAGGGCGAGCCCAACCTCGTCCCGGACCGATTCCGCCACCCGCGGGCTCGGGGCCTCGGCGTAGAGGCGCACCGTCGCCTGGAGGTCGAGACGAGGGTCGTACCAGAACAGCCCCTGGACGACCCAACGTGCCGCAGGCCTCTGCCCGCAGCTCCCCAGCGAGCCCATCGCCCGGGCGGCGTCGGAGGGCGCAGGGCCCCGCGGGTTCCCTGGCATGGGGGCGAGGCGCTCCTCCGGCGACCACGCGACCATGCCGAAGGCGGCGGCGCCACGAAGTCCTGGAGGGAAGGGCACGATCGCGGGGTGGTGCTCGGTCAGCCGGAAGTTCTGCAGGTGGGGCGTCCGCGCGACCGTGTCCCGCAGTTCCCTCCGGAGCCGGACCCGGAGGAAGGCGCCCTCGGGTCCGCGCTCCTGCTCCACCACGAGGAGCTCCCCCGGGGCGGCTCGGAGGGCCCGGACCCAACCGAGGAGGAGGGGCGAGGCGCTCCGTTCCTCCTCGAGGGCCCAGACCTCGGTCCATGGGGGGAGCGGGGGGGAGGGAACGAGGCTCACGGTCCCTCCCGGGGGCGAACGGCGGGGGGTGGCGATAGGCGGAAGCGTCGCACGACGCGGTCCCTCCCGACCGCGAAGAGCGTGAGCCCGCCGCGAGGCACAATGGCCACGGCGAGGCCCGGGGCGATCTGCACCGCCCCGCAGAGGTCGCGCTCGACGGCGTTCGAGCGCTTCGTCGTCGGCGCCATCTACGCGCCCTCCGGGGGGGAGGTGGCGTGCCCCGCCCTCGCGAGCAGGGCGAGCGCGGCCCGGGCGACCTTCGGGAGGCCGGAGGCGAGGGCCCACCGGACCGGCTCGGTCCGGCTCAACCGGCACCATCGGGGGGCGCCGTCCTGGCTCGGAAGGCGCACGAGCCAGAGGGGGACGCCCCCAGGGACCGCGTAGAGGTACGCCCGGGGGGCGGAGGTCAGGGTCAGGGGGATCCTGACCCATCCCACGCACCGAGCGCCCTGAGGCAGCTCCGGAAGCAGGGTGGTGGGACCCGTCGCCAAGGGTTCGGGGGGCGGCGGCAGAGAGGCGGGCAAGTTCGGCCTGGGTGGGCGGTCCGCGGTTCGAGCCTGTCGGCTCATCGTAGGGTTTGAACACATCGTCGTTCTCCGAGCCCGTCGGCCCACCGCGCGTGGGGCCGGGGCTCGATCCCCTGGGAGAACGGAACGCGGAGCGTCGACCGCCCGCCCGCGACCCCAAGGGTCCGGACGGGGGACGACGTGCGTCCCTCCTCACGGAGGGGCGCGGAAGAGGCGCCGACGCCCTGGTCGGGCGCCTGCGCAGGTCACGGACGCGTAGCGAGGGCGGACGTGCCCTCTCCGTGACGAGCTCTCCCGCGTCCCGTACTTCCGGGGTCGGCGGGTGGCGGTGGCGGACAGCCCTCTCGGGCCGGAAGGGGTCCCTCGCGGCGACGCTCGTGAGGCGTGCGGCGTCCGGGCGGGCGGGTCCGGTGTCCAAGCCGGGCTCGCGCTACTCCGGTCGTGCGCAGCTCCGCGTTCCTCTCAGGGTCCCGCACCCTGGGCGGAGGCGTCGGCGAGGGGCGTTCGCGCCGGGGACCTCGGTCGTGCACAGGCGAGTCCCGGAAGGGAGGCGAGTGCGGGCCGTGGGCGGCGACGGGCGGGTTCACCTCAGGTCGGCGCGGCGGAGGAGGTCCTTGGGACCGACCGCTCTTGCGAGCGGAAGGGTCCAGGACGTTCCGACGTCGGGGCCGGTCCGAGATGGTTCTTCTTTCGCTCGGTACCGCCCGTCATGGCATTTGAAGAGGAAGGGGATGCGACGCTCGCCTGTAAGGTGCTCGACACGGAACTGAGCGGGCCGGTGAGCGAAGGCCTAGAAGAGCGACCCGATGAGGATCGAGAGCCCGGAAGCCGCCACCCCCACCATCAATGCCACCATCAGGGTGGGGTCCCTCTGGGCGAGCTCGTACCCCACGACGATGCCCAGGACCGCCCCGGTCGGCACGAGCGTCGCGTAGCCGCTCGCCCGCTTCCACGCGATGAGGTAGCCGATCGCCGTCCCGACGAGGAGGAAGAAGAGCAGCGAGGCCCAGGAGATGTAGGGGACCAGGGAACCCGACCCGGTCATCTGCTGCTTGAGATAGGGGTAGAGCAGGAGGTCCAGGACCGTGACGGAGACCCCGACGACGAAGTACTTCGCCCAGGGGGGTTCCTCGCGGTGCCGGGGCGGAGGAGGAGTGCTCATCCCGAGCTCAGAACTTCGACCGGGACATCAAGGCGTCGGCGGGGGCTCGGGGGCCGGCTAAGACCCCCTGTTCAGATTTCGGGAGCGTCGGTCTCGACGTGAACCTCGTCGGAAGCATCCTCGGGGGGGGAGGAGGAAGGCTCCGCGCTCGGGGACGAAGAAGGGCCCTCGTCGCCGGCGTCCGGTGATGGGGCGGAGGGAAGCGAGGCATCCGTCGGGCCCTCCTCCGAACTAGGGGCCGAGGCGTCGGGATTGGAGGACGAGGGTGCGCCATCGCCGGTGTCCTCGGCAGGGTCGGGCTCGCTCGGCGCGTCGGTCGCTTCCCCCTCGCCCGTCGACGCCTCTTCCGGAGCCTCGGAGGCGGGTTCAGAACTGTCGCCCTCACCGGTCTCCGACGGTGGCGGGGGTGGCGTGTCGTCAGGGGGCGGAGGTGGGATCTCGTCGGCGGGAGGCGGAGGCGGGACCTCATCCGAGCTGGGGGGCGGAGGTGGGGGGGCCTCGCTGGGGGATGGGGGGGGAGCGGGCTCGGAGAGCCCCGAGGCCGCGAGCGCACCGGCCCCCGCTTCTGCGGTCTGCGCCTCGGTGCGGTGCCGCCGCCGCTGGGCCATGCCCACACCGAAGATGACCGCCACGAGCGCGAGGATGATGAGCAGAAGGAGAAGCCCTCCCAGGCTCCCCAGAGGCGAGCTCGAGGGCGCGGGTCCGCTCGACGCGACGGTCACTTGGACCATGGCGAGCACGACCTGGCCCGAGCTGTCCGCGACCAGGACGGCGACCGGGTAGACGCTCGCGCTCGAGAACGCGTGGGGCTGTACCCCCGAGGTTGAGGTGAGGTTCGCGTGCACCCAGGGGGTCCCATCCGCGAAGTCCCAGATCACGGTGTAGGGAGCCCGACCTCCGGTGAGGCTCACCGTGAAGGGGTCCACCGTTCCCGTCGTGGTGTTCGTGGCCCCCGCGGTGAGCTTGACCGATAGGAGCTCCACGAAGTTGAGGGAGAGCGAGCCGTCGCCGCTCACGGTGAGCTGCGTGTCGAGCGCGTTCAAGCTCACGCCTCCACCCACCTGGAACGAAGGGGCAGGGAGATAGCCGGTGCAGGAAGCGACCGCCACGGCATAGTTTCCCGCCCTCAGGTTGGCGGTCTGGCCATTGGTGTACGTCGTCGTACCGAGGGTGACGGACCCGCAGGTCGAGGGCGCGGTCGAGATGGTGACGGAGTAGGTGGTCACCACGGCGGTGTAGAGGGCGGTGATGGTACCCGTGCCAGAGATCGTGGCGGTGGTGCTGGAGGAGCCCGGGGACGTGACGACGTTCGGGGAGGTGGCGGTCCATCCAGCGAAAGTGTACCCTGAGCAGGCGTTCGCGACCAGCGGCCAGGTCCCACCAGAGACGGTGGCGACGCTGCCGCTCGCGTACGACGTGCCGTTGAAGACGATCGGACCGCAGGACGCAGGGGAGGCTGCCAGAGTGATCGAATAGGTGGTCCCCACCGGGGTGAACGTGGCCGTGAGCGTCCCCGCTGCCCCCACCGTCGCCGTGGTCGAGAGCGCCCCGGGAGACAGCACGGTGTTCGAGGAAGTCGAGGACGTCCACCCGGCGAAGGTGTACCCGGAGCAAGCGGACACGGAGATGCTGTAGCTCGAGGCCGCGACGTTGACCGTGCTCCCGCTAGCGTAGGAAGCCCCGTTGAAGGTGACCGGACCGCAGGACGCAGGGGTCGCGTCCAGCGTGATGGCGTAGGTCGTCGTCGAGTTCTGCGAGTAGCTGGCGGTCAAGGTCCCGTTGCCCGCGGCGGTGAGCATCGTCGGGTTCAGCGTGGCGCTGGAGACCGAGGCCCCGCCGGTCGTCGACCAGGTACTGAAGGCGTAGCCCGTGCAGCCCGAGGCGGTCGCCGAGCTCGTCAGCGACTGGAACATGCGGCCCCCCCCGCTGGTGAAGGCGATGCCCATGAAGTTGATCGAGGCGATCGCAGCGCAGGCGGAGGGGGTGAGGTAGAAGGTCGTGGTGTAGGCCTGAACGAAGGTGATGTAGACGGACCCGTTGCCTAGGACGTTCAGGTCCGCCCCCGCAAAGGAGACGGACCCCGCGGTCGACCAGTTGGCGAAGAGGAAGTTCGGCGACGCAGTGTAAGAGATGGGGTAGAACCCCGCCGTCAGCGAGGCGACCTGTCCATCGTAGTAGGTCGCCCCGTTCAGGCTGATCGTCCCTCCCGTCGGCGACGCGGCTGGCGTGATGTGGAGGTTCACGTTGTAGCTCTCCGGGACGAAGCTCGCGGTGAGGGTGCCGTTGTCCGTGAGGGTGACCGAAGTGCTCTGCGCGCCGGGCGTCGCCACGCTGACCCCGCCGGTGGGGGCCCAGGTGGAGAAGACCGCGCCGGCGCAGTGCGCGACGCTCGCCGTGTAGGGGCTCAGAGAGGTGTAGAAGTTCCCGCCGCCGGTGATCTGCGACGTTCCATTGAAGACCACCGGTCCGCACCCGGTGTAACCGACCGCGGAGAAGCTCACCCACGGGTAGCCGACGAACGTGGCCGTGAGGGTGCCCGAGGCGGTGACGGAAAGGCCCGAGGGACCCACCGAGACTCCACCGGTCGTCGACCAGGCGGAGAAGTGCCATCCCGCGGTCGCCGTCATGGCGAGGGTGTAAGTCCCGGAGGCCAGCGAGGCCGAGTTGCCGTTGTAGTAGTTCGTCCCTCCCACCGTGATGATCCCGGCGCCGGCGCCCGGGGAGATCGTGAACGAGACGGTCGGGGTCGCGGCGGCGAACGTCGCGGTCAGCGTACCGTTGTCGGTCAAAGCGACGGAGGTGCTCAGGGAACCCGGCGTGCCCAGCGCGATCCCGCCCGTCGAGCTCCAGGTACTGAAGGTGTAGCCCGCGCAAGCCGCGATGGACGCCGTGAAGGGGCTCCCGGAGGTGTAGAAGCTCCCGGAGGTCCCGCTGTTCCAGGTCGTCGCATTGAACGTGATCGGTTGACAGCCGGAGGGGCTGACCGTGAAGGAGACCAGGGGGAACTGGGCGAAGGTCTCGGTGAGGGTCCCTGCGCCGCTTACGGTCAGCGTCCCCGCTCCGATGGCAGCGCCCCCGGTCGCCGACCAGGTGGAGAAGGCCCATCCCGGGGAGGCGACGAAGGCGAGCGCGTAGCTCCCCGCCGCCAGGTTCGCCGTGTTCCCGTTGAAGTACGAGGTCCCGCCGATCTTGGCGTAGCCGCTACCCACTCCCGGGGAAATCACGACACCGACGGCATAGATGGTCCCGGTGAACGTTGCGGTGAGCGTCCCATTGTTGGTCAGGGTCACGGAAGTGCTCAGGGCTCCGGGGGTCCCTAGTGCGACCCCACCAGTGGAGCTCCAAGTGCTGAAAGTGTAGCCGCCGCAGGCCGCGACGGAGGCCGTGAAGGGACTTCCGGAGGTGTAGAAGTTCCCCGAGGTCCCGCTGTTCCACGTCGTCGTATTGAACGTGATCGGCTGGCAGGCCGCGGGGCTGACCGTAAAGGAGACCAGGGGGTGCTGGGCGAAGGTCTCGGTGAGGGTTCCCGCCCCGCTCACCGTGAGGGTTCCAGCCCCGATCGCAGCGCCCCCGGTCGCCGACCAGGTGGAGAAGGCCCATCCCGGTGATGCGACGAAGGCGAGCGCGTAGCTCCCGGCAGCCAGGTTCGCCGTGTTCCCGTTGAAGTACGGGGTCCCTCCGATCTTGGCGTAGCCGCTGCCTGGTCCGGGGGAGATCACGACGCTCACAGCGTAGGTGGTCCGCGTGAACGTCGCGGTGAGCGTCCCGTTGTCCGTCAGGGTGACGGAGGTGCTCAGGGCACCGGGTGTTCCGAGCGCGATCCCGCCGGTCGAGCTCCAGGTACTGAAGGTGTAGCCAGCACAGGCCGCGATGGAGGCCGTGAAGGGGCTCCCGGAGGTGTAGAAGCTCCCCGAGGTCCCGCTGTTCCACGTCGTCGTGTTGAACGTGATCGGTTGGCACCCGACCGGACTCACCGTGAAGGAGACCTGGGGATACTGGACGTAGGTCGCGGTGAGGGTCCCGGAGGAGGTGACGGCCAGGGTACCGGCCCCTACGGTGAGACCTCCCGAGGTCGTCCAGGACGAGAAGTGCCACCCGGCGTTGGTGGTCTGCCCCAGGGAATAGGTCCCGGCCGCGATGGTGACCGTCTGGCCGTTGTAGTAGGTGTTCCCGTTGAACTGCACCGATCCGGCTCCGCTCGTGGGGCTCAGCACGAACGAGACCTTCGGCGTGGGGGCAGTGGCGGTGACGTTGAAGCAATCGTTCCAGGTGTTCCAAGAGCCGGCGCCAGCCGGACCGTCCCACTCCCCGGACCCGCAGAATCCGCTCACCGTACCGGGGTCCGGCTGGAGGCCTGAGTAATCCCCGAATCGCGTGGACGTCTGGGCGGAAGTTCCCGTGGCGACCATCACAGGGGTCTCCAGGGTCCCCGAGGGATCGCTCAAGAGTTGTCCCGTGATGTCCATGCTGGCGTAGGTGGTGGAGCTCACGACCGAGACCAGGATCCCGAGGTCGCCCAAGCTGTCGAACGAGGCCGCCGGGTAGAACGCGGAGACCCCCGCGGAGGGGTACCAGTCGAAGTCCTGGGTGATCGTATGGGTCGCAGCGGTGATCTGGAAGAGCCTCGCGCACGTGGCGACCGCGCATCCGTCGTTGGCCGTGGCCCAGATGACCCCGTTCTGGTACGCCGCGGACCCGATACGACCATCGTCGACATTGACGCTCCCGCCGCCCGCATCCGCAGGGTTCGCCACGGCCTTCTCGGCGGGGGCAATCCCCGGGTTCTGCTGCGAAGTGGAGACCCCTCCGGGCGGGGTCCCCGTCACCGCAATGAGGCCCAAGCTGCCGGCCCTCCCGAAGCCGTCGCTGACCAGGTACATGGTGTTCAGCGGACCGTAGTCGGTGATGGGGTGGGCGGAGCCGAGGCCGTTGTTGAACGTGGTCGATGCCGGGGTGGTCCCCGACATCATCTGGGTCTTGTTGAGGACCCACGCCTCGGAGTGCTTGAAAGTGTTCCCCTGGAAGATGTTCGAGGAGATGATGAACGTGTTCGAGTTGAACCCCATCACGGGCTGGTCGGGGAAGAGCGAGCCTCCAGGGCTGTAGCCCGCGTACTGCCACCACGACCCCGTAGCATCGCTGGTCTGGGAGACTTGGATGGTGATGGTCTTCGAGCTGATGTCGATGAGCGAGACGAACCAGTGGCCGCTCGCCGGGTCATACAAGACCTGAGGATCGGACAGGCTGTCCGTGGTGCCAAAGAACGTGGCTGCGCTCTCGGACTGAAGGACCGCCCCGCTCCGGCTGTACACCTCCCAGTAAAGATTGACGAACTCGGCGAACTGGCTCGAGCTCGCGGCCCCGACGGTATCGGGGGGGGTCCATCCGCCCCCCGTCGAGCCATCGATACCGTTCCACCCGGAACTCGAGGTCACGAAGAGCGGCCTTCCAGGCCCCGACGTGATGACTGGGCCGGGACCCGGGGAGACCGGGGGGTCAGCGAGGAGGGCAAGGGGAGAAACGGAGCTGAGGGGCGTCGCGAGGAGGGGGTGTTCTCCTGCGCCACTCTCGAGCGAGCAGGAGATGCAGAGAGGCTGGGCGCTCGGCTCTCCGGGGAGAGGAACCGCCTGTGGGACTTGCGCAGGAGTCTCGGGATGGGGGGCGGTCCCGGCCCCGACGGCCCCGGCCGAAGATGCGAGCGAGACCCCGACGAGGAGCAACGCGGTCCATCGCAGGAGATCGGTCCGGGTTCGATGCAGGAGCGGGCGAGTGGCGTCGGCCATGAGGACTGCATGGCCCTACGCGTATCTATCCCTGTCCCTGGCCCCCGGAGCCCATCCTTACCGCACAAAGCCCCGTGCCCACGCCTCCTGAGCCGGCCACGTGGGCTCGCGGCCCACGGAGGGCTTGGCCTGCCCCGGAGCTTCCACTCGACCCCCGGGCTTTATGAGGCACATCCCCGCAAACGGGACTAGTTGCGAGGCCACATGCCCGAGGTCGCATCCCCCGACTACTATGGGATCCTCGGCGTGGAGCACGACGCTACCTCTGAGGAGATCCACGAGGCGTTCCGGCATCGGGCGCACGAGTGCCATCCCGACCTCCACCCGGGGGACGACTCGGCCGCCGAGCGGTTCAAAGCCGTGAACGAGGCCTACCACACGCTTTCGAACGAAGACGAGCGACGGGCCTACGATGCGTCCCTCACCACCAAGGACGCCGGTCACGCGGACCTCGAGACCACGGTCGTGCTCGGGCTACGCGAGCTCTTCACCGGCTGCCGTGTCCGCCTCCGGGTCCCGCGCGCGGCCCCCTGCCCGGCCTGCGGGGGGGAGGGCGTGGCCTCTCGGAGGGGTGCGGTGGGATGCACTTCGTGCGGGGGGAGCGGCTTCGGGCCGGAGGAGGTCTTCCTCGGGGTCCGCACGCGGGAGAGCTGCCTGCGTTGCGGCGGGCGAGGGCTGCTCGAGACAGGGTTCGCCCCCAGCCCCTGCCTACCTTGTCGCGGCCTCGGCTATCTGTTACTCGCCTCCTGGACCGAAGTGCGGCTTCCCCCGGGGCTCGAGGACGGTCAACGCCTCTGCGTCCCCGGACAGGGCCAGCCGCTGCTCCAAGGGGGGCAGGGGGACCTGTTCCTCCGGATCTCCCTTCGTCGAGGGACTTGGGCGAGAAGGGGGTCCGACCTGGTCCTGGACCTCCCGGTCCCGTCCAGGAGCCTGTCGCACGGAACCCACCTCTCCTACCAGACCCCGCTCGAGACGATCGAGGTCGCTGTCCCGAAGGGGGCCCGGTATGGGCAGCACGTGCGCTACCTTGGTCGAGGCCTGCCTTCCCCGGAAGGAGGCACGCGAGGCACGCTGTGGTTCCGACTGGTCCCGCCCAGTGCGGGGCGCTGAGTCGCATCCGTCCGCTAGGATTCTCCGTCCTGGTCCTTCTTCCGCCGGAGCTTCATCCGCTTCTTCGATGGTGCCGGCACAGAAGCCTGCGTCCCGCTGCCCGCGTCGGCGCCTGGGGGGGCGCTGGTGGGTCCCGGCTCCGCAGAGGGGACCGCGACCGCGGGCGACCGGGCGTCGCCCTCCCCTCCATCCTTCGCGGGTTCGGTCGTGATCGACGGCCCGTGCCCCAGGGGCTCCGCGGGGGCCTCACTAGCCCCCCCAGGTCCGTCTTCGGTCCCGCCAGAGGATAGAGGCGCCGCGTCTGTGGCAGAGTCCGGTCCCGGGCCATCCGTCGGTGTCGCTGGGGTTTCGGGCGTGTCGGGAACGGGGGACGGAGGAGGCTCCTCGAGCATGACCTCCTCGGCTCCATCGGACTCGCTTTCCCCGGGGACCTCAGATGTCGCGGTTGCTGGCGCGAACTCTGAACCGGCGGTCCCGGAGAATCCGGGCTCAGCGACCGTGGCCTCGGGGGGCTCCGCTTGGGGCGAAGGCTCGGTCGCAGGAGAAGCGGCCCAGCTCGGACCCGTAGCCGAAGCTGACGCCCCGACGGCGGCCGACGGATGCCGTCGTCGGCGGACGTAGAGGGCCGCGAGCAGCAGCGCGGCGACGACCAGCGCTAGAAGAAGGAAGAGCCATGGGCTGCTCAGCGAGAAGAGGTCGGAGAGCGAGGTCGGGGACGGGGAACCCGACGAGGGAGAAGTGGGCATGGTGACCGTGACGACGACGACCGAACTCTCCGCGACCACACCGCTGGAATCACGGACCCAGGCACGGAAGGCGTACGCTCCTCCATGTGAGAACGCCTGGGTCAGCGAAGCTCCCGTGTTGGTGAGGTTCGTACCGTTCTCGCTCCAAAGGATGACGTAGGGGGGCACTCCTCCTCCCACGGAGGCCGTGAACACGACCGACGAGCCGGTCTGTAGCGAGGTCGCGCTGGGCGAGATCGTGACCGAGAGCGGGGTGGGAGCGGCTCCCGTCCAGACGACGAGGGGGCTCTGCGCCCAAGCCACACGTGCCCCGTTGGTCGCGCTCACGTTGATCTGATAAGTCGCGCCATGGGCGAGGGAGAATTGGACCACCGAGGTCGATCCCCCGGCGTGCGGGAAGGGCTGAGTGCCGTTCAGTGTCCATAGGTAGCTAACCACCCCGTTGGCGTCCACCGGTGTGGCGGTGGCCGTCACGTTCGTGCCACCCTGAGCGCTCGACCGGGAGAGGGCAAGCGAAACCCCCAATACCGGCGGGGTCGTGCCCGGTCGCAGGACGGTCAGGACCGTCCCTCGGGTGGAGGTCTGACCTGCGTTGTCCGACACCCGGACCTGGAAGGTGTAGTTTCCGGCCCCCGTGGAGGTGAACGGGAACGACGCGGTGGTCGCACTGTAGGCGCTCCCGTTCAATTGCCAAGCGTAGCTGAGCGTACCGTTACCCCCGGTGGCCGTGGCCGAGATCGTCGCGGGCGTGCCAGGATAGGAGAGATTCCCCGCGGTCACCGAGACCGTGGCCGAGAGGGGCGCGTACGCCCAGATAGGAAGTGTAAAACTGGCGCTGTGAAGCGATGAGTCGTTCGCCCAGACCGTCGCCTGGAACGAGCCAGCGTTGGTGTATGTGTGGGAGGGGGTCGCGCCCGTGCCGACGGTGCCGTCGCCGAAGCTCCAGTCGTAGGTGAGCGGGCCGGCGCCACCGCTCGCCGTGGCGTGGAAGGAGACCGAGAGCGGGAACGTGCCAGCGATGGGGGAACGGGAAGCCGCGAGCGTGATCGCGAGGGGCGACACGGTCACGGTCGTCGTAGCGTTGGCGTAGAGGCCGGCGGCATCTTGGGTCGTAGAGTTCGCCACGAAGGTCCCCGGGCGACCGTACGAGTAGGTCACCGTAGTGCCGACCGTCGTGGTCGGAGGCGAGCCATCGCCGAAACTCCAGGTGACCTGGCCGCAGCACGACGTTCCGCCCGTAAGCGTGTCAGTGAACATCACCGATTCCGAAACGTAGGGAGCGGGGGGGTTGGCCGCGAGGGTCGCGCTCGGGTCAGGATTGATCGTGAGACGCAAAGCAGGGGCGCTGACAACGGCCCCGGTCGAGTCGGTTACGTTCAAGGTCACGGTGTACGGCGCTCCCGGGGTGCCGTAGGCGTAGGTAGGGTTCTGGGCCGTGCTGGTATTGCCGTCGCCGAACCTCCAGGCGTAGGTGTAGCCGGGTACGCCTCCCCCGGCCTTGCCGGTGAAGGCGATGGTCACCCCCACGTCGCTTGTGGTCGGTGTGGCACTCGCGCTGGCCCGCAAGGGATAGGTCGGGACCCAGGTATCGTTCTGGAGACTCGAGTTCCCTTGGCCGCCCCAGAGGACGAACGGCTCCGAACTGGAGTTCGACGCCATCGCAAATCCGAACCTGGGGGAGGGGGTGTTCGTGGGGTAGAGCGGCGTCCACGTCCCCGAGGCGAACTGCCAGGTGTCGGCCAGGTTGCCACTGGCGCCCGCACCGCCAAAGAGAAGGAGCCGCTTCGGCCCGGTCTGATAGGCCAGGCCCCCCATCCCTCGTGGGGAGGGAGCGTGCCCTGCCGTCGAGGTGATGTCGGTCCATTGGCCTCCCGAGAAGCTCCAGGTATCGTTGAGCGGGACGTAGCTTCCACCGCTCCCGAGCGCGATGCCTCCGAAGAGGACCACCGCCTGAGCGTCGGGGTCCCATGCCATGTACGGCGCGAAGCGCGCGGAAGGGTGCGTCGTCGGGGTCGGAGCGGTCCAGGAGCCTCCTGCGAAGGTCTGGGTATCCGAGGCAACGGCGGTGCAGACCGGAGGGTTGTTCGCGAAGTTCCAGGCGGTACATCCTCCGAACATGACGTCGTAGTGATCGACAGCGTCATCGGCGATCCCCCCGTTCGTCCGCCCGGGCGCGGTGGCTCCGGTGTCATACACCCAGCCTCCGACATTGGTGTACGTCCATGTCCCCGCGTTCGGGCAACCGACCGAGGTGGTACATCCTCCGAAGAGGACGACCTCCTGGTCCGTGCTGTCCCAAGCCGTCTGACCGTCGACACGGCCGGTAGGGCCGCTTGCCGCGGAGAGCGCCCATCCGCTCCCGGGCGTGAAGGTCCAGGTATCGGAATCGACCGCACCCCCGTCCCATCCTCCGAAGAAGAGCCCGTAGCCGCTGGCCTCGTCCCAGGCGAACTGCGGCTCGAGCCGGGGTGAGGGCCCTTCTGCGCTGCCGACCAGCCTCGGGGTCAGGTTGAACCAGTCGAGCGCCGCCGTGGCGGGGGAGGAGTGACCCGCGAGAGTGTGGGGGACGACCGGCATCGGAACAATCGAGGGAATGGCCATCGCTCCAGAGGCCGTCGACATCCCGGTAGCGCCCTCCGGCGCCACGACCTTCGAGGCCGGCACCCCTGGCGCCGGCATCAAGAGCACGAGGAGCAGACCCAGGGCGATCGTCGTGCCGCAACCCGCGAACGCATGAGTGTGCGTAGGCATCGGCGGCGCGACCCGGCGTGGGAATGATAGGCCTTCGCCCAACCGCGAGGCAGCACCGATTTTCGTAGGAGGCGACGGAACGTCTCCGAGCTCACTCCCGTGTCGGGGGGGAGTCGACCTCTCCGGTCATGACGTAGTCCTTGAACCGGTGCAGGACATCGTCCCACCAGCGAAAGTGCCAGGAGCGAGCCTCTTCCCAAGCCTCACCGGCCTTCCAACCCTGGTGCTCCAAGGTCACATCGATCCCTTCCGGGCAGGGCGACACGCGGATCTGCACCGTGGTCGCGGGCGGCTCCCCTTGGTTCATCAGGTGGTCGAACTGCGGAGGGCCCTTCCAGGTGAACGCGATCTCGTCCTGCTCTCGCAGGCGGAGGATCTTGCAACCGAGGGTGGAGTTCTTCGTCGGATCCTTCTCGTCCCAGAACAGTTCGAAGGCCCCGCCCTCGTAGGGGGCGATGTTGACCCGCGGTGCGAGCCACTTCTGGAGGTGTTCGGGGCGAACGAGGCCCTCCCAGACATCGGCGATCGGGAGCGCGGGAGTGACCTGCAACAGGATGTCGTCCGGAGGGATCTGCTCCTCGCGCGCCACGCGCGTCGCCTCCTTCGAGCGACTATCAAACCTTCGGTGACAGCGACCCAGCCGCCCCGAACGGTCCCCCCCGAGGCTCCACCATACCCAGATGAAGGCCGAGGCACCTGACTATGACGCTCCATTGCGGGCAGGTTCGGAGGTCGGATGCGGAGCTCCTTCCGTGAGTTCGTACGCCGAGCCGGCGCCTCGCGACTCGGGCTCGCGATAGGCGCCTTCACGCTGGTGCTCCTGCTACTGACGAGCTCCTTCGCCTTCTCCTCCTATGCAGACCGGGGGGCCTTTCACCGACCACCCCGCCTTCGCCCGATGGCGTCAGACCTGGCACCCCGTGCGTCGGCCTTGTCTTCCCAGCCGCTGGCGTGGAGCCCGGCACCCCCCTTCTACCTCATCGGAGAAGGGGCGGGGCTCGCGACGACGGCGAATCGAGTGTATGCGGTCCTGTTCGGGGGCATCACCTCCTCCTTGTCCAACTCGACTTCAATCTATGACGAGACGACGAACTCCTGGAGCGGGCCCATTACGACCGTCGGATGGCCCCCTTCGCCCCGGGCCCACTTCGCCTTCGCCGCGGACCCCTTGCCCCGGGAGGACTTCCTCTTTGGAGGGGAGACCGACCTCTCGCGACAGTTCACCGACAATCAGACCTGGACGTTCAACACATCGACCCACGTTTGGCGGCAGGTCAACGAGACCTCCGCGCCGGCCCCGCGACAGGACCCGGCCTTCGCGGTGGCCCCGTATCTGGGCACGGGGCTCCTGTTCGGAGGGTGGAACCAGAGCTACGGGTCGGGGACCTACACCTACCGCGACACCTGGTCGCTCAACCTGAGCAGCGGGGCGTGGACCCCGGTCAGTCCCAGCGGAGGCGTGGGACCGCCCAGTCTGCACGGGGCGTCGATGCTCTGGGACCCGACCACACACCGTTTCGAGCTCTTTGGAGGGTGCGACCCTTGCTCCAACTCGGTGTGGAGCTACGACCCGTGGAACACCACGTGGACCCTCGTAGCGACGGGGTCGGTACCCTCGCCACGCGATGGAGCCGTCTGGGTCTACGACCCGGTCCAGAGGCTTGACGTCCTGTTCGGAGGGGACTCCAGCACCGGGCCCTTGCTCGATGCGTGGACGTACAACGCCACCCTCGTCCAGTGGTCGAACGACCCCTACCAGCCCGGCCCGAGCGCTCGGTACGCTTCCGCAGCGACCTGGATCGACAACCCGTCCAACGAGACCCTCCTCGTGGCGGGGGGGAACAACGGAATGGGGTCGGTGAACGACATGTGGAGGTTCGCTCCCACCTCCGACCTGAACGTGCAGATGCTCGACGCGTCGACCCACCTGCCGATCGTCTCCGGCCTCGTCACCGTCGACGGCACGACGCAGTCCAACACCAACGCCCACGGCTACGGGAACCAGACGCAGGTCCCTTCCGGAGGGACGCTCGTCACCGGGTCCAAGGTGGGATACCACCCCGCGAACGGCAGCCTCTGGATCCGACCAGGGATCACCCCACGTCTCGTCTATCTCAACCTCACGCCCAATCCCCACGCCAACCTGACGGTGCACGTCAACTCGACGGGACACCTCCCGCTCGGTGGGATCGACGTCAACGTGACCGTCAACGGCAATCTGTGGAGGAACCCCCCGCTACAGACCAACTCGTTCGGGTACGTCTACTACAGCGGGATCCCCGCAGGGGTCCCCTTCCTGCTCACCGCGTGGCAACAGGGCTACCATGAGAACCGTAGTGTCCTCGTCCTCAATCCTGATCAGAACCGTTCCGTGAACTACACGCTCTACGAGCTCCCGGAGCTCGTCCTCCGCACGTGGGGGAACGACACGAGCTCGCTTCTGGGGGCCTATCCGTTCCCCGGGGCGCTGGTCGCGTTGAACGGTTCCGCCGCTGGGGCCAGCGGTCCCGGGGGCTGGATGAACCTGTCGCTCAACCAGACCGGAACCTTCCGGACCCTGGCGATGTTCTCGAACTGTGCCAACGGGTACGACAACGTGACGCTCCCCTACACCGGCGTGGTCTGGGCCAACGACACCCTGCGGCCGTGGGCGCTGACCGGGGTGCACGTCCACGTGGTTTCGAACCTGACGAAGAACCCGATCGCCGGCGCGGACGTGAACGACACCTATTCGAACGGGCTCCAAAGGATCCAGGTCCCGACCGATGGCCTGGGCGACTCCAACTCCTCGGCGATCCGGGCGGGGCCCAACCTGATCGCGGTCTGGACCCCGGGGTACTACGAGAAGGACTACCGGGTCTTCCTCTATCCTGGACCGACGCTCTTCCTGAACGTCTCGCTCGTCCCCCTCCCCAGCCTTACCCTGCGGACCTACGGGCTCGACGTCCACAACCGGACCGTTGTCCTCTCCGGGGTCACCATCTTCTGGAACGCGGCCTATTCCGGATTGACGAACCTCCACGGTTACCTCAACTTCACCCCGGCCCGGGCCGGGTCCGTCCAGTTCTACGCGGTCCTTCCGGACTACCGGCCGGGCTGGCTCAACCTCACGGTGAACGCCACGGGCCACCAGTGGGCGAACCTGACCCTGGTCCACCTTCCCTGGGCCATCCTCACCGTGCAGGCGCTGGACCGCTCCAACGACCGACCGCTGGCGGGGGCCCTGCTCCTCGCCAACATGCCCGATGGCACGACGAACAGCACGAGCGCGAACGCCCACGGGTTCGGGAACATGACCGACGTCGTCGGAAAGGCCTCCGCGTCGGCGAACGTCCCCGACTACTACCCGGCGCTGGGGACCGCGACGCTGCTCCAGTACCGCAGCGTCCTGCTGCGGCTCTTCCTCGTGCCCTTCCCCGTGGTCCACATCAAGGTCTACGGGTACAACCTGACCTCGGGCCTCTACCTCCTCTCCGGGGCCCAGGTCCAGTTCAACGGGACCTTCGTCGGCTTCACCAACGCGCATGGTTGGCTCAATGTGAGCTCTTTCTCCGGGGGGGTCCGCGTGATCCGGGCCTCCGCGTTGCTCTACTTCTCCGAGACCAAGGTCGAAGCGCTGAACTACACCGGGCAGCTCAACGTGAGCTTCTTCCTTCTCGAGAAGACGTTCGGCCAGGTGCGGGTCCACCTCCGGGACCTCTACACCGGGCTCTCGGTCCCGGCCGCGGCCGTGAACCTCACGAACTTCGACCCCACGCCGACCACCGCCGGGGGCAGCCTCCCCACCCCGAGCTCCGGGTGGGCGAACTTCACCGACGTGGGCCTGGGGAACTACACGCTCACCGCCTACCACAGCGGCTACCACCTCTCCCCCACCATCGTGCTGAGGAACTTCACGTGGGGACAAGTGGCATGGGAGAACGTCTCGCTCTGGCCGTTCCCCTACGCGACCATCTACGCCGAGGTCCGAGATCGGAATACCTCGGCACCGATCAGCGGTGCCCTGGTCCTCATCGGGGACGCGTACTCGTCCCTGAGCAACAGCGCCGGCAACGCCACCTTCCCTCTCCCCGACGTCCCCGGGGGGTTCTACGAGGTCATCGCCTCGGCGAGAGGCTACTATGACTGGTATTCCAACGGCGCGATGGACTTCCCGGGAGGGCACCACACCGACCTCACGATCTGGCTGCTCCCCGCGCCCAAGAGGAACTGCACCTCCCCCTCCGAACCTGGGTGTATCATCGACCACAACGGCACCTACACCAAGGGGAACTTCTCGCTCCTGCCCTTCGCTGCCGGTCCGTGGTGGCCCTTCCTGCTACTCCCCCCGCTCTTCCTGCTCGGGGCCTTGGCCTACTTTGTCGTGACACGGAAGAGGGAGGAGGGGCGGCGACCCCCGGGGGTCGTTCTGCTCCCCTCGGCCCCTCCGACGATGGGTCCCCGACGGGGGATCTCGGACAGGACCTCCCGCCTTGAGCGGACCGAAGGACCGTCCTTCGGGCCATCTCACGGAAGCGTGACCGGACCCGGCGTGAATCCTCCCGAAGGTACCGAGGGCGGCGGTCGCTCGTGCACGATGGGGGGCGTCGGGGGCCCCTGGGGTGCGGCGACGAGGACCTCGCGCGGCAGCCGTGCAGGGGCGCGCGCCGCCCGCCCCAGGTAGAGCACCGCTAGGAGCGCGAAGAAGAGCGAGAGCATGGTGGGGAGGAGCAGAGAGCTCGGCGCGCTGATCGCGTAGGCCACGAAGAGCAGGACGATCACCGCCGAGAGCAGAAGGGCCGCCGAGCCCGGTGGCGCGAGACCGGGGGAAGGGCGTGGGGGGGTCCTCTGGGCGAGCCCACGCATCATCTCGGGGGAGAGGGCGAGGGCCGCCCGGACCCGGGAGGAGGATTCGAACTCGTCGAAGCTCTCCGTCTCCCCCGGGGCCCCGCGCCCGGTCCTCGGCGAGAGCACGGGCATCAGGACCCCGAGCAGGGCAATGCCGGAGAGGACCACGAAGACGGGGTCGACCAGGTCGCGCAGGGGCAGGTGGGTCAGGTCCAGAGGGCACCCGTTCGGGACGACGTTCAGGAATCCCGCGATGCCGCAGGCCTGGTAGAGGTTCGCGAGGGTGTAGTTGTAGAAGAGCGAGGCGGAGGTCTCCGCGAGGTTGTTGGCCTGGATGAGCCGGAGCGCCGCGAGGAGGATGATGCCCTCCATCAACGCCACGCCGAGCCCCAGCAGGCGGGCGGGAGCCGAGCGCCGCGGGGTCCAGGCCCACGTCCCGAGCAGGAAGGGTGAGCCGAGAAGAACGCCCGCGACGAAGTCGATCAGCGGACCTGCGCCGGGGGTCGAGAGCCCCACGTCGAGGATCCCCAACGTGAGAGCCGTGAACCCCAGCAGCTCGATGAACGGGCCCCAGAGGGGGATCAATCCGACGAGGATCAGGAGGGGAATGAGGACGAACCCTGCGACGGTGGCCCCGGTCCAACCCGTGTAGCCGGAGAGGAGAAGGATGAGCAGATAGGCGAAGGCGGGGGCGACCAGGGTCAGGGAGAGCGCTTGCTCCTCCCGTGCCGAGAGCGTCACCGAGCGTACCCCCAAGAGCGGACCGCGGCGTAGAGCTCCACGACCGGGTCGACCGCCCCTCGTCGTTCGTAGGGGAAGAGGGGGATCCCCATGCTGCGGATCGCCGTGGTCGAGAGGGCCATCCTCCGGGAATCGAGCTGCTGCGCCAGGAAGAGCAGGCGCTGGTCAAGCTCCCCTGGGAGCGGAGGGTAGAAGCTGGAGACGGAGGGCGTGAACGCGTAGATGTGGTGCCCTTTCGCCGTGAACCGTGCGTAGGCGGTCCGGAACGGTTCGGTGGGGTCGGTGAGCCCCGTGAAGAGGAACACATGGGTCCGGCTCTTGAGCTTCTCCCGAAGGAAGTCGAGCGCGGCCTCGCCACGGAAGGGTCGGTTCTCCGGCTGGACCGCCGCGAGGGCCCGGACGAGCGTGGAGACGTGGTTCGGACCACGTCCCAGGGGCACGAAGCTCGTCGGCCCGTTCGCCCAGGCCAGAAGGCCCAAGCGGTCCTCGCGCCGTGCCACGTAGGCCGAAAGGACCTGCGTCGCTTCGACCGCCTTGTCGAGGGCGGTGCTCCCCGGGATCCCCGCCGCCATCTGGGAGCTCGCGTCCAGGAGGACCAGGAAATCCTGTCGGTTCTCCTGCTCGAACTCCCGGATGTAGAGCTTCCCCTTCCCTGAGCGCTTCCACGCGATCGTTCGGTAGTCGTCGGTGGGGAGGTACTCCCTCAGCGAGCGGAACTCTGTCCCATACCCTCTCCGACGCAGCGCCTGCGTCCCCAGGAAGCGGGTCCGGAGCCGGGCGAAGGAGGCCCCGAGTCCCAGGGGGGGACGGGGAGGCGTTACGAACAGGTTGGTCCGGGTGTCCAGCTCCAGCGTGCGAAAGGCCAGCCCGAGCGCGTCGTGGGCGACCACGGTGGTGGGACCGACCGTGAAGAGCCCGCGGTTCGAGGGTCGGAAGACGTAGAACAGCGAGAGCTGCGCTCCCGGGGCGAAGAAGGTCCGGAGCCGGGGGGACCCCGCCAGCATCTCGAACTCCTCGGGATACCCGTCGAAGACCTCGGCATAGAACCCGCGCGGGCCCTGGTTCGCAAGCGTGACCCCGACCGACCCCGTCCCATGCACGTCGACCCGGGAGGAGGTGCCATCGCGCCGGGCGGCGAACCACTCCGGGCTGAAGTCGCGTGTGGACCAGACGAACAGGAGGTACTCCGCCGCGACAAAGGTGATCGCGAGCAGCGCGACCACGAAGAGCAGGACGTTGAGGGCGTAGAGCGCGAGCCCGAGGATAGCGAGCCCTCCGCCGACGATCCCCGCGCCCTGGGTGGATAGGTGGCTACGAGAGCGCGCGCGGTAGAACGTGAGCGACTCGGGAGAGAACGCCATGCGCGCGCCCTCTCCTCACCAGGGCACGGCGACCTTGTTGATGAGGGAAAAGACCACTTCCTGGAGCGTGCGACCCCCATCGTCCTTCCCTCCACCGGAGTGCAGAGCGAGGACCTCGGGTCGCAGAACGAGCCGGTGGTTGAGGACATCGAAGGCGAGATCCTTCACATCGTCCGGGATGACGAACGGGCGGCCCGCGAAGAGCGCCGAGGCCTTCACGGCCAGCAACAGTTGGACCCCGGCGCGGGGCGACGCACCCGATAGCACCCGGGGGTCGGTCCTCGTCTCTCGCAGGAGCGCGGCGATGTACCTCAAGATGTCGTCATGCACATGGATCGCCTGGGCCTGGTCCCGGAGCGCGATGAGCGCGGGGGCCCCGAGGATCCCCTCGGTCAAGGTGGGGTCGTTGGTCACCGTGCGCTGCTTGAGGAGTCGCAGCTCGTTCTCGGCGCTCGGATAACCTAGAAGGATCCGGAAGAGGAAGCGGTCGAGCTCGGCCTCCGGGAGGGGATAGGTCCCTTCGAGCTCGACGGGGTTCTCCGTCGCGATCACGACGAACGGGCTCGGCAGCGGATAGCTCACCCCTTCCACCGTCACCTGCCGCTCTTGCATCGCCTCGAGCAGAGCGGATTGGACCTTGGGCGGGGCCCGATTGATCTCGTCAGCCAGGATGACGTTCGCAAAGATGGGACCGGGACGGAACTCGAACATCTGCGTCCGGGGGTCCAGCACGACGGTCCCCAGGATGTCGGCGGGGAGCATATCCGGGGTGAACTGGATGCGACGGAAGGTGAGGGTCAGCGACCGGGAGAAGGCTCGGACCAGGTAGGTCTTCGCGAGACCGGGAACGCCTTCGAGGAGGATGTGGCCGTTGGCGGCGATGGCCACGAGCATCGCGCGCACGATCCCCTCGTAGCCGATCACGACGTTCCCGATGTTCGTCTGGACCCGCTTGAGGACGGCTTGGGCGTCCGACGCGGCCTCGGACGAGGGAGAGGCAGGGGCCGCGCGGGGACCCGGCGTGGCCGCACCGGCCCGCGACGGGGCGGCCGGAACCGCGAGTTCGGCCGATATGGTGGCAGCGGAGGCGGACTGCGCAGGGGGCCTCGCGCTCGTCGAGGATGGCGGCGCGACCGGAGGCGGTGGGGGAGGTCGCGCTGAGGACGCGGAGGGGGGGGCGGGAGATGAAGCGGGGGACGACGGTGGGGAAGTGGCCGTTGCGGCGACCGCCGGAGAGGGGGTCTGGGGAGCCTCGGATGCGGGTGCACCGGCGCTTCCTGGGGGGGTGATGCGCTTCGCGACGAACACGGTGGGCGGGGCCACCGGATGGAGCTCCCAGTGGGCCGAGCGGATCGGCACACGAGCCTGGTGTGTCGGGGCCGCCGCTGCGGACCCCGGCCGCTCGGTCGGCGACGGTTCAGCTTCCACTTCCACCTCCTCGGCCTCCTCGGAGGCATCGCCCTCCCCCGCCTCTTCCTCCTCCTCGTCGTTAGGAGGGTTCGCGGACGGGGACTTCGCCTCGTTCGTGGGGTCGGTCGGAGGGGTTGGGGTAGAGACCGGCGCGGGGGCCTGAGGTGGAGGGGCTTTCGCAGTGTCGGGAGCGGGCTGCGTCTTCGCAGGGGGGTCCGGAGGCCGCGCGGCGGGCTTTGGGCTCATGCCGAACCCTCCAGGAAGGGCAACATCCAATCCAGGTCGCTCATGACCCGGTGGAAGCGATCCAACATCTTCCTCTCGCGGTAGGGTCGGAGCATGTGCGCGACCGCGCGGATGGCGGGCTTGCCCTCCAGCGTCGTCGCGCCATCGAGCGTTTTGACCATGAGGCGGACCGCGCGTTCGAACGGTTTGGGGTCCTCGATGCCGTAGCGGAGCTGGTGCTTGCGTCGCCATGGGATGAACCGGATGCTGATCCCGTAGCGCCGCTGGAAGGCGGCGTCGAGGCGTTGGTAGGCGAAGAGCAGGGTCTCGGAATATCGCTTCTCGGCGAGCGCCCAGTACATGGACGAGACCGGGTCGACGGACCGGACGCGGTGGGCCCGATACGGCAGGAGCGCGGGGGGGAGCGAGCCGTGGCCCCACAGGAGCCAGACGATCCCCACGATCGCCCAGATCAAGAGCGGCAGCCCGTAGACCGGGTCGGTGAAGAGCGCGGTGAGGAACGAACCCAGGTCGGCGCTCATGGTGGTGGCGGAAGCGACCGCTCCTCCCCGTACCGACCATAGCCGGAGTAGCCTAGGGCGTTCGCATAGGCACCGCCCCCCCCGTTCCCGTAGCCGTTCCCGTACCCGTAACCGGCGACGCTGCTCGGAGCGTAGAGCCTCCAGAGGGGGCTCTGGGCGTACAGGCTGGTGAGCGGGCTCACGATGTCCGCCCTCTGCACGTCCGATGCGCGACCGTATCGGACGGGCTCGTAGGACTGATAGAGCTTCGAGATGCAATCCGCGACGATGCCGAGGTTGTTGCGACGGGTCCACTGGACCACGTCGAGGTGGGTCCAGTGTGCGGGGAACTGGGTCCGGTAGGCCCGTTGAAGGTCCAGGACCGCGGTGTGGTAGGCGAGGGTCACCGCCTCGGCGAACTGCCCCTCGGCCAGCCGTCGCTTGACCTGGGCGATCACCGGGATCTCGATCGGCCGGACGGTCTCCATCACGTAGGGAGATCCCGAATAGTCCCGATTGAACAAGGGGGGTCAGCTCCTGAAATGCGATGGTCGTGCTCTGCCGGAGTAGAAGATACTCACCTTGTCGGCTTAAACTTGAACCCTGGCGCGCGAGGGACGGCCCACGAGCACGATCGCGAGCCTATCTCCATCTCTTGGAACGGGCCAGTGCTTCGACGAAGTGCTCTCCTCGGGCGGTCCACTCGAACCCTCCCTCGGGGGCGCTCTGGACCCAACGGTCCTCGAGCCCACGTTCGAGGGCCGGTCGAAGGGAGGGGGGCACCTCCGCCTCCTTTCGAAAGAGGAAGAGCTCGAGCATCGTCAGCAAAGGATCCTGGGTACGAGAAAGGACGAGGTGGTCGTGCCGACGTGCGAGGGTCGAGACAACGGTCGGAGCGGAGGCCACAGGGATACGACGCAGGTCGTAGGGACAGAGCAGCCGGGCCTCGGCGTGGGGAAGCTGTTGGATCCAGTTCTCGTACTCGAGGAAGGCGGGCATGTCGGTGGGACTCCAGAAGTGACTGAGCGTGTTGGCCCCCGCGCTCAGTCCTTGCGGATGCTCCTGCAGGAACTGGAGCACCTCGGGGATGGGACGAAGCGCACGGCGGTCGGTCCCCACCCACTCCACGTGAGCCCCCTTCAGTGCGTGGAGGCTCTCCACAAAGCGTGGCGCCGAACGTTCCACCGCCCTCTGGTACACCTCAAACGCTGACGCCTCTCCTACCCAGAACGAAGAGGACGCGGGCTCCTTGCCGCCAGAGAGGAACGACGCCGCGTGATCGGCTCCTTCCTGGTCCGACGCGAACATCGACAGCGCGTGGCCACCCACAGGAAGCCGCGAGGGTTCGTCGAGGATGATCGGTCTGTCCATGGCCTGGCCAGGCTCTTTGCGAGCCGTCCCGGTACGGCTCCTGGCCAGGCTTAGACCTTTCGAGCGTCGAAGGGGTGCCAGCGGCGGGGCCACGGGAAAGGTCTTTGGGCAAGGGGGTGTGAGAAGCTCCTCATGCCCGCCGATCGACCGGTCCTCCAAGTGGCCCTGGACTTCGAGAACCTCCACCGCGCCCTTCAGGCCGCGAAGGAGGCCGTGGAGGGAGGCGCCGACTGGGTGGAGGCCGGCACTCCGCTCATCAAGAGCGAGGGCCTGAACGCGGTCCGAGAGCTCAAGAAGGCGTTCCGAGACAAGCGCGTCGTGGCCGACATGAAGATCATGGACACCGGCTCCTTCGAGGTGGAGATCGCGGCCAAGGCGGGGGCCGACCTGGTGACGGTCCTGGGGGCCAGCGATGACGACACCATCGCGGACGCGGTCCGCGGCGGGGAGAAGTACGGGGCCCAGGTCGTGGTCGACCTTCTGGCGGTCGCCGACCCCATCGCGCGCGCCAAGAGGGCCCACGAGCTTGGGGCCGCCTATGTCTGCCTCCACATCGGCATCGACCAGCAGATGCGTGGGGTCGACCCCTTCGAAGCGCTGCGTGAGCTTTGCAAGGCCTCCCCACTCCCCGTCGCCGTCGCGGGGGGGCTGAACTCGGAGACCGCGGCGAAGGCCGCCGAAGCGGGGGCTCGCGTGGTGATCGTGGGAGGGGCGATCACGAAGGCCGAGAAGATCACCGAGGCGACGCGGAACGTTCGGAAGGCCCTCGACACGTTGACCCCGGTCAAGACCGAGCTCTTCCGAAAGTATGGGGCCACCGAGATCCGCGAGGCCTTTCTCAAGGTCTCGGCCCCGAACGTCACCGACGCCCTCCAGCGGAAGGGCGCGATGCATGGGATCCTTCCGCACCTCAAGGACTTCCGCACGAAGATGGTGGGGCCCGCCCTCACCGTGCGGACGATGGACGGAGACTGGGCGAAACCCGTGGAGGCCATCGACCGTGCCCAGCCGGGTGACGTGATCGTCGTCGACGCCGGAGGGGGTCACACGGGGATGTGGGGCGAGCTTGCGAGCTGGTCGGCCCACGGACGCGGGTTGGCGGGGGTGGTCATCGACGGGGCCGCCCGGGACATCGACTCGATCATGGACCTGGGGTTCCCCCTTTTCTCACGGAACATCGCCCCAGATGCGGGGGAGGCGAAGGGGCACGGGGAGATCGGTGTCGAGATCGTCTGCGGGGGCCAGAAGGTCCGACCCGGCGACTGGGTCGTCGGGGACGCGAGCGGCGTGGTCGTGGTGCCCCGAGAACGGGCCCAGGAGATCGCGAACCGTGCGCTCGACGTGCTCGAGCACGAGAACCGCGTGAGAGAGGAGATCAAGCGAGGATCGACCCTCTCCTCGGTCCAGAAGCTCGAGCGATGGGAGAAGGTGGGTTAGGCCCCGCCACTGAGATCGAGCTTCAGGTCTCCCATCGGCACGAGCGCCGGGGGTGCTCTCGCCACCGGACCCACGAGGGTGCCGTTCGCATCCCAGAGCTTGGCCCAGAGCGGCTTGGCGGCGAGCGGGCCCAGGCCGGCCCCGAAGGCCTTCGACCACTCGGTGGCGTCCCACTTGCGGGTCCAGAAGACCACATCATGGCAAGCCGGGTACTTCGTGTTCTCTTCAGAGATCTCGGTCCTAAGAGCTTGGAACGCGTGGTCCAACCTTTCCTCATCCCCCACGAGAACGACCCAGACACAGTCCGCACCCTGACCCACGTTGACCCCCGAGGAGGTGTCGCTCCCGACCACATGGACCGTGGCCCCCGTCAATCCCCGGGTCTGGACCTCGAGGCCTTTCGCCATCTCGGCGGAAGAGACCGAGCCGCCGGTGGCCCCCTTCGTGAGTTGGGCCTCGGCCGTGTCGAGCGGCTGGGCCAGAGGATGGCCGACCCATCCTGCCAGCTGCTTCACCTGCTCGAGGATCCCCCCGACCAAGCCCCCCACCAGGTCCCCGAGCCCGGCGTTCATCGATCCCGCCAGGGGATCTGCGGCGGGGGCATCCTTGTGGGGCACGTTGGGCCTTTTCTTGGAGGTCATCGACCAGCCGAGCGTAAGCCCGCTCTAAGGCCTTCGGTCGAGGGCCGAGGCTGCGTCGCCCTTAAGGCCGAGACGCCGTTCGCGCTCCCGAAGCTCCCGTAGTCTAGTCCGGTCAAGGATAGAGGGCCTTCGAGGCGAAGCGACGTACTCCGCCGAGGAAACCCTCCAACGTGGGTTCAAATCCCGCCGGGAGCACTTCGCCCGGACCTGGGCTCGAGCTCGCGAGGCGCACAGGACAAAGTGGTCCCACTCTTTCTCCCAGAGATGACCACGAGCATCCCGAGGGCTGCGAGAGCTGCGACCTCGACGCTGAGCAGGAACGCTCCGAAAGGAGACCCGACCAGCACGGCGAGCTCCGCCCACAGGAGAGGAACAGCGGTGGGAGCTCCCTTTGGCCCTTGCTCGACCTTCACGACCTCGGAAGGGGAGGATAGACGGACGCTGACCGGCGTCGTCAGGACCCCGCCCTCGACCATCGCCCAAAGATGGGTCGGTGCGGAACCCGACTTCGTCGCGACCGACCCTGCGGCCGACGAAGTGGGGGTCGAGCTCGCGCTGCTCACGAACGGTCGCTGGCTCTTGATGTGGACCAGGACCCACGGACCCATCCCGCCGCCCATGCTCCAGTAGACATGGTGCTGGGAGCCCGTGTGGGCGTCCACCCACGGGCCGCCACTACCGGTGGCGTCCACGACCGCGACGTGGTTCACGGTCCCACCGATGCCCCAGCCGCCCCCCGAACCCTCGTAGTAGCCGACGACATCGCCGACCTGGAGATGGGAGGGGCTTGAGACCACGTAGGCCAGGCCGGAGAAGACGAGGTAGTTCACCAGGTCCTGGGCGTTGACGTCACCGGTGATCGAGCCTCCATAGCGGTGCGAGTCACGCGAGAAGGAGATGCCACCTGCCGCGATCGCGCTGGAGACGAAGTGGGCGCAGTCGACCCCGTGGTACTGCAAGCACCCGGAGAGGTAGTGCGCGTTCCCTAGGTGGGCCGGGTAGCCGGGACCCGTCGGGCACAAGCTGTCCCAGAAGAAGTAGCCGTCCGAAACCGCGCGGTCCCAGTACTTGTCGGCGTAGGCTACGACCGCGCTGCGGCAGTACGTCTTTCCTCCGCACTGGCCGCCGCCCGTGCCACCACCGCCCCCTCCCCCAGAGCTTCCGCCGAGGAGGAAGGCGTGGATCGTCGGCCAGAGCCCGCTGGGCATGGCGGCAGGGCCGTCATCCAGCGCCCAGTAGGCGAGGAAGTTGACCTTGTCCTGCTGGGCCGCACGAACCTCCTGCTGAAGGTCGGAGAGCTCGTGCGGAGACCCGGCGCAGTACTCGGGGTCCAGCCCCAGCCCCAAGTGGGAGACGTGGATCGAGTGCAAGGCGGTCGACGCGGCCGTTCGGAACGAGCTCACGGAGCACGTGTAATCCATCAGGACCCAGTCGTCCACGCCGGTGCGGCCCATGTTCGATAGGGACCAGAAGTTGGGGCTCCAGAGGGCGAAGTCGCCCTGGAGCTTGAGCCCCTTGGCGTGGAGGGCGCTCGCGAACGAGCTCATGAACTGTGAATAGGCGGCCGCATCCCTGCCGTTGACGGACCCCCCGTTGCAGCCGGGGTCGGGTTCGAAATCGACGTTGTAGCCGGCGTAGCCGTTGGCGCTCGCCGTGCCGACCGCCAGGTGGATGAAGGGGGTCCAGAGCGACGGGGAGGTCAGGAACGCGTTCAGGTCGTATATGTTGCACGAGGTGATCATCGGGAACATCGCCGAGCGATGCTGCTTCGCCCAAGGCGTCAGGTCGTTGAGCGTCCCCGCGTATCCGCGAGAGCCGAACCCCCCAGAGCTCGTGAGGTAGTAGCCCTCCTGGGAAATGGACGGGATGTCCCCGGCGAGGGTCGCGTACTCCTTCGCGAAGGCGGGCCGCGAACCCGACCAGGAACAGAACTGGCAGACCCACGGCATGAACGTGGGGTGCGCGCCACCGCCGTGCCCGCCCCCGCCGCCCCCGCCCGACGGCCCACCCTTGCACAGGGCACCACTGGTCTTGGGGATGCAGAGGTACCAGCCCGAGGTCAGGACTTTCGGGTGGGTGATCCGGTCCTTGTTGGCGATGAACGACGCCTTGTTCGAGTTCCCGTACGCATGCTGCGAGATCGAACCGAGTGTGTCTCCGCGGTGGACCCGGTACCAGTCACCCGGGTAAGGTGCGGTGGAGAGGGGCGTGCACTTGTGCGGGCCGTAGAGGTTGCACGCGACGGAGCCTCCACCTCCACCCCCGCTCCCCGCGGCCCGGCAGACCCCGCCGTTGGAATGAGGGATGCAGAGGTAGTATCCCGACGAGATGAGACCGGGATTGGCGATGTGGTCGACGTGCGCGATCATGGTGTAGAGGCTGGCACGGCCGTACGCTCGGGATGCGATCCCCGAGAGCGTGTCGCCGCTCCGGATGTGGTACCACGCGCCTGGGGTCGGGTTGGAATCTAGCGGATGGCACACCCGGGGGCCGTAGAGGTTGCAGTGTCCCCCGCTTCCTCCACCCCCGCCGCTCCCTCCTCCACTCCCTCCCCCGCTACCGCCGCCCCCAGTGCAGGAGTGGCCCGTACCGGCCGTTGTGAAGCCTAGAAAATCGACCCAGAAAGCGCCGTTCCCATCGTGGACGTCCAAGGCCTTGGAGCTCCCGGCATAGATGTAACCGGGGTCGGGGTCCGCATTGTTCCAGAGCCCGAGATGGCTCATCGTCGCCGCGCCGGCCCCGTAGCGACCCGTGAAGGGGGCCGGGCCGGAGTCATCGATGTAGGCCGAGACCGAGCGACCATTGCTGGCGAGGATGCAGACGTGAGGCAGCCCGGAAGTGCCCGAGATGTCCAGACAGGGTGGGGCGCTCCCGTAGTCGTTCCCTCCCCAGCTCCATCGGCAGGAGCCCATGTACCACGGGGCGTTGACGGAGACTCCGTTGGGGTCCTTAGCCCCGTTATCGTAGGCCAGGAAGCCTTCCGAGGTGGGGATGCACAGGCGCGACCCCGCCACGGACTGGCAGCTCGAGGGGCTGACCCCCCAGACCGACCGCCCATCGTTCCCGTTGCTCCCGTCGAAGTGGTAGGTCGCGCCGTTGCTGTAGGAAGGGGTCGCGGCGAGGGACGAGGCCCCCGCCGCGGTCGAGGGATGGAGCGCGGTGGGGAGGACCGCCGCGCTTTCCCGGGAGCTGAAGAGGGAGGAAGTTCCGCCGACCAGCGCCCCGCTGACCAGAAGGAGCCCGATGATCAAGAGCAAGAGCGAGATCGCGGGCAGGGAGTTCGACCGGAGTTCCGTCGAGAAGCGCATGCTCCTCAAGGCGCCTTGGCGGGGGATTATTCCTGACTGTATACATACGCGGAATCGGCGAGCCGACACGGACCGGGGAGGTCCGGCCCCAGGCCCCGTTTTGGGGAATGGGGACCGCTCAACGGCGGGGTTGGAGCCCCTTCGCCACAAGAAGTCCTTTGCGAGTGAGCGCGTAGGCCTTTCGGCGCCTTTCGAACCCTTGCACGTGGCACACCGCGCACTTCACGAGCCCTCGTTGCACGAGCCGTTGGAGCGGGGCGGCCAAACGTCCCTGAGACAGCCCGAGTTCCTCTCCGATCCCTTCCTGCGTGAGGGCCACCGGTGCGGCCCCTCCGTCGCTCAGGAGGGCGCTGTGGCGGAGGTTGCGCTGGAGATGCAGGAGGACGAGGTCTCCCGTGGAGAGGCCGGGGGTCCTTCGCTCGCTCCGGGAGGGGCGAGGGCGGCGGGAGGCATGCAGGGTGGAGAGGAGGGGCGGTGGGCGCCCATGGAGGGAGAGCGAGAGCGGTGCCAGCATAGCTTCAGCCTCCTTTCGGCGTCGACTCGAGGCCGCCGCCCCCCCGTGGCGCTCCTCCCAGACCGCGAGCGCGAGGAGCGAGTCCGCTTCGATGAGGGGCAGCCGCATCTCGCGCGACCTTGAGAGGGAGGCCTCCAGGAACGCCCGGGCCTCCTCCGACCGTCCGTTGGCCTCAAGGGCCTCAGCGCCCGTGAGCGCGATGTCCGGATAGCTGGCGCTTTTCGGGTCCGTCCCGGGGGGAAGGACCTCGGAGAGCTCCCGCAGCGCCGCCGCCCCCTCCCCCCTGGCGGCGTAAGCGCGGATCAGGGTCAGACGGAAGCTGACCCGCTGGCCCTCCCCCATGCCACTGGACAAGCCCAGCGCGATCTTCCCGTGCCGGACCGCGTTGATGGTGTCACCACGACGAAGGGCGATAGCGGCCAAAGTGCCCTCCGCCTCGGCCACGTACCGTTGCATGCCGAACTGCCGTGCGAGGAGCTTCGCCTCTTCCGCGAAGCTTCGCGCTTCGTCGGACCGACCCAACTCGAGGAGGGAAAGACAGTCGCAGAGCAGCCCGTGCACTACGAGGGGGATGTGGCCGGACCGTCGGGCGAGCGAGGTGGCGGCAAGGAAGTCCTCGTGGGCCTCTCGAACGTGGCCCCGGGCGAGCTGAGCATAGGCGGCGCCCACCTTGGCCTGCTCGAGGATCCCCATCAACCCCGCGTTCTCGGCGATCTCCTGGGCCCCCCCTGAGGCGGCGGCCGCCTCCTCGAACCGGCCGAGATTGGCCAGGGCGGACGCGCGGTACGAGAGCACACGAGATCGTTCGTACGGGTCGCCCTTCGGCCCGAGGAGGGAGAGCGCCTCGCTGCCGAGCTCCAGGCTCTTGGAGTAGTCCATCTGTTCGTTTCGGAGATAGGCCTGGGCGACGCGGATCCGTCCCAGCAGGGTCCCGTAGGGCACCAGCCCGGCGACCGAAGTCCCCTGCTCGAGGTCGGTCAGGAGTCGCTGGCTCCGCTCTGGATCGTAGTTCTTGACCAGATCCGCCAGACGGACCAGGACCTCGCCTCGCAGGGGGGGAGGGATCGGAAGGTCGGTGAGGCCCTCGAGGACCCGACGACCATGTTCGAAGCCTCCCAGCGAGCGCAGGGCGTCGACGATGAACAACTGCTCCTCGACGACGAGGGCCGTCGAAGTTCCCTGCTCCAGGAGCAGCTCCCGCAGCCACCCCAGGTAGGTCTCGACCTGGTCCAAGGCGAGGGACCGTCGGGCATGCTCGAGCGCCCGACGGATCGATGGCGGTCCCCGTCGCGCATCGCCAGCGGCATGGTAGAACCCCGCGATCCGCCCGATCTCCTGAGGGCGATGGACCTCCCACCACGTCGCGAGGTCCTGAGAGATGCGCCGCAAGGACCCCGGGGCCAGCTCGTGGAGGAGGTATTCCCACAGCAGAGGGTGGACGAACGACCAGGAAGCCCCACCCCCTCCCGGGGGGACCAGGAGCGGGCTCCCCTCCGAGAGCTTTCGGGAGACCGACTCGGTCTCGGCACCCCCGAGCCCCGTGACGGCGGCAACGGCTTCAAGGTCGAAGCGGAGCCCCACCACCGCCCCGACCTCGAGAACGCGTCGCTCCGACGGGGAGAGCGGCGAGACCTTGGCCCTGAGCAGGCGCTGGAGCGAGAGGGGGATGGGCGCTCGGGGCCCTTCCCCCGAGCGACGCGCACCCTTCCAGGACTCCGGGGGCCGGAGCTTCCAACCTCCACGGACGCGCTCGACGTAGCCCTCCGAACGCAGCTGCTGGAGGAGCTCCTCGACGTAGTAGGGGATCCCTCCGCTTCGTTCGGTCAGGATCTGGAGCATCGCTTCGCTTTCTCCGGAGACTACGCCCCCCCCGAGCGCGTTGGCGACCAGACGGCGGACCTCTCCGCGAGTGAAGGGGGAGAGGGAGAAGCGGCGAAGGGTCCGCTCCCGTACCAGTTGGTCGATGGTCTCCCCGACCGTCGGTCCCTCGGCCGGGTCGGTCCCCTGGAGGGAGTGCGGGTCGTCGCGTAAGGCGACGACCACGAACGCGCGGAGCTCGCTCAGGTTTCGAGCGAGGAACTGCAGCGCCTGAAGGGACTGGGGATCCGCCCACTGCAGGTCGTCAAGCAGGAGGAGGAACGGGCGTTGGCTCGAGGCCTGCGCGAGCTCTTCCCGGTATCGTAGGAGCGTGACCGACGGGGGGATCTCGTCATCGGCCTGCCCGAGGAAAGGGAGAGGACGTCCCGGGAGGGCTCCCGTCTCTTGCGGCCGGAGTTCCATGGAGGCGTGCTGCGCAGGCCCGGCCGCGAGCCGGGCCCCGTCGTCGTCCGCCGCGGCCGCGGCACTAGACCCGGCCGGGCTCTCCGGTGGGTCACGTATGGCTGACGATGCTCCCCAGACCTGCTCGAAGGCAAAGAAAGGCGCGTCGATCCCCTGCAAGCAGAAACCCATCCGCACTGCAAAGCCCTCGCCCCGCGCTTCCTCGTCCAGCCACCGGAGGAGGCTCGTCTTCCCGATCCCACCGGGGCCTGTGAGCGCGACCGTGGAGCCGGTCCCCTCCTTCGCGGCCAGAAGGATCCGTCGGAGCTCGGCCATGACCTCTCGCCGGCCCACGAGCTGGGCAGACCTCGAGAGTCCTGGGATGTCCGAGCTCGGGGTCCCGGTCTTCATCGCTCGGGAACTTGACGGGGAATGCCCCACGTTCGTAGGAGAATCTTGAGGGGCATTAGGTGTTCACGGGAGGAGATGCTCCCCGAAGAAGGGCCCGACCGAGGAGCAGCATCTCTTCGAGTGGGGTTCGGGTGCTCCACCTCTCCCGTCCCCGTGGAGGACGACACAACGACTCAGGGTCCCGGGGCCCTCCTCGTCATCGCAGACCACGGACCCTCGGTGCCCGAGAGCCCGGAACAGGATCACCAGCTCGACGGAGTATTAGCTTCAAGGAAAGAGGCAAGCTCGGTCCAGTTCCGGCGACGAGCATAGCGAAGGAGATGGCCAGGGTGGAAGTAGAGGTTTGCCAGCTCGGGGCGGTCCGGGGCGGGGACAAGGTCGCTCTCGAAGCGGACCGAAGGTGCCCCGCCGTCGATGGCCTGGTTGCATCCGAAGCAGTAGGCCCCTTTCGGAGCCATGGCCGAACGCCGAGTGAGGGTCATGGGGGGCGCGAATAGGTGGCGCCTAAAACATCTCCTCCCGCGCCGATGATGAGTGGGGAGGTCGCCAAGGATCCGTAGCGAGCTACGACCCGGATACGCTACGGGCGTCCTGTTCGTGGCGTATCCTCAGCGTATCTTTGAGTTCGATATTTGAACGGAGAGAACACAGATTCATCGCGGTGCCACCATGAATGCATCGCGCCCGTCAATGGGCTGCTGCCCCAGACCCTCCAGGAGCTCGACCGATACGGCGATGGTGCTCCTCTTGGTCATGATGCTCCTTCTGAGCATCCTCCCAGCGGGGCTTGCTGTCCATGCAGGACGCCCGCTATCGGACCCGGTGTCGGGGGCGCTGTCGTTGGCTGCCCACTCGCCGACCCCCACGGAGGTCCGATCGGACGCCATGGCCCACCTGTGGGAGCCGGTCGACCACTGGCAGCTCCCGGGTCAACGGCTCGGACCGCAGCTCGCACCCCCTTGGGCAGAAACGCTCGCGCGCGGCAGCGTGGTAGAGGGCCCATCGGGTCCTCAAACCGACGGCGCTCCGGCGGGAGTGTCGCCCTCCTTCGTTCTGCAAGCCTGGGCGAACGCCTCGAGGACGGCGGGTCCCGCGCCGCTCACCGTCGGGTTTGAGACCTCCGTGAGGGGGGACCCCGCCGGTTACTACTACTATGACTGCAGCTTCGACTACGGCGATGGGGCGAGGGCGGGGCCGAGCAACAGTTACTGCTACGCCCGGACCGGCACCTGGACCTTCGGTGCCCACACGTTCACAGCCCCAGGGACCTATCTCGTGACCTTCGAGGCGATCGATACCCAGGCCCAGCCTTGGCATGCGTTCGTCAATCTCACCATCACGGTGACGCCTCCGACGGTATCCGCTGCCTGGACCCTCCTCACCACCCCTGCCTCCCCTTCGGCTCGGACGGGGGCGGCGGCCGCCTACGACCCGGCCATGCAGGCCGTGCTCCTCTTCGGGGGAGCGGGCGCGAGGAGCGCCCCCCTCGGCGACACGTGGGCCTTCGAGCACGGGGTCTGGACCAACCTCTCGGCGGGACTCTCGACCGCCCCCTCACCGCGCTACGGCGCGATGATGACGTACGACGCTGCGGACGGGTACCTCCTCCTCGTGGGCGGGTCCAACAGCTCGGTCCGTGGTCTGAACGATGTCTGGGTCTTCTCCAATGACCAGTGGCAGCTGGAAGGGACCCTTCCCTCGTCCCTCGGGTCATGGTCGTACGCCCCGGACCTTACCTACGACCCGGTCGCGGCTGCGGTAGCCTTGATCGGGCGCTACCCGAACCCTACCCCGTCAGCGAGCCCGCTCGATTTCTACCACGCGGGGACCTGGTGGCAGGATGCTGCGGTCGACTCTTGCACCCTCCTTGACCCTCTCACCTTCGACTCGACCGACGCCTACTTGGTCTCCGTAGGGGGGAACGACACCTACGGGACCTGTCTGTACCAGAACGGGGCATGGAAGGTCGATACGTGGAGCCCAGAGCCGCCCTTCGGGGGGTGGGAGCAGATGGTCGACGATCCGGCCGCTCAAGGGGTCCTCCTCCCTTTCACGGACACGTGGCCGCGGCATTCCTGCAGCGGCCCGACCAGCTGTGTAGAGCTGTGGAGCCTGTCGGGAGCGAACTGGACGAACTTGACGAGTCTGCTCACGGCGATGCCCGACGGCCGTGCCGGCGCCGCCATGGCCTACGACCCCGCCGAGGGGTACGTCCTCTACTTCGGGGGCGGCACGTCGACCACCCTCTTTGGTGACACCTGGACGCTGAACGTGACCAGTTCGACCACGCTCCATGTAGCGGCGAGCGCCACGCCGGACCCCGTCGGCTTTGGAACTCCCTGCACCCTGGACGCCGCCACGGCGGGGGGATCGCCCCCCTACTCTTGGAGCTGGGACCTCGGCGACGGTTCGACGGCCACGGGGGCCACGGTGAGTCACATCTATTCGACGCCAGGAACCTTCACCGCCACCGTCGTGGCCACCGACTCGACGGGCGCTTCCGCATCGACCAGCGTGACCGTCGTCGTCACCTCACCCCCAGCGCTCTCGGCCACGGCTTCCGCGGATCCGACGACCGGGGTCGCGCCTTTGCTCGTCCAGTTCACCGGAGCGGCCTCCGGCGGCGCTCCCCCCTATGCCTTCGCTTGGACGGGGGTCCCCTGCACCGCTCCCAGGAACGCGAGCTTCAGTTGCACCATCTACGCGACCGGAACTTTCACTGTCCAGCTTCTCGTCACGGATGCCCGCGGGAACTCTGCGACAAGCGCCGCGTTGATGGTCACGGTCGACCCTAACGGCTCCTCGTCGGTCCTGATCCAGGTCTCGGGCGAGCCTACGAGCGGTACGGCGCCGCTCGCGGTCCAGTTCTGTGCCCAGGTCGCGGGAGGGCTCGCGCCCTACACCTATGCGTGGACCTTCGGGAACGGGGGAGCGTCTTCCGAGGCCTGCCCGGCCTATACCTACCCGACCCCCGGTACCTACGAGGCCACCGTTCTCGTCAACGACAGCGGGGGGAACAGCGCCATCGCGTCGCTGCGCATCCAGGTCAACGAGAGCGGCGGGGGAGGGAACGGCACCGTCCTCGTGGGATCGGCCACGGCGACCAGCGTCAGCGCCTGCGCGCCGGTCAACGTCGTCTTTCAGGCTTCCGCGACGGGGGGAGTCCCCCCGTACACCTTCCTCTGGAACTTCACCGGAGCGGGCACGGTCCAGGGCCCCGCGACCATCTCGTACAACTACTCGGTCCCGGGAACCTATCATCCCCGTCTCACCGTGGAGGACCAAGTGGGGGACTCGGCGACCCTTCCCGCGATCGCCATCGTCAACGCGACATCCTGCGGGGGAGGGGACCTTCCTCTGAACGTCAGCTTCTGGAGCTCGTCCTTCCCGCGAGAGGGCAGTCCGACGCAGTTCACGGCGGTCGTACAGGGCGGAGCTGTGCCGTATCAGGTTCTCTGGAACTTCGGAGATGGGACCACGTTCAGCTCGACCTCGCTCTCCACCACGCACACGTTCGCGATGACGGGCGAGTATGCGGTCTTCGTCCTGGTGACCGATGCATCGGGGCGACGGGGTATCAGCAGCGTGCTGTACGTCCAGGTCAGTGCGCCAGGTGGGGCCAGGTCGGGCTCGGCCCTTGGGGACCCGGCCATCGTGGCGGGACTGGTCCTTGGTACGGTGGGGATCACGGCTCTGGCGGGTTTCCTCCTCCTTCGCCCCCCTCGAAGGAGAGCGTCCGGGGGCCTTGTTGCGTCCGGCGCGTCTCCGGCTCCGGGCGACACTTCGAAACCGTCGCCATCGACCCCAGCAGGGGGGGCGACACAGGTCCGACACCCCCCCACGATCCTTTCCGAGAGGATCGAGTTCGACCCTCAGAGCGGGGCGATCGCCCTCCGTCAGAGGAGTCTCGAGATGCCTCCGTTTGGCGCGCGGTGAGCCGAGCTTCGCTTAGGAGCCCATGTCGGTAGGTTCAAAGCCACCCCGCTCGCTCTTGGTTGCATGGGTAGCGGACCCCCCTGCGTCTTCTGCGCCATCGCCAAGGGAGAGATCCCTTCCCACCGGATCCGCGAGTCGCCCCGCGCCCTCGCCTTCCTCGATGTCAACCCGATAAGCTGGGGACACTCGCTGGTCATCCCGAAGGCCCATGCGGCGGACCTCACAGAGGTGACTCCCGAGGATTGGGCGGAGGTGGCCGAGCTCGCGCGGTGGACCGCTCTTCGCCTTCGCAAGGTCCTCGAGGTCACGGGCAACAATCTGTTCGTCTCGAGTGGCAGATCGGCGGAGCAGAGCGTGAGGCACCTCCACATCCACGTTGTCCCCCGGCGGGAGGGGGACGACCTCGCACTCCAGGAATGGTGGGAGATGAAGGTCCAACCTACGAGCCCTGATGAGCTCAGCAAGACGGCGGCCGTCCTCAGAGAGAAGGCCTGATCGCCGGTGTGGGGTACCGGCCCCGGGAGCAAATGCCCATATCGCTCCTACAGGGTGCCGACATTCGCCTTGAGGTGCTACGTACGCCACGTTCGGCGCCTGGTCATCACCCTGCTCCTCGGGGTCCTCCTCCTCTTCTTCTCAGGGACCCCTGGGGCGGGGACGGCGCCGGAGGAGGCCTCGACTTCCCCGGAGCCCCTCTTCCTCGTCGCGCTTTCCGCGACCCCTAGCTACGGCGGGGTTCCCCTGGTCGTCTTGTTGAACGCGACCGCGATCTCGGGGGTACCGACAAGCTACAACTGGAGCTTCGGCGACGGAACTCCCGATGTCAACGTCTCGAGCCATGCGCCCTGGGACCCCAGATACCACACCTACGGCCACGCGGGGTACTTCGACACGACCGTTACGGTGCACGAGGGCCTCAGGACCTCGAGCGCCAACATCACCATCCATGTCGTGCCTTCGGCGTTAGAGGTCTCGATCGTGGCCTCGCCTCTGGGAGGGGAAGCGCCGCTGACGGTCTCCTTCGAGGGCCGCGTGACGGGAGGCACCGGCACGTACGCTTCCTACTCCTGGACCTTCGGGGACGCATCGAGCGGAACGGGGATCGCGCTCGATCATTCGTACCGAGATGCGGGAACGTATCTGGTCACGTTCACGGTCACCGATTCCAAAGGCACCCCGGCGTCAGCCACGACGTGGGTCAACGTCACCGCCGCGGCGGCTTCTCCCTCTTCGCTGGAGATCACGCCTCTGTTCTGGGCGCTAGGCCTGGGAGCGGCCTCGGGAGGGCTCGCGCTCTACGCCCTGCTGCGACTTGGGGGGATACGAACGGGTCAGGAGAGCCGGGAAACGAAGGCTCGCAGAGAGGTCGCTGATACCCAGGCCACGACTGACGGAAGCGTGGCCACGACCCCCACGGCCATCACGAGCCCCCCCACTGCGAGCTCTTCGGTCGAGGCCGTGGTTGCCGTGGCCGTCCCTGGAACGGTTCCGATATCCCCTCCGAAGCCCCCAGAGGTTTCCGGAGCGACCCAGGGCGTGACCGCGAGGCCGGCCCGGCCTTCGCGTCCGAAGGCGACACCTCCGTCCCGGGACGCCCTTCGCGTCTCCGAGAGGGTCGTCGTCCACCTGGCCTTGCAAGGGGCGCTTCACGCGGACGATGTCGCACCGGTTGCGTTCACCCAGCAGGGCATGGCCGAGACCCTCGGGGTCCGTCAGAACGCGCTGACCAATGTCCTACGACGTCTGGAGGCCGGAGGGATCCTTCTGGTCGACGTTCGCCACGTGCGCGGCCGACCACGTCGCATGAAGGTCTACCGATTGACCGGCCGCGGAGAGGCCCTGGCCAAGGAGCTTCGACGGAAGGGTGCGACCCTCGATCCTGGTCGAGGAGCGGCCAAGGAGGCGGCCCCGCAGGAATGAGGACGAGGACCGTTCGGCTCCCTCCTTCGACGCGGGTGGGAGGCTCCCCGCGCCGTGTTGCGACCCCGGAACGGCGTATCTCGGGCGTATCTCCGAGAGGCCTTTTTGTCCCTCGACGACCGAGTGGATGGGCGATGAACACCTGCTCGGCACGCTCATGTAGGGGCCGTCCGCCCCTTCCCTCGACGAGCGCACTCTTGCTCGTCATGACGGTCGGTCTCGCCGTGCTCGTGGCCATCCCTCCCGTCGGTGCGAGGGCAGCCCCTCTCCGCCCCCCGATGCCAGGCCCCACCGGGCTCGCTTCGTTCGGTCCCATCGGGGCCGGTGCAGGTGGCCGCTCCTGCGACCAGACCCATCCCGCGATGATGTTCCCCCTGCGCCCCCTTGAACTCTCGAACAACCTTCGGTGTTCGCAAAGCGTGTTGGGACCGCTTCCCCCGGAGGGGGAGCTTGGACGAGCCCTGTCCACGACAGGGGGCGCTTCTCCTCCAGGCTTCGTGATCTATGACAGTGCGATGACCTACGACGCCGCGGACGGCTATGTTCTGCTCTTGGGGGCCACGGGGTCAGGGCCGGAGAACGGGACCGAGACCTGGACGTACCACGCGGGGGTCTGGACCGAGCTCTTCCCCTCGTCCTTTCCAGAGAGCTGCGTCGCCTCCTCGATGGCGTTCGACCCTTTCGACAGCGAGGTGGTCTATTTCGCCGGGACAGGGAGCGCCCCCGGAGGGACCTGCGCTGCGGCAGGACAGACCTGGACCTTCCGAGCCGGGGTCTGGAGCCAGCTCCACCCCCCCGTCTCGCCTCCATCGAGAGAGGCCGCTGCCTTCACGAACGACTCCGCGGACGGCTACATGCTCCTGTTCGGAGGGGGGAATGGAGGCTGTGGGACGGTCTGCGGTGACACCTGGACGTTCGTCGGGGGCGCCTGGACGGAGCTCTTCCCGCCGACCTCGCCCTCCGCGCGCGCCGGAGCGGGGCTCACCTACGACGCGGCGGACCATGAAGTCGTGCTCTTCGGCGGCACCACGGTGGTCAATCCGGAGCCCGGCGGGTTCTGGGTGAACATGCTACAGGACACGTGGGCCTGGCGTGGGGGCTCGTGGGTCCTCCTGCATCCCTCCGGGCCCGTGCCACCCGAGCCGTACGACGATGGATTCACGTACGACGCAGCGGATGCCGTACCCTTCTTCACGAACGCCGACGACAACGCGACCAACTGCCTGAGGGGTGGATGCGACCCGGAGATCTGGTGGACCTTCCACAGCGGGAACTGGACCAATCCCCAGAACAATGACCGGATCTGGTGTCAGCGCGGCAGTCCCTGCGCCTGGGAGTACCCTCTGAACCGCATGGCGGAGGCGACCACGTTCGATTGGTCCGACGGGTACGTGGTGCTCTTTGGAGGGGCGAACTACCTGTGGAGCCAGCTCAACGACACGTGGACCTATCGGGCAGGGATTTGGTCGAACGTTTCGGCAGGGATGGTGGCCTCCGCCGTCGCCTCACCCCCCTCGGGAGCCGTACCTTTGACGGTGAGCTTCTCCGGCACGGTGCGGGGAGGTAGCGCTCCGTACACCTGGCGCTGGGTGTATGGGGATGGCAGCGCGGAGTCCCTCGCACAGGATCCGGTGCACACGTACAACGCGAGTGGAACCTATCTTGCAGGGCTTCAGGTGACCGACGCACTCGGTCGCTTGGGCTCGACCGAGGTCTGGGTCTACGTCCGCAACTCCAACTCGACGCTCCAGGCCTCGGCCTCCGCGACACCCTTGTCCGGTGCGGTGCCCCTCACCGTCACCTTCTCGGGCGGTGCGAGCGGAGGGAGCACCCCCTACTCGTGGGGCTGGAACTTCGGCGACGGGGGGACCTCCGCCGTCCAGAACCCCGCCCACGCCTACACGACCCCGGGGACCTTCCCCGCGACGCTGGAGGTCACCGATTCGCGCGGAGCCACGTCCAACGCGTCCCTGACGATCACCGCGCTCTCCCCACCGATGCTCGCGGTCACTCCCTCCGCCACCCCCAGCTCCGGCGCGGTTCCACTCAAGGTCCTGTTCAATGCGACCGCCTTCGGCGGTGCACCCCCATACACCTGGAACTGGAGCTATGGGGACCTGACCCCCCACTCGTACGCCGAGAACCCTCGGCACACCTACAATGCCAGCGGGACGTACAATTCGACGGTCGTGGTGGAGGATCGGCTTGGGCACTTTGCGTCCTCCTGGGTGTGGGTCACGGTCTCGAACAGTAACGCCTCCCTGCTCGCCCACCCTTCGGCCACACCGATGTCGGGGGCCGCACCCCTGGCGGTTTCCTTCACAGGAGGAGCCACCGGTGGGAGCGGCACGTACGTCGCCTACGCTTGGTCCTTTGGGGACGGAAGCACCTCCGTGGTTCAGGACCCGACACACACCTTCACCGCCGTCCGGTCGTTCCTGGTCACCTTGAACGTCACCGACAGTCGGGGCGCATGGTCGATCGCAGGGCTCACGATCACGGTGACCGGTGGCGGTGCCAAGCTCACCGCGAATCCGTCCGCGAACCCGAGCTCAGGGGTCGCCCCCCTTTCCGTCGCCTTCCAGAGCAACCCCACCGGGGGTTCCGGTGGGTACGCGGCCGTGTGGTACTTCGGGGACGGAGGAAGTCAGAACGGGCTCAACGTGACCCACCTCTATTCGCTTGCCGGCGCCTTCGCGGCCGCGGTCTTCCTCACCGATTCGACGGGAGGGACGTCGAACGCGTCGATCACCGTCCAGGTCCGTGGAGGTTGCACGGGGTGTCCGATGTCGACAACCGTGGCATCTTCGCCCAACCCTGCGCCTGCTGGCCACCCGGTGACCTTCTGGGCGAATGCGTCGGGAGGGACCTCCCCCTACGTGGCTTCCTGGTCCTTTGGCGACGGGACCAACGGGACGGGCATGGTCGCATCGCATTCGTACGCCTCTACGGGCTCGTACACTGCGACCGTCGAAGTCTTCGACAGTGCGGGTCACGAGGTAGTGGCGCAGCTCTCCGAGTCGGTGCAGGTTGGCTGCAACTGCACGATACCCGCCCTCGTGCTCGACCTCTCTGCGACACCACGGTGGGGACCCGCGCCTCTCTCCACGATGGTCTATTACGACGTGTCGGGTGGCGTAGGGACGCGTCACCTGAACCTCTCCTTTGGGGATGGCTCGACGGGCTTCTCTCAGGCCTTCCCCTCCCCCTCGTGCCAGGGCTGCCCCTCGGCGTCGGTGGGGCACAGCTACGCCAGGCCCGGGGTCTACACGGTCTACGGAGAGGTCAGCGACGGCGGCGGAAGGAATGTCGCGTCGAGCCTCCTCATCACTGTCAACGGCACTGCGCAGACGCGATCGACCACGCTATCCCCCTTGGAAGTCGGCGCCCTGGGTGGAGGGGCCGCCTTGGTCGGGATGGCGCTGGCGGTGGCCTTCGTTCGGCTTCAACGGAGGCAGCGATCACGGCTCGAGGAACAGGGCCGTGCCATCGCCTCCGCGATGGAACGGGACGCACGGAGACCTCCGCCCCCTCCCGCCTCCGTGCTTCCGTGAGCCTTGGCCCCCACGCGCGACTCGAAGGGGGTCTTCATTACCCCCTACACGCCCCACTTCTCTCATGGAGGCCGCTACTCCCTCGGTGGCAGGGGTCGCTCCCACGCCGGGAACGTCAGTTCCGTCGCCGCCACCCGTCGAGCACCTCTCCCCTCACGACATCGTGACCTACTTCCGTTGCCCCTTCGAGATGGAGCTCCATCGCGCCCAGCACCTCTCCTGGAGGACCGGCCAGAAGGTCATGCCCCTCACCCCCACCGGGACGACCCCCCTCGGGCATTCGCCCCTCCCACCTCCTCCGGGGGAGAGTTCGGACGCCCAGCCGGGCCGGCTCATCGTTGGGCCCCATGACCTGCTCCTCTACCAGGACCCCGACGAGAGCGGGCTCCCGATCCTCTTCCCGCCGGAACAGAGCCACGCCCATGCCTTTGTCCGGCAGCACGGCTCGACCCTGATCGACCAGCTGTGGGGGCTCTCCGGCCGGCCGGACCTCGTCGTTCGGCGCGGCGACGGACAGGTGTTCCCCGTGGAGTACAAGGAGACCCACCTCTGGGAAGGGTACCACGAGCACCACGGCCGCTTCTTCGACGTGCTCCAGGTCATCGCCGAGTGTCGGCTCGTCGAAGCCACGTGGGGAAGCGCCCCTCGTTTCGGCGTGGTCTACTACGGGGACGCGCAAGGTGGGGGCGAACGAGAGGGATACGTCGAGGTCCCTTACGGGGACCTGCAGAGGAACTGGCTCCAGCAGGCGATGACGCTCATCCGAGCCGACAAGGTCCGGGCCCCCGTCCCCGCCGAGAGGAACTGTCAGCACTGCGAGCCCAACCGCGACGGGCTGTGCCGCTACGCGTGCAAGGGGTTCGAGGAGCTCCACCGTAACGAACGGCAGGAGCCGTTCTCGCGTCGGCGATTCTATTGAAGGCCGGGGGATGGACCCCCGATGGTCGAAGGCAAGGCGCCCCGTCCGTTCGAGGCGGCCTGCGCGGACATCGCTCGCGCTTTCGACGAAGCCTGTGCATCGGCGCTGCGGGCTGATGGCCTGGAGGGGGTCTACGTCAGCCCCCTATGGGAGGAGAAGACCTCCGACCCCGGTCGCTCTCGAGCTTGGAAACGTTCGGTGCTCCGCAGGCTCCCAGGCGCTGGGGCCGAGTCCTGGGGACATCTCTGGATCGTGGCGCTCCGAGATGGCCGCCGACGGGTCATGCTTCGACCGGACAGCGAGATGCTGCCGACCCTCGAGGGCCCCTCCACCTCGGAGCTCCAAGGCTTCGAGCTTGGCGCAGGTCCCCCTCGTATCCTTCTCTGGGCGAGGGCCAGGTCCCCCGACACCGAGGAACGCCTGATGTCCTTCGTCCAGGAGCTCCGAACAGTTTTCGTCCCCCCCTCACCGTAACGAAAGGGCTCCCGCAAGCCTCTTCACGCCCTAACCGGTTCGTCTCACCTCGGGGCCCCATGGAGACACCCACGCTTGGCGGAGGCGATGCCCGCTCGACCTCAGGGCCTCTTGTGGGAGCGGCGTTGCGCGCCCCCCTGGTCGACCGCCGAGGAAGGGTCGCTAGGAAGGTTCGCATCTCCCTCACCGACCGCTGCAATTTCGCCTGTCTGTTCTGCATGCCCTCGAAAGGAAAGGTCCACTGGCTGCCGCGGCAGGAGCTCCTCTCGTTTGACGAGGTCGAGCGCCTGACCCGCGTCCTGGTCTCGATGGGGGTCCGCAAGGTTCGCCTCACGGGAGGGGAACCCCTCCTCCGTCCGAAGGTCGAGGAGCTCGTGGGGCGCCTCACCCGGATACCGGGGCTCGAAGAGGTGGACATGACGACCAACGCGTGGTTCCTCGCGGAGAAGGCCTCCGCCCTAAGGGCGGCCGGGCTGCATGGGGTCACGGTCAGCCTTCACAGTCTGCGTCGCGACCGCTTCCACCAGATCGCGGGGATGGACGCCCTTCCGCGCGTCCTGGAGGGCATCGAGGCCGCCCGCCGCGAAGGGCTCACCCCGCTCAAGGTCAACTCCGTCGCTATTCGAGGGTACAACGAAGACGAGGTCCTCGACCTCGTCGAGTTCGCGCGCGAGCGCGACATCGCCCTGCGCTTCATCGAGTTCATGCCGCTCGACGGTCGTGGCACCTGGGACCCGGAGAAGGTCGTGAGCGGCCACGACCTTCGGGCCAGGATCGGCTCCCGTTACGAGCTTCTCCCCCGCGGACGCGGCGACGGCGAGACCGCCCAGAGGTGGGGGTTCGAAGACGGCAAGGGGGAGGTGGGACTCATCACCCCGATCACCGAGCCCTTCTGCGATGACTGTGATCGGATCCGCCTGACGGCGGATGGGCAGTTCTTGACCTGTCTGTTCGATCGAGCGCTCCACGACCTCCGCGCGCCCTTGCGGGCGGGGGCCACGGACGAGGAGCTGGCGGAAACGGTCCGGGCATGCTACGACCGCAAACCCCCCGGGGTCCAGTACCTGGGCGACCTGAGGAAGACCTGGGTGAAGCCTCGCGCGATGCACGCGATCGGGGGATGACCCTAAGGTCGTCCCCGAAGGCTACCTTCCAATACCGGCACAAAGGGCGACGAATTTCGCAGCAATCTGGCGAATTGTCCGCGGTGCGACCACGCATTGATGCGTGGCGTGCCGGTTTCCGCATGGTCTCCAGCACCACCATGGCCGAAGCGAGCTACTCCCCACAATGTCCTCGATGCAAGCAGGGTGCGATGAGCAAGCAGGCCTTGGGATGGACCTGCGAGAGCTGCGGCTTCGCCCCGTTCGCGGACCGTTACCGCGAGAAGCCCCTCGTGCCCAGCGCGGCGGCACCGAACGGTCCTACCTCCTTGCCCCCCACTCTTGCCGACGCCGGGACCGAAACCCCGCCTCGCGTGCTCTTCTCGACTTGGGAACGCAAGCTCGAGTCGTTGCAGGTGGATTGGGGCGAGACCGGCGGCGGCGCGTACTTCGCTTCCAGAGTGCCGCTCCCAGTCGTACCCCCGGGGGAACCTATCCCCGTGCAGGTCGTGGCCTACAACCCTACCCCCACACCCCTCGCCCTCGAGTACCGCGTTGTCGTCCGCTCCAAGCTGGGTGGTTTCCGGCTCTATGAGATGCGGAGCGGGGACATTCCCCCCAACTGCCTGCTGGACGCGACCTATCCGGTCCGAGGGACCCCAGGTCCCGAGGAGTGCACGGTCCTGGCGACCTGCCGAGCGATCCCCACCACGGGTCAGCCTCAGGACCCCGCGGCGGCACCTCAGCTCCAGGAGGCCCACGCGCCCCCCTCGGCCCCCATGCCCCCTCCTCGCCCCTCCGGGGACGTGAGCTTCCGCAGCTCGCTGGAGTGCCCTCGCTGCGCACGCGGCATGTCCTGGTCGCCGGGAAACCTCACCCGAACGCGCGCATGGGTCTGCGGGGCGTGCGAACACCGTATCGAGAGCGGGACCCTCGCCTGAGTTCCGTTCCCGCGCCGTCAGGCGTGCCTACCTTCCTCGAGGAAGCTCTCGAGCGTTCGGAACTCCCGTCCGGGGTGGCTCGGAGCTGCGAACCCGAGCAGATCGGACACGAGCCAATCGTACTCGTAGGTGTAGAGCACGTGCCACCCGAGAGCATTGAAGAACTGGACCGCGAGACGGCCGGTGGGGAGCGACACGCGTACGAGCTTCACCCTCTGAGGCACGTATCGCTGGAGGAGCTCGAGAAGCTCAAGGTAGGTGTAGCGTTGCGGACCTCCCGCGAGGACGGTCCCGGAGAGCCGGTCCTCGAGCGCCTCGCCGACGAGCCATCCGACGTCCTGGTGCCAGATGGGAGAGAGATGGTAGCCCCCGTCCCCGAACAGCGGGAATCGTCGGTGGCGCTGCATGAGGTCCAACATGACATGGATCAACCGGTCCTGGGGAGCGAAGATCGCGGAAGGTTGGAGCAAGGTGACCTTGAGACCGCTCGCCCCCATCTCCTTCTCGAAGGCCCGCTTGTGGTAGAGATACGGAGTACGGGACTCGAGGCGAGAAGTCGCGGGGGGGAGCGAGATCTGCACGAAGCGCTCGACCCCGGCGGCTTGCGCCGCAGAGACGAGGGCTCGTAGCGAGGCCTCCGTCCTGGCGAACAGCCGGTCAGGCCCCGGTTGGCGGTACCATACGACGTTCACGATGGAGTCGACGCCGCGGACCAGCTCTGGGAAGCGCCCGACCTCGCCCACGTCCCCGGAAACGAACTCGACCTTCCCTCGCTCGGAGGGCGCCGGGGTCCGGTGGTAGGACCGGATCTCGTAGCGTCCGGCGATCTCGGCGAGGACCCCGCTCCCGACGACCCCCGCACCACCACCCATCAGGAGGACCTTGTGCGCAGGCATTCCGAGTCGCCCCCCGAAAAGGTCGGCCCCCCGCGAGGCTTAAGTGCGCGGGTCCGTCGTTCCGGACGTGTACGAGTTTCCCGCACGATGGGTGAAGCTTGGCTTCGCGCTGGCCGGCTCGGCGCTCGTCCTCGTGCTTATCGTCTGGCTCACCGTGATGTGGGCCGCCTCCGTCGCCGGCGGGTGATCCGTTGCTCCCCCTCGATGAGAGGGGCGCGAGCCGAGCTCACCAGAGATTGCTCAGCGGGTCCTGGCTCGGCGTCGGGCGCTGGGATCCTGGAGGAGTGCCCGGGGGTGTGGGCGCCGCGACCCCACTCCGGGATCCAGCTCCGGCGTCAGAGCGGGAGGGGATGTAGACGCCCGGACGGGAAGCGACTCCACCCTTGGGGCCGCGTTCACGTCGGGCCACGAGCACGGCCACTACGACCGCGACCGCTGCCACGACTACGAGGAGCAGGAGGAACGTGTGCGCGGGGGCCGAGGTCTTGCACTGCGAGCCGGTGGGGTTCAGCAGGCAGCCGTTCGCCGTGAGCGCAGATTGCGCGCTTTCTGGCTTGCCCTGCACATTGTAGGAGGGGAGCCCGCTCACCGCGGGGGAGGACGAGGCCGTAGCCTGCGTCCCGTCGTACGTCGCGGCGAGCCCGCTCGGGAGGGCGCCGGTCGCGGTCGCTTGAGGAGAGAACTGTGAGCTCGAGGCGATCATGCCGAAGTGCGACGCGTGGGGGTCCAGGTCCACGTGGCCCGTGATGACCTCGGTGCCCTGGGGACTCGCGGGACTGGTCCCGCCCAGTCCCGTTCCTCCAAAGACGTCGAGGTGACCGGGAACGAAGATCAGGCCGTCATGGATGTTGAAGTCGAGGTTTCCCCCAAGCTCCAAGAGCGTGCTGCGGTAGTGACCGAAACCCGCGAGGTAGTCGTCGCCCGCATCCGTTCCCCGGAGCCAGACCGTGTTCGTCGCATCCAGCGACCCGCTGCCCCCGCAGGTGCCGGTTCCGGAGGTGGACGCCCCCATCGGGTTCGTCGCGGAGAACTGGAAGTGGCAGGCGTCGGCGTAGGTCCCCTGGGCAGTGTAGGTGCTCGTGGAGTTCCACCAACTGTCGGGTACGGGGGTCACCGGGACGAGGCCCAGGGCCGGAGCGAAGTTGAGCGTCGCGTCCGCGTGGACCGCCCCGCTCGCGTAGCCCTGCATCGCGCCGGTCTGGCCCCCGGTGAGGCTCGCGTTGACCCTCGCGGTGAGGTTGGAGTTCACGAGGGCGTGGACGGACTCGATCGCGACCGCGGGGACGGAGGTGGTGCCGTTCAGCAGCACCGTGCCGGTGGTCGTGAAATTGGAGAAGGAGTGGTCCTGTTCCCAGGCCAGGACCGTGATATTCACCGAGCCTGTCGTGGGTCCCTGGGTCCCGGTGGCCGAAAGGAAGTAAGCGCCGAGGATGACCCGCTGCGCCTCCAGTTCGAAGGATGTGGTGGACGTGTTGGTCTGGGTGAGGACGGTGTTCCAGGAAAGGAAACCATGGATACTGAAGGAGAGCGACCAGGGGACCCCGCTCTGAGTGGTCCCGGAGAACGTGCCCTGGTCGGTCTTAGCGAAGGTCGCTCCCCACGCCCAAGATTCCGCGGGTGCCCCGGGACTCGGTGAGGTGAAACCCGTCGTCGGAGCGGCCGTCGTGAACGGCAGGAGCATCGAAAGCGCGAGCAGACCAGCGACCATCCAGATCGAGCAGGAGAGGGATCCAAAACGCGAACGCATGGGAACACCGGTGGGAACTTGCCTCCGTTCCCCTATTCTGGAACTCCGATACCCTTACAAGAAGCCCCGTCCCATGCCGCGCCGGAAGGGCTGGACACCGTGCTACGGTGTCTCCGGCATCGCTCGGAGCTCGTGTGCGCGACCTGACGGATGCCGAGGTGCGGGTCCTCCGTGCGCTCCTCGCGGCAGGGCAGGAGAACGAGCGTGAACGGCTTCGCCAGACCCAGCTTCCCCGCTCCACTTACCACGCGGTCCGCAAGCGCGCTTACGAGGAGGGGTGGGTGCGGGACCGCTACCTCCCCGACCCCCTCCTCTACGGGTTCACGCACGCGACGGTGGCGCTCGCCCGACCTTACGCGGACAAGGCCCAGGACCTGGGGCGCGCCTGGTCGATGGAGCCGGGAGCTGTGGTGCTGTGGCAATCGGCGGCCCTGCTCTTCGAGGTCATCCTCCACTCCTCGATCGCCCAGGCCACGAAGACTGCCGAGAGGTTGCAGCGGACAGACCTCGCTTCCGAGTCGCTCCTGCTCACCCCTTCGCTCAAGGAGCCGAACTTCCCGGTCTACTTCGACTACGAGGGGCTCTTCGCCAACATGGCGGGCATCGCGGGGACCACCTCATACCCTCGGGGACTCGGAGGTCCGGCCTCTGTCGGAGCGCGCCGCGGCTCCGCCATAAGTTCTGACGGCCTCCGAAGGACGACGCAGGAGCTACTGCTCCGACCGTTCACCGCCCCTGAGGATGGTCGGCCGGGCCACCTCTTGGGGCCGGTCGGCCTCCCACGCTCGCAGCGACGGCTAGTCGAGCAGGCCTGGGTGGAGCGGCGCGTGATGCCCGACCCGGCGCGGATACCCCAGTTCCAGGGGCGTCTCGCGGATCTGACGGTCTTCGTTCGCGGGGAGTTCCTTCCGGGCAAGACCGTGTCGACCCTCCTGCCCGTGCTGACCGAACAGTGCAGGGTTTACCCCTTCCTTCTCGTGGAACACCAAGGGAAGATGCTCTTGGGCGCGCAGGGTCAGTCCGCCGCCGGCCCTAGCGAAACCGTCATCACAATCCCCTCACGGCGGCCTGTTCTGTTGACCTTGCAGGAGCATCTCAAGAGCATCGAGGTCACGCAAGTGAGAGCCGCGGAGACGACGATCTGGCTTGACCATCGATATGATCGCCTTCTCGTGCTCGCTCCCTCATCTCCTCCCAACTCCCCTGGAAATCCTCCTCCGAGCCCTGTGATGTGAGGCGGGAAGTTCGTCGGGTCACTTTTCTCACCAGCGCTCAACACGTGTATCTGCTTGGGAGAAAGCCCCACCGCGGAAGACGAGGGAGAGTTCTTGGGGTACCCGGCTGCCCCGCGACCTGCCCTACTTCCCGCTACGCCCCTCGGGCAGATCCGCGGCCCGCCCTGGGGATGGGGAGGGTTCCCGGTCGGACCGGCCTTCTCCTCCCGAGTCCCCTCCATCTACTCGGAGCACCGTGCCTTGCCCTTCGAGCTGGCGCCGTTCCGCGAGCGAGAGGATGGTCGGGTTGAGCGCGATCAGCACTGCTCCCCGCGTGCTCGTCGAGACCTCTTGGACGTACTCTAGAAGGCGCCGGGTGGATCGAATCGAGGCCTGGTCCACGACCCGTTCGATCCCTTCGAAGAGCACGGTCCTGCCATTCCCTTTCTGCATGTGGGTCTCGATGAGGTTTCCGATCCGGTCCACGTCTCCTGGAGAGACGTTCGACTCCCCCTCCATCCGTGACAACTGGTAGACCGAGGACCCTGAGAGCCCATACTGAGCCATGAGCGCGGCCGACGGTGACGGGGTGAGGATGAGCATCTTCGCCCGGTCGACTCCGGAGGTGGAGGCCATCTTCCAGATGTCCTCCGAGTGGGAGGATTCGATCAGGGTCACGGGGTTCATCGGCCAGGGCGGCAAGGAACGTGGACCCCCATCGCCGCTGCCGAGTGGGGTGGTCTTCCGCGAGAAGGGACCCTGGTCCTTCGAGGTCCTACGGCGGCGCAGGGACGAGACGAGCACCAGAAGCGCTACCGCGGCCCCTGCCACTCCCGCGACGAGAAGGACGAGAGAGAGGCCGGTCAGACCCGCCGTCCGCTCTCCCGGTCCCGGCGAGGGAGAGCTTACATGGAGCGTTGTCGACCCGCTCGCGAGCTCCCCGTAGGAGTCGCGGACCTGGACGGAGAAGACGTCGTCCCCGGCACCTGACGGGGTGTAGCTGAACGAGAGCCCCGTCGCCGAATATGGGGCTCCGTTCAACGTCCAGGCCGCCACCGAGGAGACGGAGCCACCGCCGGAGGGAGACGCAGTAACGGTGACCGATGTGCCTACGAGGACGGAGGTCGCGCTCAGGGTAACTGAGACCGATAGAGGCCCGAGGATCTGCAGCGGAAGGGACTGGAAGACCGAGCCTCCCCCGCTGTCGTTCGCCCAAAAGGTGGGGAGGAAGCTCCCGGCGACGAGATAGGTGTGTGTCAGGTTCTCCTGTGTGTTCGAGCTGCCGTCACCAAGGTACCACGCCGTCGCCACGGGTCCCACACCCCCCTGGTATCCCGCCGTGAACTGGACGGACAACGGCGCGGGTCCGGTTGACGTCGAGGCATGCGCGGTCACGCTCAGCCTCGGTGCGACACTCCAGATGAGCGCCGAGGTCAGTGTGGAGGTGCCCCCAGTGTCGTTCACCCAGGCGCGAACGGTGTAGGTCCCGGAGGCGGTCGGGGTACAGGAGAGGATGGTGAGGTTCGCCGTCAGGCAACCGGAAGGAAGCCCGCGCCACGAGACGGTGTAGACATCGGTCCCACCACTCGGGGAGAGGAAGAGGGTCTCGGGGACCCCGCTGTCCGAGGGGTCGCGTGCCACCGTGGGCGCTCCGGCGAGAGGCGGCAGGACCGTGATGGCACGCGACACGCCCACCGAAGCCCCCGCGCTATCGTTGACGAACACATGGGTCGAGAACGTCCCGCTGGTGGGGAAGGAGCGGTAGTAGGGGGAGCCGGACCCCCTGCCCCCGTCGTCGAACGTCCAGCGGACCGCGTAGGGAGGGGCGCCCGAAGCGCCGGAGACCGTGAACGCGACCACTTGTCCCACGGCCGGCGCGAAGGGGGCGACCCCGACGGCGCCGGCCCCGAGGGCAGGGAAGACCGATAGACGAGTCGAGGACGACCGCAAGTTCAGGTCGATGTCTTGGGCTGCGACGACGAGCGTCGAGTTCCCCGCCGCCGATGGGACGCAGCTCAGGACGGTGGCGTTGCGGCTCACACACCCCACGGGAAGGCCGGACCACTGGAGGGAGGCAGGACCGTAACCCCCACTGACGTTTACCTGGAGGGTGAGCGGGACTCCCACCTCGGCAGGGGTGGGTGAGATCCAAGGAGTGGGGACGACGAGGGGCCCACCCACCACCATGGCAGTCGCGGGCGCCCAGCTGACCGCCCCAACGGCGTCGGTCACGGTGAGGTTCTCGTGGAAGGTTCCCGGTGTCGCATAGATGTGGGTGGGGGCCTGACCGTATTCGGTCCCGGTCCCGTCGCCGGGGTTCCAGGTGTAGTTGAACGGCGGCGTGCCACCGATCTCGGAAGCGACAGATGTGGTCGGCTGCTGCCCCGCGTCGACCCGGTACGGGTCGGAGAGGGCACCCGCGCGGAGGGGTCCCCCTCCGAGCGTCCACGTGTCGCTGTACTCGAGGATGTTCCCGGGGCTGTGCTGCCACTCGCCTCCGAAGAGGAGGACGGTTCCGTTCACGGGATCGAAGGCGATGCTCCCGGTGTCGCGGGGCCCGGGCAGCGGGAGAGCGAGCTGGGAGGTGAGGTTGGTCCACTCGCCCCCCCCGAAAGCCCAGAGGTCGCTGTGATCGAGATTGTTCGCGTTCCCTCCAAAGAGGAGCGAGACGCCGTCGCCGGGGTCGTAGGCGTCCATGGAGTTCCCTCGGATGGACGGGGCCCGGCTGGGCGAAAGCTGCATCCAGGTTTGTCCGCGGAAGAGCCAGGTGTCGTTCTGGGCCGCTCCCCCGGATTGGCCCCCGAAGAGGAGGATCCCCCCAAGGGAGGCGTCGTAGTCGAACCCTGGCCCCGCCCGCGAGCCTAGCAGCGGCGTGCTGGCGTTGACGAGAGACCAGAGACCTCGGGTGAAGGCCCATGTATCGCCTAGGAAAGAGGTCAAGCTTCCGCGGCCCCCGAACATGATGACGCGGCCTTCGAGAGGGTCGTAGGCCACCCCCGGCGTCCGGCGAGGCGGCGGTGAAACGGTCTGGGACGCGGAAATGTTGGTCCAGGATCCGTGCGACCAGACCCACGTGTCGTTGTAGAAGAACGTCTTGCCGGCGTAGTTGAAGGCCCCTCCAAAGAGCACGACGTACCGATCGAGCGCGTCGTAGATGACGGCCGCGGCCTCGCGGGGAGAGGGTCCCGTGTTCGAGAGCAGGTGCCAGTGGCCCGCGAAGAAGCCCCAGGTGTCCCCGTAGGCGTTGTTCGTCAGCGGTGCGTACCCCCCGAAGAGGAGGAGGTACCCGTCGGCGGCGTCGTAGGTCATCCCCGTCCACATACGGGCGGAGGGCCCGACCCCGGACGTCGTGGTGATGTTGGTCCAGTTCCGGGGGACAGAGAGGGCCTGGGACCAGCCAGGCCCCGCTCCCGCGGGCGAGGGAGCGTGCGCGACGACCAGAGAGGCACCGGGGAAGGTCCCACCTGAAGGTGCGGCGCGAGCGGGGAGCGGGAGGGAGGTCGTGATCATCGAGGCAAGGAAGACCAGCGAGAGCGTGCCGAGGACCCAGGAGGGGGAGCCCGGGCGGCGGGTCAGGGACATCGGTGCCATCTCCTCGAGCACCTGACCACGCCTAGATTAAGCGTTCACTGAGGGAGCGCGCCCCGGACCGAGGTCTTGATGGCTCCCCAGTCGTCTCCCCCCGTGGACGAAGCGCCATCGGGAGATCCACTGTGCCGGGGAGACCAAACCTCCTGATCGTGGTCCTCGACGCCCAGCGTGCCTCGGACTTCCCGGGGGGGAGCCAGGCGGTCGAGGGAATGCCGTTCCTCCGGGGCTTGCGACGAGAGTGTTGGGTCTTCCCCCGGGCCGTGAGTCCCGCCACGTGGACGATCCCTTCCCACGCTTCCCTCTTCACCGGGCTCTACCCGTGGGAGCACGGAACGCACGGCAAGGGGACCCTGCGCCTCCCCTCGGAGGTACCGACGCTGAGCTCGATGCTCGGCCGGGAGGGGTACCGAACCGGCATCTTCTCGGCAAATCCCTTTCTGGGTGACGACTACGGGCTCGCTCGAGGGTTTGAACGAGCGGCCTGGGGAAGCTGGTGGGAGCACCTCCTCCGTTGGCCCTCCGAGACCCCACCATTCATGAAGACACAGGCCACCGCGGGCGCTCGCCCCGTCGGTCGGGACATCTCCGTCGACCCCCTGAGAAGGACCCTCGGACCGCTCCTCCCCCGGATCAATCATCACCTGGACCGCTTTCCCTTCATGCTCGACGCCGGCGGGAGGCTCGCGCTCAAGGTCCGCCGACCGGCCACGCCCTGGGGCCTGCAGATCTCCCCGTGGATCGAGCCCACGCTGGAGCGGTGGATATCCGAGGGACCTGCGGAGACCCCGTTCTTCGCAGTATTGAACCTGCTCGAGACCCACGAGCCTTACTTCCCCGACCCTACGGGGCTTGGAGGTCTCGCGGACTGGTGGCGGGCCCTCTCGGTCCGGCAGGATGGCGTGAGCCAGTTCGCTGACCGCTGGCGACCCTCTTCGGAGGAGATGGACCGTCTTCACACGATGTACCGGGGGATGGTCCGCCTCATGGACCGGCGCCTGGAGCGCGTGGTCGAGGCGCTTCGGCGGTCCCGCAAATGGGACCGGACCTGGCTCGTGATCACGAGCGACCACGGCCAGGGTTTCGGAGAGGAAGGGAACTACTTCCACTTCCATGGGATTTCCGAGGGGCTGGTCCGTGTCCCGCTCTGGGTCCGACCGGCCGACGGGACCGGCGACGGCCGGGCGTCAAGGGGGCTTGCGAGCTTGGTCGATGTCGCCCCCACGCTACTCCAGGCGGCCGGAGCTCCGAGCACGGCCCGGTTCGCCTCGGCCGTGGACCTGGGCGGACTCCTCGATCGCGATCGAGATGGGCCGGTCTACTGCGTGGACGACGGCCTGGTCTGGGACCACATGTTCCGATGGGTCCGTCCCAGCGACCGGGTGGAGTTCGACCGAGCGCGTGTCGCCGCCTACAGGGGACGCTTGCGGGTGGTCGTGGCCGAAGGAGGATCCGCGCCGCAGGTCGACGACGTGGACCGGGACCCGCTCCACCCTGCTTCGATCCGGCCCGGGAGCGAACCGATGGCGGGGGAGATGGAACGAGCCGCGCGGGAGGTGCTCTCCCGTCTGACGAGGTCCGTTTCAGGCGCCATGGGCGCGGACGAGCGACGGCTCCGCTCGTGGGGCTATGTGTAGTCCTTCGGGGGCCCGGGGGAATCAGGCCGAGCGCTTGCGGATCAACCACCCTTGGAGGTAGAGCGCGTCGAACCCTCCGAGCGCGAAGCTCCGGATCGCCTCCTCGGGGGTCTCGACCAAGGGTTCGCCGGCGAGGTTGAAGCTGGTATTGACGACGAGCCCTTCCCCGGTGCGCTCTTCGAACGCCCGGAGGAGCGCGTACCAACGAGGGTTGTCCTCCGGCCGTACGCTCTGAGGACGCGCGGTCCGGTCGACATGGGCGACGGCCGGTACTCGAGTCGAGGCTTCCTGTTTCAATCGGAGCATCAACACCATGAACGGGTGGGGCACGGGCGATTCGAAGTAGTCCTGGAGCCGGCTCTCCAGGAGCGAAGGGGCGAGGGGACGCCACCACTCACGGCCCTTGATGGCATTGAGCGCCTTCCAGGTGGCAGCGTTCCTCGGGTCCGCGACGATGCTCCGGTTCCCAAGGGCGCGAGGGCCGAGCTCGGCCCGGCCCTGGTAGAAAGTGATGACCCCCCCCTTCGCAACGAGGTCGGCCAGCGGAGCGACGTCGTCTCCGACGAACGAGGCCGTCCACTTCCCGCGCTCGGCCGCGCGCTTTACGGCGGCCTCGTCATACTCCGGGCCCAGGTAGATCGTCCGGATCCGCTCCTGTGGGATCCGCTCACCCAGATGGTGGTGGGCAACCCATGCCGCCGCCCCCGCGGTGGCCCCTGAGTCCGAGGCCGCAGGGAAGACGAAGAGGTCGTGGAAGATCTTGGCGTAGTACACCTCCATGTTGGCCTTCGCATTGAGCGCGACCCCCCCGGCCAACGCGAGGTCGGACTCCCCGCTGCGCTCACGGAGCAATTGGGCGAGGTGGAGTACCGCCACTTCGAGGAGGTGCTGGAGCGACCAGGCGAGCCCGGCCGCCCTCGCGTCGACCTCCCCCCGAGGGTCCCAACGACCGACGCTCTCGGGGACGACCGAACCCGCGAGCTCCCTGTACCACCGCCCCAGTTTCTGGACCGAGACGCCACGGGGAGGATGGCCCCCGACGAGCCGGTAGGGTCGGAGCGGGTCAGAGCCGACCTCGAGCATCCCCTGGAACGATTGGTCCCCCTTCTCGGTCGGGCGACCGTACGGAGCAAGTCCCATGACCTTCCCCGGCCCTTCCAGGGTCTCGAACCCCATCTGCATGCACACGAAGTCGTAGAGGAACCCCAGCGACCCCCGGTTCGCCGGGACGGCTCCCAGTTTTTCGAACTCTCCGCCCCTGACCTTCCACAGGACCGTGGCGTCGACCTCGCCCACGCCGTCCAGAGTGAGGACCGCGGCGTTCGCGAACCCCGAGAAGTAGTAGGCGGAGGCGGCATGGGCGAGATGGTGCTCCACCGGGATGATCGGGGCTCGGGGCTCCTCGAGCGAGCCGGCCTTCTGGAACGCATGCCGCAAGAAGATCCTGGCGTGTAGGGCCGAGTTGCGGAACCCGCCGAGCACCCCGCCCGCGGTCCGCCGTACGACCTCGGGCATGTCCTGTCCGGTCGGGACCGTGAGCGCGGCCTGCGTGGAAGCGAACGCGGCGAAGAAGTAGAGGTCCCGCCGCATCGACCACGGTGCGAGCGACGGGTCGTAGTTCAGAGCGAAGGCGTCGACGTCGGTGGGCTTGAGCCCGTGCCGCTCCCTCAGGTACCGGAACGCGGCCACCATGGCCCTGAGGGGGGGCTCCAGGTGGGCGTGCTTGTGGCGGGTGAAGCGCTCCTCCTCCGAGGAGAAGACCAGCTTTCCGTCGAGAAGGACGGAGACCGCATTGTCGTGGGGTGTGGGCCAGCTGAACCCAATGACGCACCCCATGCGCTCGGTCCCACCCTCCCGGGAGGCGTGCGCGCCGAGCTAAAGCACCTTTCGTTCCCCCCAGCTTCCGTGCGCGTCGCCCGACCCCCCTATAGCGAGCTGCCTCACGTCGGTCAGGTCTGGCATCACATTGATGGGCAACCAAGGGGTCCGGCACGTGCCCCGAGAGGGGCGCACTAGCAGGGGTCGAGGGAGGTAGAGCGTGCGAGGGGTTGTACTGGCGGGCGGCGTCGGGAGCAGGCTCGGCTACCTCGGTGGCCTCCTCCCGAAGAGCATGGTCCCGGTCCAGGGCCACCCGCTCCTTTGGTACGCCCTCCGATCGCTGGCCGCGATGGACGCCAGCGAGGTGACCGTGGCCGCCCTGGCGCCCTCCGAGACGGTCGTGAGGTACCTCCGGAGACTCTCTCCCTCCGAGCTCGGGATCTCCCGGCTCAAGGTCCATCTCCTTCGCGCGCCCACGACCAGCCCCGTCGCCACGCTGAGGGAAGCGGTCGGCGGGTACAGCGGAGAGATCGGGGTCGCCCTGGGTGACGGGTTCGTGATCGCGCGGAACCTGTCGGACTTCCCCCGGGAGCTCCATCGGCGAGGCGCTGCTGTGGGCCAGACCGTCGCGTGGGAGAACGACCGACGTGTGCTCCGTCGGACCTGCGAGGTTCGGCTCGCGCGCGACGGCCGCATGCTCTCGATCCGGGAGAAGCCTTCGAGCCCGACCCCCGGGTACCGTGGGTGCGGCACCTACCTCTTCGGGGAAGGAGAACTGCGTTCGCTCTATCGGGACGCCATCGAGCGGGGGCCCGTCACGAGCATGACCGACCTCATCGGGGCCGGCGTTCGGCGAAAGTCCGCGATCGGATTCCGCTTGAAGGGCTGGGACATCAACGTGAACACGGTGGGCGACCTCATTTCCGCCTGGGGGCGGGTCCCGTCCTCTCTTTCAGAAGCGCTCTGACCTACGTCCGGCCCCTAGGCATGCCTTGAGGTAGGGTCTCAGGGGTACACCTGGGACTGGACCAGTGTGATCGAGGTGAGGGCGAGGGCCACGTCGGGGTTGTCGACCCACCCCTGGTCCTGCAGGAACCCCGGCTGGGCCCAGGAGAGGCTCACCGAGAGGTTCCCCCAGCCGCTCAGCGCCCCACCGGGTGGAACATCAAGCGCCAAGGAACCGAGGGGATCGTAGTAGCCCCGCTCCTGGAAGAACTCGGAACGCCACGACGGGACCGGCACGCCGCCGATCGACAGCGGTCCGACCCCGAGGACCCCCCGGGCGGCGCTCAAAGCCACGTGGGCTTGGAGTCCCCGGACGGAGGAGCTGTACGCGAGGACATAGGTGAGCTGATAGAGCCCGGGAGCCAGGAGGATCGGCGACTGGGGCCACGCGTCCCTCCAGATGAGGGTGCCGTTCTGTTCCCCCGCGGGATGGTAGAGGACTGGTGGCCCACCGGGGGACGACCCGGGTACCACCCCCGCATCGCCTGGAATGACCGAGCGGGCCCCGAGCGTTAACTGCATGGGGACCCAGCGCTCGGGAGGGCCGGTCCATCCCTTCTCATAGAGGTAGATCCCCTGCACCGCGGCCCGTATGCCGAATCCCGACAGGTCTGCGTACTGGAACAGGAACGTCGCGGAGAGGAGCGAGCTCACGTTGCTGTAGTCGAGAAGGATGTATTTTGCGGCGTCCACGTCGTGCCGGACGAGCGGCATCACCGTGAAGTTCAGGTTCGAATCGTTCGCCCCCGGCGGCGGACGGACCGGGATGAGGTAGGCATGGTCGCTGTCTGAGATCGGAGCGAGAAGGTCCTGCGTCGTGGCGACGAAAGCGTTCCGGGGGATCATGTGGAGAACCTCCTCCAGGTACGCCTCGTGCTGGGAAGGGGTCGGCCATCCGGTCGGAACGGACGGAAAATAGTACGAAGGGGTCGGCGTCACAAATACCCCCATGACCGAGGAGCTTCCAAGGGCGACAGCCACCCCGACGGCGACGAGCGCGCCTCGGGACGAAGCAGGGGGGGGCCGAAGCGCGGAAGTGGAGCGGACCGCCCACTTCTGGGACCTCCAAAGTTCCCTGACCTTGTTGGCCACGCGAGCGAGTTGATTGATTCCGCCGGGCAGCCCTCCGATCAGGAACACCAGGGGATAGTACAGGTACTGGACCCCCAGGGTGTAGAAGGCGTTCCAGTCGGAAAGGAGCGACATCGCGAGCCAGGTCCCGGCGGCGAAGAGGTACTTCCACTGCCCGAACAACGGGAAGAACGACAGGCAGCCCAAGAGGACCAGGAGGTAGAGCACCTTGGTTCCGGCGTCGAAGCTGAGAGCGAGGAGCGCTCGGCCGGGGTGGAGGGCGGCCTGGGTAAAGATCCCCGCGCCGGAATGCGAGCCCAGGATTACCCACGCGAAGGAGACGGTGCCCCCCAGGAAGCCGCCGTAGGGGGTGAAGTGCTCGATGACCACCTGGGAGGCGATCACCCAACCCACGGTGATCCCGAACGCGGCGAGGACGGTTCGCCGTTCCGGATCTCCCCCGATCCGAAACCGGAACGGCCGTTTCAGCCAGAGCTGAAGACCCCAGATCGAAAGGTAGACCAAGGCGAAGGGAAGGACCGTCTCGATGACGCAGAGCCCTGCGATGTAGAAGAGCAGGAAGCGTCTCCATTCCTTCCGCTCGGCCTCGTAGAACGCCGAGAAGAAGAAGAACGGCAGGAACGCTTCGAGGTGGAAGCCGTCCCAGGTCCCCGCCAGGGTCAGCGGGGCGGCGAGGTAGATGGCCGCGATGCCCAAGGCCTGCCGGTCCGACCCGAGGCGGCGGCGGGCGAACCCGTAGAGCGGGAACGCCGCGAGGCCCAAGGCCACCGCCTGCAGGGCGAGCAGGGTTTCCGGCGTGGGGAAGGGGGCGTAAAGCGGCAAGAGCACGAACAGGAACGGAGCGAAGTGCCCGCCGAAGTAGGAGCCCTGGGTACTCAGCCATCCCCAGGGATAGTAGAACAGACGGTGGTCGAAGATCGTCGTGTAGAGGATCTGGTTGGACTGCCCTGTGTCCACCACGGGGTCCGCGAGCGCCCAGTACCGCACCTCGCTCACGTAGGCGACCAGGATCGAGAAGGAGGCCACGAGGAGCATCAGCAACCGCAGCGGGGTCGGCCACGCTTGGAGACGTGCCCGCAGCTGCTGCTGGGCCCGGCGGGCCCGGGGCAGGAGCGACGTGAACGAGAACGACCTCATACGGTCACGATGAGCGACGTCCCGTCGGGATGGGTTCGTCGCGGTTCCTCCTCGAGGACCCTCCTGACCTCACGCCTCCAGAGCATCGTGCTGTAGAGGCGGAACAGGCGGACCGCACGAGCGTGCCCCAGCAAGGCTCTCGTGCCGTACAGCACAAGGTAGGTCAGTAGCATGTAGTAAGCGAGGCGGTGAACGGGGCGGCCCGCCCTGAGCTCGGTCCGCGCCGCTTCGACCATCCGGCCGTAGTCGTTCGTGGGGTCCAATCCGACGTGCACATTCCCCTGGTGCAGTCGGTAACGGGTGAGCAAGCGTCCCTCGTGCACCATTCCTGTGCCGGCCAGTCGGGCCACAAAGTAGAGGAGACGGTCGCAACAGATGACCGTCCTCCGTAGGATATCGTCGAAGGGTCGCAGGAAAGAGCGGCGGACGGCGATCGAACTCAGGTTGAACCCTTCGACGGCGTGGATCCATCCCAGGGTCTTCCCGCGGGCGTCCACCGCGAGCTGGTCGTGGTGAAAGAACCCGAGCTTGGGGTGGGAGCGGAACTCCTCCTCGATGTGTTGGAGCTTCTCCGGGTAGAAAGCGTCGTCGTCCTCCATGAAGACCATGACCTCCCCCCGGGCGATCCTGAGGGCCTCCATCAGCAGAGCGCCCACCCGCATCTCGGGGGGCCGACGTAGGACCTGCACTCCCAGCGCTCGGAAACGCGCCTCCCACTCCGGGGCATCGAACGCCCAGACCAGGATGACCTCGTAATGAGACCGGTCCAGACTCGAGTTCACGATGGACCCGATGCACTCCTCCAAGAATTCACGGCGGATACGGGCCACCACGATCACGGAGAGGTAGGGGGAGCTTCCTGTCGGGCCTTCCATGTTCTCGACTTGAGGGCCCCCTCGCCCAGGAGCCCTGCCGCGTCCATGACATATGGTCAAAGAGGTGGAAGAACCCTCGCCAACTCTCAGCGAGACACGGTTCGCGGGACTCCGTGAAGCAGGGGTCGGATGCCAGGGGGCGCCCTCGGCGACCACAGAGTTCCAGCGACCGGTGCATGTCAGAGCCCGAGTTCGAAGATCGCCCTCGGCAACCCCCTTCCCCGGCCCGTCCGTCTCCGAACGAACGCGGCCACCCGCGGTCGGAGCGAGCGTGGCACCGTCGCGTGGAGCCACGCCTTCCAGAGCGATTCGCTGAGCCCCAGGAGCTTCGCTTCTCGGAAGCCGGCCGCGTGGGCCATCTGGACTACGCCGCGGACGGTGGCGATCGAGAACGTAAAGGGGTCGATCTCCCCCGGCTCACAGAAGCGCAATACCGGCGCGGACCCTGCGGCCACCAGACCCTCCATGAAGAGGCGACCGTGCGGCCGCAGGACCGATCGGAGCCGCTCTAAGGCGTGGATGGGGTCCCGAAGGTGGTAGTACACCCCAAGGAACAGGATCACATCGAAGGACTCCGCGAGCTCTTCCGCGTCGAAGAGGTCCATGACCCGGTACTCCACCTTGGACCCACGCACCCCCTTCGCGAGCTCGAAGGCCGCGAGGGTATCCTTGTGATGCTCGGGGCTCAGGAACGAGTCGATCGCGACCACACGGGAGGCGTGGCGCTCCTCTGCGAGGAAGCTGAAGTATCCGTCCCACGCCCCGATGTCGAGAACTGTTCGGCCACTCAGGTCCTGAGGGAGATTGTCCCTGACCCAGTCCTGGTGCCGCTTGCTCCACATCCCGGGGGTCGTGTACGGCCCCAGCGCGATGTGGTGCGCCCACTTCAGTCCCTGGATCTTTGATCGAAGGGCTTCCCCCTCGGGGACCGAAACGCCCTCCGCAGTGGACATGCGAACGCCCGAAAGAGAGCCGGACGTATGAGGGGATTCCGCTGGGATGTCCCCTCCCCCGCTATCGGGATACTCCGAACGATGGTGAGCAGTAGTTTCAGCCCGCGGGGAAGGTCGCCTGGACCTGGGCGAGACGCGCCCCGAGGCGCTGAGCGAAGTCGGCGGGATAGTCGTGCCCGATGTTCGGCACGATCTCGAGGCGGCTGTCGACCTTTCGTCCGAGGAGCGTCCCGTGGAGCTGCTGGGCTGCGCCTAGCCACTTGTCCTGCTGGCCGGAGAACATCCAGGCTCTGAGGGAGGTGACGTCGCAGGTCTTCGCGAGTTGGACCAAGGGATAGGGGTCCCCGGCGTAGATCTGCGTGGTGGGGGCCATGACCACGAAGGTCCGGGCCGGGACCTTCCCCTCGAGGATCGAGCGGACCGAGACGTCGGTGCCCTGCGAGAACCCTCCCAGGACCAGGCGGGCGGGGTCCGCTCCGTGGACCTCGATCATCTCGCGGTAGGCCTGGACCAGCTCTTGTTGAGCGAGCGGGACGTAGTCCCAGCAGAAGATGGACGGAGCGACCTGCTGCGAGGATTGGAGGACACCCACCAAGAATCCTGACTGAGCCGCGGCCGACCAATGCGCGGTCGTGATCGGCTCTCCCTGGCCGCGGCCGTGGCAGACCAGGATCGCCGGATAGCCCCGGGGTGGCCTGGGCGTGGCGGGCGGGATTACCCGGAGGGTCCCTCGGTCGGTCCTCATGCGTTGCTGCCAGTACTGGGCGGAGGCCGCGAGGAGGTTCGCGAACCGCGGATCCGAACGGAGCGTGCTCAGGGTGGGCTCCCCCTCGAGGATGTTGGGAGGCCAATGGAGGCCGGAGGAGGAGGCGCTTTCCAGCTGGGCCATAGCCTCTTCCGCTCGCCCCAGACCGGCGAGGAGCTGGACCTGCCACCAACGTGTCTCGTAGTCAGCACCTGGGAGCGACACCGCGGCTTGCTGGGCGACCTCAAGGGCGGCCGACAGGTTCTTCTGCTGCCAGAGGGCCATGACCTGTTGTCGGTACTCTCCAAGGTTCGGCATGTCTCCTCGGGCAGGGGATCGGCGCGGGGGGATATCTCCTTTCTTCCGGCCCCGAGGGCGTTGGGGCCACGCGCGCCCCGGAGCGGAGGGTCCAACCTCTGCGGAAGGAACTTGGCGCGCTGGAGGTCCTGAAGGAGGGAGGAGGGGGGCGGAGCTTTGACCGCCTCCAAAGTCACTCTGTGGGGGGTCTGCCGGCCTCGACGGGAGCCGAAGCCTCGCGTCCTTGCGGCGGATCTCTCGGTCCTGCGACCTCCTCCGTGGACGAGGGTTCGGGTGAACGGGGATCCTCGGGCCCGTGTCGGAGCGTGGTGGACCCCTTGTCAAGGGTGTGCTCAGGGACGATAGGTTCCTTGGCCTCGGAAGCTCCTCGGGTGGAATCGGGTGGCTCCCGGGGAGAGGGCGCGCCGGTGGTTCGCTTACGCCCAGCTCGGACCCAAAGGAGGACGACCACCGCTGAGAATACCATCCCGCCCGCGACGACCCACGTCAGATAACCGGGGACGGGGGAAGGTGGGGGAGGCGAAGCACCACCGAGGGTGACGGTGAGCGCGAGCGTCCCTGCGACCGTGCGTCCGCTCGCATCGGTCACTTCGACGGAAACGACGTAGCTTCCCGGTTGTCGGGGAGCACAGGCCAAGAGGGGACTGTCGAGCGTGGCGCACCCAGGCGGCAGCGAGGTGTAGAGATAGGTAAGGGTCCCGAGCGAGGGGCGCGCGGCCACGGTCAAGAGGACACCCGAGCCTACTGTGGGGCTCGAGGGCCACGCCCGCAACGAAGAGATCTCCGGCCCACCGGTGGATGGGGGGGAGAGCGAGCCCACCCAGGTGGTGGCGTTCCTCCCACCGGAGGAGTTGGCGCTCAGGACCACCAGTTGACCGGAACCCCAGTCGAAGGTCATCGCCCCGCAGCATTGCTGCGGAGGGTTTCGAGAGCCGCTGATGTTCTTCCAAGTTCCGTTCTCGAAGGACCAGGTGTCGTTGAGGTGGCGCACGTAACCGCCGGTGGAGCAGCTGAGGAGGCAGAACTCTCCTGCGAACAGGACCATCCTCTGGTCCCAAGCATCGTAGGCCATCATCCCCTTGTCCCGCGCGGGGGGAGCCGAGCCGGCCCCCACCTGGGACCAATCGCCCTTGGCGTAGACCCAGGTGTCGCCCAAGAACCCCAGCGTGTAGGCGTAACCCCCGAACAAGAGGACCCCTTCCTCCTGGTCGTCGAAGGCAAGGAGCGGGGTCCATCGTGGGGGCGGGAGGTGCGCGGTCAAGACCTCCGACCATGTCCCGTTCACGAAGGTCCAGGTGTCCTGCAGGAATGAGGAACCGCCTTGGTATCCTCCGAAGAGGACCATGTACCCGTCTTGAGGGTCCATCGACAGCCCGCTAGCCCAACGGCCAGGTGGAGCCGTGGAAGGGTCAAGCTGGGTCCAAACGCCCGACGAAAAGGACCACGTGTCTGCGAGGGCGATGTTCCCATCCGGCGTCCCGCCGAACAGGAGGACGGCCCTGTCGAACGGGTCGTAGGCCATGGACGCCCAATCCCGAGGGCTTGGTGCGTGCGATGGGTCGAGGTGGGTCCACTGAGAGCCGCGCAGGATCCACGTGTCGTTGCAGACCCCTCCGCAAGCTCCCACACCCCCGAAGAGTACCTCGTATCCGTCGAACGCGTCGTACGCCATCGCCGAGCAGCAACGGGCCGGGGGCGTCGCGGTGGAGAGGGCCGAGATGCTGGTCCAATTCATGTCCGAACCGGAAACCACTGGCGAGGAGTGGCGTCCCGCCGTGCAAGGGTGGGCCAGTGAGGCACCCGCGGTTATCGCGGCCGCGCGGGCGCAATCCTCCGGGGCGAGCTGGCCGATTGTACTGGAGGCAATCGCTGGCCGGGGACCGGAGATGGACAAGCCCTGGAGGAACCCGCTCGCCATGAGCATGACGGGGAGCACGACCACGAGCGACCGGACCGGCAGGGTTCGGAGCTCTTTCGCTCTGAGGCCGGAGCAGGACCGTGCCCCCACGCTGGGCGAGGGAAAGGTCATGAGTCCTGCCGAGAAGAGCGAGCGTATAGGGCTTGATGCCCCCCTCGGGGGCCCTTCGGACGGGTCCCAGCCCGTCCTTCTCAGGGCTCCGACGTTCCCGGGTCCGCTGGGGGTCTTGCGGGGGTCGGAGGGTCCGCGAGACCTCCCTGAGTTCCGGAGGGGGGCGCGGACCCTACGCGGCCGTCGTGCGGGTCCTTCCTCTCGGAGCTGGGCCTTCTGCCGGAACCCCGTAGGCGTCTCCGGGTCCGGGGGTGGAGGAGAATCACCAGAATGACCGCGACCGAGAGGACCAGGAGGGCCGCTCCGTCCCAAGGGAACCCCGGACCCGTCGGAGGCGGAGAGGGCGGGGGGGGACGCGAGGGCACGACCGAGAAGGTGACGTTCAGCCATCCTGAGGAGCTTGCGCCGTCCTCGATTGCGAGCCTGACCGTGTAGATCCCGAGCACCGAGGGCGAACACGAAAGGAGAGGGATCGAGAGGTTCAGGCAGCCGCTCGGGAGGTCGCGGTAGGTAAAGGAGAGCTTCCCCACCTCTGGCACTCCTGCGGCCACGAAGGTCGCCGGGGTCCCGAGCGCGACGATGAGGGGAACCGCCGACGCCGCGACCACCTGGAGCCGTGGGGGCGCATGGGCGGGGCTTAGGAGCCAAACCGTGGAGTTGCGCCCATGCGTGCCATCCTCTCCAAGGAGGACCGCAGAGCCGAGCGTCCAGTCGAACGACAACATCTCCCCCCACTGAGCCTCCGGATACCCGGGAGAAGAGACGGAGCTCCACGACCCGTTCACGAGGACCCAAGTGTCGTTGAGCGAACGGACTGAGCTTGCGTTGGTGCAGCCGGTGGGACAGACGTCGCCTCCGAAGAGGACAGGTCCCCCGACCACTGGATCAAAGGCGATCATCCCCTTCTCCCGGGGCGGAGGGTAGTTCGCAGGATAGGTCTGGGTCCAGCTGCCGTTGGAGAAGTCCCACGTGTCCGCGAGGAACCCCTCGTTCTGGTTGAATCCCCCGTAAAGGATGACCCCTCCCTCGGCGGGATCGGTGGCGAGGAGAGGGGTCCAGCGTGGGGGAGGCGAGCGGAGGGGGACGAGCGAGGTCCAGTGGCCGTGGGAGTAACCCCAGCTATCTCGGTAGAACTGGGGCGCGCCGGCGAAGCCTCCGAAGAGGAGCACGTATCCATCGTTGAGATCCGCGGCCATCCCACCGGCCCAGCGAGGAGCCGGACCCCCCTGCTCCGAGATGAGCTGCCAGCGGCCCCCCGAGAACGCCCAGGTATCAGCGAGAGGGGTGACGCCATCGGAAGCTACGCCCCCGAATAGCAGGACATAACCGTCGAAGGGATCGTAGGTCATCATCGGCCATTGGCGTGGCGAGGGGGCGACGGGGGTCGCGATCCTCACCCAGTCGGTCCCGTTGAACGCCCACGTATCGTTGCAGAACACACCGCAGGGTCCGTTGCCTCCCCCGAAGAGCAGGGTGTAGCCGTCGCGCGCATCGTACGCCATGGCGCCGCAGCAGCGCCCGGGGGGTAGGAGCGGGATCATTGGCGTACGGTTGGTCCAGGTCTCAGGGCCGGCACTTGCCGCGTCTCTCGAGGTACCCACCAAGGTCTTGGAAGAAGTATGGGCGGCGCGGGCCGTGGGCTCCAGAAGACCGACGGGTCGTGACGCCGGGGACGACGGATGGGGGCCCCACCCGCCGCCGGTCACAAGGAGAAGTATGGCCAAGGTGAGGCTGAGAGGGGGAAGGGTCCACAGCCCCCCGCGGCCGAGTGACCTGGTCCCGCTCCGCACGCGGGGGCCGGGCGGGAGGCCCCTCTCGAGCGACCGCATCAACGGGCCGAGCCATGGGGAGGTGCAGCGACGGGTCGGCCCATCTGGGCCTGGTAGATCCCTCGGAAGATCTCCGGGAGACCGATCGTGATCCCCCAACCAGGATGGTGGCGCTGGGCCTTGGCCAGATTGCTCACGTACCACATATGGTCCCCCTCTCGGGCCGGCCCGTGGTCGACGAGCATCTTTCTTCCTACGATCCCCTCGATGAGCTCGATAGCCTCCAGGAGGGAGGTGGAGTTGGTGGGGCCCCCGCCGGCGTTGTAGACCTCTCCGGGGTGCGGGTGGCGGAAGAATTCTAGGAAGAGGCGGGAGAGGTCGTCCGCGTGAATCACGTCCCGGACCTGGTAGCCCTCGTATCCGAAGATCGTGAGCCGTTCCCCGTTGAGAGCCTTGCGAACGAAGTAGGGTTCCCAGTTGTGCTGCTCGACCGCCATGGCCGCTCCCCCGGTGATGCACCCCATCCGGAACACCCCCGTCCGGAGGCCGTAGAGCCGACCGAACTCCTGAACGTAGAGGTCAGCGGCCGCCTTGGAGACGCCGAAGGGCGTATGGAGACACTGGTCGATCCGTAGCCCTTCGTCGAACCCGTTGCGGAGGGTCGGGTCCACGGGCGTGTAGCGCCTGCCGACGCGCTCATAGGTAAAGGAGTTCGGCACGTCCCCGTACACTTTGTTCGTTGAACAGTAGACGAAGACCGCCTGGGGGGCCCTACGGCGGACCGCCTCCAGGAGGAGGAGCGTCGCCCGAGCATTGATCTCGAAGTCCTCCACCGGAATCTCGATCGAGCGTGGGTGGGATGGCTGGGCCGCGGTGTGGACCACGAGGTCCACCCCTTCGACGAGCTCGCCCACCTTTGGGTCCCGGACATCCATGACGTGGTGATCGACACGCGCCTCCTTCCGGAGCGCATCCATCGTCGGGCGTGTGTCACCTTCCGGGCCGAAGATCTGCCCTCGCAGGTAGTTGTCGACGGTGATGAGCTCGAACCCCTGCTTCGAGAGCAGCCGGACCATCGAGGACCCGACCAACCCCGCGGCCCCGGTGACCAGGGCCCTCATGCCAGGAACGCTGGGGGAGGTGTCGATATATGCTTATCGCCCGGAGAGCTCTTGACCTCGGAAGATGGGAGCGACGCGGGACCCGTAGGGTCGGCGCTCGGCGAGGGACCCCTCAATTCGGGACGAGGACCGCGATGGGCAAGCTGCTCGTGAACCTGTTCCTAGGAGGAGCAGCCTTCGCCGTCCTCACCTTCTTTGTCATGCTCGCGCGTGCGCTGCTGGCCGTCACGGCCTATCTCTACGAGGTTCTCCGCGACGGGCATCTTCACCCGGTCAACATCCTGGACATCAACGGCCCCTTTACGACCTTCTGGCTCGCGGTCGCTCAGATCGTCTTCTTCCTCCTGGTCCCGCTCTTCCTTCTGGTCCTGCTCTATCCGGCCGTCGACAAGACGAACGCGGCGGCGGACCGGACCCCACCTCCCTTCAACCCCGAAGGGAAGGACGTCCTTGTGGCGCTCACCGCCTACAACGAGGAGCAGGCGGTGGGGATGGTCGTCGACGAGTTCCTCGCCTGCCCCCAGGTGCGAGAGGTCGTCGTCGTCGACAACAACTCCACCGACCGAACGGCCGAGCGGGCGCGCGCTCACGGAGCTACGGTCGTCCCTGAGCGCCAGCAAGGGTACGGACACGCGTGCATCCGCGGCCTCACCGAGGGGCTCGCGCGCCCCTGGGCCCGAATGATCGTCCTTTGCGAAGGCGACGGGAGTTACATCGGGGGGGACCTGGGAAAGCTCCTCCCCTACCTCTCGGAGGCCGACATGGTCATCGGCAACAGGACCACGCACGTGCTGGTCCAGCCCGGCGCATTCATGGACTGGTTCATCTCGTGGGGGAACATGTTCATGGGCCTCCTCATCCGACTGCGGTACTGGAATGCCGTCTTCTTTGGCAGGGTCCGGCTCACCGACGGGGGGTGCACATTCCGGGCGCTGCGCCGAGAGGCGCTCGTCCCGGTCCTCCCGACGCTGAAAGAGGGGGGCCCACACTTCTGCTCGCACATGATCATGCGGGTCCTGGACCAGAACCAGACCGTGGTCGAGGTCCCGATCCGGTTCCGACGGCGCCTGGGGCAGTCGAAGTACTCGAGCTCCTCGCGGAAGAAGGCCTTCAGCGTGGGGATCGGCATGTGGGCCGAGATCGCCTGGAGATGAACCGGACGAGCGACGCGAGGATCGTCAGCGGCGCCGGAGCTGCTCGTTGAGCCACGCTTCCATGCCCGGCCGAAGCACCGGTGCGGTGAACCGCTGCGCAGAATGCCGCGCTCCTTCCGAGAAGGGCCGCCACGCCTCCTCCGAGCACATCCATCGCGAGAGGACCCGCACGTACTCCGCCACGTCGCCGAAGGGGACCACCTCGCCCGAGACCCCCGGATCGAGGGCATCCTTCGGGACCCCGGGGTTGGCGACGGTCGGGGTACCCACTAGGCCGGCCTCAGGAATCGTCCAACCAAACCCCTCCACCGGACTGTGGACGACCAGCGCCTTGGCTCTCGCGAGCAGGGAGTACTTCTCTTCCTCCGTCGCGGAGAGGTGGAACCGGACCGCGCCCTGAAGCTCGGCCGCGGCCGCCCGCCGCTCGAGGTGGGAGAGATACTCCTGATGATAGGGACGCCCCACAAGATGGAGCGTGGCGCTGGGGACCTCCTGGCGCAGGCGTCCCACGACCTCGATCGCCTCCTCGAAGCGTTTCGTAGGCCGAAAGTTCCCGATGGAGACGATGGCGTTCTCCCGCTCGCTCCAAGGGCGGGCGAGGACCCCTGGAGGCAGGCGCACCCGGGGGTAGATGACGCCGACGCGCGCCCCGGGGACCCCCTCGCTCACCAGCCAGTCGCGGGTGGCCTTCGAGCAGGTGAGGAGAGGGCCGTCTTGGTAGGCCCAAAGGAGGACCTTCTGGAGCATGAGCCCGGTCCGAACGACGAGCGAGGAGCCCCCGTACATCGTGCGGATGAGGGGTCGGTGGTCCTGGAAGAGCGCCCCGACCGTGGGACCTCGGAAGAGGAAGACCGCCAGGAACGGGACACGCTCACCCCCCATCCCCTCCTCGATGACGACGTCGAAGTGCCCGCGGGGGAGAAGGACGAAGCGGACCCACACGAAGGGGGCGAAGAATCGTGTCCGGCCGATCCGCTCCACCCGGACACCGCGATGAGTCTCTCGGCGGGGGAGGGATGCGTGTCCCGCGCTCCAAAAAGAGACCGCGTGGCCGCGGGCGGCGAGTTCTTCGGCCAGGAGTTGGAGGAGCCTCTCCCCCCCGGCAGCGACCGGATGTTGGCTGTCGCGCGACGCGACGAACAGGATCCGAAGCGGCTTCCCGTCCCGCGACCGGAGGTCGGCGGGAGGGGTCGTCTGCGACTCCACGCACATCACTACCTCCCTCCCCCTGACCCTGCCGTGCCAAGAGGCTTCGCTTCCGAAGAGCGCGGGGCTTTGATTCAATAGGCGAGCACGGGATCAGCTGACGGAAGGAGCGACCTGCGTCAACGAGGCTGCTTCGAGCCAGAAGTCGATCTGATCGTCGAGCAACCATCCCTGGCACACGATGAGACCGGGGCCTTCCCATGGGATGCGGAAGGTCTCCGTCGTGTTGACGAGAGAGCGAGGGTCCGTGCTCCCGTTGACTTGGAGGAGCCCCACGTCGGTGGTCCGCGAGGTATCGAGCGTCTCAGAGAAGCCATAATCGTGCCCCCGAGGCGAGTAGTTGATCGGGAATGCCGAGGCCACGAGCGGAGTTCTCGCGACCTTGAGCGCAACCCCGGGCTCCGGGCCCCCCGCGCGGACCGCCGTCCGAAGGTCCAGTCGGTACGTTCCCGGTCCCATCCCGCCGAACACGAGCCCCCCCCAGAGCAGGGTGCCGTTCTCCTCCCCCGGAGCATGGTGGACCGCTACGCTACCTGGGGCTCCTCCCGGTGAGGGGCTAATGGTCGCGTCCCCCAGGGGGAGCGAGGAGAGGTCCACGACGAGGGGCGGAGAGGGGGAGAAGAGGACCGGGGCCCCCGACCATCCCCGCTCGTAGAGGTAAGCCTGGTCGGCCGACGCATAGATCCCGAATCCGGAGAGGTTGACGTAGCTCGCAAAGATGACCGTGACGTAAGGGTCGACCACGTAGTCGACGAGAACGAATTGCGAGAGGTTGGTGTCGCGATCGACCCAGGCTCCGAACGTGCTGTTCCCCGCGAAGTAGCTCGCCACCGGAAGGACGTAGGCGTTGAGCCGGCTCGAGACCTCGGGGAAGAGATGGGAGGTGGTGAAGATGCTCGCGTGAGGAGGGACCAGGTCGAGCACCTGCTGGAGGGCCCGGTCATGGGGACCCAGGGTCGGGATCCCGTAGGTGATCTCGTCGAAGCTCCCCGTGGGCATCGGCAGCAAAGGGCTCGCGACAGCGGCCCCCGCCAGGGCGGCCACGACCAGGGTCAGCGGAAGCGTCGCCGTCCGTCCGTGCGCCCTCCACTTCGACCGGCCCGTCCCGGCCAGAACGGAGGGCGTGGTTCTTGGGGCGGGGTGCTCCCCTCGGGCCCGCACAACCCGGAGCAGGCGTACGAGCCCACCAATCGCGCCGGCGATGAGGAACGGAGCGGCGTAGGAGGGGAACTGGTCCCCTATCTGGAAGTACGCCGGGGCGTCCGAGAGCACGGCGAGCCACACCCAGGCGAGCGCCGGGAGGAGGTAGCGATCCTCCCCCAACCACGGTAGGAACAGCAGCGGGCCGAATAGGAGCCCGATGTACAGCAGCTTCGGGGCCGGAGCGAAGGCGAGAGCGGCGAACGCCCTCGCGGGGTGGAGGACCGCCTGCGGGAAGACCCAGAGGGCGCTTGGAGCTCCCAGGATCGACCAGTTCACGGCGTAGTTTGGCCCGAAGGCTCCCCCGTACGATGGGGCGAACGAGGAGATCGCGAAAGCGGCGAGTCCAAGCCAGAGCACGGAAAGGACGAGGGCGGCGAGCCACCACCTCCCCGCTTCCCGGTGTCGGACGCCACCGGCGGCGGGGGCCCTCAGTAACCGGGGTCCGAGGTAGATGCTCACCACGCTCAGAAGGGCGCAGAGGGCAAGGAGCGGCACAATCGTCTCGATCACGCTCATGGCGAGGACCCAGGTGAGGAGGAAGGCGCGTGGGCGGCCGACCTCGAGGAAGTAGAGGGAGAGCAGGACGGTGAGCGGGAGGAACGATTCGGGGTGGAAGTCGTACCAGCTGAGCCCTTGGGTCACCGGCCAGAGCAGGTACACGCCCGCGAGCAGAAGCCCCCACTGGTCGGAGCCCAGGCGGCGGCGTGCGATCCCGAAGGTCGGAAGCGCGGCGAGCGCGACGGCCGCAGCCTGGACCCATAGGAGGATCTCCGGCCCTGGCGCGAGAAGGTAGACCGGAAGGAGGAGTACCAGGAAGGGCGAGAAGTGCACGGCAAGGAGGTTTCCCCCGGTGCCGGCCGGAACGTCCGCGGTGTAGTAGAGGAACCGGTGGGAGAAGAGCGTGGTGAAGAGCGCCTGGTTGTAGTCCCCCAGGTCCCACGCGTAGGTCTGGAACGTCTGGTAACGAAGATCCCCAATCGCTCCGAAGAGGAGGGTCCATCCAAGGACCATAATCGCGAGCCATGTCTTGGGCTCACGGAGGGCGCTCCGCAGGGTCCGGCGGGGATGGTGAAGGAGACCGAGGAGCCGCGTTCGTGCACCGCCGAGGATCACGGTCGCGCGTCGGATCCTTTCCCGAACGAGGCCGCCGACTGCCCAGGGCGGGGCCACGGGGGGGGCTCCCTTGACGGCCTGGCCCGCGGTGCTGCCCTCCGTGGCATTCTCCCCTAGCGACTTCGCTCGTTCAGGGGACGGGGAGGTCGGCGACGCCACCATGTTAGGGGCGGCGTTCCTCCTCAGCAGAAGGGAGTTGGCACAGGAGGGTCTCCACGGCCTGGCCGGGGAAAGGCCGAGCCCGTATTAGACCAAGAGCTCGTGGGATGCCCTTCTCAGGCCGCCAGACCTCTGGCGTCACTTGAACTCGCCCGGGAGTGCACCCCGAGGCAAGGTCATTGCGGGAGCGACGGCGCGGTGGACGGCGGACTCGCCGGGATATCATCCGAGGACGGAGGAGGCGGTGGTGACATAGGAGGTTGGGTGGCCCCAGTCGCCGGGATATCGTCCGAGGAGGGAGGAGGGGGGAGGACGGCCCCGTCGGCCCCGGCACCAGCGGAAGGTTCCATAGAGGTCGGGTCCTGCGCTGGGGGCTGAGGCGAGTACGCATAACCTCCAACGGGTGGGGCCTCGTAAGCGGAGGGCGCCATCGCCCCGGAGTCCGCGGCGGCCATCTGGGCGCGCTTGCGCTTCTGGAGGATCAGGAGGACCACCGCGATCGCCACCACGGCCGCAATCACAACCCCCGCCACTAGAATCGCGAGGGTGCCGGTGTCGGTGGTGGGGTTACTGTTCTGCTGGACCCCGACTTGGATCGATACGGTCGTGGAGTGCCCGGTGTTCCCCCCCGCATCCTGGACCGTCAGCACCACGTTGAACGACCCGGTCTGGGCAAAGGTATGGGTTGGGTTCTGCTGGGTCGAACTAGAGCCGTCGCCGAAGTTCCACGACCAGCTGTACGGAGCCGTTCCGCCGGAGGCCGATCCTGCGAAGGACACGGTGAAGGGCGCGTTCGAGGAGCTCGTGCTCCCGCCGTTCGCGACCCCCGCGGAGACCGTGATCTGGCAGCTCGTGTAGCAGAAGTTCACGCCGGGGATGGCATGACCATACCCGACGATGCTCGCGGCCAGCAGGGCGACAAGAAGTCCCCCCCCCGCGATGAGACGAGCTCCCCAGATCGGACGCTCCGAGTTCCGGTGAAGGATCGGGCGGGACATAGTAGGAGTCGATGGGGCGCACCTATACATAAAGGAACCGGCCACTGAGGCGGGCCTTCTTCGGAGGACTTTCTAATACCCTCGGGCACCGTCGGGCCGAACGGCGGGGCGGCTGGGACGGAGAACGGCTCAGCCGTAGCGCACGACACGGGGGTCCACGCACGCCGACCAGGCGTCGATCCCGCCCCGCAGATTGACGACCCGGGAGAACCCTTCCGTCTCCAGATACGCCGCGACCATCGCGGAGCGAGACCCGTGATGGCAGTAGACGATGACCGTCCGGTCGCGGGGAAGCTCATGGAGTCGCTCCGGCACCGAGTTCATCGGGATATGGACCGAAGGTTCGATGCAGGAGATCTCGCGCTCCCAGGTCTCACGAACGTCCAGGAGGAGGGGGACCGTCGAACCTTCCTTCAACCGCTGCGCGACCTCTTCCGGGCCCAGCTCCGTCGCCATACCGGTGAGGACCCCAGGTCAGGTCGGTTGAAAGCGATTCCTCGTTCGCCGTCGGATCCAGGGGTGCTCGATCGGGTACGGCCCCGCCCCCGGTGCTGGAATCGGATAGCGTGCTCGTCCCGGCCATGGGAAGGGGGCAGGACGGTGCGGGCTCGGGTGGGATGAAGCGCCTTCCGAAGCGGCGCACAAATGACAGGGGCCGGCCCAGGTACCCTTCGACGACCAGCAGAAGATGGTGGTCCCCGGCTTCGATGCTTCGTGTGAGCGGGACCGCGAGCAGGTAGCCCCCGAAGAACAGGGCGAAGAGCGCCATGAGCTCCACCCCGTGCGGGTGCACCCCCAAGGGGCCCACCAGGAGCTCGACCAGGAGCACCCCGGGAACGAGCGTCGCGAGGACGGGCTTGGCCACGGCGAGCGTGAAGGGGTGTACCCGGGCCATGTAGTAGGTCTGGAGGACACAGAGGGCGGGCAGCAGGACCGTCGCGACCGAGAAGGCGATGGCCGCGCCCACCGAGCCCCAGATCGGCACGAGGGCCAGGGAGACCCCGACATCGACCGCGGCGCTGACGAAGGTGTCGATGACCAGGAGACGCAGCTTCCCAAGCCCCACGAGCACCGACGAGGCCGGCCCAAGCAACGTGACCGCGAACCCCCCGATGCAGGTGATCTGGAGCAGGAGCGGGGCTTGGCCGTACCCGGATAGCGAGAGGAAATTGGGACCGAAAACGAAGGTCAGGGAGGCGGCGGGGAGCAGGAAGAAGATCAGGAAGAACGGGAGCGAGGCGAGCATGATCCACTTCGTGATCGTGGCGTAGCTCCGTCCGAGCTCGACCGTGTCGCCGACGCGGTGGAGGCGCGAGGCCACGGGGATCATGATGTAGCCCAGGGCCGCGACCGCGAGCGCCACGAGCCGGGAGAGCGGGAGGACCGCCCCGTAGGCGCCCGCCGGGCTCGCTCCGGAGAGCGCCCCCAGCACCAGAGTGTCCGCCGTCCCCACCGCCGAGGTCGCGAGCCCAACGAGTGCGAGGGGGAGGGAGAAGCTGAGAAGCGCGGCGTAGGTCGAGGGCTTTCGCTCGGTGGGGTGAGCCTCCTGCGCCCGGTCGCCGCGCCGCCACGGATGCCCCAAGGGGGAGAGCGTGTAAGCGACCGTGGCCACGAGCGTGAAACCCGCCGCGATGACGTAGGCGGTGAGCGCGGACTGGAGCGACATCCGCTGGAGGTGGAGCAGGGCGAGGGCGGAAGCCCCCACCGCGGTCGGAGGGCCGAAGAAGAGGAAGAGGAACGCGAGGGCGAGGCAGGGATTGAGGACCTGGTTGAAGATGGAGTTCGGGAGGGCGTCCTCGTTCCCCTGGAAGAAGGAGGTGAACGTCTGGGTGAGGAGGCCGAAGCCGATGTAGGCCGCCAGGAACTGGTAGACGATGGGCACGCGTTGCCCCTTCGTTACGAGGGGGGAGAGCGCGTCCGCGGCGAGGAAGATGACCGCCGCGGTGATCAGGGCCGCGGGGAGGACCAGGCCCAGCGCATGGGCCACGAGCGCGCGTCGCTCCTTGAGGTCGGTGGTATGGGCGAGCTGTCGGGCGACCGCCGTGGGGACGCCCAGCGACCCTAGGTTCGAGAGGAGACCGCTCAGGGCCAGACCGAGCGCGAGGTCTCCGTACAACGTCGAGCCCAGGGGAGTGACCGTCAGGACCCGAGCGCCGAAGGTGGCTCCGACTAGGATGATCTGACCGATCAGGGTCACGACCGAGCCGTGCCCCAGGCTTTGGAGCGGATGTCGGTCGTTGGGCCCTCCGTTCCGGCCGTTCGGCCCACCGGGGGTCTTGGGGGCCTCGGAGGACGTGGCGGGCGCAGAGGGCACGGCCGGCTCAGAGGTGCCCCACCTTAAACTCGAGGACCCGACCGGTGGGCGGCAGGACCTGACGCTTTCCGCATCAGAGTTTTCCGTCACGGCCCGTGGTGGTGCTCGTGCCGCGACCGGGTCGTGTCCTCATCACGGGAGGGGCCGGATTCCTTGGGTCGCACCTCGCTCGGCGATTGCGGACCCTTGGCGTGGAGGTCCGTCTCCTCGACGACCTCTCCGGCGCCCCGGAGGGGAACCTCCCCCGCGAGCTCGCCCCCGAGCTCCTCTTCCGAGGCGATGTTCGTGATGAGGCCCTTCTGCGCCGTGCGGTGCGCGATTGCGAAGCGGTGGTCCACCTCGCCGACCGACCAGTTTCGGCGAACGATCCGACGGAAGGGTTCGGCGTGAACACGCAAGGCACGCTGGCGCTCATGCGCGCCTGTCAGGACCTCAAGGTCCCAAGGGTCGTGCTCGCCTCCTCCTGCTCGGTCTACGGATCGACGGGGGCGCCGCCGCTCTCCGAGGGGCGACCGCCGGGACCCGTGAGCCTCGTCGGTGCTTCGAAGGCCTCGGCCGAGGCGCTCGTCCGCGTGTTCGCGGAGCAAGGGGCCCTCCATGCGGTGGTCCTTCGCTTCTTCCACGTCTACGGACCCGGTCGCATCACGAGCCGGACCCCGGGGGTGCTCGCCCTCTTCGGACGTGAGGTCGCTTCCGGCCGCCCTCCGCAGGTCCACGGGAGCGGGGAGCTCCTGCGGGACTTCGTGCACGTGGAGGATGGGGTCGAGGCGCTGCGCCTCGCCCTCGAGCGCAAGGTCGCGAACTGGACCGTAGCCAACGTGGGAACGGGGGTCGGCACTTCCCTTCGAACGGCGGCCGAGGCCGTCGCGGCCGCGCTGGGACGCCTGGACCTGGAACCGGTCTCGGTCGACCCGCCCCCCGGCCCCTCCGTCAACGCGTTCGCGGACCTCCGTGCGGCTCGGGCATCTCTCGGCTTCTCACCCAAGATCGGCCTCGTCGAGGGGCTGCAACGGAAGGACTTCCATCTCCCACTACCTCCCTCCAGCGGAGGGCACGAGGGGACCACCTCGACCGCCGTTCCTTAGAGGATCCCGGTCTCGACCCGGTGCGCACAGCGACCGCAGACCCAGGCCCGCGGCCGTCCCCCCATGCTCGCGGGGGTCCACAGGAGCCGCCCGCCGCAGCTCGGGCAGGGGACCTCCTCCCGGACCTTGATCACGTCGTAGAGGGAAGGGAGCCCAGGGGGGATGGTCCCGTCCACAGGGGCGAGGGCCGGGAAGGAGGCAGGGTCCTGCGTTCGACCCGCCCCGGCACGCGGGACGCAGAAGACGGTGATCGAGTACTCTCCCGGTTGGAGCTTCGCCGCGAGCGTGTGCGTGACGTCCAGGACGCTCCCGACGGGGATGTCGAGCGAATCCGCTTGCAGCCGGGTGCCCTGGAGGTTGACGTTGGTCAGGACGACGTAGTAGGTGACCGACAACGGGGCCGCGCCTTGGTTCTGCGCGAAGAACTCGACCGCGATCGGTTCCCCCGGGGGCAGGATGCGCAGGGGGATGTCGCGCGAGAAGCGCACCCCCCCTCCTGCCGGGCGCCAGGTGAGCGTCTCGTACAGCGCCTGCCGCTCGACGTAGAGGAAGAGGGACTTGGAGGGACCCCCGACGGGGGGCGCTGGCGGAGCGAAGGTGGGGGCCGCGACCCCTCCGAGATCGGAGGGAGGCGAGAACGTGGAGGGAGGGGGGGTCCCCGTCGGAGGCGAGGAGGGAGGAGGGGGAAAAGCGATGGGCGACGGGGGCGGGATCCCCGGAGGGCCCGGAGGGGCTGCGGGTGCTGACGGAGGGGGCGGCATCATGGGGGGCGCTGACGGGGCGAGGTAGCCACCCATCGAGGAGGAGGGGGAAGGAGCGACCGGGGGATACGGCGACCCCGCCCCAACAGGTGGCGCGCTCGGCGGCGGTGGTGGTGGCGGCGTGGGAGCAGCTGGTGGAGGTGAGAACGTTGGATTTGTGGGAGGTGGGGGGACCGCAGGTCGCGGAGCGAAGCCCATGCGCGAACGGGAGATGGATGACGGCCCTGCCAGCGGATTCGAGGTGGGATCGGCGGCTGAGGTTGCAGCTCCCGCTCCGTACCCCGCGGAGGAGGGGGGAAGGGGGGCATAGCCCGGCGCCACCCCCCCCGGACCCGACGGGTAGGCGTTCGGGGGTGGCGGCAGGTAAGGGGGCGAGAGCGGGCGCGGGGGAGGAGCGTAACTCGTGTAGCCTGGCGCGGTCGCCGGCGGAGGACCGGGAGGCGGGACGGGGTTCGGGGCGAACGACGTGGGGGGGGCGAACGAAGGCGATGAAGGAGCGGGCGCCCCCGGGTCCATTGGCGAGTTCGCGGGCGGCGTCGCCGGGAGCGCCTCGCTGCTCGCGGTCCCTACGGGGGCAGAGGTCGATGGGGTGCTCGCGGGGACCCCAATGATCGGGCCCGAGGAGGATGAGCTCGTCCCGGAGGAGCCGGAACCCTTGCTGAAGGGGGCATATCCGCAGGCATTGCAGGTCCAACCCGTGGAGAGCTTCACCATCTCGCCCTGCTTGCATTTGGGGCAGGTGACGGTCATCCCGGATGCGCCAGACACGACGGGGGCCGTACCCTGGTCCCCTGTAAAAGCGTGCCCCACGCTGCACCCTCACGGAGAGGCGCGCTCCCACGCGAGCGTTATCTTCCCCGGAGGGGTGGGACACCGCCGATGGAGGACCTGACCTACGCTCCCTCGCGCGAGAGCGGGTGGCCGTGGTGGATGGACCCGTACTCGGACAACCCCATCGCGTTCGGGATCCTCTTCGCCCTCATCATCGCGCTCATGATCGGTGGGATGCTAGTCTACCGATTCTTGTTCGTGCATCAAACGGGGGCAACCCCTATCGAGCCCCCCTACGTGCTCGAGCACGCCCTCGTCGGGCTCTTCGCTCGACCTTGAGCATCGGATGAACGGCCCGACCCGGCGATAGGCGGACCGCTCACGGTCGAACTACGGACGGATCCCGCGCTCCTCGCATTCCTCTTCCACGGCGTGTCGGAGGTACTTGAGCGCCGGTTCGGTCAGTCGGTCCATGTGCATCAACAGGTAGGAAAGATAGACGCGTTCGAGCTCGCGAGACCCGTGCGCGTGGGCGGAAGGGCTCCCCAGGGGGGCCTCCCCCTCATCCTCGCGCATTCGCTCCACCTCCTCGATCACCTGACGTGGAAGGGGGCGGGTCAACGGTAGGGAAGCGGGCCGGGGCGCTCGTCCGCTGACCGGGGGGTTTGGAGCTCCAGGCAGGAACGCCCGGAGCCCGGGGCCCTTCTCGAGCTCGTCGACCCCTGCGGCCTCAACATGAACGGAACGGGGGCGCTCCTCTCGCTCAAGGTCAGGGTCGACGAGGACCGAGAGGGCCGGGCCGTCCTCCTCGTGGAACCGTTCCAACGGCGGCTCGGACCGGGGAGGTGGGGCCGGACGGGGAGCGCGGCGGGTCCCCGGTGGGTCCTGCATCGACTCCAGGGGGCGCCCTGTCACCTGTTCAACGATCTTCCGGACCGACCACGGGGTCGGCTTCTTGCCGGGAGGGGCCTCCGTTGTGCCCTCGGAGGGTACGTCGGACATTCGTCCGACAGGGCTTGGTCGGCCTTGTAGATAAAGGTCAAGGGTTCAAGCGAAGTTCGCCGGCCTTCCGACGAGCAGGGGCCCCGGTTCCGGGGAGCGTTTAAGACGCTCTTCCGGTGGTCCGACCATGACCGGGCACGCGGTCCGAGGTCTCTCGCCCGCCCGTCCCCCGGGCCCGAAGCGAGGGGACCGTGCGTCGTCGCCACCCTTTGCGGAGGGGACCCTCGCAATCCTCGGAGGAGGGAACATGGGGCTCGCGCTCGTGCGGGGGATCCTCACCGTGGCGCCCGAGATCGCTCCGCACCTCGTCGTCAGCTCTCGAGAGGCCGGGAGCCTCCGCGAAAGGATCCGCGGACTGGACGTCCGGGTGGCCGAGACCAACCTCGAGGCCGTCAAGGGGGCCCAGCTCGTGGTGCTCGCCGTCAAACCCCAGATCCTCCCCTCCGTCCTTGCCCAGGTGAAGGACGCACTCGCCCCGGGTACGACCGTGGTCTCGATCGCCGCGGGCGTTCCGACGACCGTCCTCGAGGAGGGGCTCGGTCCCGGCATCGGGGTTGTGCGCGCGATGCCCAACGTCGCCGCATCTGTGCAGGCGAGCGCGACCGCGATCGCACGCGGGAAGACCACGCGTCCGGTCGACCTCGAGCGTGCCCGCTCACTGCTCTCCACGGTCGGGATGGTCGTCGAGGTCGACGAGGAGCTCATGGACGCGGTGACCGGGCTCTCGGGCACCGGGCCGCTCTACCTCTTCCTGATCCTGGAAGGCCTTTCCGACGCCGGCGTCAAAGTGGGGCTCTCCCGCGCGACCTCCACGGAACTCGCGATCCAGACGCTGGTCGGTGCGGCTCAGCTCGTCCGGGCGACCGGAGAGCATCCCGCCAAGCTGCGGGACCTGGTCACAAGTCCCGGAGGGACCGCGATCACCGCCTTGCACTCTCTCGAGAAGAGCGGCCTCAAGGCCATGCTCCTCGACGCCGTCGAAGCGGCCACGAAGCGCTCGCAGGAGCTGGGGGCCAAGTGGCGTCCCCGCCCGCCCGGGGAGCTACCGGGTCACTAGGGGGGCCAGAAGTCCCATAAGGTGTCGCTACTAAATAATTGACTCATTTCGTCCGCTTGGAGCGCGGGCGAATGGTGTAGTTCCAGTCAGCGTGGAACCGATGGGGCACGAGTCGTAGCGTGGCCATCTGCTCGTCGGTCACCCGGACCC
>JAGWLG010000120.1 GCA_028864975.1 Thermoplasmata archaeon | reverse complement strand
GGGGCCACGCCCACGCCGTTGCTCCAGGAGGGACAGCTGGAGAACGGGACGCACCTTTGGGGCGCGACCGATGCCCTTGCCAAGTTCCTCATCCAATGGCCGGGGGTGCTGCTGGAGCGCGAGAGGTTCAGCGAAGTGGCGGATGGGCTTTTCGAGATGCTGGGTCCCCTGCAGGGTGGCGGGGTCCTGAAGATGGACGACCTCACCCTGGTCTCGCTGGAGTTCGACAAGGACGAGACCGTCTTCAAGCGACGCTACGCGCTCCACCATCTCTTCCGCGCGGGGCGGATGCTGTCGAAGCTCTCCCGTTGAGGACGCCTCACGCTGGCCGGGAGGGGGTCGCCGCCCGGCTCGTGCGAAAGCTCATAGTCCGACGGGGCCCCTCGGACCTGGTGTCCGTGCCCCGGAGGAACCACCCCCGCCCCATGCCCCTGGGGGGAGTCGCGGCTGGGATCGTTCTTCTTCTGTTGGGCACGTTCCTCTCGACCTTCGGTCCGAGCCTATCCGACTTCGGCCACGGCGTCCGCGCCCCAAGTGGAGGGCCGCTCCGCGGGTCGGAAGCGGCCCCTGCCGAGACGGCGTGGACCGCCGGGGGGAACCTTCCCCATCAACCGGCCCCCACGACCCCCGTGGCCAACCGGTCCAGCGTGGACCTGGGGCAGGCCGTGAACTTCTCCGTGAATCCGAACGGCGGGATCCCACCGTACACCTATTCCTGGTACGGACTTCCGCTGCCCTGCAACTCGACCTCGGCGCCCGTCGTCGCGTGCTCGCCTACGGTGGCCGCCAACTACCAGGTCTACGCGAACGTCTCCGACAGCTTTGCGGTCAACGGTACGAGCCCGACGTTGCCGTTCACCGTCTTTTCGGACCCGGGGATCTCGGTGGCCGCCAACGTGACGAGCCTCGAACTCGGAAGGTCCGTCGCTTTCACGGCGACGGCGACAGGGGGAACGGGTTCCTACGTGAGCTACTCCTGGGTCCCGAGCGTCCCTCAGCTCGGGTGTCCCAGCTCTTCTGGCCCTACCGTCGTGTGCACGCCCACCTCCTCCGGGAGCGGGTGGACCATCGCGGCCAGCGTGTCCGACTCGAACGGGATCACCTCGACGCCCAGCAGCTCTCCCGCGATCCAAGTGGTGGGGCCCCTTTCGGTGGGAGCGCCGACCTCGAACCGCTCTGGCGCCGACCGAGGCCAAAGCGTGCAGTTCGCTGTGGTGGCCTCCGGGGGATCGGCCCCCTACTCCTTCTCGTGGAACGGCTTGCCCTCGGGGTGCGTGACCGCGAACGTGTCGACGCTCCCGTGCGTCCTCACGGGCGCCGGCACGAGTTCCATCACCGTCACCGTGCGCGATGCCTCGGGCGTCGTGGCGTCCAGCCCCGCCCTCCCCTTCATCGTCGCCATCGACCCGACCGTCGGCTCGCCTACGGCCAGCCCTCCGCTGGTGGACCAGGGGGGATCGTCGACCCTCGCCGTCGCGGCCGCCGGTGGGACCGGGACGCTCCTGTACCTCTGGCAGGGACTGCCGTCCTCGTGCCCGAGCCGGCAGGCGACGCTCCTTTGCACGTTCAGCTCGCTGGGCGCCTGGACCGTCAATGTCACGGTGACGGACGCCGCCGGCTACTCGGTCGTGAGCTCTCCCCTCACGCTCCTCGCGGTGGCCCTTCCGACCGTCAACGTGAGCGCGTCGAAGGTCCTCATCGACCTGGGCCAAAGCCTCACCTTCCTCACGCTGGTCCATGGTGGGGTCCCGAACTTCACGTACAGCTGGAGCGGGCTCCCCTGCGGGGGAACACTTGTGGGGGCCTCGACCATCACCTGTGTACCTACGGCCACGGGGGCGTACAATGTCTCGGTCTCCATCGTGGACGCCACCGGCGCGGCAGCGACCTCGAGGCCGGTCCAGCTCA
>JAGWLG010000119.1 GCA_028864975.1 Thermoplasmata archaeon | reverse complement strand
TCCGATGCGGCCTTCTGCTTCGTCTATCCCGAATCGCTCGAAGCCCTCGAGCGCTCCGGCGCGAGGATCCGAAGATTCTCTCCGCTCAACGGCGATCCTGTCCCTCCAGGGGCCGACGCAATCTACCTTCCCGGAGGGTACCCGGAACTCCACGGTAAGGAGCTCGCAAGGAATGAGGCGCTCAGGCGGGAACTCCGCTCCTGGGTCCGGGACGGTCGTCCGCTCCTGGCCGAGTGCGGAGGAATGATGTACCTCCTCGAACAGATGACCGACCCCGAGGGGAAGCGGCACCGGATGGTGGGGGCGTTCCCAGGCTCCACTTCGCTTTCACCCCGCCTGGGTGGACTGGGCTATGTTGAGGCTCGGGCGACCCGGGCTTGCCTCCTTGGCCCCCGTGGAACTCGGGTCCGGGGCCACCTCTACCACCACTCGGTTCGCGAAGCCCCCCGCGGATACCCCTGGGGCCTTTCCCTCACCCGGAGGGCCGGGGGCCCCTTGCTCCACGACGGATACGTCCAGGGAAGGGCCTTGGCCTCCTACCTGCACGTAAGGTTGGACACTGTCCCATCCCTTCTCCGAGGGCTCGTCGGGACGCAGTGAGCCCCGGGGTCCATGCGACGGGTGGCGGACGACGTTCCCTTTCAACTGGTGGGCAGGCGGACGAACGCCTCCCTGGGTCCCTTCCACGCGAACTGGTCCGGGTGGAAGAGATGCGCGAGGAGCTCGATGCCCAGCGTCAGGCGCGGACCGGGGCGCGAGAAGTAGGCGCCCGAGTCGACGACGAAGGTACGTCCCTCGCGGACCGCCGGGAGGTCCTGGGTGCCTGGCATCTTCCGAAGGAGCTCCCACTGGCCGATCGCCTCCTGGAGCGGCACGCTGCAAGGGGAGAGCACGAGGACCTGGGGGTCCCACCGAAGCACATCCTTCCACGGCACGCGGAAGGAGAACTCCCCCGGTCGAGCGAGCCCGTCGTGGCCGCCCGCGATCTCGACCATCTCGGGCACCCAGTGTCCAGCACAGAAGACCGGGTCGATCCACTCCATCATGAAGACCCGTGGCGGCTGGAGCGCCTTGACCCCATCCCGCACGCGCGCGATCCGTTGACGGGCGTCGGCGACGATCGCTCGCGCTTCCTCGGCTCGACCGGTGGCGTCTCCCAGCTCCTGGAAGTTTGCGAGGACCTCCTCCAGGTTGTGAGGGGTCTGCCAAAGGACCTTAGGGGCGTGAGGCAGCGCCCGGACCACCTGGGTCATCTCGTTCCCCGAAGGCGCGCAGACCTGGCAGAGGTTCTGGGCCACGATGAGGTCCGGCGAGAGGCGGCGTAGCAGCGCCTCGTCCGCTTGATAGAGGCTCTTCCCGTCGTGCAGCCGGGCCGAGACCCGTTCGTCGACCTCCCGAGGGGAAAGCCCTTCGAGAGGGAGGGCAGGCCGAATCACCACCGGCTTCGAGCGGGCTTCCTCCGGGTAATCGCACTCGTGAGTGACCCCCACCAAGCGGTCCCCGAGTCCCAGCGCGTAGATCATCTCGGTCGCGCTGGGAAGGAAGGAAACGATGCGCTGGGGGGAGGCGGAGGCCGTCGCCATGTCTTCGACCGACGGGAGAGTTACGGCCAAGTTATAGTCATGTTGCGCTCCTAAATCGTCCCACCATGGCTGTTGCGGTCGTCGCGCCGGAAGCCACCTTGACCCCCGAGCTCAAGGCCCGGTCCGAAGCGCTCCACGACCTCGTGGTCAGCGCCGTTCGCCGCGCCCCGGCGGAGTCCATCCAGCTCTCAGGGGGGCTTGACACTTCGGTCTTGGCCCAGGTCGCGAAGCCCCAGGGCCTCCGGTGGGCCTTCACGGTGCTTGTCGGGAAGGACCCTCCCGATCAGGACTACGCCCAGCACGTCGCCAAGCGGCTGGGTCTCGAGCACCAC
>JAGWLG010000118.1 GCA_028864975.1 Thermoplasmata archaeon | reverse complement strand
CTCCAGTCCCCGGCGCGACGGGGGCCGGGATGAAGACCTGCTCGAGCTGCCAGCGGGAGATCAACGCGGACTTCCTGGTCTGTCCGTTCTGCGGCGCGGCGACCCGCTAGGACCGCGAACCTCTTCCTCTCCCCTCCCCCACCACGGGAGGGGAGAGGGTCCGGACTTCCGCGCGGGAACCTCACTCGCGCGACGGCGTGTCTGCGCGCCGACCGTATCCTTGAGGTAACCCTTGGGCCGATGCGCCAGGGCGATCCCACCTCGACCGAACCGGCAAGGTGGTCCCTTCCGTCGCAACCAATGCTATTTCTACCCCCGGGCCCCCCGGGGCGACATGGCTTCGCCTGGTGCCGTTCTTGCGGATGTGGCCACGCCGAGATCTGTCGCGAGCTCCTCCTGGAGCCGTACCGTCCTGGTGATCGTCGCGCTCTCGATGCTGCTCCCCGCGTCGGGGATTGTGGGAGGCGCTTCAACCGCCCTTTCGCATCCTCCGAACCCCGTGGCGCCGCTTTCCCATGGCTCGGCGCACGCCACGTCGTCAGTTCCACGGTCCGGGGCGCTATCGCTGCCGAGCGCTCCTGCGGCGCCAGCTCGAACCGGTTCCCCTCTCGACCTGCTCCACCACCCTCCTCAGGTCGCTTTCTCCCGCAGCACGGGGCTTGTCGGTACGCACGGTGTCGCGCCCCCCGGTGCTCAAGCCCTCCTCCAGAGGCTCCCCGCCCCCGCGGGAGCGGCCGATGGAGGGTCCTCGGGTGCCTTGTCCCCCGTCTCCTCGCTCTACCAATGGTGCTACGGCCTCTGGCCCAGCTCTGGGCAGTCGTCCTATCAGAACGGATGCTACGGCCACGATGAACCTGGGATCGAACCTTACTCGGACCTTCCGGGGAGCGAAGGGAACGTCACGTGGAACGTGACCCTTCCGACCGATGTCTCCCAGACGCTGAACCAGTCGAACCTCTACGCCGCGATCTGGTTCGGCATGACCCTCAACGACCCCTTCGCCTGGATGGGCCAGTGCTTCCTCGAGCTCCAGTTCTATCCGGATTCCTCCTGGAACAACCCTGCCCTGTCGATCAACGGGAGCTGGGCGGGTGCCGCCGTCGCCTGGCAGATCGACAACAGCAACGGCACCGAGGACCCCTGCTTCTACCTCCCGTTGTTCAACTACACCAACACCTGGGGTTCCGGACAATGGTTCCAGATGCACGGCGGGGACCAGGTCCGCGTCAGCATGACGGGCTGGAACGGCTCGGTGACCGGTGAGCGGATCGTCGTCGATGACATGACGGCCGGGGTCTCCTCCATCCTCCACCTCGTCAGCAACTATGCCCCTGGTGAAGAGGGCGTTCCTCTCGACCCCTCCTACTCCTCCAACATCTGGCAGAACGCGTTGCAATGGACCCCCGGGGGGGAGCTTCCCACCGCCTTCGCGTTCGAGACCGGCCACTGCGGCTGGGCGGGGTACGCCCAGAACAATCCGCTCTGCCCGGAGAACAACTCGTACTACGGATGCAGCCCGGGTGTCCCGCCTTCCACCTCGGGGAACCCCTCCGTGCCCTGTCCGGGGTACGACCCGGGCTCCTGGGTGAACGACACCTACACTCCCTGGCTCATCGCCCCCCCGTTCTTCAACAACTCCGCCTCCCACGCGACGGCGAGCCAGGTGGGCTACGCGCAGGACTTCGGCGGGCCCGACCTGATCGGTCAGTTGAGCAACGGCAAGTGCTCGGGCATCGAGGGCTCCGCCTATTGCAGTTACCCATGGTTCAGCTACTCGTGCGCGGCCCATGCGTACAGCTTCGGGGCCACGGACTGGCCCGGGGTCGCCAAGGACTTCTCCACGTACGGCGAGTACGACACGACCTCGAAGGCGAACGCGCTGGGGCTTGGGTTCTTCCCCCCCACTAACGCCTCGGTCCCT
>JAGWLG010000117.1 GCA_028864975.1 Thermoplasmata archaeon | reverse complement strand
GGGGACGGGGACGGCCTGGGGATCGGGGTGGGCCATTTCGTCCACGCTGGGCGCCGGAACGTCGACCTCACCTACGTCATCCACGACAATGGGGTATACGGCCTTACGAAAGGCCAGGCTTCGCCTACGTTGAGTCTGGGTACCCAGACGAAGTCCCTCCCGCAGCCGAACATCAACGCCGCCGTGAACCCCCTGGCCCTCGCGCTGACCTCGGGGGCAACCTTCGTCGCCAGAAGCTACGCCTTCGACCTCCGCCACCTCAAGGAGATGTTGAAGAGAGCCGTGGCCCACCGCGGATTCTCTGTCCTTGACGTGCTGCAACCCTGTCCGACCTACAACGACGTGAACACGCGGGCCTGGTACTCGGGGGAGGACCGAAAGGACCTCACGACCCAGCGGCCGATCCCCCGTGTTCGACGGCTCGACGGGGCGGCATGGGACCCCGTGGTTCCTGAGAACGCGAGCCCCGAGTTCGCGAACCGCAAGCTCCTAGCGGCTCTCGAGAAGGTCACCGACCCAGGAGAGGACCTCCCCATCGGGGTATTCTTCGAGAACCGCGCCATCGCTCCCTACACGGACCGGATCGCTCGGCGCATCCCGTTCTACCGAGCAGTGCCACCAGCGGCCCAACCCATCCGTGATGCGAGGGGGACCCCCCTCCCCGACCTTGCCCCTCTCCTCGACAGCTTGAGGGTGTGATCCGCCTCCTATCCGGACACGGGGAGGTGGCTCGATGGCTGGTCGTGGGCGAAGCCGATGGATCTCCGTGCCCTGGAGGAGGACAATGAACGGCTCGTCCGCGATCTCGGGGCTTCCCGCCTCTCGGATATCGAAGACCTTCCGGATTTCCCGGGGTTCCGCAACGGTCTCCTTCGCACCCACCGAGACCTAGACTCCTTCCTTCGGGCCTTGCGCAGCGGGAGACGCTGTGCCATCGTCTCGGGCCTCAACGCCTCGGGTGATCTTCATCTGGGACATCGTGCGGTCCTTGACACCTGCCGGTTCTTCCAAGAGGCGTACGGTGTCCACGTCTTCGTCCCCATCTCGGACGACGAGAGCTACCTCTCGGGGAAGGTCTCCGACCAGGAACAGGCACGGAAGAACGCCCTCTCGCTGGCCACCCAGGTCCTAGCCTACGGCTTCGACCCTACGAGGACCTCCTTCCTCATTGACCAGGTCTACACCGAGATCTACAACCTGGCCGTGCGGTTCTCCCGCAGGCTGACCCTCTCCGAGGTACGGGCAGTCTACGGCTACACTGCTCAAGAGAACCCCGGTCTCTACTTCTATCCCGCGGTCCAGTCTGCGCACATCCTGCTGCCGATGGTCACGTTCGGGTTCGAGCAAGTACTCGTCCCGATCGGGCCCGATGAAGACAGCCACGCCAGGGTCGCACGCGACCTCGCGGCACGATTTGACTACACGAAGCCGGCCGTGCTCCACGCGGGCTTCCTCCCCGGGTTGGATGGGACGAAGATGTCCAAGTCCAAGGGCAACACCATCGGCCTGTGGGACGACCTCCCGACCCTTCGAGGAAAGGTTCGACTTGCGTTCAGCGGAGGAGGCGCGAGCCTTGAGGAACATCGGCGGGTGGGGGGAGGCCCCGAGCAGGACGTCGCATGCCGCTACCTCCGTGCCCTCTTCCTTTCCCCCGACGAAGCTGTGGACCTCGCCAGGAGGTATCGCCAAGGAAACCTCTCCAGCGGGGAGGTCAAGGAGCGTCTGCTCGCCGAGCTCGTCAAGGAACGGGACCGGCTCATCGGCCGTCGTCGCCAGGTCTCCGAACACGAGGTCGCCGCGACAATCCTGAGGAACCCTTCGTCCGACCTCGGTTGACGGCTCTCCGTCCAGCCCCGCCTCGCCGCGACGACGCCCGTTCTACAACCGAAGTCGCGGGGTAGGTGACCTGCGTTCCTTGGACCCTGGCCCAGGGGGTA
>JAGWLG010000116.1 GCA_028864975.1 Thermoplasmata archaeon | reverse complement strand
GCCCGCGCGGCTCAACCTGACTCGACGAGCGGAGTGGAGCCCTCAATCCTTGTTCGAGTCTCGTCGGCCAACCTCCGCGCGGAAAGACCGTCTTGAGGCGAGTCTACCCAGGAGACGATGACGCGGCAGGCGACGGTACGGCCACGCGGCCTGTTGACCGTCCTTGCCCTGCCTGCCAGAATCGTGATTCGCTGGTCCATGCGGGTCTCCTTCGCGGACTCGCCCGACCGTCTCGCCATGGCTGCTTGGATGTAGGACTCGGTGGAAGCAGGTGCCGTCGCAAAGACGACGACGGTGCTGAGGAAGGACGCGTGACCCACCGACGAGTAGAGGAGGAAGCCCACCAGCAGGGCAGCGAGCCCGCCCTCCAATGCGAATGTTCGGAAGGGCCGCGGGAAGCTCCCAGGTGAGTACAGGACGAGGAGGACAATGGCCACGTCAAGTGCGAGGCCCGCTATTGCCAAGAGGAGGAACCTCGCCTTCCTTCTTCTGACCACTTGGACTTCGTCCGCATCAGGAGCGAGGTCACGCTCGCCACACAGGATGGCGGTGTTCATTGGCACCCCGAAGGACCGTGCGGTCGAGGGGTCGCGCACGGCCTTCGTCACCTCGAGATGGGTGAAACCATGCGCGCGAGCGACGAGGCCCACCGCCGTGCCAGTTTCCACGGGCGTCCTGCCCTGGACGGTCAACGTCTGCTGGAGCGAGGGAGAAGGCAGTTCCATCGCCCCCAGCCCCCACGGCTTCAGCGCACGCGGGCTCTCGGCAAGGAGCGGCCCCAAGCGCACGGAGCCCGAATCGGACCCGGAGCCGCGGGTGGACGAGAACAAGGTGTGGCCGAGCAAGGGAGCGCTTGGCTTCAAGCCTCGCGCGGTGGGGAGGGGAGTTCGCGAGAGACCTTTTCTGCGAGCCAGATCAGTGCTTGCGTACCACCGGCGCCCCCCATCCGCAGGTCTCGATGGAGAACACCTTTCCTCTCGAGCCCCACGACGTGCCTCCACAGGCGGGCCTGGGTGGGCGCGCGCATTCCCGAGGAAGCGCACGCCTCGGTTACCCGGCGGCGCAGCTCGCCTGCGGTAAGGCTGCCCGTCGCGGTCCGCAAGACCTCGAGGATGGTCTGACCGAAACCCTCGGCGTCCTGACCGTGCCTCGGAAGCGAAGAGGGGAGGGCGACGTCCTGGAGCTCCACCCTGAAGGAGCCCCGAGCCTCGGCACGGGCGCCCGCCTCCGCCAGGAGGTCCCCCATGATGGCGAGGCCCCAGCCACTCGCGACCGTGAGATCGGCCCAAGCGCGCAGGACCTCGGGCAGGGGTGGGGTCTGGAACGCGAGGGCCGCCCGGGCTCGCAGCGCCTCGAGGAGGTCGGCACCCTGGAGGGGTGGGACCGCGACGCGGACCGTGTCAGCGGCCTCGGGGATGACCTCGCGGCTCCCGGAGGCCACCAGGAGGAGCGGAGGGAGGCCGTCGGTTCCCTCCGGGAGAACCTCCTGCGGTCGCGCCAGGGCCCAGGCAACGCGACCCAACTCCCCCGTCGAATGGACCTGGTCGAGCCAGACGACCGCGGGTCTCGCAAGCGTGCGCAGCCGGCGCAAGAGGAGCATCGAGAGGAACTCCGTGGAGGCGCCGCCGAGCTGGATGGCGGGGTCGACCTGGTGGAAGAGCGCCTTCACGAGGAGGCCGGGGGTGCGGCATTGGGTGGTGTCCACCCGAAGGACGAGGGGAGCCCTCCTTCCGAAGAACCGCTCGGAGAAGGTCGCGACCGCGCACTCGGCGATGGAGGAGGTCCCCGAGCCGCGGGGGCCGACGATGGAGAGGACGGCTCGACCGTCGTGATCGAGAGCAGCCCTGACCTCAAGTTCCTGGGCCGCAAGCAGGTCCCCGCGGCCGACGAGGAGGGGGGCCCGCCAAGTCCGTTCGAGGACATGGGAGTCCCTCCAAAGCCCCAGGGTCGGGGCGAGGGAAGCAGTCGGGTAGGTCGTCTCGGGCGCAGTACTGATGGCGGGCATCGTCCACCTCGCCGAGGGAGGTGGACGGTGC
>JAGWLG010000056.1 GCA_028864975.1 Thermoplasmata archaeon | reverse complement strand
GGACGTTCGAGCGGTACTCCGAGAGCTAGCTTCGCGGGTGAAGGTCGTCCCTCTCGAGACCCTCCGCCTGCACGAAGCACGGGCACGCGAGGTCGCGAAGGCGGCAGGAGATGAGAGCGACTGGGAATACGTCGCGCTCGCACTGGCGAGCGATGCCCCGGTATGGACCTACGACAAGTACTTCCGATGGATGAAGGGGATCGCTCTAATCTCCACGTCGGCGGTGTTGGGCAGGGGCTAGGCGCACGCGCCTTTCGTCGATGGCGACAACAGGCTCACGCGCGACGGTTCGGTCATTCCTCCGAAGGACCATCGGAAGCATCTGCTGGCTCATCCTCGGGGGATGGCTCCGGCTCCTGCCTCTCGGGCCGTTGCCTGCGATTTCTCACATGGTGCACCAGCCTTGGGACCACCGTCGGCAGCACCAGGATCGCCAGGATGGTGAGCCCTAGGTACTCCCCTGTCTCGGGGGGGACGTCGCTTCCGTTCCCCGACAACCAGAGCTTGATGGCCCCGAACCAGGGGATCATCCCCCGAGCGACCCCTTCGACCCAGCCGGGGGCGACGATGCAACTGATGATGCACCCACTCTGGTCGTAGGTCCCCGTCTCGCCGTGGACACAGGGCTCCGGCGAGAGATTGCAATTGTCGTCCCCCTCCGTGATGAAGCCCGAGTGGCCGGAGCTCTTCTCGAGATAGGTCAGGTCGATCGAGACGTTGACCTGCTGCCAACCGATGTTGAACAGGTCGAGGGTCCCCGTGAAGGGCGTGTTGGGAGACGAAGGGCTGACGCAGACGAAGGTTCCGGCGGGTGCGCCCGGGGGGATGATCGCGTAGTTGTCCCAGGAGGAGAGCCCGCAGGTGTCGGAGAGCGGCGCGAGCGAAGGGGCCGCGAACTCCTGCGCGGTCTGGTTCCAGTCCAGCCAGAGCATCGCCCGGTGGATGACCGGGGTGTAGGCCGTGTTCCCGTTGGCAAAATAGAGCAACACGTCCCCGTACTCGCCGTAGGTCGTGTAACCCGATACGAGGCCCTCAACGTAGGTGGTGACCCCCGAAGGCACAACCACTTTCTTCACGAGGACCAGGTCGCCGGTGTTGATGATCCCCAGCACGTCGTGGCCCCCGTGCTGCATGCTGCTCGACTCCACGACGACGAGGGGCGGCCAATTCCCTGAGTACGCGAACAGGCCCCCCAGCAGGATGACGATCGCAAGGACGGTCAGCACGGGTTCGAACCACGGACGGGACAGGAGGTCGCGCAAGGCTCCCGGCCGAGAGAGGGACCTGCGGCCTCTGCGCGAGGGTCGAGGACGCTCCGATGAGCGGTGCGAGGAACGGTCAGGTCGAGAGCCCCGTGTTCCCTTCCCGCGTCCTTTGACCCTAGGGGGCTCCTGGGGCGACTCGACGTCCTCGGGCTCCGTGGTCTCGGAGGGCTCGTCCATGGAGGTTGCCGCTCAACCGGAGGAGCGTCGGGCACGGCGGTCGAGCATCAGTCGGACGTTGATGGCCCCTCGAACCGCCAGGAGGTCCGCGACGAACAGCGGGACCAGAAGGATGTCGATGGCGACACCGTGGATCGTGGGGGGGAACCAGATGATCTTCAGGTCCCCCATCGCCTCCATGCTCCAGAAGATGGCGAAGGTGAACAAGAGGCTCGTGGCGATCCACTTGAGGGGTGGGACCTTCATCTTTCGGATCCTCTCGTGGAGCAGGACCCCCAGGGTCACCAGGATCGCTCCCCCCACGAGGGCCCCCACGACCGCTTCCCAGACCTGATGGGCCGCGACGAGGCCGATGAGGACGACCACGGCCTCCAGCGTCTCGATCGCCCCCACCGAGAAGGCCGTGGCGAAGAGCGCCTTCGGGGTGAGCCCTTCGTCGTGGTGGACCGGCCCCGCTCCGCCCACACCCCTCTTCTTCCGGTCCTCCCGTAGGTAGGTCTTGAACGTGGAACGGAGCAGGAAGAAGGCGAAGAACCACAGGATGAGCGCCCCCGCGAGGAGCGTGTAGGTCTCGTTCACCTGGCTCGCCCGGGTGAGCCCGTACCCCACGCCTAGGGCGATGGCCCCGACGAACCCCACGCCGCCCACCGCCCCGGCGAGCCCCGGGCGCATGGTCTTCGACCCCGCCCCTAGGGCGTAGACGATGGCCACGACCTCGGTCAACTCGAGGACCGTGATCAGCACGGCCGTGAGCAGCGAGCCCGCGGACTGGCCGGAAAGGGCGAACATCCTCTCGCCCCAACGGGTCGAAGGGATACCCTTTTCGAGAGGCTTGGGCCATGGGACGGCACCGTCGTACGTCTTACGCAAACCCGAGTGGTCGGTCAGTCGGAGATCCCACGCAGGATGGTGGCGTGCACCAGTTGTTCCTCGGGAGGGACCGGCTATTCGATCGACCTCAACGGCTCGCTCTCCTTCCTCGTCCTTCTTGCCACGCTTGCCCTCTTCGTCGCCATGTACCTTGCGCTGCGCGCCAACACCCGCTCGCGCAAGGCCCTCGAGGGGTTCCGCGAAGCGGTCTTTGTCGACTCCGCCTTCCTCTGTTTCTCTGTCGTGTTGGTGATCTATCTTGCGTGGAAGTATCCCACAGGCGACCACGTGGCCTGGGCCCTGTCGCAGGTGGTCCTGGGAGGGTTGTGGCTCACCTTCGCCATTCCGGTGGTCACGGTGGGGTTCTCGGTCCACTCGAGGACCCGGGGGCAGGTGGCCTGGATCGTACCTTCGATCCTCGTGGCCGCGGGGCTCTTCGTCGTGATCTACTGGTGGACCTACAACTACGCGGCGTAGGGGGGAGGGAGGCGCGAAACAGGGGAGACGGAGGGACGGTGGCGGTCAGTCCCGCTCGTCCGGCGGTAGCAGGTTCGGGATCCCGTCCTCGATCGGGAAGGTCGTGGCGCACTTCTTGCAAGTGAGCGTCCCATCCAGGATCTCCTGGGGGTTCCGCTTCTTGACCTCAAGCTTGAGGTCCCCCTTGCACATCGGGCAGCACAGGATCTCCATCAGGTCGTCCCGCATCTTCCTCCCACTCCGTGTACCTGCCCTTGAGACCTTCGCCCTATTGTACGATCCCGTAGCCGATCAGGCGCCAGGCCGTAATCCTTCGGGAGATGGCGACCCGGCTCCCGGGGAAGAAGGTGACCGGGCGGGTGAGCGCGATCTCGACGTCGTTCCCCCGGGCGCTCGTAACCTTCCCCGGGGCGATCGTGGTCCCGATAGTCAGGGTGAGGACCTCGTTCGTTCGGATCTGGTCGACTTTGAGCTCCTTCTGGCTGCCCACGACGCGGTCCAGGAGCTTCGCCTTGAGCCGTACTTTCTGGGTCACGGGGGGGAGGCTGCCCATGGTCCCGACAAGGCGGCCGGTCAGGGCGTCGCCCTTCGTGACCGACGGGTCGAGCATCGTTCCGATGGCCGCGAGGCCCCCGGGGTGGAGCTCCATGAGCTCTTGACCTCCAGACATGAGCGAGGTGACCTTGGTGAGGATGCGGTCGACGTGGGCGTTGTCCTGCCCGGCGGGTCCCGGGCGGATCTCGATCTCCTCGCCCACCTTGATCTTCCCTTGGATGAGCGAGCCGCCCAGGACACCGCCGGTGAGGGCCTTCGGTCGGGTCCCCGGACGGTTGATGTCGAAGGAGCGAGCCACGTACATCAGCGGCGGCTTCCCCTCCTCGCGCGAGGCCGAGGGGATGTGGAGCTGGATCGCCTCGATGAGCGCGTCGACGTTGACATTGTGGTTGGCGCTGATCGGGATGATCGGGGCGTCGGCCATGGAGGTCCCCTGGAGCATCGCACGGATCTCCTTCTGGCTCTCGATCGTCTGCTCCCGCTCGAGGAGGTCGATCTTGTTCTGGACCACGACCACGTGCTTCACGCCGATGATCTCGAGAGCGGTCAGGTGCTCGCGCGTCTGGGGTTGAGGACACTTCTCGTTCGCGGCGACCAGCAGGAGGGCGCCGTTCATGATCGCCGCTCCCGAGAGCATCGTGGCCATCAGCGTCTCGTGGCCGGGGGCGTCGACGAAGCTCACGGCGCGCAGGAACTTGGCCTCCGAACCGCACTTGGGGCACGTCGGCTGGTTGGTGTACCCGTCAGGCTCGGGGCACTTCGGGCACTTGTAGAAGGCCGCGTCCGCGTAGCCGAGCTTGATCGAGATCCCTCGCTTGATCTCCTCGGAGTGGCGGTCGGTCCAGTCCCCCGTGAGGGCGTGGGTGAGGGTGGTCTTCCCGTGGTCCACGTGCCCGACGAGGCCGATGTTCACCTCGGGTTGAGCCGGGACCTTCATGGAACGGGACCTCTCGAGAACCTGCGACCTTAAAGCATGCGGGGCGCGCCCGTCGCGGCTCTCCGCGAAGGGCGTAGCCTCAGGCCGCGGCCTTGGGCTTCTCTTCCTTGGCCGCGACGAGCTCCTCCAGCTTGGAGGGTCCTCGGGCGGTAACGCGGAGGTTGATCTGCACTGTGTCCTCGCTGACGGTGTTCCCGCGGAACGTGCGGCGGTCGCGGGTCCCGTGCCGCTCGGGGTGGAATCCCAAGCCTTCGCCCACCAGGAGCTTCATCTGCCGGGCCCCGGGGAGGTCCGCGCGCATCGGGAAGCCGCTCTTGTCGGTCCCACCGGTGATCTTGAACTGGTAGCCGGGGAACCCCAAGGGCTCGCCGCCCACGTCCTCGCCCAGTTTCCGTCCGAGGAGCCCTGCGGCCTGGGGGTCTTGGAGGGTCTTGGCGTAGGACTTCCCCCCGTCCGCGATCGAGAGCTTGAACTCCACCATTCGGCCGTTCTCCTGGGTGTCAGGCGCGGCCGCCAAACGGCAGGTCGTAAAAAGGCTGCTCTTCGGGTCCGTCCGCCTGCATACGGGGGAGGAAGGGGGTACAAGGCCTTCCCATCGGTTTCAAACCCCCTCCTCCTTCCTCGCCCCGCGACGCTCGAGGTCAGGGGCGCTCGCTGGGAACACCCACCCGAGAGGAGAGTAAGGCAAGCATGTCCTTCCCCTCTCTCCCGTGGGTCCTGGGGGGGCGACTGCTAGGGCTTCTGGTGGTCTTGGGCATCGCCTCGTACTACGATTGGAAGATACGGGAGGTCCGGGACGAGCTCTGGCTCGTGGGCGGGCTCGTCGGAGGGGGTCTGCTCATCGCTTCCTCGGGCACGACGAACCTGGCCCTTCTCGGCCTCTACGTGTTGACCACGATCTTCGTCCTCCAGCACTTCGTTGCCTGGGACGCGCGGTTGGAGTCGCGGCCCCATCTGGTGCTGGCCCTCGAAGGGGGGATCTACGCCCTGGTCCTGGGGGCGGCGGCGGTGGCCTTCTTCGACCTCCAGCCGGCTCCTCCCGCCGAGTTCTACGCGGTCATCGTGGGCGTGGTGCTGGCCCGGATCCTGTTCGAGACCGGCCTGCTCTACGGGGGGGCGGATGCGAAGGCCATGATGGCCGCGAGCCTTCTGCTGCCCCTGGGTCCGATGCCGCTCCTGGCCACCCTCCCCCCATCCCTGCAGGTCCCGATCCTCCAGGACATCCCGTTCGCCTTCACGATGCTCGTGGACGGCGCAGTGGTCACGCTCGCGATTCCGTTGGTCATCCTGGGGTACAACCTCTCTCGGGGCGATGCACGGCTCCCTCGGGCCCTCCATCTCTACCGGATCCCCACGAAGGAGCTCCCCCACCGTTTCGTGTGGCTACGGGACCCTCCCCCTCCGCAGCACCCGCGCGAGGAGACGACGGCGGAGGACGAGGAGCTCCGTCGGCAGCAGGCCAAAGAGCTCTTGGAGAAGGGCATCGACGAGGTCTGGGTCACTCCCCAGCTTCCCTTCCTGATCGCGCTCGCCGCGGGGGCGCTCATTGGAGTGCTGTTCGGGGACCTTCTGCTCTGGCTCATCTCCTCCTTTCCGTGAGCCTACCCCGGAGAGATCCCTGAAAGGGTCGGGGGGGGTGGCCGCCAACCTCCCTTCGTTCGTCCCTTCCGTACCGACATGGGGTTAGGAGGCGGAGGTGCATCCAAGTCGAGGAGACCGAAGGGCCGCCGGGGAGACGCGGGCCACCTCGGGTCCCAAGGCCACGGTGCGGCGGTTCACACGACGAGCTGAGTGTGCGAGGAGGTCCGGCCCCGAGGATCAGGTGAAGTGTGGAAAGGGATCCTCGCTCAACATGCGGACGCTGGTGCCGGGAGCTGTCGTGCCCGAGAACTCCCGGTCACCAGAAGGAGACGCGAGCATGACGAGAGGCGCCGTTTCCTACGAGCCTCTAACGAGCTCCTGGACGACGCCATCGATCTTCGCCAGCAACGGACATGTGCCCAACCGCCCTTCGACAGCGAACCACGAGACGCCTCCAAGCTCGCCGACGAACAGGCGTGAGTCGGTGAGGATACCCATCTGCCGTCCTTCGGGACTGTCCATGGCCACGAGGATCGAGAGGGGTCGGACCAGGTCCACCCTCGAACTGACGGGCACGAGGACCGCGTAGCCGAGCTTCTCGGCCGCCGCGGGTTCTGTGAGGAGGAGACCCGGACGACGCTTGAACCCCTTCGGTTGATGGGGAGCCGGGAAGGAGACCCAGACCACGTCACCGCGGCTAAGGTTGCTCATCGTACGCGTCCATCGAAGGGTCGTCCCAGAGCTCGTCCCATCTCGCCATCTGACGGCGAGCCTCCCTGGTCTGCTCCGGGGTCCACCCCAGCTCTGAGATGGGACGGCCCTTAGGACGCTCTTTCACCTTCCTCTCCTCGGGCGCACCCGGGGGGTGTTTCCCGGGTTGCGGGTGGTGAGGCGATGATGTGGACGCCACGCTGCCTTTCATGGTCCCACTGCATTTCAAGTCCACGTTCGACGCTTCTCCCAGGAGCAAGTCCCCCGGGTGAGCAGAAGGTCGTTCTCCGCGAAGCATTCCGATCTCCTCCGAGGCCAGAGGTTGTTGTAGGGGACGGAGCGCCACCGAGGCCGCCGCCCCGAAGGGGCTCCACGTGCTTGTTGCACGGGACCTAGGGTCGAGCTCAAGGCGATGCTCCTGGGGGGGTGCACGTATGGGATGAGGGACCCGGGAGGTGGCTCCGCGGCGTCCCCCGAGGTCTTTAATCGGACCAGGAGGTTCCTTCGAGGCGTATGGCCAAGAGCCCCCCCCAGACCGAGGCATCCAAACAGGGCAAAGGTGGCCGTCCGATCCGAGTGCTGATCGCTAAACCCGGACTTGATGGACACGACCGCGGGGCGAAGGTCGTCGCCCGCGCGCTGCGCGACGCGGGGATGGAGGTCATCTACGCGGGTCTCCGCCAGACCCCGGAGGACATCGTCGCGGCGGCGATGGAGGAGGACGTGGACCTGATCGGACTCTCCATCCTCTCGGGCGCCCACAACGTGCTCATCCCCCGCGTGCTCGAGCTGCTTAAGGAGCGCAAGGCGACGGACGTCCAGGTCTTCGCGGGGGGCATCATTCCCGACGAGGACGCGGCCAAGCTGCGCAAGCTCGGGGTCCGCGCGATCTTCGGTCCGGGGGCGACGCTGGCGACGATCATCGAGACCGCGCGCTCGCTAGCGGCCAAGCGGGTCGCCCGCGCATGAAGGCGCGCTTGCCCGCCGTCGCTCCCCGCCCCTCCCCGAGGGAGAGGGCCACGAAGACCTCCCCCGTGGCGAAGCGGGTCCTTGACGGCGACATGAGGGCCCTCGCGCGGCTCATCAGCGATGTCGAAGAAGGAAGGCCCGAGGCGCGCGAGGTGCTCCGAACGCTCTACCCTCACACGGGGAACGCGCCGATCGTGGGCATCTCGGGCCCGCTGGGGGTGGGAAAGAGCTCGCTCATCAACCAGCTCCTCCAGCACCTCCGAGGGAAGGGGAAGACGGTCGGGGTGATCGCGGTGGACCCCTCCAGCCCCTTCAGCGGCGGGGCGGTCCTCGGCGACCGCATCCGGATCGAACGCGACCCCGACGACACGGGGGTCTTCTTCCGCTCCATGGCGAGCCGCGGGCACGCGGGGGGGGTCGCCCAGAGCACCCGCGACGCGCTCCGCCTCCTGGAGGCGTTCGGCATGGACGTCCTCCTTGTCGAGACGGTGGGCAGCGGGCAGGTCGACGTGGAGATCCACGACATCGCGACGACCCGGGTCGTCGTCGTGGTGCCCCATCTGGGGGACGAGGTGCAGACGCTGAAGGCGGGGCTCTTCGAGATCGCCGACGTGTTCGTCGTCAACAAGTCCGAGCTTCCCGGCTCCGAACGGGCGGTCAAGGACCTGCAGGAGTTGGCCTACCTCTCCGTCCCGCGCGACGGGTGGACCCCCCGCGTGGTCCCCACCTCGGCGGCGCAGCGGACGGGCATCTCGGAGCTCTGGCAGGCGGTGGAGGACCACGAGAGCGCGATGCGGAACGGCCCGGGGGCCGAGGCGGGGAGGAAGGCCCGGGCGGAGCAGGAGCTTCGGGAGCTCCTGCGGGAGAGGATCGAGCGGCTGGCGGAAGAGGAGCTCGGGAAGGAGGCGTCCTGGAAGACCCTGCTGCAGGAGGTCGTCGCGAAGGAGACCGACCCCTACTCCGCGGCCGACCGGGCGTTCCAAGAGCTCAAGCGGCGGATCTGAGCGGCGTGCCTTTCGAACGCGTGGACGGGAGGAGGTCCGTGATGTTCCAGAGACCGAACAGCTCCCAGGTGGGCCAGGACGCGGCGACCACCGGCCGAAGGCGGCGAGCCACTCTTGGGCCGCGTTCGATCTCTTTGAGGGCGTCACGCCCGCGAAAGCTCGAGGAGTGAGCCTCCGTCGATGAACTACTGGGCCCTGCTGCTGATCATCGTGATCCTGATCGCGATGTACTTCATGCTCGGCTCCTTCCTTTGGGGCGCCGGCTACCAGCCCACTCCCCCCTCGGTGCTCCGCCGGATGATGCGAATGGCCCGCATCGGACCCCGGGACCGTGTTTACGACCTGGGCGCCGGGACCGGGGGCCTCCTCCTTCGGTCGCTGGACGAGGGGGCCGATTCCGTCGTGGGGATCGAGATCGAACCGATCCGTTTCCTCATCCTGCGCTGGCGGCGCTCCCGCCATCCACGGGGCGACCGGTTGGAGCTCCGCCGCTCGGACCTCTTTCGGACCGACCTCCACGACGCGACGGTGGTCCTGGTCTTCCTCTGGCCGGGGGCCATGCGCCGCCTCGACGAGAAGTTCCGAGAGGAGCTTCCCCCCGGGGCCCGGGTGGTGAGCTACTGGCATCCGTTGCCGGGGTGGACGACCCGGGAAGAGGACCGCAAGGTGCGGGTCTACGCCTACGACGTGCCCTCGGCCTTCGCCTCGGCGCCCTCGTCGCCCGGTTCGTGATCTTCCGGTTCCGACGTCGGGTCTTCCTTTGGTGTCGGCTTCGTCTTCTCACGATCACCGCTCTTCTTCGCGCTGACGGGAGCCTTCCCGGTCGGGCTGACCTTCGGGGTGGCTGAGGAGGCGGAGGACCCCTCGGGTCGAAGCAGGAAGGCTGCGAGCGTGGCCATGGCGCCCAGGACGAGCACCACGAACCCCACCTGACCGTTCGTGGTCCGGACCGAGATGTTGGCCCAGGAGCCGCTCGTCCCGATCGTCACCCAGTGGCCGTTGGCAATCGCGAACGAGAGGGTGCCACCCGTTCCCTGCGCCGCGGCGACGGTGTGGTTCGCGGGACAGAAATCGGCCGACCCGGCGCTCGGCTGGGTGGTGCCGCAGTCCATCACGTAGATCCTTGTGGGGCTGCTCGCGTGCCAGGGGACCTGGAGGTACTGGGGGAGGACCAGAGAGTGCACTTGGAAGAACGCGACGATGCCGTTCCCTACTTGCTGGGACCCTGAAGGCACCGGGAAGATGGGGGCGAAGGCGACGAGCGCCCCGAGCACGAGGCAGGTCGCTCCGATGGCCAGGACGCCTTTGCGCATCGTGGTGGAGGGGCCGAGCCGTCGGGGGAGATATGGTCAGCGCTGCCACCGCACTCGGCGGTTGCGAGCGTTCGAGCGGCTCGCCTACGGGGTCGGGGTCGAGGGCGCAGGGGCTGCGGTGGCCGGGCTTGCGGGAGCGGGCGGCGCCGGGGGGGCGGCCGCTGGTTTTGTCTCCGCCGCGGCCTCCTTCTTCTTCTCGGCGGGCGGGGGGGTCTTGTGCTCCTCGATGAAGACGACCTTCGTCGCCTTCAGTCGGTCCCGCAGGTGGCCCACCACCGCGGCCTTGGAGGCGAGCCAGTTGACATCGAAGAGGGAACGGTCGGCGAGGTGGATCGTGACCGTCTGGTCCTTGATCTCGATCCCGAAGTCCTTGTGGCGTCCGTAGTCCATCTCCAGGACCGCGCGGGCCACCTCCTCGGGGGCCGTGACCTTCTCCACGACGCGGAACTTCCAGAGGGCCTTGCGGCCGGCCTGCGGGCGGTTGAAGTCCACCCGGACGCGGCCCGCGGTGAGGCTTGAGACCCGCCCTTGGCGTCCCCGGATGTTGAGGACCGTGCCGATGTCCAGGTGCGCGTCATCCTTCCGCATCTCGGGGAGGCGCAGCACCTCGTTCATCGAGAACAGTTCGATGAGCTTCGCATCGCGTGCGCCGAAGGAGTCCTCGGCCGGGAACTCCTTCTCGACGCTCTCCCCAATCTTGGCCCCTTCGATGGAGGCCTCGACCTTGCCGGGGGCGACCGGGAAGACGGAGCGGAAGAGCTCGGCGCCCACGATGTACGGCTGAGGCCCCCAGTTCATCCCCTTGGGCGACTCGCCACCCATGGCTTCCTTCGCGACCTTCTCTTCGGTGCAGGCGACGAGCTCCTTCTTGGCCCCGCCTTCGGCCCAGAGCTCGAAGTCCAGCCGGACCAGGTCCCCTTTCTGGACACCGCCCTCCGTCATGGCGGCGGGGCGACCCCCGGACCAACTTAAACGTTACCGGTGGGAGGGAGTGCGACCGGGAAATGAGGACTGACCTCTAGGCCTCATGGTAGACCACCGCCAGGGCATCCCAGACGACGGTTCGAGCTAGCATCTCCGCGACCTGGTGCTCGAACACCTTGCATCGGACCTTCGCCCCGAATCGGGCC
>JAGWLG010000115.1 GCA_028864975.1 Thermoplasmata archaeon | reverse complement strand
GGTGGGTTGCACACAAGGCCATCATGGCGGGTGCGGGTGAAAGGCCGATGGCAGGCCTGCGGAAGTGCGCGCAACGCACCTGGCGCGTAGTCTTCGGAAGGGGGAATCCTCGCCACGGTTGTCAACTTCGGTGAAACCTGTAGGCCCGTCCACTGACGGCGCTCCCTCGAACGACTGATAACCGAATGTTCATTAGGGCGATAACCTATTGGGTTATCACCGATGTCGGACCCCTTCGTCCGGACCAAGGTCGACAAGGGCCACCGCTACCGACAACTCGTCCAGTGGTACCGCGACCCCGCGTCCGGTAAGCGCCGTCTGCGGATCATCGAGAACCTGGGCCCGCTCTCCCCCATCTATCGTCGGCCCTTCGCGCCCCGGGCCCTCCCCCTCCAGCCTGTCCATCTCGCCACCCTCGCCACCGCCCTCATGCTCGGCACCCTCTCCGTCGCCCAGGTCCTCTCCCTGGTCCACGACATGGCCCCCGAGATGCCCCCGCCTCCCGCCCTGGAGGCCGTGGGCATCCGCTTCGATCTGGGGAAAAAAACGGCGCATCTCCTTCTGTGGCCCGAAGTGTCCTCCCCCGCGCCCTCCGCCCCGTCCCCCCGTGCTCTGCCTGCGGCTCGAGGCTCCAACGCCACCACTTCCGTCCGTCGAAGCTCACGACGCTCGAGGCGTCGGGCACGCTCAAGGTCCCGGTCTTCACCTGCCCGAAGAGATGCCCCGGGGTCGTCTATGTCCCGCCCCTGAGGGAGGTCTTCCGACCTCCCCACCGAACGGTGGGATACGACCTGATCCTCGCCACCACCTTCCTCCGCTACTCCCTGAACCTCGACCTGGAGACCACCGCCGCCAACCTGAGGGCCTTCGGGTTCGCCATTTCCCTCAACACCCTCTCCCGCCTCGCCACCGAGGGGCTCGTCCGGTGGGGGATGCTCTGCGAGGAGCGCCTCCCCGCCTGGGTCGAGGAGCGCTCGTGGCGCGTCCTCCTGATCGATGGGACCGTGGTCAAGAACGGTCCCACCACCTTCCGCGCCATCGACGCCTTCACCGAGACCACGCTCCTCGCCCACCAGCTCGTCGCCGAGGACCTGGACGGAGTGATGGCGTTCCTCACGGAGGTCCGGTGCCGCTATGGGGATCCCGACCTCATCCTGCACGACCTCTCCCCCACCCTGCGCACCGCCTGCGGTCTGGTCTTCTGGGGGTGCCCGCAGCAGGAGGACCACTGGCACTTCCTGCAGGACCTGGGCCCGAAGCTCTTGGTCCACTACCTGCCGCTGAAGGAGGCGCTGGAGAAGGACCGCGGGCTCTCCCGGCTCGTGCACTGGTCGCGGGAGCTTCCGGTGCGTGGGAAGGGCTCGCGCGACCTGGAGGGGTGGGAGCGGGTCTGGGTGCGCCTCGCCTTGGAGTACATCGAGGAGCCGCGCACGCGCAAGGGGGGATACCCGTGGCACCTCCCCTACCTGGAGGTGGCGAGGCGCGCTCGCTGGGTGCTGGAACAGACCGGGTTCCTCTTGAGCGGCAATGTTCGACGAGGGATTGCTGTGGCCGAGGTGGTGAGGCTGAAAGAGGAGCTCACCCGGCTCCTGAGGAGGGAGGGCGTGCGGACGGACCTCCCGCGGGTGGAGAGCGAGGCCGTCCTGTGGGAGGCGGTCCGCAAGGCGATGAAGCTGGAGCGGGACCGGAGGAGCCGGACCCCCGTGGGTCCGCTGACGCGGGCCGACGTGGAGACGACGAAGCGGTCGATCGAGGAGGCGAGGGCTCGGTTCCGGGGGAACGGGGACTGGGCGGTGGAGGTGGACGAGAGGATCGGGAGGTACTTCGAGGCGCACGAGGAGTGGCTCTGGGTGGCGTCGGAGGTGGAGGGGCTGGAACGGATGCGGGTGACGGTGGACATGGAGCGGTCATGGCGGGGGAACCGGATGGATGTTCGGCGTCGGACGGGCCAGGGGGACACGGGCCCGGAGATGGGGCCTATTGTTGACCGCAAGCCTTGCGCCCTGACGGTGGAGCCACCGAACGGCTGAGGAGAGTTTTCGCATCCTCCAGGGTCTCCGGGGCCACCCGGCCGAACCGTTCTCCGAGGTGAGCGAGGGACCCGTACACCTCCCGGA
>JAGWLG010000114.1 GCA_028864975.1 Thermoplasmata archaeon | reverse complement strand
GGACTTCCGGAGCGGGTTGATCGAGTAGCGGTCGGCTTCGATATCGTCGACATTGAGCAGGAACGGAACGACGGCCCCTCGAGGGGGGGTCTCGAGGGTCCTCGCCATTTCGTGGATGTCCACGGCATCGAGGTGAAGATGCGGATGCTGGGCAACGAACGCTCCGGTGACCTCGAGGAGGCGGGCGATGACGATCCCTTGAAGCTCCTCCAACGTGAGCTGCGGGTTGGCGTACTCGACGGAGGTGCGGAGCAGGAACGCACGTTGATCGATCCTGACCTCCGAGCGGTGTCCATCCCGGAAGGTGAACATCGGGACCTCCCCCGGGTGTCCCGATTCCCCCGACCGCACCCGGGCAGCGAGCGCATCGATTGCGGGACGAGAATCTCGGAAGAACGTCTCGATCAGGGTTTCCGACGGCCTTTCCACTTCCATAACTCCTCCATCTCGCGGTAGCCTCTCTCCATCCATCAGCCCCGTCCCGAAACGATTCGTGGCGTGTGGGAACCGAGCGGTTTGGGGTGACTCGGTGCCGAGGACCGACCGAACCCCCTAGCATGGTACCCGATACGTCCGAAGTGCCTGGTCTCCATAGACCCATGCCTGAGTTCTATACGGGGGGCGGTGACTGGGGTGAGACGAGCCTCGCTGACGGGACTCGGGTGGGGAAGGGTTCCCCGGAGATCGCCCTGATGGGTGGTCTGGACGAACTCAACGCCCATCTCGGGCTCGCGAGGTCTCTTCTCGGGACCTCGTGCTCCGACGTCGTTTCGGTCCTCGGGCGGCTGCAGGACCAACTCTTCACTGTAGGTGCCGAACTCGCGCTCCCCGTCGGGGTCGAGGACTCCGCCCCACGGATCACCATGTCGGAGGTGGTCGAGTTGGAGCGGGAAATCGACCGGCTCTCCAGCCCGTTCAGCACTCTTCGGAGCTTCGTGGTCCCGGGGGGCTCGCACGGCGCGGCGCAGCTCCATGTCGCACGAGGGGTTGCCCGGCGGGTCGAGCTTCTCGGAGTGGCCCTCTTCCGGGATCGGCCGGTTCGACACGAGATCCTCGTCTATCTCAACCGGCTGTCCTCGCTCCTATTCGTGCTCGCTCTCCACGTCAATCGCAGGATGGGGTTCCCGGAGCGTCCACCATCCTATCTCCCCGCCGATAAGCGCCGATGGGATGATTCCTCTCCCGCCCAGGGGGTTTTTCATGACCGGGTCGAAGCAGAGATCGTGTAGTCGTCGGCGAACCGTCGGGGAGCTACGCCACGCGAGGGATTTGGCCTTCCTCAAGGCCGCCCGACATCCCTCGCTGCCTGCGGTTTGGGTCGCGGGCTCGCAGATCCTCGCTTTCGATCGGGGGCTGGAGGGCCTCCTCTCTGAGCCAGCGCGGGGATCGCTTCGCCGAGCGCGCGATCATCGGAGACCCTACCCGACGGGGACGGACGAGGTTCTTGTCCAAGTGTTCAGAGTGTCCACCCTTCCTCGAGTGCGGTCCCGCCGGGGAGGAGCTGCAGCGCATGGCCGCTGGACGGTGACCCACCTGCTGGTCAAGCGTTCCCCAAGCAAGTCTTCCACCCGCGTCCCACCCCGATCGATGCGCCTCCGCCATCGACCGCGAGGGTTGTTTTGAAAGAGGTCGAGCGGAACCCCCGAGTCCCCCCAGCACAATCCGACCCATGCCTTCTCGTCCGGGAGGAGCTCCGCCCCAAGTCCCTTCTTCCACGTTGACCATCCCTGGACGATCGAAGCGTTTCGTGAACGGGCCCGCGATCCTACGGCGTTACCACGGATGCTCCGACGGCAGATCTTGAGGCTCTTCTCTCAAAGGCCTGGAGCGAGCCGCCCGCGCCCTGACCGCTCGGTGGTGCCTGGAACGATGCATCACGGGTGGTCCTCGGACCTCCCGCCTAGACCTTTCGTTCGACAGCTCATCGGCCCTGGAGGCCTGCCTTGGGCAGGAGAGTGAAGGGCCATGACCGCATCATCCGTGGCGACGTTCCACGAGGAGCACGAACTGCTGCGCGAACTTCTGACTAGGCTGGTCACCCTTTCCGCTGACGGAGAGGGCGAAGGCACGCTCCCGGTCGATGAGCTGCAGAAGGGGCTGTCGCTGGTGGTCGACTACCTGAACCTTGTCCATCCGGACCCGAAGGGCGTTCACGA
>JAGWLG010000113.1 GCA_028864975.1 Thermoplasmata archaeon | reverse complement strand
TGATCTCCTCGGGAGACCAGGATCGGTTCCCGTACCCCTCCGTCCTTACGGAACTCCCCCAGGACGTAACGCAGGACCTCTTCCTCGATCTCCTCGTGCTCCTTGACCTCCTCGATTGGGACCAGCTCGAAGGCGATGCCATCTGGAGGCCGCGTCGGGGAAGATGCGTCGGGGCGGCGTGCCTTCCCCTTCTGGCTGCTCACGAAGCGCTCCGAAGGGCCATCAGGGCGCGTCGCACGAAGACCCCGGTCATCCGCTTTCGGTAGTCGGGGGCGAGGAAGGTGTTGTGGACGGGGCGGACCGACTTGCGGACCTCCTCCGCGAGGGTCCTCACGCGGTCCTCCGTGAGCTTCTCGCCCACGAGAGGTGCGGTCTGCGCCTGCATCCGCCTCGGATAGGTCTCGAGTCCCCCCAAGGCGATCTCCAAACGGTCCACGCGTCCGTCGGTCTCCGCCAGCGCGACCGCCACCCCGAGCTCGGGGAAATCGAACGAAGGGCGGACCCGGAGCTTCGAGTAGGACGCTCGCCCGCGCTCGGCTCCGGCGGGGAGCGCGGCACGGACCAGGAGCTCCCCCGGGGCGAGGCGCGTTCGGCGGATGCCGTCCCCCTTCCCGTCGTAGAGCTCTTCGAGGAGGAGGCGACGGCGACCGGAGGTGCCCGCGATCTCGATCTCCGCGCCCAGGACCAGGAGCGAGGGGGCGAGGTCGCCGGAGAACGTCGCGTAGCAGCGCTCCTTCTGCGGGACCACGTGGCAGCGGTCCCCCTCGGCCTTGAGGCAGTAGCCCAGCGCCTCGCGCCAGGCGTGGGACTGATTGAAGAAGAAGCAACGCGTCTCGACGAGGAGGTTCCCTCCGAGCGTTCCGCTCGCGCGGACGAGCGGGGTCGCGACCTCCCCCGCGGCTTGAGCGATCCCGGGGTAGCGGGAAGCCAGGACCGGATGCGCCTCCAGGGTCCGCAACGGCACCATGGCTCCCAGCCGGCCCTCCTCCGGGTGGAAGGCACGGAGCTCCTCGATCCTGTCGAGGGAGATCAGGTGGGGACGGACATTGAGGTGCATCTTGTAGTTCGGGAGAAGGTCCGTCCCGCCCGCGAGATAATCGAACGCACCGGAGTGCGTGCGGGCGAGGGCGATCGCCTCCTCCACGGACGTGGGGAGATGCAGTTCGAACGGGTCCAGGTGCATCGGTCTCCGACTACCTCGAGATCATGCCGGGTTGGACAGGTTCGGGGGGCGACGGTGAGGGACCTCGGGCTTGCCTCCTCCCCCTTTCTTGCGCTGCTCGTCGAGCGCACGTAGGACCTTGTCCGGGGTGATCGGGAGGTCGCGGAACCGGCACCCGATCGCGTCGAAAAGGGCGTTCCCCACCGCGGGGAGCGCGGCGACGAGCGGACCCTCGCCCGCCTCCTTGGCCCCGAACGGTCCCTCGGGGTCGTCCTCGCCGACCAGGAGGCACTCCACCTCCGGCATCTGCTGCGGGGTGAGGATCTTGTAGTCGAGCAACGACGGGTTCATCAGACGGGCGCCCCGGTAGCTGAGCCCTTCCGAGAGAAGCTGGCCCAGGCCCATGTGGATCGACCCCTCGATCTGTCCCTCGACCGCGAGAGGGTTCAACGGCCGTCCGCAGTCAAAGGCGGCCCAGACCTTCTCGACCTTGATGAAGCCGGTCTCGACGTCCACGTCGACCTGGGCCACGTAGGCGGAGAAGGAGTACGCGGGGGCGGTCCCCGCCTTGGCCCCCTTGAACGTCCCCCCCATCGGTTTCGTGGAGAACGCGCCCGAGGCGACGAGGGCGCCCTTCTTCTCCATGGCCTTGTGCAACGCCTCGTGGAACGGCACGCCCTTCTCGGGGTGGCCCTTCAGGTGGACCCGCTCCTCCGAGGCCTCGAGGTCCTCGACCGGGAGCTGGAGGAGCTCCGAGGCGGCGGCGAAGATCGGGGCCTTGAGGTTCTCCGCGGCCGCGCGCGCCGCGTTGCCCATCATGAACGTGACCCGGCTGGAGTAGCTCCCGATATCGATGGGCGCGGTGTCGGAGTCGACCGCCGCGACCCGGCAGCGGTCCATGCGGATCCCCAGGACCTCGGCGACGATCTGGGCCAGCAGGGTCTTCGACCCCTGGCCGATGTCGGCGGCGCCGCAGTGGATCGTCACTCCCGCGTCCATGTC
>JAGWLG010000055.1 GCA_028864975.1 Thermoplasmata archaeon | reverse complement strand
GCTTCCGCCTCCCCCGCCTCCGCCCCCACCCCCACCCCCTCCACCCCCGCCCCCTCCGCCCGCTTCCCTCTCGGCGCCTACCCCCAGGGACCGTTCTCCTGCCATGAGAGGCACGGCCGAGGCTCCGACGAAGCCTTCTGTGCCTACCGCGCCAGGGGTCCGGCCGCTGAACTGCTTCATCTGCGGCAGCGGGCTCGACAGCTCCGGGACTTGCCCCGTCTGCGGGGTTCAGTGGACCGAAGGCTCGGGATGAGCCGTCCTTCGTCCCGCAACGTTTTCGTATCGCCCGTGCCTGGCCAGGTCGATGTGCAGGCTGTTCGGGATGATCTCTCTCGAACCTGTGCGCGTCGCCCCCTGGCTCCTGGACGCCGAGATCCCCTTTGTTCGTCAGGCGAACATCGACCCCGCCCAGCTGCAGGCAGAAGGCTGGGGCATCGCCTGGTACCCCCCTGAAGGCCGCCTTCCGCGCGTCCGAAAGGGCGCAGAAGCGGTCTATCGGCCCGCGGAGCGGGAGAGGTTCACGGAGGTCGCTTCGGGGCTGACGTGTCCTCTCGTCATCGCCCACCTTCGAAAGGCGAGCAATCCCATGGCCCTCCCCCGAGAGAAGTTGGTGGCCATGGAGAACAGCCAGCCCTTCGTGTCGGAGGGGAGCGTCTTCGCCCACAACGGTTGGATCGCGCTGCCGCGGGAGACCCAGCGCCGCCTGGGGAACCGCGCCTCCTTGCTAAGGGGCGTGAACGACTCCGAGGTGTTCCAGCAGCTCTTCCTGACCCGGCTCGACCGCTCCGAGGACCCGGTCCGTGCCTACGCGGACGCGATGCGCGACCTGCATGAGGTGTGGGAGGAGGAAGGGCGGCCCGGGAACGGACCGCACGGAGGGCTCAACATTCTCCTTTCCCGGAACTCCGAGGAGCTCTGGGCCTTCTGCCACTACACGGGGGAGCACGGCAGTTGCCTGAGCGGCCTGCCTCGACCCTACTACGAGATGAGCTACTTCGCCCTCCCGGGAAGTGTCGTCGTGACGAGCGAGCCGATGGACCGGCACCTCGAGAAATGGAAGCCCCTGCGGTCCGCGGAGTACCTCAGGATCCGGAGGTCCGGGGGGGAGCTCGAGGTGTTCCAGGCCGAGATCCCCGGGCTCCCGCGGTTCCCTGCCCTTCCCAAGATCGCTCGCCCGGACGAGACGAAGGTACCCCTGGCCGCCGAGTAGGCCTCGGGAGGCCTCTCCCAGCCCTCCCATCAGCTCCCGAAGCGCAATTATCCCCCTGGAGGTGTGGGTAGGGCGATGCGTAGAGGACTCTGGCCAGAAAGCACTCTGATCGTACTGGTCGTGGCCATGTTCCTCCTGGGCCCCGCGTCGCCGGTCCGCGCGGCCACGCCCCTTCCTAGCAGGACGGTCGACCCCTCGGGTCCTCTCGCGGCCGCCTCGCCGCTTCCGTTGGGCCCGGGGTGGTCGATGTACCATGGTGACCCGATGCTCTCCGGTGTGGCGCGAAGCTCCTCCCCGCAGCACCCCTCCATCCGCTGGTCGATCTCTCTGCCGATCGATAGCGGGACCCCACCGGGACCGGGAAACACCGACCCTCCCTTCCAATCCTCGCCGATCGTGGCGCACGGCGAGGTGTTCGTCCCCACCGACGATGTCCTCTACCTGGTCAACGCCTCGACCGGGGTCATCGATGCGAGCATCGACCTGCTGGGCTCGATGGGGGACGGACCTCTGGTCTCGACCCCGCTCCTGACGGGAGATGGACGGGTGGCCGTGGCCCAGGACGGTGGAGGGAACAATGTGGGCATCGTCGACCCTGGCGCGGGGACAGTTCCGCTCGTCTGCAACTTCAACGGCAACCCGATGGCTTCCAGCCTGGCGCCAATGCCCAACGACCAACTCCTCCAGGCCGACACTTCGGGGAACATCAATGCGGTCGACCTCGCCGGTAACGCGTGCGGGGCGGCCGGGTTCAACAAGGCCCCCGGAGGACCGAGCTACCGCGCGACCCCGAGCGTGCTCGACGTGAATACGAAGGGCTGGGAGGCCTTCCTCCCCGACCGCGGCAGCGGGAAGATCGATGTCTGGTCGGTTCCTGCGGGGGGGGGCTCGGCCCAGATCAATCTCCCTCCCAACGCGGCGGGCCTCTTCGGCTCGATGGCGGCCGTGAACATCACCAACGGTACCCAATGCTGGCCCACCGGGTTCCTCGCGAACGACGCGGGCGCGGGGACGACCAGCCTGCTCTGGGCGGTGAACCTGACCTCGAACACGGCGCCCAGCACCTCGGTCCTGCAGATGCTCACCGGCGCAGGTCAAGATGCAGGAGTGGTCGGTACCCCGACCGTGGTCGACCGGGGGGGCGCCGCGGCCTCGGTCTACTTCGGCAACAATACCGGGAATCTGAGCGCCTACCTGTTCCACCTGGTGGGCGGAGGGAAGTGGCAGTTCCTTTGGAACTTCAGCGCGGGGGCGCGGTCGGCGTTCCTGGCCTCCCCGGCGTACTCCCGAGGCAACCTCATCGACGGAGCGACCAACGGGTGGCTCTACGACATCAACGCCTCGACGGGGCAGCTCACCTGGAAGGTACCGGTAGGAGCTCCGTTCTTCGGTTCTCCCGCGGTCTCGGGGGAGACAGTCTACGCTTTCGCGGCCGATGGTCGGCTCATCGCGGTGGACACGGCGGCCCCGCCCGTGATCCTGTACCCTCCTTCACCCACGACCTCCGGGGCGACGACCACGGTTGCGGTCTGGGTCGGAGCGATCTCCCCGACAGGTCAAGCCCGCGGGAACCTTTCGGGGGCGACGATCGCGCTATCGGCCAGTGGAGGGTCGATCGTGGGGACCAATCCCGCCGTGTCGAACGGCTCGGGGTGGGCCCACTTCAACTGGACCACGCCTTCCGGCCTCACCGGCTCGATCAACTGCACCCTGACCGCAGGGGTCACCGCCCGGGGGTATGCGCCGGCCCAAGCCGCCGCGCTCGGGGAGGTGGACAAGGCTCTTCCGACCTACCTCCTGCGCGCCTCCGTCGCTGCGGGGAGCTCAACGGTGGCTCTCGGGAGCACCACCTGGGTGAAGGTCTCCGCGATCGGGACGGGCGGCGGCGCGGTCGGCGGCGCCGCCGTGCAACTATCGTTGGCCGGTGCGGGTTCGCTCGCCTCGACCTTCGGCTCCACCGCCGGCAACGGTACCTTCCTCACGCGGTACATGGCGCCCGCCACGTCCCCCTCGAGCGGGGGCGTGTTGATCGAAGCGAACGTGAGCGCTCCCGGGTATCGTGCCGTGCAGAACGCGACGGTCCTGGAGATCGTCAGTCCGGCACCGACCCCCTTCGCTCTTTCGATCGCGGTGACGCCTTCGGCCACCCTTGGCGCGGCTCCTGGCGGGCAGGTCCCGTTCGAGCTCATCGTGACCAATACCTCCTCGTCCACTCCGACCCCCCTGGTGGGGGCGAGCGTGGCCCTGATGGCCTCGAACTCGTTGGGGACCCTCTCGGGGAGCACGTCCACTTCGGCGTGGGGAGTGGCCTACGAGAACTTCACCGCGGGGTCCACCGTAGGGTCCATGGCGGCCCTAGCCCAGGTCTCCGCCCCCGGCTTCGCGAGCGAGGGGGCTGCGCTGGCGTTCACCATCTCCTCCTCAGTCACGGCCGAGGGTTCGCTCCATCTCGAGCCCGCCGCGACCCCGCCCTTCTCGAGCGGCTCCACGATCGCTCTGAATCTGTCGGGCACGGCCATCTCCCCCTCCGGGAGTTCCTCTCCCGCCTACCTGGCGGTGGTCACCGTGTCCATCGCGGTGGGGTCAGGGGCCTTGAGCGCATCGTCGTTCACGCTCAATCTCCAGGGGTTCGCCCCCTCCTCCTTGTCCTTCACCGCTCCCGTGGTGTCGACCGCCGAGCACGTCGTGCTCCTCTTCACGGCCACCGCGAACGGATACCTCTCGACATCCCAACCGTTGGATCTTCTCATTCTTCCCCAGTCCCTCACGTTGGCGCCCAGCTTCTCGAGCAGCGACTTCTCCCCGGGATCCACCACGTCGCTCCTGGTCGAGGTCACGTCCCACGGGAACACCGTGGGCGGGGTCGAGGTCTTCGCCAACGTCAGCGAGTCGGGGTTCGCGACCCCCACGTCGGTCGCTCCGAGCTCCACCGCCACCAGTACCTCCGGAGCGGCCTCGTTCACGGTCGCTTGGAGCGGGGCCGTGGGCGAGACGGTCGAGCTTGAGCTCGAGGCCCGAGGACCCGGGTACCTCCCTTCGTGGAACAACGTCACCGTGACGCTGGTCGCGCCGCCGTCCAAGACGCCCGCGATCAACGGGCTCCCACTGTCGCTCCTCGACCTCTTCCTGCTCGCGCTCGCTCTGGTCTTCTTCGTGGCGTTCGTGGTGGCCATCGCACGGCGGCGCCGACCGTCCTCGAAGGGTTCTGCGACAGCGACCGACGAGGAGGCGCCCAACCCACCCCCCGAGATCGAGCCTTCGGTCGCACCGGGACCTCCTGTCGGCGCGGGAGCGACCGGAGCGATACCGCCGCACGAGTTCGACGAAGAGCTCGATCATCACGAGACCCACCCGGTGGCGACCCCGACCGAGGAGGTGGCCCAACCGGGCCCTCCCTTGGAGACCACCATGACCCCCGCCCAGGAGGAGGGAGAAGAGACGGGGCCGGTGGTCGTCGAGGAGAGCAAGGACGAGGAAGGATCGTTGTCCGAGCCGGCTAAGCCGACGACTTCTTCGGAGGGAAGCGAGGCCGGCGGGGTCCACGTGGAGGTGGAGCGGACGCTCGGCGAGGAACGCCCCAGCGTCGAGGAGGCGAACCCGTATGGCGAGGAGATCAAGCCGGAGGACGTGAACCCCAACGTGCACCGGATCCCCAAGGAGCTGCTCCAGCCCGCGGAGATGCGGATCTCCGGCGACGAGAAGGCCGGCGACAAGCTGCCCGAGGTCGAGGAAGCGGAGCGCCAGCGGGCGGACGATGCGCGACGCGAGGAGTTGGTCGAGAAGTCGCGGCGGCTCAAACGCGCCCGAAGGCCGGCGGAAGACGACGGAAGTCCTCGCTGAACGGCGCGTCGGCGCCTCGCGCGCCCGTCAACGGGAGCTGGCGGGCGGTGTCGACGGGTGAGCTGGCGGTGTGCCCCACAGCTTCCCCCGGGCGTGGGCAAGGAGGCCGTCGGGCCTTCCAATTCCTTCGGACCCGTTCAAGTAGAGGGAGCCCGGCTCACGTCCCTTGAGGACCATGGACTCGGCCGCCGTAAGCGCCCCGCCCGGGCGGACCGCGGGACCACCGGAGGGGTGGAGGGAGCGGGTTCCGAGGGTACTGATCAAGTTGCTCGCGGTCTACTCCGCCATCGCGGTTTCCCTGGTGGGGGTCGTGGTCCTGGTGGGCTCGCACGACCCCGTCGCCCGTGCCATCATCACGATGGGGATCGGCCTCGTCCTGCTCTGGTGTGTTCTCGGCGGTGTCCTGATGCTCAGGTATCGCGACCACCTGCGGTCCTGGCTCCTTCGCCAACCGATCCGGTGGGAGTGGCGCTTCTTCCTTCTGGCCACGCTCCTCGCGCTGCTCGAGGAGGCCATCACGACCTCCATGACGAACCTCGTTCCACCGTGGTTCGGGGTCGCAGCGGCCCAGGCGCACATCACGGCCTCGGCCAACTACCTGGTCGTGATCGGGTTCTCTTCGGTGGTCCTCTTCGTTCCCGAGTTCGCGGCGTGGGTCCTCCTTCTGCGACGCTTCGACTTCTCTGCCAACGAGGTGCTGCTCCTCTATGGCCTCCTCGGGACGACCATGGAGGCGACGCTGAACCCGTCGGCGCTCTTCGCCGGGTTCTGGTTCTTCGTCTACGGGCTGATGGTGTACCTCCCGGCCTACACACGGCCCCGCGCCGTGGGAGCTCCGAGCCCCCCCTGGTGGTCCTACCCTGTCGCGTACGTGCTTCCGCTGGTTTGCGCTCTCCCGGTCGCGGGGGTGGATTCCCTCCTCGGCCACGCGCTTGGCGTCCATCTCTGGCACTGATCAGGTCCTCCTTCGGGCCTCGAAGTTCCCTCGAGGTGCTCCGAGGGGCCGTGCGGGCGCCAAGAAGCGTCGCGGGACAGGGCCACGGGTGGACCGCGCGGCAAGTCTAGCGTTATATACGATGGGGGTAGTGGAAATTCGGAGCGGTGCGGGTTCTGCCTGTACTGCCCACGTGCACCCAACGAGCGGGGGCGCTCGCTGGGGAAGTGGGGAGAGCGCGGGCCACGGGGTCCGCGTTCGTTGACCCGCGCATACGCAGATTCTGGACGCTAGGCGAGTGCGTCAAGTGTAGCTGTCTCCAAGTCACTTGAGGAATGGCTCGGCTCGGGCGCCGATGAAGGTCGTGCCAAGCTGCGATAAGCCGGGGGTAGGCGCATGGAACCTGAGATCCCCGGATCACCTAATCGGAACTCCGGACCGCAAGGTCAGTCCCATCAGGGATAGGGAACCCCCCGAAGTAAAGCATTCTAGTAGGGGGAGGAGAAGAAATCAATCGAGATGCCGTAAGTAAAGGCGATCGAAAGCGGCAGAGGACAAACCGAATTCTCTGGCGACAAGTCAGAGAAGATGTGGGGTTATGGACCTTCGCACTCCCTCGCCTCCGACGCCGAACGCGGCTGGAACGCCGGACCGTAGAGGGTGAAAGTCCCCTAGGCCAATGGAGGAAGGGAGATTGGAGGTATCCAGAGTACCGTGCGTTGGAAATCGCATGGGGAGTTGGGAGGCACAAACTTCCGATCCTAAATACGTCCCGAGACCGATAGTGCAATAGTAGTGCGAACGAAAGCTGAAAAGTACCTCGGAAGGGAGGTGAAAAGAGCCTGAAATCAAGTGATCACAAGCCGCATGGGCCCCCAAGGAGCGAAGCCGGGTAAAACCGGTGGACACAGGGTCCATGCGTCCGTTTTGAATAACGGGCCAGGGAGTTTCGATCTATGGCGAGGTCAAGCCGTTAGAACGGCCAAGCCGAAGGGAAACCGACAGTCCGCAACCGGGCAACCGGCCAGGGACGGGGTGGGCTCGCCCGTAGTCATAGGTGGAAGACCCGAAGCCAATCGATCTAAGCGTGACTAGAGTGAAGCCTGCCGAAAGGTAGGTGGAGGCTCGAACCGGTGTTGACGTGCAAATCACTCGGATGAGTTGCGCATAGGGGTGAAAGGCCAATCTAGACTGGGAATGGCTGGTTCCTCTCGAAACTACTCGCAGGTAGGTCTCGGCCGAGACTACCCGGTATGTAGAGCACCGATTATGGAACACGGGCCCGAAAGGGCTCGGTCTGTTGTCGAACTCCGAAGTGCCGGGCGTTGAAGACGCCGGGAGTGAGCGCGGCAGGGGTAAGCCCGCCGTGCGAAAGGGAATGCAACCCAGCCTCGCATTAAGGGCCCCAAGTGCCGGCTAAGTGCTATGCCAAAGGGCGTCCGTGTCCCCAGACAACTGGGAGGTGGGCTCAGAAGCAGCCATCCTTCAAAGAGTGCGTAACAGCTCACCAGTCGAGGGCATGGGCACCGAAAACGGACGGGGCTAAAGCCGGCCCCCGATATGCGAGCAGTCCCCCGGAGGGGGACATTGTGTAGAGAGGCGTGCTGCGCGGGTAGAAGTGGGGCGGTAACGTCCTGTGGACCGCGCACGCAATGAAAATCCTGGGAGGAGTAACAGCAAAGACGGGTGAGAACCCCGTCCGCCGAAGGGGCCAGGGTTCCTCGACAACGACCATCCGTCGAGGGTTAGTCGATCCTAAGCGTGTCCTTAATCGGACCACGCGAAAGGGAACACGGTTAATATTCCGTGACCCGCGGCTTAAAGCGCATCGTGTTGACACATCGGGCTAGTTCGAGCGGGCCTATGCCAGCCTGTTCGAGGTCTGTCGTCCGGGGGAGTACCGTCATGGTGAGAACCTGGAGAAGGGCCAAAGGGGCCCCCTATGGGGGCTTCGGATAATGCCCGGTGTCCGTGAAAAGACCGATGCGGCAACCGCGGTTCGTACCGAGAACTGACACAGGTGCCCCTGGGTGAGAAGCCCAAGGCGTATCGGCGAGAATTCGTGTAAGGGAATTCGGCAAATCAGCCCCGTAACTTCGGGAGAAGGGGTGCCAGACACGAGGGTGTCTGGTCGCAGTGACCAGGGAGCTCCGACTGTTTAACAAAAACATAGGTGGCCGCAAGACCTAACGGTTGTGTATGGCCGCTGAATCCTGCCCAGTGTCGGTATCTGAAAGCCCGGTTCAACGGGACGAAGGACCGATAAACGGCGGGGGTAACTATGACCCTCTTAAGGTAGCGTAATACCTTGTCGCTTAATTGGCGACTTGCATGAAGGACCAACGAGAGCTCTACTGTCCTTACGCGGAAGCCGGTGAAACTGACTAACTGGCGAGCAGTCCAGTTGCTACTGTCTGAAAGCGAAGACCCCGTGGAGCTTTACTGCAGCCTGTGGTTGTGGCACGAGATTAGTTGTGTAGGGTAGGCGGGACCCGTTAGTAAGTACCGGCCGCTAGGTCGGTGGCGAGGGGCCGATGAAACACCGCCCTTCTGATCTTGTGTCGCTCACTCCCGCGAGGGAGGACACCTATAGGTAGGCAGTTTGGGTGGGGCGCCACGCCCTCCAAAAGTTAACAAGGGCCCCCCAAGGTCGCCTCAGGCGCGTCAGAAATGCGCCGTAGAGTGCAAGGGCAAAAGGCGGCTTGACGTCGTTCTGCCTAACGAGGAACGACGATGCGAAAGCAGGGCCTAGCGAACCACTGTGTCCTGTTATGTGCGGGCCAGTGATAAGAGAAAAGTTACCCCGGGGATAACTGAGTTGTCTCCAGCAAGAGTCCCTATCGACCTGGAGGCTTGCTACTTCGATGTCGGTTCTGCCTATCCTGGTGGTGCAGCAGCTACCAAGGGTGGGGTTGTTCGCCCATTAAAAGGGATCGTGAGCTGGGTTCACACCGTCGTGAGACAGGTGTGTTGCTTTTTGGCAGTAGTGCAAGGGTCTCTGAGGGGAAGGTTCCCACAGTACGAGAGGAACGGGGAATCGGCGCCTCTAGTGCACCTGTTATCCGGCAGGGTATGGCAGGGCAGCCACGCGCCACGGGATAAGGGCTGAAAGCATCTAAGCCCGAAACCCCCCGCGAAAAGAGAGACCTGAGATCACTCGTAAAAGACGAGCTCGATAGAGCTGGGGTGTACGCGCGAAGCTTCGGCGACGCGCTCAGCCCGCGGCCACTAACGATCGTAGCTACCTCCTCGACGCGCTTACCGTCAAACAGGATCTGCGTATGCCCCCCCGTCCCGGGGCCTGCCCCCCGGGACGCCGGCCCCCTTTCTTTCTCTCCCTGGCCCTTGGCTTCGGAGAGGAAGCACGGCCTCTCCGCCGTCGACGATGGAACTTACTACTCTGCGTAGCCCCCCGGTCGGCGCTCCCGGGCCCCCCTGAATACCGGTGAATTGGGGACGCTCCTATATCCGTAGGTTCGAGGTTCGCTGGAGCATGCACCAACGTCTGGCGACGCGGAGCGATCACGACGGCCGATCCCTGGAACACCCTCCTCGCATGGGGCGTGCGGCCCGTGGTGGGCCCTGGACCGCGTCCATCGGCACCTTTCTCGCCCTCGCGCTCCTTCTGGGCGGGGCCGCGTTGGCCGTGGGCACGGGGGCCGCCCCTCAGGGCGCTCACCGAGGCAACCTCGCGCGCTCGCTGCATGGAGCCCCCTCCGTCGCCCCACGACCCCAGAGCGTGGGGTCGGTGATGGCCACGATCCCCGTCGGTTGGGACCCCGAGGCCCTCGCCTTCGACGCGACCGACAACAAGATGTTCGTCGCGAACCAGGCCGGGGGAGGTACCGCCTCCAACCCCGGGAACCTCTCCGTCATCGACCCGACCTCCAACCGGGTGTCCGCCTGGGTCCCGCTCCCCTCCGATCCGGGCTACGGAGCGCCAGGGCCCGACGCCCTCGCCTACGACGGCGCGAACGGTGATCTCTACGTCGTGGACGCCAACAACTTCCACGTCTCCGTGCTCAGCGCCTCGACCTACGCCAATCTCTCGTGGATCGACTTCACGTCGACGGCGGGGAACAGCGGTTCTCTCGCCCTGGACACGAGCTCCGGCACGCTCTTCATGGTGAGCTACGACAACCAGCGCATCTACACCATCGACACGGCGAGCAACACCGACTCGGGCAACTTCTTCACCGAGCCAGCGAACTCCATCCTCGCCCAGCTGCCCCAGCAGGTGTGCTTCGACGCGGCCAACGGCGACCTCTACGTGGCCCAGGAGAACGCCTCCGGCACCGACATCCCCTCCGACATCGTCGTCGACACCGCCTCCAGCCACGCCTTCATCAAGAACTTCACCACCACCTCCAACTCGGGGGACTGCGTCGTCGACTCCACGAACGGATACGTCTACGTGGCCGGAGGTACCGCCAACGACATCGCCGTGATCAACGGGGCGACGAACGCGCTCGTGACCACGATCTCCGACCCCTCGAACGGGGACCCTTGGGGCATCGCCTTCGACCCGAGCAACGGCTACGTCTATGTGGCCGACGAGACCTCGAACACCGTCACCGTGATCGATGGCTCCTCCGACACGGTCCTGGGGAGCATCGCGGTCGCCTCGCAGCCCCGGGCCATCGCGTACGACAGCACCAACGGCGACCTCTACGTCGCGAGCATCTTGAGCGGGAACTCGGCGGGGACGATCTCCGTCATCAGCCCAAGCGGAGGCGGGGGAGGAGGAGGGCCCACCATCACGTCGTTCACGGCGAACCCGTCCTCGATCTCCCTCGGACAGTCCACCGTCTTCACCGCGAGCGTCTCGGGCGGGACGTCGCCCTACTCGTTCTCCTACTCCGGCCTCCCTACCGGGTGCTCGAGCCAGAACCTCGCGGCCCTGCCTTGCACGCCGAGCACGCCTGGGACCTACACGGCCCTGGTCACGGTCACGGACTCCGCGGGGCGGAGCGCGACCAGCAATCCGGGGGCCACCCTCCAGGTGTCCGCGCCCGCAGGGTACCCCACGATCACGTCGTTCAGTGCCTCGCCCGCCAAGGTCTCTGCGGGATCCACGACGACCTTCTCCGTCCAGGTGTCGGGAGGGACGACCCCCTACAGCTACGCCTATAGCAGCCTCCCTCCGGGTTGTAGCACCCAGAACACGGCCTCCCTGTCGTGCACGCCCACGACCTCCGGGAACTACTCGGTCATGGTCACGGTCACGGATGGGAGCAGCCACTCCGTCTCCTCGACCACGCCGCTCCAGGTCACGGGCGGCACCACCCCCAACGGGTCCGGAGGAGGGAACGGCCTCCTGCTCCCGATCATCATCGGCGTCGTGGTCGTCGCGGCCGGAGCCGGGCTCGCCCTCTACCTCCTGAAGTTCAGGAAGCCGAAGGTCCCGGCACCTTCCATGACCCCCGCCCCGACCCCCCCGCCAGCGTACGCTCCGGCCCCGCAGG